>NZ_NPDU01000018.1 GCF_002811985.1 Leptospira adleri
GGAAGGCGCGAGTCGTTCGATCCATACCAATCTTCTCGGTTCGTTTAACGTTCGTAATACGGCGCTCGCTTGGATCACCGGAATCGGGATCGGTTTGGATCCGCAAAAGATGCTTTCTTCTTTGGAAAGAATTCCTCAGATTCCGGGACGTTTCCAAATCGTCTACAGCAAGGACCGTTCCAGAATGGCGGTCGTCGACTACGCTCATACTCCGGACGCTCTTGAAAATATTATACGAAGTGTGAGGGATTCTAAACCGAAACGTTTGATCACTCTCTTCGGTTGCGGAGGAGATCGGGACCGCTCCAAACGTCCTAAGATGGCCCGGATTGCGGAAGAACTTTCCGACCAAGTGATTCTTACCTCCGATAACCCTCGTACGGAAGAAGCGGAATCGATCCTGGACGAGATCCAATCCGGATTTTCCAAAGGATTTCGTCCTCTTCTCCGGGAAGCGGATCGGGCCAAAGCGATCGCGGAAGGCGTTGCGGTTTTACCCGAAGGCGGTTGTCTTCTCGTCGCCGGAAAGGGCCACGAAGAATATCAGATCATCGGTAAGGAAAAACGTCACTTCAGCGACGTCGAGCAGGTTCAAAAAGCCTTCGGTCTTTTTTAAAATTCTCCGATACAAATAAAGAACACTCCTTTTTTTTGAAACTAGGACGGGTACATGTTTTATTATCTCTACGATCTCTACTTCAACCATCTGGATTCTCTCCGTATTTTTAGCTACGTTACGTTTCGCGCTCTGATGGCGGGCCTGACTTCGATGTTGGTCACGTTCTGGTTCGGTCATCGTGTGATCGACTTTTTATACGGTCTCAAATTTAGAGAATCGGTTCGGGACGACGGTCCGAAATCGCACGAAGCAAAAAAGGGAACGCCTACGATGGGAGGTCTTTTGATCATCGGTTCTCTTCTTCTTTCGGTTCTCCTTTGGGGAAATCTAAAAAATCCGAACATCGTAATGCTCGCGGTCTTTTCTCTTTTTTTCTCCGGCCTCGGTTTCGCCGACGATTACATGAAGTCGGTTAAAAAAATCAAGGGCGGGATGCGCGCGCGAACCAAGTTCGTTCTTTCCATTCTGATTTCTCTCGGGTTTTGTATATTATTCTTTTATTATACGGGTCTCACTCCGGCGGGACATTCCGGTAAAATTCCGTTTCAACTGACGGATCTGTTTTTCCCCTTCGTAAAGGGTCCCGTTTTCGCTCTCGGAATTTTTGCGATTCCTTTTTCGATCATCGTGATCATCGGCTCCTCCCACGCGGTGAATCTGACGGACGGACTCGACGGACTCGCGACTGGAACGGTCGCGATCGCAGTCGTCACGTTAGGCATCATCGCATACTTTTCCGGAACCCCGATCGTCGCGAACTATCTCAACATTCCTTATCTTCCCGGTGCCCACGAATATTCGGTGTTCTTATCGGCGCTCGCAGGGGCTCTTCTCGGATTTCTCTGGTTCAACGCGCACCCGGCTCAGATTTTTATGGGGGACACCGGTTCTCTTTTTTTAGGAGCGACTCTGGGTATGGTAGTGATTCTTCTGAAAAAGGAAATCCTTCTTTTGATCCTGGGAGCGATCTTTGTAAGCGAAGCGCTTTCGGTGATTCTTCAAGTCGGATCTTTTAAACTTACGGGAAAAAGAATCTTCAAGATGGCTCCGTTGCACCATCACTTCGAATTGGGAGGGTTGAAAGAAACGAAGATCGTCATTCGATTTTGGATCATCGCGGTCATCCTCGCGATCATCTCCTTATCCACTCTCAAAATTCAATGATCGATTCCATAGGAAGGAAATGGAAAGAATTCTGGAGGCCGGGAAAGGCCTCCTTGGACGTTCTTCTCATCGTTACGATTTTCGTTCTTCTTTTTCTCGGACTCTGCGTTATGTATTCTTCTTCGAGTATTACCGCCTGGAGGGAATTTAAGGATTCCGAATACTTCCTCAAAAAACAGGCGATCTGGATTTGTGTAAGTCTTTTGTTTTTCTTTTTTTTCTCGATCTTTCCGTACCAAAAGCTCGAAAAGCTCGCCGCCTTGGGAATGTTAGTCGCCATCGGTCTCCTGATTCTTGTTTTTATTCCCGGCGTCGGAAAATCGGTTTCCACGTATTACGGAAGAAACTTTCACAGATGGATCGCGCTGGGTCCGTATCAACTCCAGCCTTCGGAAGTGGCCAAGGTCGCCGTTTTGATCTATCTCGCCTCTCTTTTTAAAAAGTTAAAATTAGAATCCGCTCCCGATTACAAAAAACTTTTGGTACCTTCGGTTTTACTGCTTACGGTGATCGTTTTGATTCTTGTAGAACCGGCGTTCGGAACCACATTAGAAATTCTTTTTGTAATTTTGGGTTTTATTTTTTTATTCGGATTTCCTTTTCGAAATTTGCTCGTCGTAGGTATCGTATCCCTTCCTCTGATTTACATTCTGATCGATCGGGTCGGTTATCGTAAAAAAAGGGTTGAGGTCTGGTTGGATCCGTATCGGTACCGTTTCGACGAGGGACATCAGCTCGTGACTTCGTTCCGAGCGTTTTTAGACGGCGGTTGGTTCGGAAACAAATTGGCTGCCGGTTACGCCCATCGTTATTTGACTTACAGCCATACCGACTTCGTATTAGCAACCTTTGTCGAGGATTTCGGTTTTGTGGGATTTATGATTTTTATCTTTCTAATCCTAATACTTCTGTTCCGAGCTTTTTATCTGGTGCAGAAGGTGAAGGATCCGTTCGGTTTTTATTTGGGTGCGGGAATTTTGATCATCTTGGGAACACAATTCATCATCAACATGTTCGTCGTCACCGGAATCTTTCCGATCACCGGAATCAGTTTGCCGTTCGTGAGTTACGGAGGTTCTTCCATTCTCATCGTGTTGATTTCTCTTGGAATTCTTGTCAATATAACGAGAAAGGAAAACCTAGGCCTATGAGATCGATTGTTATCGCTGCCGGCGGAACCGGCGGACATATATCGCCGGGAGTGGCTCTCGCGGAGGTTTTGACAGACTTAAAGGAACAGATCGGCTATGAGAATTTATATCTTTATTCTCTCGAAAGAAATCGAAACAATCCGGATTTGGAACAAGCGCCGTGTAACGTTCTCTGGCACAATCTTCCTCCGCTTTCCAGTAATATTCTTCTTTTCCCCTTTCGTTACGCGTATCAAATTCTAAAAACGTTTTTACTCTTTCGCAGACTCAACGTGGACGTAGTCGTGGGAATGGGAGGCTATTCCACGGTTTCTTCGATTTTATACGGAGTTCTTTTTGGAAAGAAAGTCTATCTCTGCGAACAGAATTGTATTCCGGGAAACGTAAACCGGTTGTTTTTCCGTTTTGCAAACAAGGCCGCGTTTAGTTTTCCTCCGATTAATCATTCGGTTCCCTGCGATTGGTCGATCATCGGAAATCCTCTCCGTAAAAAAACGCTTCCAAAGATGTCCTTGAAGTTCTCCGAAAAATACGACGGCAAAAAGAAGAAACAGTTTAACGTTCTCGTAATGGGCGGAAGTCAGGGCGCGAGACAGATCAACAATATCGTAGTTCGTCTTATGGATCACGACGAAATCAACACTCAGTTTCGATTTCGCTTATTAACCGGCTCCGCTTTGTACGAGGAAGTTTCGCAAAAAACGAAAAAGGACGCCGAACTCATCTCTTATACGGACAATATGAAAGAGCAATACGAGTGGGCGAACTTCGTGATAGCGCGGTCCGGTTCCGGAGTTTTATCCGAGTGCGCGGCGTTCGCTCTTCCAATGATTCTGATTCCGTATCCTTACGCAAAAGACGATCATCAAATGGCGAACGCGAAGTATTTCGAACTGAACGGAGCCGCGGTCGTATTGGATCAGAAGGACGAGGACGAATCCCATCTTTTCAGAATTTTAGACAAGCTCGCCAACGACGTTTCTTTGTTAAACGACATGTCCATCAAATCGCTTCAGTGTTCTCATGTCGACGCCGCAAGAGACACGGCGAAGTATTTTTTCTCACTGGATTAAGATGCAAGCCGATTGGAAATCCTTTCAAAAGCCGTTCTTTCTCGGAATCGGCGGTTCCGGAATGTCGTCTCTCGCTTTTCTTCTTTTGGAAAAAGGAATGAAAGTAAGTGGATACGACGGAAAACATTCCGCGGTTGTGGAGAAGCTGATACAACGCGGCGCGACGGTTTTAGACAAGTCTTCCACGCTCGAGGCGGAGAATTACGATCTTGCGATCTATTCTTCGGCGATTCGTTTGGATTCTCATCCCTTAGTCAAAAAATTTAAAGAGAAGGGAATTCCGATCGTCCACCGTTCCGAACTTCTTCATCAAACAATGTCCGAAAAAAAACAGATCTCCGTCGCGGGCTCTCACGGAAAAACCACGACCACCGCGATGACCGCGTTCTTATTAGATCGATGCGGATTCTTTCCTTCAGTGATGGTGGGAGGAGAAGTCGCGTTTTTAAACGGAAGGGGCGGATCTTGGGGAAAGGGAGAATGGGCGGTTTTTGAATCGGACGAATCCGACGGAACCTTCAACAACCACAACGCGGCAGTTCGGATTCTCACGAACGTGGACGAAGATCATCTCGATTATTATCAGACGAGAGAGAATCTTCTCAAAGCGTTCGCACGTTATATGGAACTCGCTTCGAAGCGCTTGATTTTGAATTTGGACGATATCGGAATTACGGACGCGCTTTCGTTGTTTCGAGATCATTCTAAAATTTTAGGATTTGCAAAGATAAAATCCGAAGCGGAAGAGAAAACCGGCGAATACAAACAAGATCGTAATTCCGAAATTGCGCTTTACAGGATAGAATCCGGAGTTTTGACATTCTACTTTCAAGAAAAAGAATATTCGTTTTCTCTAAAATATCCGGGCGAACACTATCTCAAAAACGCTCTCGCGGCGATTCTTGCATGCTTCGAGGCGGGGGCGAAACTGGAGGAACTCGTCGAACGAATTCCTGAATACTCCGGTGTCAGCAGAAGGCTCGAGTATCTCGGAAGCAAAAACGGAATCGAAGTCTACGACGATTACGGACATCACCCGACCGAAATCAAGGCGGTGATTCAATCGATGGAAGGTCTTAAAAAAGACGGAAGAGCCGTGATTTTATTTCAGCCACATCGATATACGAGAACTCAAAATTTATACAAGGAATTTGCGGAGAGTTTGAACACCGGAGAAACGGTTTATCTTTTGCCGATCTATACTGCGGGAGAGGATCCAATCCAAGGCGTGGAAACGAAGCTCATTGCCGACGCTATGACCCATCCCGCGAAAATTCTTTCCAAAGATATCGGAGAAGGAGTGAAAGAGCTGACTCGTTTTTTAAAACCCGGCGATAAGTTTGTGACACTCGGCGCCGGAAACGTGCGGGATTGGGGAATCTATTTTTTAAAAAATTAGAATATTCTAATTTAGAGAATCGATTCTCGACTGGAGGTCCTTTTTTTCCTCCGAATCGCTCGTGAGTTCCAACGCTTTTTTGTAATCCGATTTCGCGTCTTCCTTTCGGTTTAATTCTTCGTATGCGTTTCCCCTGTAGAAGTAGGCGGATGCCAGATCTCCGTTCGGATATTTCGTCAGATAAGAACCGAACGTCTCCACCGAGGCCTTAAAGTTTCCTACTTCGAGATAGGAAATTCCGAGGTTGTAGAGCGCGTCGTGTTTTTTATCGTTGTTCTTCGAGTCGCTGGACTCGATCGCCTTTTTGAAATATTGAATCGCTTTTCCGTATTCTCTGGCTTCGAAGTAGTAGACCCCCGCTTGAAAATTCGTTTTGGTTCCTTCGGGATCCTTTGTTAGTTTTTCAAGATATTCCTTTTCGAGATTTCTTCTTGCGTAAGCATTCTTCAAATATTTAAGAACCATCTTAGCGTCGGGCATCCCGGTAATCTTGTCGATGAGGCTTCCGTTTTGATCGAGGAAAAGCATCGAAGGATAACCTTCTATTCCGTATTTTCTTTTGAGATTTGGAAACGTGTCTCCGTCCAGAGAAAGAGTCACGAACTTGGAGAGTTCGTTTTGAACTTCCTTTTTCGGATAGATTTCTTTTTTGAGAGTTTTGCAGTATGTGCACCAATCCGCATAAACGTCTATAAAGATAGGTTTGCCGTTCGCTTTCGCCTTTTCGAAAGCTGTCTTCACGGATTTTTCCCATTGGATTTCGGCTCCAAGAGAAGAATGGAAGAGGACCGTAAGAAGGATGCAGATCGGGAAATATAAATTCTTCATTCTCTATCATAGGACTGATTTACGAACGCTTTAGCGAGCGTTTTCTTTGCGAGGAAACTTAAAAATACGGTTGTCGGAGAATCGGAGCCTGAGAAAACTAGGGGCAGATTTCGCAAAGGAAGCCTTGGATTCATGGAATTTTTATTACAGTTGGAAAATATTCTTAAAAAAAGAAAACAGGAACTTCCTGACAAATCCTACACCGCGGATTTGTTTCGCGGAGGCGTGGACCGGATTCTTAAAAAAGTCGGAGAAGAAGCCGGAGAGGTGATCATCGCGGCTAAGAATGCGGACAAAAAAGAACTCACGCACGAAGCTGCGGATTTACTTTTTCACCTTCAGGTTTTGTTGGTCGAGCAAGGTCTTTCTTTGCAGGACATCGTGGAAGAACTTCGTAAACGCCATTCTTAAAAAATGAATTTTCCGGGGGTTGCTTTTTTAAAAAGAATTTCCCGGAGGTCCTTTCTTCTTTTTCTCTTTATTTCCTTTTATACGATTTTATTTTATGAGAGCGCCTGGCTTTCGGACGATTCGTTCATCACGTTTCGAGTCGTTGACAATTTTCTGAACGGATTCGGACTTCGATGGAATCCGCTTGAGAGAGTTCAGGTTTACACACATCCTCTATGGTTGTTTTTGCTGATTCCGATTCAGGCTTTGATCGGTGAGATTTCGATTTCGGCGTATCTACTTTCCTATGTCTGCGGAATTTTATTTCTTTCGTCGTTTGTGTTTTTCTTTTCTCGGTTTAGAATTTATGTCGGAATCGTATCCGTTTCTTTTTTGGTTCTTTTCTCTTCGGGAATATTCGTGGATTATAATACTTCCGGGTTGGAAAATCCTCTTTCTTTTCTTTTGCTTCTGTTATTTTTAAATCGATTTTATTCTTTGTATTTTAATTCCGAAAAAAGCATTTCCGGAATGGACGGGCTGAGGATCGGTTTTACGACCGCGCTCATTCTGCTGACACGATTGGATTTGATTCTTCTTTTGATGATTCCTCTGATGATTCTTTTTTTTAGAATTTCGAAAGAAGAACGGATTTCGTTTTTAAGCAACGGAGTTTTGGGACTTCTGCCTTGGCTATTTTTTCTATTGTTTTCGATCGTATATTATGGATCCATATTTCCGAACACGTTTTATGCGAAGACAAATGTGATCTCTCCTCTTTCGGAAAGGATCGCGGCGGGTTGGAATTACGTAAGAGTCAGCTTGAAATGGGATCCGATTGCGAGTTTCGTTTTTCTTTCGCATTTTTGTATGATCTTTTTCGAAACGATTCCCGGAATATGGAGAAAATCTATTTCCGAAAAAAAAGAAAACCGAATTCTTTTTATTGGAATGGGAAGCGTTTTGCCCGTATTCTTATATCTCCTCTGGATAGGAGGAGACTTTATGGCGGGAAGATTTTTAGGTTCTTGTCTGATCGTCTCCCTCTATTCTCAAGCGCTCTTTTTGTCGAAACGTTTCGAGAAGAATTCCGAAAGCATTATAAAAATATTATATGTTTCCGGCTTTGCGGTTTTTGTCTTTTTTTTGGTTCATCCGAATTCTCCTTTTCGTTATTTTTATCAGAGAAAGGAAGTGCGCGTGGAAAAAGGCGTCGTGGACGAGAGGGCGTCCTATCAGGATAATGTTTCCTTGAAGAATTTTTTGAGAGGGGTTCGCCCTGAATCTCATCCTTGGGCAGAATATGCGATCAAGATCCGCATTTCTCGGACGAGTAGCGACTTAAAAGAGTTTTTGAAAAAAGGCGCGGCAAGAATTCAGAAAGGAGGGGGAGATACTTTCGATACAAAGACGCTTTCCGTCGCTCGGGACGTAGAGATTACGACTAACGTCGGTTTGGCGGGTTTTTACGGAGGACCGGAGATCCACTGGATCGATCTTTTGGGAATCACCGACCCGTTTCTGGCGAGATTACCCGGAAAGGGTTTTCCCGGTCATTACATAAGACTTTTGCCGAGAGGTTATAAAGAATACATTGAGGAAACGGCTTCCGTGTTGGAGAATTCAGAACTCGATCGTTTTTATTACGAAGTCCGATTGTTAAGCGAAGAAGAGATTTGGACCAGAGAGAGATGGAAGATCGTTTTCGATTTTATGTTTTTTGGACGCGGAAATTTTAAGACAAGATTTGCCGAAGACTTTCGTTATCCTTTCGCGGTGGACGCCTATCGAAAGACGCTCTATGGACTTTCCTATGCCGATTGGAAAAAGGAAGACGTAGAGAAACAGTTGGATCGGGAATATTTCGGAAAGAACGGCGCGCCGGCCCTGTAAAATCGGAGTTACCGTCGTAGTTCCGACAAGTCCTCCGTAAAAGTCGCGGGCCCCACCCTGCGGCGCGATCCGTAGAGAGCGCCGCGCTGAGTTTTGGGTGGAGGAGGCGGGCTCGCGGGAAATTTCCGCAAATTCAGCCATATCAGAAAAACAAATAATGACAAGTAGGAATTCCGCGGTTTGTAGTTGTTCCGACAAACTGTTCTCCGCGGTTTGTACTTTACAAAAATGGAATCCTTTTTCTCAGAAACTTTAGGTAAGATATGACCTTTCCTAAAAAAGATGGAACGTTTATGGCCTCGCTCGCGAAAGAAAAATCGGGAATGGTTTTTTTTACTTCGGATCGGATGTTGAGTTACGTGCTTGTCCCGAAATCATAAAATGTAGGAACTCATGCCGATTTTGAATGATAGGGAACGATTTGAAATCGCATAGCGCGGGAGGTAACTCAATTTGTAGGAACTCGCACAAAGATTAAAATCGGCATGGCAAAATTCTTCGAAGTTTTCTAGGTTTTGTAGTAAAGTTCAAAGCAAGGAAGGGATTTTAGAAAGATTATTTCTTGAAAAATATATTAAAAATCTAATATTCAAATTTGAGAATGGACTTTGCGGGTGTTGTTACTTGGAAAAAATTTTTACGATCGGAATCGCGATAAAATGAATTTTTAGGGAATCGAACCAAAAAACGATAGATATGTTCCGTGTCCGTCGTTACGTCGGAATCGTAGAGGAGGGCGCCGGAAGGATATACTCCGGGCGGAACCGCGTAATACGGATATCCAACCGCGCCGTAGGCGGGGAGTGCGGAAAAGCGCGCGTTCCTAACTTTTGCGGTGATGGTTTGTAGATAGTAAGGCCAGATTCTTTCGGAAGGTTGTTCGTTTAATAAAAATTGAAAGACTAAAAACTCGGGTAACACTCTTGTTTCCGGAACGATCTGAAAAAGGATGTAAATCCCCTCGGAACCATTCAACTCCGAAATTTCTTTCCATCGTTCCAGTCTGTCTTTCGGAGCTCTGGATGAGAGCTCGTTTTTCAGATCTTTTCGAAGTCCTTCCAAATCCTCTTTGTCCACCTTCGAGGCGGAGACGGAAAAGCCAGCTCCGTAAAAAGGAAGTTCGTTTAACCGGACGAGGTCGCCTTGGAGTTTGAGATTTTTACTTTGGCAGTTCGAAAACGAAATCGTACACAAGAATATTATAAAAATCGAAACTATTTTCGAAAAGATTCTTATCAGACGATCAGTTTGGTTCCGCAGGATGGGCAAAATTTAGCTCCGTAAATCTCGATCTTAAATCCGCATTCATGACAATACTTTGTAAGAATTTCGTTGGGAGTAGGAGCGGTCGGATTCTGTCTTGGAATATTTTGTGCGATCGTTCGTATCTTTTCGTCGAAGTCCTCCAAATCTTTCACGATTCCTTTGGAGATGGATTGAAATTCTTCCTCGGTGAGTTTGCCGGTATCGAATTCTATCTTGATGTCTCTTAGATTTTCTAAAATCACTTCTCTTCGATTGATCAGTTCCAATTTTTCGGATTCTAAATCCTTCGATTTCAAATCGATAGAATAACGAACGTAAAAAAACGGAAGGACGACGATTCCGGCCAGGATGATATAAAACGGAACGAGTAGAAGATCCATTATTTCTGTTTCTCCTCAATTTCTGAAAGATATCGTTTGAATGCTTCCGTCTCCTGTTTCGGAGAATCGGGCGCAGCCGTTTTGGAAGAATTCGGATTCTTACGTTTTATGTATAAGAAAATAAAAAGAATTCCAAGAACGCCCGCAAGACACAAACTCAAATTGATCCAAGTGGAATCCGGAGTAGCAAGGATGTTTTCGCCAAAACCGAAAACCACGGAGTTCGCCATCCCCGTGTTTCCGGCTTCCACGAATTTCCGGATCACAGGATCCTGAAGCGCTTCTTCTCCGAATCCGTGAACCATCTTGTCAACGATTACGTCGGCGCTTTCTCCCTTTGCGATCCGATTTTCTATGAAAATTTTCAACTTTGCAGAAACCGTACAATTGTTAAACGAACAACTCTTGATCGTGATCGAGGGAATACAGATACACCGGATTCTGGAAGTGACTTCGTGAAACGTTCTGATCTGGTCCGGCTCGCTCAGATTGGTGAAGGTGGAATCTCCGAAAACCTGGCCGTTCAGAACAAACAGAACTACAATCGAAAAGAATATTAAAGTTTTATAAAATACTGCGTTCAATTTCTGGATTCTCCTATGGGAAGAAGAATCAAAAGCCCGGAGAAGAAAAAGAGTAAGGAGCCCGCCCAGATAAATTTAACTAGAGGGTTTACCCAGACTTCCAAGTTGGCGACGATCTGTCTCGGGAAACGATTGAAATTTTCCAGTTTGCGTACTGGTTGATTCGAGTTCGTAAAAAGATAATTCATAAACAGGAGAGGAAGATCCGGATTTTCATCCGAAAGATCCGAATGTTCGATCGCACCCAGTTGGATATAAAGATCCTCCTTCGGAGTCGACGCGATCGCGGGCTCGCTCGTGGGAATATGAGTCTCAAAATCTCCGCTGAGATGGGAGATCTGAGGATAAAATCTTCTCTCGGTCACCATCGTCGAAAAATCTTTCAGATGACGTTTTACTTGAAAGGTTGCTTCGTGAGATACGATCACGTTCTGAATGTTGAGTCCGTTGTTCGCGTCGCCGTTCACGAGAGGTTTAATCTTGAGAGTGTTCGCCGAGATCTGATAGTTTCCAAGGACTCCCGTGTCTTGACTGGAATATACGATTTCGTTGTTCTCTGGCGCGTTTAAAAAATAAAAAAACTTAATCGAAGTGTTTTGTTTGAACGCGTTCCCCGCAAACCCGATAAAAAGAATCACCATCGCCAAGTGAACGAGATATCCTCCGTATCTCCTTTTGTTTTTTAAGAGCATTCTAAATCCGGAAAAGAAATAATTTTCAGAAGGATAAGTCGTCTTTCTCGCGACGATTCCTCTGTGATATTCCTGCGCGATTCCGGCTATCGTAAAAATTCCGAGACCGACCGCGACCACGGAATAAATTTCTCCGATCACGTCACCAAGGCTGTAATCGCTGATCGTAAAATTCTGCGTGTAAAAAAGAATGTAAGCCCCGGCTCCCAAAATTCCGACTAACAACGGTTTGAAGAGAGTGGAAAAGAAAATTTTGTCCGCTCCTTTCCTCCAAGCGAGCAGCGGCGCGGATCCCATAAGTAGAATCAGAAGAATCCCGGACGGAACTCCCCAAGAATTGAACCATGGAGCCTTAAATTCTCTTCCGTATAGAAGAGGGGAAAATACTCCGAGAAGAATCGCGAGAGTCGCGATCACGAGAAGAAAGTTATTAAACAGAAAACTTCCTTCCTTTGAAGTCATCGCTTCCAGATTTCTTTCCGGTTTTAACGCATCTCTTCGATAGATCAGAAAGCCGATAAAAAATGCGAAACTGAGTCCGATAAAGATGATAAACGGAGTTCCGATCGTGGATTTGGAAAAACTATGAGGACCTTCCAAAACCCCGCTTCGCGTAATCCAGGTTCCCAACAAACAAAAATGGAAAGCGAGGATGATCAAAAGCATATTCCAAAACTTTAACATTCCTCTTCTTTCCTGGATGATCATGGAATGAAGGAACGCAGTCGATAAAAGCCAGGGCATCAATGAAGCGTTTTCAACGGGGTCCCATGCCCAATAACCGCCCCAACCCAATTCTTCGTACGCCCATTTTGATCCGAGAAGAATTCCAGTTCCAAGAAAAAACCAGGAGAAGATGGTCCATCTTCTTACAAATCGAAACCAGTTTTCGGAAAGATGTCCCGTGATGAGCGCTGAAGTCGCGATACAAAACGGGATCGCAAAACTGACGTAACCGACGTAAAGAATCGGCGGATGGATGACCATGGCCCAGTGCTGCAAGAGAGGATTGAGTCCTCTTCCCGCGACGGCCGCAGGCTGGAATTCCCGAAACGGCTGCGCGTCGGAGTAAAAAACCGCGAGATACGAAAAGAAGGCGCTAATGACGGTTAACGTTAGATTCATCACGGGGATTCTATCGTTGACCAATTCTCTCGTCTGCCAAAGGACTATGAACGTAAAGATTGAAAGCAAAAGATTCCAAAAGAGAAGGGAACCGGACGATCCCGACCAAATGCCCGTGAGTCTGTAAAACAAGGGAAGGTGTTCGTTGGAATGCATCACAACGTAATAATTGGAAAGGTCCGTTCTGAAAAGTTGAACCAAAAGAACTATAAACGCGAGGAGAATGACGGCCGAGTTCGCCATCAAAGTGTATCTTCCCAGTTCGATCGCTTGGCGATCCTGTTTCCAGATTCCATAAGAAGTTTGTAATATGGAAAAGAGAAGAATTGCAAAAGAAGTGATTAAGCAAAGAGCGCCGAAATCGTTCATATCAAAAAGTCCGTTGTCCTTTCGCTTTTAGGGCGATAGAAATTTATTTATTTTCTTCCGAATATTCGGCTTCGTATTTGGACGCGCATTTCGCTTCCACATGATCCGAAACAAGAACTCCGTCTTTCATATAACCGTCGACCCTCGCTCTTGTGCCTTCTTTAAACGCGTCCGGAAGAAGAGTTTCGCCGGTGAAAAAAACCGGTATTTGTTTATCATTGAATTCTAAGATAAATTTTGCCGTTTTGCCTTCGCGGACAACGGTGCCTAACTTTACAAATCCTCTGACTCGCAAGAGGTCGTCTTGGTAACGAGCGGGAGAAGCCGCCAACTCGGAAGCGTCCAGAAGCGTATAAGATGTTTCCTTGGATGAGAAATATGCGATGGAAGCGAGGGAAAGAAGAATGATCCCGGCGAGGACCGTAAATTTGATGTTCATCGTTAAAAGTTCCGATCTAGTTTCTGTTTTAGACCATGAAAACAAAGACAACGGAAGGAGAAAAGTGGAAATATCCCCGTTTTACTTCATTCCAATCTTCTTTCAGGAGTTTCGAATCTTTTGAACGAAAATTCCGATCCATTCTTTGATTGAGATCGTTGAATTTTCGAGACAAAATGTCGACGGGAAGAAATTGTCCAAGGTAAGGACGGCCTTTTGAGCTCGAAAGTCCGTGGGAAAAGGTATGATCTCGATCCCCTTGTTTTGAAAATTTTCGACCGAACGTTTCATGTGGAAGGAAGAGGTAACGAGGATGATAGACTTCCAGCCGCGTTCCTTCAGTAACTCCATCGTAAAGGCGACGTTCTCCGCCGTGTTTCTGCTTTTGGATTCTAAGATCAAAGAAGATTCCGGAATTCCCAGTTGTCTCAAAAATCTTCCCGCGGGTTCGGACTCGGGAACTTCCTGATAGAATAGATTTCCCGATCCGCCCGAAAAAAGAATCTTAGGAGCTTTCTTCGCCTGGTAGAGTCGAATCGTTTCCGTAAGTCTTTCCGCGGTGTTGTTGAGTTCGACGGGTTCGTCGTGGCGGCTCAGAGTGGAGACCATTCCGCCTAACACCAAGATGACGTCGGCCTTCGGAACTTCGCTTACGGATACCGGCGGATAATAAATTTCCAAAGATTGAATGAGCTTTTGTGAGACGGTGCTTGTGGAAAGAATCCAGAGAAACAATACGGGTAAGACGATCGAAAGTTTTTCCTTCCATCTCTTGAGTTTGAACCCGGCGAACAATAGAACGAGCAAGGTCAAAGGAAGCGGGAACAATACCAGCGTTGCAAGTTTGGAAATGGAGAATAGGATTGTTGACATAGATTTTTTCGTGGACCGGAAGTCCCGCACTCCTCTTCAAAAAAGATCGAGCTACTTCTAAAAAACTCGGAAATTAAATTCGGAAACGTATACGTTTCGACACGAAAGCGAACGTAGTAGAATTTCTACTCGAGAAGTTTTCCGCCTTTCGCCCAGTTTTCTCTCGAAACCTCGTCGATTACGATGTATGTGACTTCGGGCGGTTTTCCGGCGACTCTTTCGAGAGTTTCGGTAAATTCCTTTACGATTTCCTCTTTTTGTTTCCGAGTCAGAGGACCGGCGACTTGCAAGTTTACATAAGGCATAACGTTTGAATCCTTCTTCTGAAATTCGGATTTCATTTCTTCAGTCGACTCGGATTTGTAAACCGGTTTTCAAACTTTTGCAAAGAAGCCGGGTTTTAATTCTTATCCTATGAAGAATAAAAAGAAGAATCGAACTCTTTTGACGATAGCGGTTCCGTTTCAAAGAATTGAACGTTTACAAAAGTTCGTTTTTGTTTTAAGAAGTCGGATCGAAAGACGGTAACCTTTGAACCTCTTGCATTTGCAAGTTCAACGCGAGAAATGAAATCGATCCTTCCAAGGAGGGACTCGGCGCAAGTCCCTCCTTGGACATATTTTTTCTAGAGCGAGTCCGAAGTAAAAGCCGCTCTGTAAGCCTCCAAAGGACAGGTTAAATACGTACAGGATTTTGCGGGAATCGGTTCCGTTGTTTCCTCCTGGCCTTCCGGTTTTCCGTTTGTCCATAATCCCTTAGATGTCAAATCCTCGCAGGATATTTTGACCGAATTCGATTTTTGCCGTCCTTGAGAGTAACCTTGGCAGCTCCAAACTGGGATCTGAGTAAAGCAGGTGCAGTTTCCCTGAAAGGCTTGGGTATCGGTGCAATAGACACAATCGGCTTTTGTTTCGTTCAAGGCGCTTGCAAGAAGGCGGATCGTTTGGTCTTTGTCGTGTTCTTCCTTGTCCTTTTGGCAAAAGAGAATCGGAATAATTAAGAATATTAGAATATACTTTTTCATGATTTTTCTCCTATTGAACGACCGTAAAAGGGAAAGAAATTTTTAGTATCGCGTTCACGCCCGGATTCAGAGCGTATTCTTTGTAACGGCTTAGATGATCTACATAAGCAACATTGAATACGTTTTGGACGCTCAGATCGACGGTAGGTTTTGAGGTTCCGTCTCCGAAATAAGGCAATTCGAAACCCAATCCTATGTCCGTGAGATTGTAGCCTTTTGTAGGAGTTTCTTTCGGATCCACTCGGTATTGAGAATCGTAGAATCTTCCGTTGATCGAAAAATAGAAATTCTTCATCCCAAGTAAGGAATCTTCGGTCCATCTAAGCCCCGCTCTCGCCCGGTTCGGAGTCGTTTTAGGAAGCGGATTTGTGTCGTTCTGATTTCTTGCATGAACGATATCGATCCCGCCTGAGAGAACTATTTTTTTCGTCAATTCCGCTTGGACGGAGAATTCCCCTCCTTTCAAAACGGCGTCTCCCTGTTTATATTTGTATTTCGGAAGTCCGGACTCCGAGTCGATCTCGGCGATGCTCGCCGCATATATGAAATTTTGAATGTGATTCTGGAAAACGCTGATCTCGGTCTGGATCCGAGAAGAGGCGTATCTCAGAGAGAAGTCCAGGTTGTTCGAATATTCTGGTTTGAGCGTGTCCTTCCCGATTTCGAATCTTCCCGTTCCTTCATGCACTCCGTTTGAAAAGAGTTCGAACGGAGTGGGGGCCCTAAATCCTCTTCCGTAATTGAGAATCGAAGAAAAAGATTTATTGATTCTCCAGACAAGTCCCGTCGAACCCGTTGTCGCATAATAATTCTTTGTCTGTTCATTGACGCCTAACGCAGCGTTGTTTTTTATATCGGTCGATCTTTTATCTCCTCTCACTCCCGCGCTTAAGGTAACGGATCCCAATTTCAATTCTTCCAAAAAGAAACCCGCTAAGTTTACGATTCCGTAGGACGGGATCAACGCTTCGGAGGCGATCGTCCTGTTTGTTTGCTGCAATCCGGAAACTCCCACGGTTCCCTTAAGAATTCCGAACATAGGTTTGTGATGAAATTTGGCGTCCGCGGTCGCAGTGTCCAAAAATAGATTCAACCCTTGATGTTTATCTCGAGCTGTGACTTGATAATACTGAAAGGCCTTTTCGAAGTTGTCGACCGAATCGTCAAAAAGCGTATCTTTGATCGGAAGCAGCTTATTCTTGGATTCGATTTCCCTTCGATTGTTTCTTTGATAGGAGAGATCGAGTTCAATGTTTCCCGCGGGCAAAATAAAAAAGGAATGGAAATGCGATTTTTCGTGTTTGAGCTTTTGGTAGACGGTCGATCCGGGATTTTCGTTCGGATTATCAAACAGGTCCTGCGTTTGTTCTCTTTGAAAGGAATCCAAGTAGAAATTTCCCCATTTCCCGTCCAAACCGACGGAGGCGCTTTTGTTTTGTTCCACCATTCCCGTGTTCGGAACCGTTCCGTTCGGAGTCGTTATTCTTCCCGCCTTACGGGTGTTAGCGCTGGCACGATAGCCGAAACCGTCAATATTACCGAATACGGCGAAATTGCCTGCGTCTTGTTTGTTGTTGGAATAGCTGTTGGAGTTAAAAATTCCCGCCATCTTCGGAACTCCTTCTCCGGAAAGAGGAGCTTTGTCTCTTATGACGTTTACAACGCCTCCGAGAGCGTCCGAGCCGTACAAAAGACTTCCGGGACCTCGAATAATTTCAATTTTTTGAATATTAAAAGAATCTAATTCTACTGTGTGATCGTCTCCGAATTGTTGCTCTTCCTGGCGAATCCCGTCGGTCATGACCAAAACGCGTTGACCGGTCAAACCTCGAATGATCGGTTTGGAGGTTCCGGCTCCGGTCGTAAGATTGGAAACTCCGGGCGTGTTGTTGATTGCGGACATCGCGTTTTCGCCTCTTTGTCTGTCCAATTGCCTTCCGGTTAAGACTGTAATCGGCTGAGGCGAGGTTAAAAAATCGGATATAGTGGATTTTGCGGTTACGTTGATCGAAAAATCATCCAGAGAACTTTTGATCAGAGTGAATTGAATTTTTTCGTCTTTTTCTCCGATCGTGACTGAAATCGTCTCCGACTGAAATCCTCTCGCACTTGCGGAAAAAGTATATTTCCCCGGAGTAACGTGATCCAAAACGAATTCTCCCTTTTCGTCGGTCGTGACGCTCTTTCGGGATTCTTGAATCAGAATCCTTGCGTTGGAAATCGGATTTCCTTCCTTGTCTTTCACGGTTCCTGACAAAATTACGTCCAAAGCATGGACGGAAAACGGAGAAACAAAAATAATAAATAAGAATATTCTAAAATAATAATGTAATGGCTTTTTCAAGCGGATGCTCCCGGACAAAGTCCTCAATCAAACGAAAAAAATTAGATTGAGAAACCAAGAGGAGGCGCTCGACCGAGCTGAATTTCGGATAACGTAAATGAGCGGGTCGGCCCGTTTGTTGACGAGAATTCTTCTTTTGAGAAAATTAAGGAAGATTCCCTGACCAGAAAATCGGGATTCCACAAAGAGGAAATATTTCTTTGGAACTGACAAATCGGGCAAGAAGGAGAATGTTTTACGTCCCCCTGAGACTCGAATTTCGAATCCGAAGCTATGGTGCGAAATTCTTTTTCGGAGTGGGTATGGATCTCTCTTCCCACCCAGCCGATGAGCAAAATGAGAAGAATCCCGACTTTCAGACGATTGTACGACATCGTTTAGAATAATTGCTAATGATAAACCAATATTAATAGTGGCATTCTTTATGAAAACTAAAAATTAAAAAAAACATTTCATTTCAACTTTGAGAAGACTTGCGATGCCGACCTCTATGAAATCGGCCAAAAGGAGACGGAAGGAACTATGTACGAAGAAAATATCGAACTCATCCGAAGTCTGATCGAAAATCAAAGGGAACCATACGCGCTCCTTTCCTTTATCGGAGATACGATCGATGCAATGAGGACGGATGTTGAAGGGATTCGAGTCACAAAGGAGTTCTATGAAGCCGTGAGCCGAATTGCTGATTCTTTGGTTGTCATCGATCAAGAGATTTCGGTAGACTCCGAATAAAACGAATTCTAAAATTCAAAGTCGTTTAACAATTGTTTGTTCCGGATTCTTTGCTATTGATTCTAAATTCGAAAAAAAACTTTATATTTCTTTTCGACCCTCGGGATTTGAATGTATGTTAGAGTTAAGACCGATTTGCGAAAACTGCGAAAAGCCGCTTCCACCCGAATCGACTGAAGCGGTCATTTGTTCTTTCGAGTGCACTTTTTGCGTTTCTTGTTACGAGAAATTTCTCTCGGAGATTTGCCCGAATTGCGGAGGGAATTTCGTACCACGTCCGATTCGCCCCAAAAATAATTGGAAAGGCGATAACTATCTCGGGAAATACCCCGCGAGCACGAAAATAAAATTCAGACCCATCGATCCGGTCGAACACGCGGCGTTTGCAAAAAAAATGTCCCGGATACCACCTAACGAACGTTAACGGATCACGAAACTTTTTCCGGAACTTTGCGATACAAGTTTATTTTCGGATCGTGGAGATTTCGGAGATGGAAGTCTTCGGCATTCGAATCAAGCCGGCGTCGATCGTTTGAATCGAATAGAAGTCTCCGATTTCGATCAAATATCCTTCTTGAACGCTTCCATCCGTGGATCTGATTTGAACATAAGGACGGTTAGACCACTTCTCACCTTCGTGAACCGTTTCGATCGACTTTAAATCCTCAGCCTTATATCCTATGAAATCCTTGCTTTTTTGGATTCGTTTCATCGATTCAAACTGCGACTGCAGAATCGATTCTTCCTTTGGAGAAATAGAATTTATCCGGATCTGAATTTCTTCCGGTTTCGAAGATTCGTTCCAGTTTGCGGTTTCGGCGATGGATCCGCTTTTGATCAAAGTCGGTTTTGAATTTCCTGTGACGCCTAACGCTTCCACTTGGATGGATCCTTCGATCAAAAAAATTCTTTCCTTGTCCGCGTTTGCCGTAATCATTAACGAGGTTCCAAGCAGAACCGAACGGATATGCGGGCTATTCGTTTCGACGGTTACTCCTTCTTTTTTCCGAACCGTGGAAAATAAAATCGAACCTTCCATGAGATTGAATTTTAATTTTTCGGAATCTGTTTCCACGATCAACCGAGTGCTCGGAAAAATGCGGATCGAAAAAGCGCCCATTCCTTCCAACGTTAGGTCGCAATAAGAGTTTTCTTTGGTTTGAAATCCGATCCGATGATCCGAAGACGTGTTCTGCTCGCATATTCCGTGAGTTGCTTTTAGGTTGCTAATCACCGTCAAATCGCTTTTTTGTACTTTATAAAAATAGAATATTCCGAATACGATGAAAACGCCGGCCGCCGCGACTAAAAACGCTCCGGTTTTCTTCCAGGGAATTGAGGAAATTTTCTTCGGGACGGGAAAATCGTCTGGATTGAGAGAATTTAAAATCGTTTTCATCCGGATGATTTCAAAATATTCCCTTTGCAGCGCGGGATCCTTCATCAGTTCGGCGAATTCTTCTTTCGAAATTTTCGGATCCAGAGCTCTGGTTAGATTTTGTTTGGAATCTTCTTTCATCCTTGAACCCCGTCTAACCAACTTTTATCGATTCCAAGCGACTTTAATTCCTCTTTTAACAAACTCAACGCGGATACCAATCGCCGACTAACGGTTCTCTGTGCGATCCCCGTTTGAAGAGAGGTTTCCGCGATCGATTTACCGTGAATACAATGAAGAATAACAATCGATTTTTCAGGTTCTTTCAACATGCGGATCGAATTTGTCAGCTTCTCCATTAGAATTTTTTCCTCTTGCTTCTTATGCGCCGATGTATCATAGGAAGAAACCAAGTTCTCCCAAGAAGAATACTCGACGATATTCTTCTCTTTGTTATTCCTTCTGAAAAAATCGGTCAGCTCGTTTCTCGCAATCGCGTAGACCCACGTGTTCTCCGATCCCTTGGTCGGATCGAACTTTTCTCGATGATTATAAACCTTTATAAAAGTTTCTTGGCAAAGTTCTTCCGCGGTCTCTGTTGTAATTCCAGACTTAAGAAAGAAAAACTTAAGTTTATTATAATAACTCTTGTAAAGGTATTCGACGTTGTCTAAACTTTCACTCATTCGCAGTGGAACGCTTCTAAAAAATATTACGTATGGAGAATGGATGTTCGCCACAGTTTTTCTTTTTTGCCTTAAATTAAAAAGTCATCGGACTCTTATATGCGGTTTATTCCTATTCAATTTTATATTCATTTCCGAAATTAGATCGGATGTTCTCGTACTTAAGGACGGACAACGTATCCGAGCCAGTGGAGTCAAGATGAAGAATGGCAATTTGGTTGAATTCCGAGTCGGGTCTGTGACTAAAGTCATTGAATTTTCAAAGGTGGATTCGATTCTTCCTGAATTTTCAACTCCGAAGAAACCCAAAGCCAAACAGAAACAGGAAACGCAGAAAGTGGAAGTTGCCACGGAAAGCAAGCCTCTAGAAGACTTGAATCCGCCTTCTTCTTCATCGCCATCTTCATCTCCTCCTCCTATTCTTCCTCTGCCGGAGCCGGAAAAAAAGGAAGATACGATCGTTACTGCTCCGAAAGAAACTCCGTTTTTTCGATCCAAAACCTCTCGCACCTTACAAGCTCTCGTTCCGGGTTGGTCTCCCATGTTGCTTGCGGAGGAACGTCAGACGCAGATTGCGGGAGGAATTCTTGCCTTCTCCGAGCTTTACGTTTTATATCGAGGATTTGAGTTCTTTGCTAAACCGAAACAATTCTTCAATCCGCCTTCCGGGATTTCCGAGGAAAGTTATATCCCTTATATTGCTGGGGTCAGGACAAATAACGGCCTGGGACTCGTATATCTTTTTATGGATGGACATAACTACGTGATTACGAATAAAGACCACTTGATGGAAAAATCCGACTTCTACTCGCAGAGAGAATTTTACGGAATCGCTTTTTTATCTCTGATTGCGATCGACGTTTATCTCAGTAACTCGAATCTTTTGGGCGGGGATCTGAAGAGCGTTCGTTTTTCGACTTCGGACGGCGGGCGATCTTCCTCTTTGTCCGTTACCTGGTCTTTTTAAAAAAGTTGGCGTAGTCGGGGGGAAGATTACGTAGTCTAGTGCATGATTATAAAAAACTTCCTCTTAAGCCCGATGAATATTTATATTATTCTCGTGGTTCTCATTTTCGGTAGCGTTTACTTTTTTCGCTCCTGAATTTCCGGTTTGCTTCCCGGATTGCCGTATTCTTTTTTCCTCTTCATGTCCGTTTCGGTTTCACTTTTATCTTTTTGAAGTTTCAGTAACCGCAGCTCCGCGGTGTTATTTCAAAAAGCCATCTTCTTTTTTTAAACGTTATCTGCCATTGATCATTGTTCCGGGAAGTCATATTTCGGAAGATTTGTCTTTGCAAAAAAACTTCGGAATCTTCCGAATAAAAAAAATGGCGAAGTGAAAATCGAACTCCGTAGTAACTCACAGATTATTTACAGGAGAAACGATTATGAATCGTATTAAGTTCATTTTGATTGCGGCAGTTTTGATGGGAACGGTTTCCTGCAACCAAGGAAAAAAAGATGACAAACAGGATATTACGACACTCGCTCTTTTATTGCACGTAGGGGCTGAACAAAAGACCCAGGATCAAGTCAAAAAATTATTTTCCGCACTTTATCCGGTTCCTGCGGATGCGTCCAATTCCGCCGCGAGAAGTCTTGAAGACGTAAATCCTTCCTACAATCCATTTGCGGCCGCTACTGCTCAAGCCTGTCAACTGGGAGGAACACAATCGATCGAAGGGACGATTACGTCTAACGGAGGATCTACGGACGGAGACAACCTGACTTGGACTTACGATAATTGTAAGGAGAATACCGCAGGAGCGGCAGTCGATAAGGACGGAATCGCGATTCCGGTCGCTTTTGTATATAATGGTACCTTAATACGTTCTTATCACATGAAAATGGTTCAAACCATTTCAGGAACAAATCTGAAAAACGTGATTTCGGGAACGGATCGGATCCAATCCTCCAATTACGCCGTGAACGACGAAAAGTATCCGGCGTTCGATATTACATTCACTAGAATGGAATCCGAATACAATCAGACGGAATATTCTCCCGGAAAGTTTAAAGGCGTTCTTAAAGAAAACGTAAACGTGTCGGGAACGTTAGGCGGCAGAGCGGTGAATACGACTTTTCATTACACGATCTATTTCGGCGGAAAATAAGAATAAATTAATAATCAAGACGTTTCGATTAAAGAAATCGGGCCGTCTTCGATCGTTATCATATGGACCCTACAATACGTTGTAGGGTTTTTTCTTTTTCCTCAAAGGGAAAAAAGTGAGTGGCTCCGGGCCATATTTCCAAAGTGGAATTTTTATTTCCTCGAACGATTCTTCTTGCGCCTTCCGGTGAACAGACTTCGTGCGGATCCGGAATGGTAATATGAGTTTCCGTTTTGATTCTTCCATACTGAAACAAACTGAGATAGCTGATCGAATCGAAAATTTTCGCTTCCAATTCGGGAACACAACAAAGAAGAGCTTCCCCTTTGGGTCCGATCCGAAAGCAACTTTGAATATAGTCTTCGTAGATCGCGTCGTCCCAACGAGAAAAGGACGGCGTTCTCTTGTAGATCTTACGAACCGTATCGAGGTCTTTGAATTCCCTTCTTCTTTTGATCGCGACTTTTGCAAGTGGGTTGTGAAATATCCAGGCATAGGTTACTTTCAAATAATCTAATACGACCGGATCGTTCGCTACGATCTTCCTGAATCTCTCGGGCGATTTGTAAGAAGCCAAAAGTAAACTAGCTCCTCCCAGAGAATGTCCGACTCCGATCAGATCGGAAAGATTTTCCGACTCGATAAGAGCCAATATTTGATCTCTAAAAAAATACCAGTTCTTAAATCGTAAGGTCGATTGAGATTCTCCATGTCCGGCGAAATCGAGCGCGACGACTCGATGCGTTTTTGAAAGAGCTTCTATGTAGAATTTATAAGTGAGGGCGCTGTATCCGTTCGCGTGACAAAGAAGAATCGTTTGCTTCGTTTTAGAATTCGGAGCCGTGTCGATATAGGAAAGAGTAAGTCCTCGGAAGGAGAATGTTTTTCTAAGCATGTCGGAGAGATTTGACCTTGATCTTTCCAACTCCTGCGGTGAAGTGGTTTTCGTAAAGTCAAAACCGGAGCCTTCTATGCAGATTCAAGTCCTTCTCGTCTTTATCATCGCTCTCGCATTCAACGCATTGGCCAATATTCTCATTAAGGCGAGTTCTTTGGGCGACGAGGCTTCGAAGCCGGAAGGAATTCAAGGGATTCTGCAAGTCGTCTTCAATCCCATTTTTATCGGCGGTCTTGCTTCTTTCGGTTTGGCTCTTCTCGGTTATCGTTTTGTTTTGGGAAAAGGACTTAAACTTTCTCTCGCTTATCCGGTTTTTACAAGCGCCGGTTTTATCATCGTCTTGATAGTTTCATCGTTCGCATTCAAAGAAAGGCTGACTTGGACGCAATGGGCCGGTATCGTTCTCATTCTCGCCGGTGTTTGGCTTTGTGCGGCGAATATGTTCGAAGCTAAGTCTTGATAACGGTTTCTTTTATTGATCGCGTATAAATTCTTCTTTTATTGTTTCAAGTTGAATTCTCTGAACCGGAGCCGTCTTTCAGGCTGAAAGTTCCCGGTTTCTCATATTTTATCCGATTGTTCCGATCGAGGGCGATTATCGGAAGCCGATCGGGGTCAAAAATTTCGGAACATTCGACTTCGCTTAACAAACTCATTGAAACTTCACTTGATAGATTTTATTGGCGCTGCTGTCCGCTACGAGCAGTCTTTGACGAAGGCAATCCACTTTAACTGCGCCGACGGCGATAAATGAAAAGGGGATCGTAGTAACTTTGAAAGTAGGATCCACCATTCGGATTTGATTCGAGCCGGAATCGGAAACGAACATATAACCTCCGTTATCCAAGGAGATGAATGCGGGCGCGTTGAAGGAAGCGTTGGTGCGAACTCCGTCCACGCTGGCTCCGGTTCCGGTGCCCATCAAGGTGGAAACAATCTGATTTTTCAGATCCACTTGTCGAATCCGATGGTCCTGCAAGTCGGCGACTAAGAGGACGTCGTCGTTTCGATCATAAGCGATTCCTAATGGAGCTTTGAATTGTGCGGTCGCGGCGTTCCCGTCCAGATATCCCAAGGTTCCTCCCGAAAGAGTACTTACGTTTCCGAAATTCAAATTGATTTTTCGAACATCACGATTGCTTAATTCTCCCACGTATAAATTTCTTTCCCGATCGAAATCCATAAAAAAGGGGCCGTTGAAGAGCGACGTCGAACGATCTCCGTTTTGAATTCCGGACGTTCCCGTCGGACTTCCGGCGTATAAGGAGAATTGTTCGTTGGAATCGATCTTATAAATCTGTCCATTGCTCTTACACGTAACGTATTTATCGCCCGTCATCGGATCGAATTTAATTCCGGAAGGGTTGCCTAACGTGAACCCGCCGCTATTCAAAGTAGTCACGTTTCCGCTGGAATCGATTTTTCGAACCAGATTTGCGGTTTGATCGGAAACGTAGATATTTCCGGTAGTATCCACTTCGATTCCGAAGGGAGTGTTGAACGACGCGACCGACAAATTTCCGTCGATGCTCGCGGCGGTTCCGTTTCCGGCGAAAACCGTCACCACCGGATTGCCCGTAACTTTGAGTTTACACGCGAGACAATCCTTGAGCACACAATCTAAGAATGTGGATTCATACCAGGCTCGGCTCATCAAAACGCTCGGATTATATGTGGATTCGGAGGAACAGAAAAGTATGAAAGGAAGGAGAATTAGAATTTTATACATCTTAGTTACCAAGATGATTGCAAATATATACGGATTCGTCTTAGTTTCCAGCAATTTATTTCCAATTCAAAACGCGGATTTTGTTTCTTTTTAGAGCAATGCAATTTTTTCTAAAAGGTGAGTCGGAGATTTTCGGTTCCCATAGAAAAGAAAAATGAGAAAGAAAAAAGGGTTTCTCTTTCGGAACTTTTTTCTTATATGGGAATAGAATTTTCTTAGAAGGAACGATTGAAATGAACAAAGGTCCACTTTCCGGAGTTAAGGTAATCGACTTGAGTCTTCTGCTTCCCGGTCCTCTTTGCTCCATGTATTTGGGAGATATGGGCGCGGACGTAATCAAAATTGAAAATCCCCGAGCCATGGACGCTACTCGAGTTATGTTTAAGAAGGCGAACGGAGCTCCTTCCTTATTTTTGATGCTCAATCGAAATAAAAAAGCGATCACTCTCAACTTAAAAAAGGAAAAATCTAAGGAGATTCTATTCAAATTATTAGAAAATGCTGATATACTTTTGGAAGGATTTCGTCCGGACGGTCTTTCCAAAATGGGTCTGGGTTACGAAGACCTCAAAGAAGAATTTCCCCGCTTGATCTATTGCGGCATCTACGGATACGGCACGGAAGGCAAATACAGGGACTTTGCCGGGCACGACGTAAATTATCTTTCTCTCTCGGGGGTTCTTTCGCAAACAGGGAAAACTCCGCAGATTCCGGGATATCAACTCGCAGATATCGGAGGGGGTACGATGACCGCGCTTTCCTCTATCTTAGCGGCTCTTTATGCTAGAGAAAAAACGGGGAAGGGACAGAAGATTGCGATATCCATGATGGATTCTTCGCTTCCGTTTCTTTCCCTATACGGAGGAATTTTTGCCGCGACCGGAAAAAATCCGGAGGGCGGTAACGAGCTTCTTTCCGGTAAATTACCGAATTATAATGTTTATGAGACCAAGGAAGGAAGATGGGTCGCTCTCGGAGCGCTGGAAGATATGTTTTTTAAAACATTCTTACGTCAATCGGGCCTGGACAAACATCTGGAAGAATTTCCGGCGGAGGAAAAAAACTTCTCCAAGTGGAAGGAGATTCTTACTTCCTTCTTCAAATCCAAAACGTATTCAGATCTGGATTCTCTTTTTGAAAATCAAGACTCTTGTTTGACTCCGGTGAAAACCATGGAAGAAGTTAGCAAGGATCCCGTATTAAAAGAGCGGGGTATGATCCTTGATAAAAAACATCCTCAGTTCGGGGATTACTTTCAGTTCGGAGCGCCTTTTCCTTTCTCTGCGACGCCCGTGACGTATCGTTTGGATCCTCCTTCTCATGGGGAACATAATTCCGAAATATATAATTCTCTCGGTTATTCTCAAGACGAAATCGAGACGATGAAAAAGGAAAAAGTAATCTGAAATCGGTTTGAAACAATGAGGACATCAAAATATTTTTCCAAACTAACCCCAAGAACGGTCGGGAACAGAACGTTCGTTCTTGGAAGAATGGCGCTATGAGTTGATTCTTCTTTTTTTAAGGACGGGAGAATTATCGGTTTATATATTCTTACTTTGAAATTATTAAAAACGCGTAAAACGAGTATGAACTCGGTTTTTTAACCCATATTTTGGTTTGATCTAATCGCTGTGAAAAAAAAAGTAGGATCAGAACACTCTCGTAAGAAGGGAAAAAATCGATGTACCAGGAATATACCGAACAGCAGCTTGAAATCAGAGACCAGATCCGCAATTTCGTGAAAAAAGAAATCACTCACGAAGTGGCAATTCACTGGGACGAAGAAAATAAACATCCCGAAGAACTCATCAATCGTATGAGAAGAGAATTGGGAGTCAACGGTCTCACGATCCCTGAAGAATACGGCGGTTGGGGACTCGGTTCCGTAGAGCAGTGTCTCGTTACGGAAGAACTCTCCAGAGGATGCTTAGGTATCTCTCTTTGTTTCGGATATACCGGTCTTGGTATCCTTCCTATCCTCAAAGGCGCTTCTCACGAGCAAAAGAAAAAATGGCTTCAGCCTGTGGTTGACGGAGAATACGGCGTTTCCTTCTGCCTCTCCGAGCCTGGCGCAGGTTCAGACGTTCCCGGAATGAGCACCACCGCCGTTAAAAAAGGCGACAAGTGGGTGATCAACGGGACAAAACAATGGATCACCGGAGGCGGTAGCGCCGGAGCTTATACCGTATTTGCATATACCGATAAAGGAAGAGGAACCAGAGGAGTCAGCTGTTTCTACGTTAAGAGAGACACTCCGGGTTTGACCGTCGGTAAGAAAGAAGACAAACTCGGAATCCGCGCTTCCGATACTCGTCAGATCATCTTCGAAGATTGTGCCGTTGAAGAAGCGAACATGATCGGAAAAGAAAATTTAGGTTTTATTTACGCTCTTCAAACTCTGAACGCTTCCCGTCCTTACGTCGCGGCAATGGGCGTCGGCGTCGCTCAAGCGGCTCTCGACTACGCTTCCAAATACGCGAGACAAAGAGAACAGTTCGGTTCCAAGATCTCCAGTTTCCAAGCCGTGCAACACATGTTAGCCGATATGTCCATCGGTCTCGAAACTTCCCGCCAAGTGACTTATCTCGCGGCGAGAATGTCCGACGCTGAAGACCCGAGACTTCCGAAATATTCCGCGATCGCAAAAGCTCACGCTTCCGAAACCGCAATGAAATGCGCTCTGGATGCCGTTCAAATTTTCGGCGGTTACGGTTACACGAAAGAATATCCAGTTGAAAAACTGATGAGAGACGCGAAGATTCTTTGTATTTTCGAAGGAACGACTCAGATTCAGAAAAACGAGATTGCGGCTTACGTGATTCGTGAGGCTGCTTCCGCGAAGTAAACCTTCGATTCGAATAAAGTTCTACTCGATACAAGTTAGGTAGGACTTTATTCCAAAGAAGTCAAGGCGCCGGTCCTAAAGATCGAGCGCCTTTTTTATACAAACCGCAAAACGAATATCTTTTAAAACTCTTCCCCTTTTTTCTTGGGACAAAGTCGCTCACTTACAAAAAAGGCCTTTCAAACCCGTGAATGGATGTTTCGCTTTTCGCGATTGCCGTAGTCGCACACGGCGCGAGACGTATCAAAGCTTCCCGCAAAAAACATTCAAATTTTAGAATATATCAAATTAAGATTCTATTTTTAGAATTTTGTCTTTCCGTTCGATTCATATAATTCCGACATTCCACCTATTTCGAATCTGTCTTTTTGTTTTTACCCGACTTGGAACGGATTCTGCTCAAAGAAACCGCTGTGATTCCGAGATAAGAAGCGATATGATACTGCGGAACTAGATCTTCTATATTCGGATATGCTTCTTTTAAAATGTTGTATCTCGCTTCCGCGTCCAAAGCGAGAAGTTCGTATTCCCTTTTCGCCTTTTTTAGAAAAAGATTTTCCGCAACCTTCCTGCCGAGACGTTCCCAAGCGATATGAGTTTCAAAAAGAGAATTCAGATTCTCAAAGTCGGCGACGGCAAGTTTACAATCCGTGATGGCCCTTATGTTGCAAGTGGACGGTTGTTTTGAAAGAAGATCGAAGTAGGAACCGGTAAATTCTCCGGGAAAATTAAAACTCTTTATGTACTCGTCGCCGTTCGGAGTGAGATAGTATTCCCTCAGAACCCCGGAAAAAACAAACGCATATTCGGTGGGAATTTTTCCCTGCTTGACGAGAAAGTCTCCGTAAGAAAGTTCACGGACAGAATATACGATTCCGGATTGGGACCAGACTTCTTTTGGAATCGGAGACATAGAATTGACCCTTTCATAGATCATCCACCATTCCGGATCGCTTTCTTTGATTTGAAAATCAGCCACTCCCTTCAGTGAAGTTCGAAAGGAGTTTTTGGCAAATCTTATTAACGAATCGATTTCAGAAAAGGAATCGCAGCTTCGAGAAATCCCTCCGGATCCTCCGCAAAAGGAACGTGTCCCGTTTTTAAAAAAACGAGCCGGGAACCTTTGATCTTGTCGTGAAGCCTTTCTCCCAGCTCCGGCACGATCACAGGGTCCATTTCTCCCCAGACGATCAGAGTCGGCGCCGTGATCTTTGCTACCTTTTCTCTGAGATCGTGTCTTTCATCGGAGAAACTTTTCCAGATCGCGGCCCGGACGTTTTTAGAACCTTCCACTCTTTTCCGTTCCTCGATTCTCGTAAGAATCGATTTTGTATAAGGATTCTCCACTTTGATATAATAGTTCGGAAATGCGTTCCAAGTCGCTCCCGTAAACCAAAGACTACTCATGAGTTTGACGAACATTCTCGTTTTGAAATCGGGATCGTTCATCCCGCCGGTATCCACGAGAATTAAACCTTTTACTAAATTAGGCTTATCTAATGCAATTCTCATGGAGGCGTAACCTCCGAGGGAATTACCGATCAGAACAGCGCCTTTCGGAGCGAGAAGTTCCACGAGTTCCGGAAGAATATCCGCGTAAGACACCGCGGAGGCGGAATCTACAGGATTCGGAAATCCGGAACTTCCATGACCGGGCCAATCCACGCTGATCACACGAAAGGATTCGGACAACTTGGGAACGACCGCGTCGAAGTCCCTATGATCGTGACCGGGACCTGCGGAGTGAAGGAGAATCAACGTTTCTCCTTTTCCACGGATCCAATACGCGATGGAACCTTGTCTGCTCTGAAATATTCCGGAAGGTTTTTCTTCCGATTGGATTGTGGATTTTTCCGTAGCGGCGGTTTGCATTTCCTGTCCTCCCGAACAAACGATCATCGCGAGTCCGATCCAAAAGATCGTAAAAATTTGAGTTCGAAGTTTCATACTCAGGAATTCTGAATCGGGAAATAAAAAATGTCAAGGTTCGAAGAGTTTCAAAACGGAGGAATTCGATTATCCTATGTTAATTTACTTTTTTCGGGAGATCGCCCAGTGAACGAGTTTCAAAAGAGGTTTGGTCCAAACCGGCGGTTGACGATTTGCGGAAGCCGACTTCGGAAAAAGAAGGAAGAATTCGAGAGGGACCAGTATTCCTCTTTCGAGCAGGTCGTTTTTATCTTTGTAAGCGGAGAATTTGTCCTCGTTCATCATCGTATAGATATAAGAGATTCCGTTTTCATCCATCAGATAACTTCTGAGATAAACCGGCCGATCCCGATGATAGACGATGATACTTTCGGATCCGTTCGTTTCGGTAAAGAAGAATTCCGTTTTGGAGAAGAGTCTATTTCTCGAAGTGCGGATAAGAAAGGACGCGATTCTTTCCTTCCCGAAAAGAGGAATCCTAGCGGCGTGTACTTTTCCTCCTCCATCCGACCAGAGTTCGATATCTTCCTTTAGAAACGGAAGCAGTAGTTCCGGTTGGCCTTTCGAAGCAGCGAGTAAAAAACTATGGAGCAGTTTTCTTTTCGTCTCCTTATCGGGAGAAAACTTTTTTCTTCCGGATTTGAGGGAATCCTTCGCGCGTTTGAGCGTTTGTCTGCAGTTGTCCTGCGTTTTCCCGACGGCTTCGGAGATCAACTTGTAGTCCAAATCGAAGGATTCTCTTAAAATGAAGACGGCCCTTTCAATCGGATTCAATTTTTCTAATAGATGAAGAAAGGCGAGGTCCAGGGTTTCCGGATCCGGTTCTTCCGTATCCGAGCTCGTAGGAATCGGTTCCGGAAGCCAGGGGCCGATATAGGTCTCCCGTTTATTTTTTACCTTTCGAAGCATGTCCAAGGAAAGTCTCGTTGCGATCGTGGAAAGAAAGGCTTTCGGAGACCGAATGTTTTCGTTGCCGGAACGTTCCCAGCGAAGAAAGGATTCCTGGACGATATCTTCCGCGTCGCTGACGCTTCCCGTCATACGATAAGCGATTCCGAAGACGAGAGTTTTGTGTTCTAAAAATTGTCCGAGTTTGTCCAAGATCATTTCTCCGTTGGAGTCGCCAAAACGTCCGCGCGGAACTCTTCTTTGATAGTGGGAAAGGATTTCCAAAAATAAAAGTCGAATCTTTTTTCCAAACGAAAAGACAACACGGTAAATTTACAAATCAACTCTTTGATCCAGACCGCGCTTCTGGAAGTCCAAATTTTTCGAGTCGGAGAATCGTCAGGTTCCGATTCTTGAATGACTCCATCCTTTCTTCCCAAGCTCACGTTTCGACCCAAGTAAGCGAGGGAAAACGAATCTTTTCCCTTTTTAGATTTTGTTCCCAGTCGATAGGACAATCTTTCCGCGGCGTAGATTCCCATCGGAAGCGCGGTCGCACAAGCCATCTTGAGGTGATCGTAACCGGAAGAGACGATCTGCACAGAGTCGCCGGCTCCGAGGATCTCGGGATGATTTTCCACTTCCAAAAACGAGTTCACGTAAACCTGACCGATCGGATTGGTTCTCAAACCCGCGGCCGTTCCTATCGGAGAGGCGGAGAATCCGTTCGCCAATATGCAGACGTCGTGGAGGATCGTCTTTCCTTCGATCGTAACGAGCCGATCTTTTTCATATTTTAGAATTTTAGAATTTTCTAATAATCTAACCTTGTTTTTCAAAAAGAATTCTTTTATTTTAACGATCGCTTCCGCAGAAAATCCTTTTCCGAGGATATCCGCGTCGACGAGCGTGATTTGAATATCCGGGAATTGTGTCGCGAGTTCGGAAGCTGCTTCGATTCCGCTGAGTCCGGCTCCCAAAACGGTGACGTTCGCGGTTTTCATTTTTTTAAGAATTCCGAACATTCTGCCGCAATCGTCCGGCTCCGTGAGTTGCACGTATTGTTCCGTAAATTTGGAAACTTTCGATCCTGAAATCCCGAGGGAATAGATCAAAAAATCGTAGGGATGTGTTTTCCCGTTTTCTAAGACGATCCGTTTTTTTTGAACTTCGATTTTTTCGATTTTAGAAATTACCAGATTTACTTTGTCGTGCAGCAGGGAACGTACTGAATATTGTTTCTTGAGAGTTCCCGCGAGCGCTTGATGATTTCGGATTCTTTCCTGAAACTCTTCTTTTGCGGTAATCAAAGTGATTTCCAAGGGAAGTTTTTTTCTAGCAAGACGGTTGGCTGCGATGATTCCAGCGTAACCTCCTCCCGCGATCAAAACTTTATGGGTTTGCGACATGTCCGCCTCCGTTTCAAAAGGAAGACGCGTTTCAAGGCCGGTTCGTGACGGGAAAGAAAAAATTTCGAAACGAGATTCTTAGATTCTTCCTTTAGAAAATCGGCCGATTTTCCTTTTCTGAATGTGTAATTAGAATTGTTCTAAATTCGAATTGACAGATGAGCTTGGGATTCAAACCATTGACCCAGGATGGTCCAACATGTTTAGGATTTTGTCCATTTTTTTCGGAATCTATTTGTCGCTCGCGCTCCTGGCCTGCAAAGAACCCGTTCAAAAAGCGGAACTGGAAGGTTTCGTGGTAAAGAACGTAATTCATCCCAGCAACAATCCTTACAACAAGGACAAGGTGGAATTGGGAAAGCTGCTCTATTTTGATAAGCGACTTTCTCTCAAAGGCGATACGAACTGCGCGATCTGTCATTCCGTGGAAATACAGAATTCGGAGACAAGTTCCGCTCCTAGAAATCAAATTCATAAATCCGTCGCACCTCCTTTGACAAACGTTGCTCTGTATAAGGACGTTTTTACGGATCCGCAGGCGAACGATCTGGAAGAAATCGTAAAAGAAAGAGTTCACACCGCGTTGATGCTTAAAGACGAGAAGACGATCGTCGCTAGACTCAATCAAGTGGCGGAATATAGGGAACTTTTCGAAAAGTCCTTCGGTTCTCCCGGGATCAACATGGATCGTATCGTAAAAGCGATCTCCGCGTTTGAGAGAACGATCATCTCGAAAAATTCCAAGTTTGATCGTTACGTGATGGGGGAAGAATCCGCTTTGACCTCTTCTCAAAAACGCGGGATGGACGTCTTTATGAATAAGGCAAAGTGCAATCAGTGCCACAACGGACCGAATTTTTCGGATTCGACTCGGCATACTACCGGACTGAAAGGGATCAAACAAAAGATTCGAACTCCTAGTTTGAGGGACGTCAGTAAAAAGAACGAATTCATGCACAACGGTGAATTCAAAAAGTTGGAAGACGTGGTGAATCATTTTGTGAGCGGAGGTTCGAAAGGTTCCATAGAGGATCCCCTTTTGAAACCGGCGGCGATCACCGAGGAAGAAAAAAAAGATCTGATCGAGTTTTTAAAATCCTTAGAAGGGGAATCGCATCCTCTCGAGATGCCAAAGATTCCGAGAGCTTAGAATTTTCTACGTCGTTTTTCGGATCGGGTTGAGCGCGTTTTGCGAAATCTAAAATGCGGGATTCATACAAAGGATTTTACTTTTAGAAACTGGATTTTTTCGGTCCTTCCGGATTTAGGGACTGGTCTTAGATAAGAATCGAAACGAGCAGCTTAACGATCCGTTTTTTAATTTGGAAATTTATTTCAGAAAACGTTTTCAAGAGATGTCAGTTTCCGGAATCGATTTTTTCTAGAAGTGAAATCAGGATTCTTCTTTCATCATAAGTAGTGTGTTTGTAAATTCTCGCGAACATCTTTCGGGAGGAACGAATCACCGCGGCCCTCGCGGCTTTTCCTTTTTCGGTTAAGATGATTTCGGAAATCCGCGAATCCTCCAAATTTTTGAACCGTTCCACATAACCGTTAGCGACCAATCGTTTTACGATTTGTGTCACGGTCGATCGATCTCTGAAAACTTTCTTCGAGATAGAAGTCATAGACTCCGGCATCTTATTGCGAAGCGCGCAGAGGACGGCTCCTTGAGGCGGGCTTATGTCTTTGTATCCTTCCTTTTTGTAACTTAAAGAAAGACTAAAAAAGATCCTTTCCGAAATACCGGAGAGGAGGTGTACGATTTTTTCGGGTTGTACGCTCATACGACGGAACTCCTAAAAATACTTGGTACTAAAAGCAAATACTGACATCGGAGATTCTTCTTTCGATCAATTACGTTGACCGATCCCGTTCGAAATATACACAAATCCTTATGAAACAAACTTCATCCACTTTTAACTTTGAAACTATCGAGATCAACGAAAAATACTGCGGCCCTCCTAAGAGCGGAAACGGGGGATACATCGCGGGAATTACGGCGAATCCGATTCAGAAAGACGCGGCGGTTATTAAAATCAAATCGCCCGGTCCGTTGAACGAAACCTTGTATTACTCTCTAAATTCCGGCACGAATGGAATTAAATTATTGAGTAAAGAAACCGACGCGGTCATCGCGGAAGCTCAGGAGGATCCTGAATTCTTTATGGATGTTCCAGAGTTGACTTCTTCCATCTTGGAAGACATTCGGAATCCGGAAGAGGAATACCTGGGTTTTCAGAGACATCCTTTTCCTACTTGTTTCGTATGCGGTCCGAAACGAAATCACGAGGACGGTATGAGAATATTTGCCGCGAAGATCGCGGATCAAAAAGGTTTCAGCCATCTTCACGGCGCGTTCTGGAACCCTTGGAAGGATCTAGGCGGAGCGGACGGAAAAATTCGAAACGAAATCGTGTGGGCGGCGTTGGATTGTCCCGGAGGTTTTGCGGTCTCTTACGTGGATCCGACGATGATCGTTCTCGTAAAACTGCGCGGAAGAATTTTGGAGAGTTTATTCACGGAAGTTCCGTATGCGATTTTGTCCTGGGAAATAGGAAGGAATCGCAGGCAGAGGACGCCTGGGACCGCGATCTATCGGATTGAGGACCGCAAATGTGTGGCGTATTCCGAGGCGTTATGGATGGTTCCCGGGAACTGGAATCCGGAAAATCAAAAAGAAATATAAAATCATAATATTCTAAAATGGATGGGAGGGCCCGTCATGTGTGTCCAAAAAACGCCGACTCTTAGTTTCGTAAACGCCTACTTTTTTCAAACTCTTCAGGGATATATGCACTACAAATACCGGAAGATAAAAAGAATTCTTTTTGAAGATCTGCCGGATACGATCGTCGAGTTGGGTCCGGGGGTCGGCTCGAACCTAAGATATTTCAATCCCGGCACAACTCTTTTGGCGGTGGAGCCGAACGAGGGAATGCATTCTCTTTTGAAAAAGAATTCGGAGAAGTATTCGATCCATACGAAACTGATGAATTTATCCGCTGAAAAACTTCCGTTTCCCGATTCTTCCGTGGATGCGGTCGTATGCAGTCTGGTTCTTTGTACCGTCGAAAAACCGGATCAGGTTTTGAAAGAGATCAAACGTGTTTTAAGAGTCGGAGGCAGGTTGATCTTCTTGGAACACGTTGCCGCGAAACAGGGATCTTGGATCGAGCGGATTCAAAGAATTGTATTTAGGCCATGGCTTTGGTTTTTTGAAGGCTGTCATCTGAACAGAGATACGGATCAAACCCTTCGGAACGCGGATTTTTCGAGTTTGAAAATCGAAAGTCTTACGTTGCCGACGATCTTTTTGCCGATCCGACCCCATATATTCGGAACTGCGATCAAATAAGAACCTGTTTCAAAACCTAAAACCTGAGTTTTGAAAATTCTCTTTGGAATCAATAGGATCTGACTCTGGATTTTTGTCGGAGTTCCGACAGAAGAATCGCTGCAAAATTTGTTCTTGAGAGTATTCAGATTCTGTGATATAGAAAGTCTCTCCGTTTTTTCCGCCTCCGAACCTCAATGATTCGCTCCCTGTGAGTCGCTCATCCTCCCTCCGCCCGAAATTCGGGCGGGGGCGAGTTTTACAGAAGAGCCGTCGTAGTTCCGACAAATCTTTCGAATCTTGTATTTCGAGGATTGGGGAGACGGGCCAAAACCTATACTTTAAAAACTAATTTTCGGGTGAAGGGAAATGATTTTTGTTCGGAGATGAAAATTGAAAGACGATCGGAAACAATCGGCTCACTTTGTAGGAGCCGTCGTATCCAGATTCGCCTGTTTGGAATCGGCCATCTTCATCAGACGATCGATGATTTCCTGAGGATCCACTCCGAACTTTTCAAAGATATGATTTTTCGCGAGTTCGTATCTTAGAATATCGATGTTCAACTGAATTTTTGTCTGAGCGACTTGAAGTTCCGCTTGAATCAAATTGTCAAGAGCCGTCTTAACCGCGACCGCGGTGAATCTTCCTTGTCTAAAACGTTCGGAAAGACCTCTGTAATATCGATTGGCTTCGTCTCTTCTTTTTTTGGCGCCTTCGAAGATGTCCTTTCCGGAAACGATCGCAGCATAACGATTTTCTAATTCTTCTTTGATGGAGAGTTTGAGTTCGGCTTCTTTTTTTTGTAAATTCTCAACGTCCAGTTTTGCGTTTCGGATATCGGCTTTGATTCCTTTGTCCCAAAGAGGATAAGAAAATTGAAAAGAAGCATAGGCTTCCGGATATTTGAAGGAAGCAATTCCTCGATTTGTGTCCGTAATATTCTGCTGAGGAGCGACGATATTTTGTCCTCTTGTGGAATAAGCTCCGGAAACTTTCAAAGAAGGCATGTCTTCCGCTTCTTTGATTCTTAGGTTGAGTTCCGCGATTTCTCTTTGTTTGCGAAGATTTTTTAGATCGGTTCTGTGATCGAGCGCGTAGAGATAATCTTTTTCTACGTTAAAATCCGCGGGAACGGTTTCCTGAAGATCGGTAACTCCCTCGATTTTAGAGGAAGGATCCGCGTTTAGAATTCGGATCAAAGTTCTTTCGGCTTCTCTTCTGGAAACTTTTGCCTTGTCCAAATTCCCCGCGGTTTGGAAAAGAATGGAACTCCAGAGATTGACCTCAAATCCTTCGGAAAGGCCTAAATTCCGCTTTCTCGCGGTCAAATCGCGGATGTTTCTCGTGTTGGATTCCAATTCTTCCAAGGTTTTTACGTTGGAATCGTAGATGTTCAAACTCCAATATTGAACCAGGGTTTGAACCACCAGTTGAGAAAGGGTATAGATCAGTTCTTCTCTTTTGATGACGGTATTTTGTCTCAGGATTGCGTCTTTGTCTTTTTGAGTTTTCCCAAATCCGTATTTTAAGAGTTCTTGGCTCAGTGTGATCGTAAGCGCGCTCGTGTACTGAGGAGGGATCGCCAAGGAAGACAAACTTGAGGGTGTGGACGCAGGATCTTCAAAGGCGCTCGTATCGAAACGGGTCGTACTTCCTTCTAATTTTGCGTAGGTTCCGGTTTTGAAATTCTTTTCGATCCCGACGCTGATTTTGTCCTGACTTTGTTTGGTTCCTAAGAAGACGTTATTTCGGTTGTTTGGAAGAGTGGTTTTGAAAACCGTAATTCCACCGATTAAATTCCAAGTGAATTGAGATTCGTTTTTCAATTCGCCGCCATCGGCTTTTACGTATTCCATTTTTGCGTTTTGAATCGTAATGTTCTTTTCCAAAACGTAATTGACAGCTTCTTTGAGCGTCAGACGGAGTACCTTTCTAGAATCGTTTAGGTTCCCTTCGGAAGATTTTTTTTCTTCTTCCATGAAGGCTTCGTCGGCTTTAAATTCCTGAGAAGTAGCAGGTTGAATCGCCGCAAAAAGGATGGTTCCGGAGATGAGAATATTTCTGAATTTTCTGCGAGTCCTTTCCTTTTTGTGGTCCATGTAAGTGCCTACTTAATGGACATGGTTGAATTCAGGAAGTTTTTTACAAATCGAAAAATGAGTTTTAGGAGTTTAAAAGGGAACAATTCAATGAATTTAAATCAGCGAAACGCTAATAGACTTATCAAAGAGAAAAGTCCATATCTCCAACAACATGCGTACAATCCGGTGGACTGGTTTGCTTGGGGTGAGGAAGCCTTCGCAAAAGCAAAGGAAGAAAACCGACTGATTTTCTTATCGATAGGTTATGCGACTTGTCATTGGTGTCACGTGATGGAACGGGAATCCTTTGAAAATCAAACTATAGCCGATTTTCTCAATTCTCATTTTGTATCGATCAAAGTAGACAGAGAAGAAAGACCCGACATCGATCGAATCTACATGGACGCCTTGCACGCGATGGATCAGCAAGGCGGATGGCCGCTCAATATTTTTTTGACACCCGAGGGAAAGCCGATCACAGGCGGAACTTATTTTCCTCCGGAGCCGAAATACGGAAGAAAGAGTTTTTTAGAAGTTTTGAATATCTTAAACAAGGTCTGGGGAGAAAAACGGGAAGAGTTGATTGCTGCTTCTTCCGAGTTGACCCAGTATCTAAAAGAATCCGGCGAAACCCGCGCGGCAACCGAAGCGGAAGGAGATCTTCCTTCCGAGAATTGTTTTGAATCCGGGTTTGCATTGTATGAAGGATATTACGATTCTGATTTCGGCGGATTCAAAACGAATCATACTAACAAATTTCCGCCGAGTATGGGACTTTCGTTTTTGCTGAAATACCATCATTCTTCCGGAAACAAAAAGGCTTTGGAAATGGCGGAAGATACTCTTCTCGCGATGAAACAAGGAGGAATCTCCGATCAGATCGGAGGAGGTCTTTGCCGTTATTCTACCGATCATCACTGGCTCGTTCCGCACTTTGAAAAGATGCTCTATGACAATGCTTTGTTTTTGGAAACGCTCGTGGAATGTTCCCAAGTATCATCCAAGATTCCCGCGGAGGCGTTTGCGACGGATGTGATTTTGTATTTGCATCGTGATATGAGAATTCCTGGAGGAGGAATTTGCAGCGCGGAAGACGCGGATTCGGAAGGGGAAGAAGGTCTCTTTTATATTTGGGATCTGAAAGAATTTCGAGAAGTCTGCGGAGAAGATTCGGATCTTCTGGAAAGATATTGGAATGTCACCGAAGGCGGAAACTTCGAAGGGAAGAATATTCTGCACGAACGTTTTCGGATCGGCACCGCGAGTTTCACAGAAGAACAAAAAAGAAAAGTGGAAACCGCTTTGCAAAGGGGAAGGAAAAAACTTTTAGAAAGAAGAAGCGGAAGAATCCGTCCTCTCAGGGACGATAAGATTCTTACTTCTTGGAACGGATTGTATGTCAAGGCCCTCGTAAAAGCGGGGACCGCGTTCCAGAAGGAAGAATTTCTGGCCCTCGCGGAAGAAACGTTTTCTTTTCTGGAAAAAAATCTTATCTCGAAAGAAGGAAGAATTTTGCGTCGTTTTCGAGACGGAGAATCCGGTATATTAGGATATAGTAATGATTATTCGGAGATGATTTCCTCTTCGATTTCTCTTTTCGAGGCGGGACGCGGGGTTCGTTATTTGAAACTCGCCGTGGAGTGGATGGAAGATGCGATCCGTTTGTTTCGTTCTCCTTCCGGGGTTTTTTACGATACCGGAAACGACGGAGAAAATCTTTTGAGAAGAAGTGTGGACGGTTACGACGGAGTTGAACCTTCGGCTAACAGTTCTTTGGCGGATTCGCTGGTTCGTTTGTCTTCGCTCGGAGTCGACTCGGATCGTTATCGCGGAATCGCTGAGTCGATCTTTTTGTATTTCACGAAAGAACTTTCCACGCATGCGCTCAGTTATCCGTATATGCTTTCCGCGTATTGGAGGTATAAGAATCATTCTCAGGAGATCGTTTTAATTCGTAAAGACGCGGCTTCCGGGAAGGAACTCTTGGCCGCGCTTCAAAAAAAATACCTCCCGGGAGCCGCGATCGCGGTGATCAACGAGGACGAAGTGGAAGAGGCGGGAAAACTTTCTTCTCTTTTTGCGGGTCGGGACAGCGGAGGTTCGGCGCTTGTTTACGTTTGCGAGAATTTTTCCTGCAAACTCCCCGCAAGTTCCGTTGAAGAACTGGAAAAACAGCTGAAGTAAGGAGTTCCCGCATTCTGCCGGGGAACTTGGTTTTGCCGTGGAGTTGAAAAAGAAGGAGTTCCTACTTTTCGGATCGGGTGTTCCGAAAGGCGGAACGCCGGTTACTCCGGTTCAAAAGTGGAAACAAACGGATTCTTCTTTTTCAATATCCAAGTTTTCGAAACATTTCGTTCGTAACCTTCGCGCCCCGGCAATTCAAGTGAATTTGATCGGAATAAAACTCCGGTTTTAAAAAAGGTTTTTCGAATTCGATCACTTTGAGATGAGGATACTTCGTCTTAAGAGGTTCGAAGGCTTTCCAGAATTTTTGAAAGTATCCCGTATTTTCGATGTAATCCGGAAACGGCATCACGAGATAAATCACCTGAATGTTTTGGGCCTGCGTATATTTTAGAAAATCTTCAAAGGCCGAAAAATCGAATAGAGGTTCTTCCTTATAGGGAGCGAGGATTTCTTCTTTGAGTTTGTCCTGACTCATCTGGTAGAGAAGGGCGTGTTGCGGTTTGATACGATCCGAAATATTCAAACCCCCGTTTTGAAAGGAGATTTTATCCGCGATCCAACGATTGTCGCGAACGTTGCTTTCCGGAGCCATACACTGAGGAGTATAGAGTTCTTCGCAGCCGCAGTCGAGTTTCATCGTCGTTTCGGCCGGTTTGTAATTTTCAAAGGAGAATACGTTGAGAAGCGCTTTTCTGTAACGATACGTGGAGAATATGTTCGGTATCGAAGCGGAAAGGACGTAGAGTAACTCCGGTCCTTTGTATTGATCGAACATTTCTCCTATGGAAAAAAGATGAAGAATCCTATGCGAAAAGAATTTCCAATTGATTTCGGAAACCGTCTTCTGCATACTTTCTTTACCGCTTTCCATTACGAAATTCTTATATGTTAAACCGGAAACAAAACGGGTCTCTAAATATTCGGGAAGACCCATGTTCGGTTGAACGTATTTGATAAGCGCAGGATCCACGATCGGATTTCCGTAACCCGCGGCGATCAATCCGGGACTGGATGCGAAGAGGATAAATTCGGGTTTTGAATTTCCGGCCCGGAGATACTTGGAGAGGTAGTGAGGGTAGTATCTCGCTCCCATGGCGGGAAGGCTGAAGTTATAGACGTTCGATTCCTTGGACGGGATCAAAGACATACTTCTGGAATCTCCGAAAACAAGACCTTTGAAGTTCAAAGTTCCGGATTCCATTTTTTTTCGAACGTTATTTACTAAAAATACTTCCGTATGTTCGTAAAAATAGATATCTGTGAATCGGGAAAGAAGTTCCACTCCGATTACGATCGTTAGAACGGTTAAAACGACTTTATTCTTAAAAAGCGAAGTAAATGACATTTTTGCCGAACACACCTTTCAGAACTATACAGTAGAAGAAAAATAAATAGGTAAGAATCCGAATCACAGCAGGTTTTTCGAATATAAAGAAAACAGAATTCTTCTTAAAATGGAAATAATCCCAGACGAGGAGAGGCCCGATTACTTTCAGAATTTCCGTAAAATAATTTAAAACGCTGATTTGATCGTTCGGACCCCTGAGAGTGAAGAAGTTTTCGAAAATTCCCAAGAAAAGAATTTTGGCGTGATTTCCATCGTAACTCCTGAAAAAGATCGAAGTCATCGCGAACATAAACGTCGTGAAAAAACAGGACCAGAAGAAAAAGCCATTAGTAAAGAACGCGTGATTGAGGACCGGCAATTTGGTCTTTGCGAAAAGTTTGAGTCGGTCGAAGGGTTCACGAAAAATCATGTAGAGAACGATATAAAGTCCGCAGCACAAACCCCAGAAGGCGAAATTCCAACTCGCTCCGTGCCAGATTCCGGAAAGCCCGAAGATGATAAAGAGGTTTCTAAAATTGTAAAGCCTGCTTACCTTGCTTCCGCCTAACGGGATGTAAACGTAGTCAGTGAACCAGCGGTTGAGCGTAACGTGCCATCTCCGAAAGAGTTCTCTGAAGTTTACGCTGAATTCCGGAGTGATAAAGTTTTCGCTCAGGTTGAATCCGAGTAGGAACGCCGAGCCTCTCGCGATGTAAGAATAACCGGCGAAGTCGCAATAGATCTGAAAAAAGAACGCAATAAAAGCGAGGATCGTATGGATCGCGGAATGGCCTCCGGCTAAATCCGGATTCGACTTGTAGATCAGAGGATTGTCCAAGAAAACGAGATTGACCAGCTCCGCGAGGTTGTCCGCCACATAGGTTTTCATGTAGTAACCAACGAGGAGTAAGAGACAACCTTTGTAAAAAAGATCCAGATTGATCTTTCTGTCCTCTTTGATCTGCGGAAGGAGGTCTCCCGCTCTTTCGATCGGTCCGGCGACAAGCTGAGGAAAAAAGCAGACAAAAAGGGAAAAATCGATTAGGTTCGTATCCGCCTTGAGTTTACGAAAGTAGACGTCGATCACGTAAGAAAGGGTTTGAAACGTAAAAAAGCTGATTCCTACGGGAAGAATGATCTGTAAAAAAGTGGCGTCTTGAAAAAGGGTCGGATCTTCCACTCCGAAAAGTCCGGCGGAGGTTTTGACGGCGATACCGAGGTTCTCTATAAAGAAATTATAATATTTAAAGAATCCGAGCATTCCCATGTCGATGACGACCGCCAAAAACAAAAGCCAGCCCCGGATCTTGGGAGATTCTTTTTGTTCGATGAGGAGTGCGATGTAAAAGTTGGAAACGGAAGTGGAGATGATGAGAATCAGGAAGATCCAGTCCCACCATCCGTAAAAAGTATAGGAAGCGATTAGGAGAAAAATATTCTGAATTCTTCTCGAAGTTTTTTTAGCGGCGAAAAAATAACAGACCGCTAAGACGATCAGGAAAAAATAAATAAAGACGGCGGAGTTAAAAATCATTTTCGATCGACCGATCCGGAAGGAACGAAATCCCCTTTAGAGTTCCATTCTCTTGGCGTCTCGCCAGAGTCTGTCCAAATTGTAGTATTCCCTTTTTTCGGGAGTCATGATATGAATGATGATTTCACCGAAGTCGAGCAGGGTCCAGCCGGATGTCGCAGAGGTCCCGGTTTTGTCCGCTTCCTTGTGGGAAAGTTTAAATTCTTTTAATGTTTTTCTTACTTCTCTTGCGACGGCGTTTGCCTGAACGGCGGAGTTCACGGTGCAGATCACAAAATAGCTCAGATAGCTGTTGACGCTTTCCAAGTTGAGTATGCTGATCTCTTCGCATTTTTTATCCACCATGATGTCGTGGATGATCTGAAGAATTTCTTTGGTAGTGGGTGTTTGTTTCGGAGCGGAATTCATGAAAATTATTTTCTCGGTTCGTAATCGGAGCCGACGACGACGGTAGCGTCCAAGCCCTGATCCTTTCTCAATACGTGGTGCACTTCCGCTTTTTCCAAAACGGTAGAGATTCTATCCATGATCGCGGTGTTGCCCGAGCGGTCTATCACAACGGTTTTCGGAAACCCTTTTTTCCAAGCGTTGTCGGCCGCCAAAACTTTGATTCTTTTATCGGAAAGAATGCTACGCACGTCTTTTGCAAGGCCGGCCACTTCGGTTCCGTTCAAAACTTCGGTTCTTCCGAATTCCGCGTCGGCGAAAACGTCCGAGTTCATGTCCTTTGAAAATTTACGAAAGGCGACTCTGGCTCTCGCGATATCGGTTTTGAGATAAGTTTTTTTTGTCTTAGGGTCATTGAGCGGTTCGCCCGGAAGTTCGGAGATGCCGAATTGAATTCTTCTGGAATTAACGAACTTGACGAGGCTGATAAAATCTTCTTTGGAAAGGTCGGTTTCTACGAGGCTATGCGCGAAGATCAGAAGAGGGTTTGTGAGGAATTCTTTTCTCTGATTTAGAGTTTCGTAAAGAGTCAGGACGACGCTTTCTTCCCGGCTGATACGATCCAGATAATCCAGATTCTCCTTTTTATCCATCGTGACAGCGTAGTCGTAGACGTCCTGACCCGACATCGTATAAACCCCGTCCTGGCGATTGTACTCGGAAGAATTTCGAACGGTCCTATTGTCCATGTAGATGCTCAAGCCGCCGAGGAGATCCACGATTCGAATCCAATTCGAAGCGGAGAGGCTGATCGTATAATGAGGTTTGGTTCCGATGAGATCGGTGACTGCGCTTTTTACCGAAGACTTTGCCCCCGATTTGAGGAGGTCGAGAGAATCGTCCGGGTCGTCGAAAGAAGTGATCGGATGGATGAAATAGAGAGCGCAACGATTGTTCGAAGGAAAGAGGGTCGCTAAGATTCCGAATTCGTATTCTTCGGAATCGCCGACGGCATGAAATAGAAAGTAGATCGGTTTGCCGGCGGCGATTTTTTCTTCCAGACCGGTTCGATTGAATTTGCTGATGAGAAAGATGAGTGCGGAAAATAAGAGGATCCCGGCTGCGATATAAAGCAGCCAACCCGATGTTTTTTTAGAAGATTCTTTCGACTCCAATTCTGTGCCTCGATTCCATTTCAAACCGGAAAAGCTGACTGTCAAACGGTTATTTTATCCGATTCTTTTGCGTTTGTAGAACGATCGAAACGAGTAACTTGCGGCAGGCTTTGAGAACGATGAAAGATTCTTCCTTTAGATTGGCGCAAAAAAAATCTGCATCGAGAAGGATCACATTTTGCCGAGGAACTTCGAAACAACTCAGGATTTGAGTTTTCCTCGATGAAAGAAAAAAATCGAAACGGGGCCCGTCTAAAACGGGCTTTGGGCAATTCGATAAGAAGGAATTTTCTAACCGAATTTGAATGCGGGAAAGAATGATATATTCGGTATAAGTTCGGGCGTGCCTCTCGCGGAATATTCCTTATTTAGAATATTGTTTTTAAGGAGGCGCTTCGAGTCGCGCGCTTACGGGCTCGCGGATTCCCGCTCGTCCTCTTCGAGGACGCTTCGCGCCCTTCAGCCCGCTCACGCGAAGAAAAAATCAAAATGAGCCCGGGTGAGCTGACTCTTTTTTAGGCGAGGTCGATATTTTGCGAATTCCGATCCGAGTCGATCGAGCGAGTGGTTGCAGGTTCCGCCCCTTTGGATGAAGGAATATGCAGTTATTTGAATGTTCTTTTGCGCGAAGAGGGTTCCCTTATTTTTTGCCTGATGAACTTTGAAGATGCGGCAGAGCCTTAGTCGAATCCGTTTCGAAAGATTAAAAGTCGGAAGTCCGTAAGTTTTGAAAATTCAAGACGATTTTGTTCGAACGGCGAACGTGGCGCTGTCTTTGTAAGAGAAAAAGGAATTCCTCGTGAAAGGTTTGTCGGGAAGGAATTTCTGGAAAATAATAGGATTTTTGAAAAAAATTGACCGAAAGCGCGTTCTCTGGAAGGAGTTGGGAACCGTAAGGGATATGGGATATTTAACTTTCAGAGAAGACGAAGAGATCTCTTCTAGGCTCCAAGAGGATCGGATGGAAACCGTAACTCTGTTGATTCCTGAGAGCACTTTGGATCGCTGGTGTGAAAAAAACGCAAAGGTTCTACCGAAAAAGATTCCTTATTTGTTGAGGACTTACGGAAAATATCTGACTGCGACGAACCGTCTTGGAGAAAAGGCGGGGAGGACATTGTATCAGTCGAGCCCCGGAAAGGGAAAAATGAAACGGGTCAATATCCGTTTGAGCGCCGGAAGTTGGACTTTTTTAGGAATGCTCGCTCAGGCTCACGGGGTTTCCCGTTGTTATCTCTTTAATTATCTGCTTTGGTTGGAAGAGCTGGGAGTTGGAGATTCTATCGTGGAAACTGTGAATGCGGGAGCTCCCACTTTTCACAGATATTACAGCTATATCCTCCACCTCGATCTACTTGACAATCGGGTATTTTGTCGGCTTCAAACCGATCCTGCCTCCCTTTTTTACGTATTAGACTACAGGGATTGGTTTCCCGACTAACGAATCGCATTTCCCTTTCCGGGAAATGCGGGAAAAGGAAATTTAAAACGAAAAGTCTCTTAGTTCGTCCAAAACAAAGATCGGACGTCATCGGCCTATTTCAAACAACGAACCCCGGCGTAATTGCTCAAATGGTCCCAACGAATCTCACCTTTGAAAACATCCAAATTATAGGCCCCGTTTTCTCCCATCGAAATCGACGAAGACCAGTATCGTTTGTCTTCGTCGTTAGAGGTCCAGGATTCGGTTTCTCCGCTTTCGTAAGAATCTTCCAATTCTTCAATCGTAGGAAGACGAAGGTCCCTCGAACTACAGATCTGACTTGCTTGATACCAGTTAAAACTTCCTCTCGCGGATTCCCAATACGTTTCCTTTTGAGAAGGTTGTCTTTTTGTTTTCTTCTTAGCGAATTCTGAAGTTGGAATATTCGATAAGTTGAATGTTTTTTGATCGGACGAGCCGAGGGTTGTCTGGTTTTCTACAAAATGAATGTTCAGGAGTTTTTTGAATTCACCGTTCGGATTCGGAAGTTTGACCGCCGTCTCTAAAATGTCCTTTAACTTGGACTTTGCTGAACCCCAGAAAAGTCCTGTCTTGGATTCCCAATCGGCGCCAAGCTGGTGACTGTTGATGATCTGAGTCGGATTCTGCGTTTCTAAACCTTCGTGCAAAAGAGAATTCAATTGTTCTTGAAGAGAAATCGGCTCTTTGAGTTTTTGATTCACTCTTCTGATTTCTTTTTTAATTCTTTCGATTTGAGAAAGACCGGCGAATTCGGACTTCGCCAAGGTCACGATTCCGTCCCGAAACGCTTCGTGAATCGCGTTTTGATGTTCTTCCTTTTCCCTTTCCGTGGAAGACAATGCTTCCGCGGTAAATTCCTTTTCGATTCGAAGAAAAAGAGTATCCAAACGATTCGTAAGATGAGACCGGCCGGTTTTTTCCGAAACCTCCGCTTTTTTCTGGATGATTTCTTTGTAAGATTTGTACTGGTTCCCCGTTTTGGAAGAGAGATCCTTCAAAAGTGTTTCATACAATTTGGAGGCGAGAGAAAAATCAAAAATCGAATAAGCCTGATCGGCTTCTTTTTCCTTTAAGGAAAACAGAGCGGATTCCACCTGATCCTTTCTTTCCTGGATGCTCTGTTGGATTTGAATTTGTCTGTGTTTTTCGGGCACTTTTGAAGAGTATTCTTCGGCTAACAAGACATAGGCGTTTAGATGCTTTTCGAGATCTTCCGGAGTTTGCTTTTTGTTTTCGAAAAGATTCCGGTCTAAGTCGTTTATCTTTTCCTTATATTCCAAACTGTAGTTATTGGTGATGCTCGTTTGAATTTGTCTGATAAACGATCCTAATTTTTTGCGCGATTCTTCAGAGAGTCGATCGTCGAACGCGTGTAAGATGCGCGAGTAAATCTCGGTAGATTCCGAATAGTCCTTGGAAAGCGCGTATTTTGCGGCCTGATCCAATTCTTCCTTTATTTCTTCCAGAACTCCTTCTAAAATTTTATCGGAAGTTTTAAATTCCATAGAATTGAGATTCGTCCCTGGAACCGGTTTGATTTTTAGAAACGCGACGCTCATGTTTCCGCTCGCGGACGCAGGAATTTGATTGAAGTCCGGATTGTATTTCGGATCTAAAAGTTTTCTTCCCGATTCTCCGGCGTAGTAATCCATAAGAAACTCGGGAAACTCCATCTGAAACGTGGACTTGATGGAATAAGACAAAGTTTTAGAATCTCTCGTTTGATTTCGAAGAGATACATAGATCAGGCCGTTTTTAGAGGAGATCGTTCCGGAAATGACTTCGTTTGCGTCGATCGCGTCGGCGATCTGTTTGATGCAAATCTCATCCGAGCAATCCATCTTTTGAAGAGCTTCGACTTGTTTGTAAAGAATGATCATGGATTCGTCGTCCACGATCGTATATTTTCCTTCGAAGTTGTGGAGGACTGAATTGATGATTCCGTTTCTAAAACGGTTTTCCAAACCGGCGTTGAGATTTCCTTCCAAGGTCAATTTATGGACATAAATTTTAGACGGTTTCGCCTGTGCAAAGATCGAGAAGGGCATCCATAAAAAAAGAAACAGAAAAGGAAACCATAAGCTCATCTTGATCACCCTATTTTTGTATAGAATGATTTCGAAAATTTGAAAAGTAAACAATTATTTGAATCTACTAAAATGAGATTTACTTTCTTCTATAAAAAGACATTTTGGAACGGTAAAAAATCGGATGGAAGGAAAGGCCCGCGTCTCTTGATTTCGAAAAAAAGTCTCTCGATTCTAATTCTTTTCCTAACTTCTTGGGGAACCGTGTCGTCCGAACCCCTTTCTAATTTCGCATTTTACAATCTCAAAAAGGAAAGAATCGTTCTTTCCGATTCTCTCAGGGAATTTTCGAAAAAGGATTTGCTGATTCTTAACTTTACGGGTTCTACCTGTAAACCTTGTAAAGAACAGGTTCCGATCCTGCAGCGTCTTACCAAACAAGCCAATCTTCTTTCTCAAAGAGGTCATAAGGTGAAACTTTGGATCGTCTTTGTGGGGGACGATTTTGATACCGGGAAAGAATATTCTAAAATTCTAAAATTGGAAAAAGAAACCGAGACGTTAGTCGATCCTCTTGCTTCGAGTTATGATCAGGCGAAAATCAACGGATTGCCTACGGTGTTTGTTCTCGACGGAAAACAAGAAATTCTTTTAAGAATCGAAGGTTTCACCGAAGCGGGCAACGTTTCACTTGAGAATTTTCTAAATTCTTTCACAAAGCGGGAATGAGATCCCTTATAAAATTTTATTTCTCGAGATCACCTTAGAACGCAATGGACTGCGGACAAAATTCTTATCCTTCGAATGTTTAAAAATAAGAATGGAAACATTCAGCGGATGAGAAATCGGACCAATCGACGACCATGCTTTACGAAAAATCGAAAATCTTTTTTTATACCTTTTTTCTTTCCTCGAGATAAGAATGCCAGAAAAGCATCGTTGCGATCGAACGATAAGGCTCCCATTTTTCTCCGAGCTTTATTATCTTTTCCGAAGGTGTCTTCGCCGGAAGTCGTTTGACTTTTTTTAGAGATTGAAGCAACGCAAGATCTCCTATCGGAAAAACATCGGTCCGATGAAGGGACATCAAAAGAAATACGTCCACGGTCCAGTTTCCGATTCCCTTTACGGAAGTGAGCCGTGTCCGAATCGATTGGTCCGGAAGGTCGGCCAAATGAGATAGAACGATCCGTTTTGAAAGGACCGCGTTCGCGAGCTCTCTCGCGTAGAGCGTTTTTTGTCTGCTGAAGTAACATTCCCGAAGTTGCGCGTCGCTTAACAAAACGATTTTTTTTGCGGTTACGTTTCCGATTCTTTTTTTGAGTTTGTCCAACGCGGCCTTTGCGGAAGCGAGCGAGACCTGTTGTTCCAAGATGATATGGATCAGAGTTTCGAAATTCGGTTTTCGACTCCAAAAAGGCGGATAACCGTATTTTAAAAAAATAGAATGTAGATCCGAATCGATTTCAAACAAACGATCGCAGATCTTGTAAAATTCTTCTTTGTCAAAGGTGCGGATCATAGGATGAAATCATCGAATTCAAAAAATTGAATTTCTTTTTAACGGATTTCGGAAACTTCTTTTTCGTTCGGCGCGCTTTCACGAAAAACGATTTTTAGGTTTCCGCCTACTTTTTTATTTTTTTGTTGATCGCTTGCTTATTATTTGTTTAGTGTTCCTTATGAATGCCAAACGTCCCGCAGCTTTAGGTTTTATCTTTGTTACCGTTCTTATCGACGTGATCGGATTCGGAATCATCATTCCCGTTCTTCCGAAATTGATTCAGGAATTGACCCACGGTTCGTTGAGCGACGCCGCCCTTACGGGCGGGATGCTGATGTTTGCGTATTCGCTCGTTCAATTTGTGTGCGCGCCTTTTGTGGGAAGTCTGAGCGATCAATTTGGAAGAAGACCGGTTCTTCTTGCTTCCTTGTTCGGATTTACTTTGGATTATTTATTCTTGGCGTTTGCTCCTTCCATCTTTTGGCTGTTTGTCGGGCGCGTGATCGCAGGCGTAATGGGCGCCAGTTTTACGACCGGTTACGCATACATCGCCGATATCAGTCCGCCTGAAAAACGGGCGGCTAATTTTGGAATCTTAGGAGCCGCCTTCGGTCTCGGCTTTATCATCGGTCCGGTTCTCGGCGGCCTTCTAGGACAGTACGGATCCAGGGCACCTTTTTTGGCGGCCGCAGGTCTGACTCTGATCAACTGGCTTTTCGGATTTTTTATTCTACCGGAATCCTTATCCAAGGAGAATCGAAGGAAGTTTGAATGGACAAAATCGAATCCGATCGGTTCTCTCCTCAGCCTAGAACGTTATCCTATGATCTTAGGATTGGTGGCCGCTTTTTTCCTAATCAATACGGCCGCCCACGCAGTTCAGGGAACTTGGAATTATTATACGATGGAAAAGTTTCAGTGGGACGAAGAGATGGTCGGGTATTCCCTCGGCGTAGTGGGATTCGTTTATGCGCTTACTCTCGGAGTGCTGATTCGATTGATTCTTCCGGTGCTCGGTCAGAATCGGAGCATCTACTTGGGTTTGACTTTGAGCGGACTCGGATACGCGTTATTTGCGCTTGCTACGGAAAGTTGGATGATGTTCGTGTTTTTGATTCCTTATTGTTTTGGAGGAATCGCGATGCCTCCTTTGCAGGGAATCATGTCTTCTCAGGTTCCGGAGAACGAACAAGGAGAATTACAAGGGGCGCTTACGAGTTTGACGAGCGTCACCGCGATCATCGGTCCGCTGTTGATGACCGGACTGTTCTCGTATTTTACCGGAAAGAACGCGCCTTTTTATTCTCCGGAGGCGCCTCTCTGGATGGGAACCGCGTTGACCGCGCTGAGTCTTTGGATCGCGGTCGGATCTTTGAGAAAACACCATTCTTAGATTCGAATTTAGGGGATAGATTACGCTCGGGAGAAAGAGTATGCGAAAATTATTAAATTTGAATATACTTATATTCAAAACGAGGGCGGAGGCGTTCTGTTTTTTGTCCTTGTTTCTTTTTTGCGGATGTTATACTTTTCCCCGCGAGAAACCGTCCGTGATTCCTCCGAATCAGAAAATTCTTTTGGGTTACATCAATCAGGACGGCCAGGTTTTTTCTTCCAAGATCGGAGTGAAAACGAAATACAAGGAAGCGGAGGAGAAGCTCAATCTTTTCGAGGAAAAAGTCCACAGACCTCTTCTGGAGCGTTTTGATAGACGAATCGAGGAGATTAAAAAACACGGATTGGAGCTGGAGAAAAACAGCACTTCGGTCAAAAGACAATTGGTGGCGGCCGTTTTGATCGCGCTGATCGTTCCGATTCCGGGAGCCGTGGAAACGGTTTTGACCGTGGGTTTGATCACGATCGCTTATCGAAAAATTCGGGAGAAAAAAGAGGATCAAATCGCAAAAGCCGCCGTGGAAGAATTGATTCAAAACTGCGAGACCGCAAAAGAAAACCTTTCTTCCTTTCGTAAAAACAAACTTTCGGACTTTGTCCTCAATTGGAGAAAAGAATTCAGAAAGGAGGAAAATCACGTCGTAAGTCATTCGGATTCGACAGATATAAGAATCTACGATCTCGTGAACGAGAAGTTTCAGAAGGACGCGGAATGGCTGAAGTCGCAGGCGGAAACGGAACTTGCGCACGCGAATCTTTATTGTTCGCAAGAAATCAATTTTGCAAAAGCGGAAGTAAGGAAATAGTTTCGTTCCGGGTAAGAGCGGGGAATTCCTTTTTTCTTTCAAATCCTCCTTTTCAAAATGTTCTCATAAGAAAGTCTAAGTTCTATCTATGAAAATCATCTCCTCAGTTCTCAAAGACCTCGGCGATAATTTCCGAGTTCGAAGAATTCTTCCCTCCTTCGAGGCGCGTCACGTAGGCCCCTTTGTTTTTGTGGATCACATGGGCCCTGTTCCGATTCTTACCGGTAAGGAACTTGTAGTTCGCGCGCATCCTCATATCGGTCTTGCGACGATCACTTATCTTTACGATGGAGTGATTCTTCATCGGGACAGCATCGGAACCGAGGTGCCTATTCGTCCTTTCGAAGTCAATTGGATGACAGCGGGTTCCGGGATCGCACACAGCGAACGTTCTCAGTTGGATCCTCATTTTTCTTTTCTCGAAGGAATTCAAACTTGGGTCGCTCTTCCCAAAGCATCGGAAGAAGTGGACGCCGAATTTTTTCATTTAGATCGGGAACAGATTCCGATTCTCTCCGGTGATCTCTGGGAGTTACGTCTTGCCGCGGGAGAGTTTTTAGGAGAACGTTCTCCGGTGAAAGTTTATTCTTCTCTTTTTTACGGAGACTTAGAGGCAAAAGCCGGCGCAAAAGGAGAATGGAAGATTCCTTCCGATCAAGAATCCGCTCTTTACGTTTCTCGCGGGAGTTTGGAAGTTCACGGTAATAAGGTCGAAGTCGGACAAATGGCCGTCTTTGATTTGGGGGAAACCGTTTCTTTTTCCTCGAAGGACGGTGTGCGCGCCATTCTTCTTGGAGGAGTTCCTCTTCCCGAGAGACGTCATCTCTGGTGGAATTTTGTTTCGACTTCCTTGGAAAGAATCGAAAGGGCAAAATTAGAATGGAAGGAAGAACGTTTTCCAGTCGTTCCCGGAGAAGTGGATCGAATTCCTCTTCCTCCCGGTTGAGGGACGTTTTTTGAGAAAAGTATGAGTTCCTACTTTTTTCGAATCGGACGGGATGATTACGATCGCGAGAGGGGGAGTTCCCGCGTTTGCCCTTCTTTTGGACGGGCGCTTTTGTTGAAAAAGTAGGAACTCATACTTTTTTACGAATTTTACGATGGGCGTCGTTGCCATTTTTCTTCACGAATGATTTGTTTTACCAAAGAACGCGGGAACTCCCTCGATTCTTTGTTGAAAAAAGTAGGAACTCACACAAAAAATCAAAGAACACCGATCTCCCGGAGGATTTTCTCCGGCGCCGTGTAATTCTGAAATACGGTCGGAACTCCATTCTTCTTTAAGAGATCATTTTCCATACTGTTGATCCCGATAAATCTAAGACCCAATTCTTGACTCGCTCTCCAATCCCAGAGGCCGTCTCCAAAATAAACCACTTCGGAAAAATCTTCGACCGAATGAACTGCTTTGAGTTTCTGCAGAGTTTTCAAAATGATTCCGTTTCTGTTCTGAGCATCCTCGCTGGAAGAGATCGGAAATCTTTCAATCGGAATCTTCGCGTTCTTTGTTTTCACCCGAGCGGGAATCAGCCAACTTCCCGTGATGATTCCCAGAGGCAGTTTTTTCATCTCCAGAGATTCTAAGAATTTTTTAGCGCCTGAAATTTCAGGATAAAGGGAAGAATTTTCTTCGACCGAGCTTCGAATCTTTTCCGTGAATCTTTCTTTGAAGATCGAGAATTTTTCGTCTTCGATTTCTTTTTGGAAATGATGTCTGTGGACGTCCTGAACGACTCCGTCGTCCGTAATGTTCGTAAACATTTCCCAAGGAATTTTCTCCGGATCCAAACCTAAAATTTCCCGGATCGTCTCCCGATAGAATCGATTGTGGTCCGAATGGGAATGGATCAGAGTTCCGTCGATATCGAAAAGAAAACACTTCATTCGAACCATCAAAGAGCGAAGCCGTAAAGACCTACGAATCAAAAAACGAAAGTTTTCAAAAAAAGCATTCGATTCGTATAAAAACGGATTTTTTACCGGAAAATCCAAAAATAAAAATCCGATCCGATTCTTACTATATTCTCAAAGAGAAATCCGATTCAAAACTTCCCAAAAAGATAAGAATCTTAAAATTTAGAATATTATTTTTTTTGAATGTTTACCGGAATCCCGGTAAACGCGGCGTTCCCGGAAAGTTCGTCCAGAGATTCCTCGTCCGTAAGATCGTTGATGCTTACGCCCGCGAATTGTTTGGCGACGTTCAGGCGAACCCCGTTCTTACCGTGTCCGAAGCCGTGCGGAATGCTTACAACCCCGGGCATAATCTCGTCCGTGATTTCGGTAGGAATCAAAATTCTTCCCACTCTGGATTCCACTTGGACTTCCTCCTCTTCGGATATTCCTAAATTCTTCGCGTCGTCCGGATGGATCAAAAGAGTACAACGATTTTTTCCGGTCATAAGTTTCGGCATATTGTGCATCCAGGAATTGTTGTTCCGAAGATGTCTTCTCCCGATGAGGAGAAAGTTTTTTCCTTTTTCGCCTTCGGACCATTCTTCGAATTTTTTTGCGAGTCTCGGAAGGTCGTCTAACACAGGTTTGGGGAGAAGGCGGATCTTTTTGTCTTCGGTGAGAAGTCTTTCCGGAAAACAACTCATGAGAGGACCAAGATCGATTCCGTGAGGGTTTTCTTTTAACAATTGAATGTTGAGCATTCGATTGTGTTTTCCTTTTTCACCGTAAGGTCCGGTTCGAAGCGCGAAATCGATGACCGTCGAAGGTCCGAGTTTGGTAGTAATCAGTTGATCGGGAAGCGGCTTTCCTGCTCTCAAAAGTTCGAGTCTTTTTGTGAGATCGGTAAAAATTTCCCAGTCGTGAAGCATCCCGGGCTCCGGATCAAAGATCGGTTGCGCGTATTTCGTAGTGTTGCGAACCGCAAAGACATTGAAGATCATATCGTAGTGATCGTGTTCCAAAGCGGAAGTCGGAGGGAGAATGTAATTCGCGTGTTGTGTGGTTTCGTTGATGTAAAAATCGACGGAGACCATAAATTCCAAATTTTTCAAACCTTCTTCAAGTTTGGCGCCGTTCGGAGTGGAGAGAACCGGATTACCCGCCGAAGTTACGAAGGCTTTGATTTGTCCTTCTCCCGGAGTGAGCATTTCTTCCGAGAGGGCGGCCACCGGAAGTTCGTCGCTGAACTCGGGAAGTTTTCTCACTCTTGTTTGGAACGTGTTGAATGTTCCGGGAGAACTTTTCAACGCGCCTTTTGGATCGATCGGATCGACGGCGGGGAGGGTGAACATTGCGCCTCCCTTCTTATCCAAATTACCGGTGAGAATGTTCACAAGATTGATGAGCCACTGGGAAAGAGCGCCGAAGGCCTGGGTGGAGACTCCGATTCTTCCGTAACAGACCGCGCTTTCGGAAGAGGAAAAATCCAGAGCGATTCTTTCTATGGTCGACGCGGGAACACCGGTCGCCTTTTCCACTTTCGAGGGAGAATATTTCGAAGCGAGATCGTGAATGAAAGAAAGATCCTTCGAATCGAAAAGAGAAGAAGGTTTTACTAGATTCTTCTCAAAGAAAACATGCAAGATTGCTAATAGAAAAAAAGCGTCGGCGCCCGGGCGGATAAAAACGTGTTCGTCCGCGTGGGTTGCGGTTTCCGTTTTTCTCGGATCGATGACGATGAACTTTCCTCCTCTTTCCTGGAGTTCTTTTAATCTTTTTTTTACGTCGGGAACGGTCATAAGACTTCCGTTCGAAGCGAAGGGATTTCCGCCTAAGATGAGAAAGTATTTCGTATGATCGATGTCCGGAATCGGAATGAGGAGCTGATGACCGAACATAAGATAGGAAAGAAGTTGATGAGGAAGTTGATCCACCGAAGTCGCAGAATAATGATTTTTAGTTTTAAGACGATTGGAAAATCTCTGACCGAAGAGCATGGAGCCGTAGTTGTGAACGTTCGGATTTCCGTTGTAGACGGCGACTGAATCGTTCCCGTATTTATTTTGAATTTCAAAAAGCGCCTTAGCGGTTTCCGAAAGGGCTTCCACCCAGGAAACTTGAATCCAACCGTTCGGGGTTCGTTTGAGAGGAAATTTAAGACGATCGGGATCTTCGTATAGATTTTTGAGTTCGGGGCCTTTGGCGCAGAGATGACCTCGACTGAAAGGATCGTCCTTGTCGCCGCGGATCGCGGAAATTTTACCGTCTTCTACTTCGATGCGTAAGCCGCACATAGCTTCGCAGAGGGTGCAAGAACGAAAGTGGGTTTTTTGACTCATGAATTTCCTCTCAAAAGACGGATTTGATGGAATCCGAGATTTGAAAATCAGCAAGAATTTTATCCGATTTCTTCGGGGAGACAAAGAAATAAATTTTGGCCGCATCCGCCAAACGCGGAGAAAACGAAGAGGCGTTCTTAAGAGGGCGGACCGGGCCGAGTCCGGCCTCGCGGATTCCCGCTCGGTCTGGTAAAAGGGCGTTCTAAGAGACGAAAGGCGCTTCTTTTTTTACCAGACCAAGGCCTTCCTGTCCCTTGCGGATGGAAAACAGGGACCTTGTTTTGCGACCAAGAGGTCGGAACTCCGTTGTTTGTTTTCGACATTTCTCTAAAAAGTAGGAACTCATACTTTTACTGAGAACGCTAAAATCTTCCTAAAAACAATCCGGAAGTAGGAACTCATACTTTTACTGAGAACGCTAAAATCTTCCTAAAACAATCCGGAAGTAGGAACTCATACTTTTACTGAGAACGCTAAAATCTTCCTAAAACAATCCGAAAGTAGGAACTCATACTTTGAAAGAAGAAGTCTTTGTTCTCACTAGATTCTCTTAATGTGGGAACTCCCTGAATGGATCGTAAAGGAGGTTTGATTCTTCCTTGTTTTCTTTCAAAAGTAGGAACTCATACTTTTCTTAAAAAAGGACGCCGGCTTTTCGGAAATTCTTCGAATGTAGGAACTCCTTCATTTCCAAAAGACTTCCCAGAAAGGAGAGGGCAAAAAATCTTTCCAAATATGTCCGACGATTCCGAACTCAATCGCAAACTACAAAAGGAATTTTCGGAGGCGTTTTACTCAGAGTTTAAGGAATTCTTTGGAGAAGAAAAAGAACACGGATATGAACTCTATTCTCTGAGCGGCGGAGAATCCGGTCCTAAAGGAAGTTGGGCGACCTTTACGATTCGAAACCCTTTAGCGTCCCGTTCGCTCGTCTTTCGTTACGATCCTGAAAATCATTCCTTCTACGCGATGCTCAAGATCCAAGTGATTCCCGGAGAAGAAGACTGGGATCTGGATTCTCTCTTTCGAAGAAAAGGTTATCCCATTCCGGAGTTCAAAGATTCTCTCAAGAACGCGGGAGAATGGATCTTTCATTCGATCGCGAGACATTATCTCAGCGCGATCTTTCAGTATTGCCCGAGAATTCTGGAACCGGATTTCTTTCCGACAACCTAAGACTCCCGTTTTATTTTCAAAAGTAGGAACTCATACTTTTGAAAATAAAAGGACAACCCCCGGAAATTTAAAATCCAACCAAGAAGAATCGTTTGATCTCAACCAAAAAATCGAGCAAGAATGGGAGCTCTGGTTTATAAAATTATTATTATATTCTATAAATGAAATACGATTACGGACGAGGCGCTTCCTTAGGAGGGCTTTTTGCAGTCTTATAGGCCTATCTAAAGGTAGAAAAAGTAGGAACTCATACTTTTTTCAATCTTAGAGAAAGATTCCAATTCTCACAAAAAACGGACGCGACGTAATTCGTAGGAACTCACACAAAAAACATTATATTTTTATAAACCGGAAATCTTTTCTGATTTTTGGGCTTTAGAGCGGATCCTCGATCCAAGACTCACTTGGAAGTTTCTTGGATCTTTTTGAATTCCATGAGATCGATGAAGATTTCCTTATAACGAAGTTCATCTTCGGAAAGTTTTCCTTTTTTGTTCAAAAGTTTCGGATAGTACTGTTCAATCTCAGAGCGAATCAGTTTGATTCCATCCGCCGCTTTCAACTTCGCATTTTTCTTCCTTAAAAGACGATAACAATCAACGGCCCCGTTTCGAATCGCCGCTAAGATCGGTGTCATTTTGGGAGTGGGCTGTGTTTTCAAATATCCGTAATCCGGCTGGAGTTCGTCAATATCGTATCCAAAAGAAATCAATAACTCCAGTGCGGCGGGACAATTGGATGACGCGGCGCTGATAATGGGAGAACCCGAAGTATCCGGCTCGGCAAGTCCGTTATCTCGAATTCCTCCCTCTAAAAGAATTTTGAGATATTCTATATCGCAGAAATGCGCGGCGCTTTCTAATTCGTGTCCGTTTTCACTGACCCCGTTTTTTACCAAATAGCGAAACATTTCTAAACGCCGTAAATCTCTTGCTAATCTCAGAATTCTCGGATGGGAAGATCCGGGTTTTAGGAGTAATTCCAAAGCCTTTGGCTGGTTGGTTTCGATAGCGATTTCTATCGCAGAAGGAATCTTATAAATTCGGGTACAGGAATTATAATGACAAAGCGGGTTCGGGTGATCGACTACGTGGTATTCGTGTTCGATTTTTCGAGCGTTCGGATCGGCCCCTTTCGAAAGAAGAATTTGGATTCGATCCAAATCCCGGATTAAAACCGAGTCGATCAGTTGTTCGTCGATGTCCTCCGACTTCGTTTGAGCGACGCCGGCTTGGATCGAAATAAGAATAAAAATAAGAATTGTATAAACTTTCACGTAAGACTTCATAACTTGCCGAAATTTCATTTCGACTTTATAACCACTGAAGAATCCGGAACGTGTATCACTTTTATCCGGTTCTCATCTTTTGATAAGATCAAACAATTCTCCCGGAATTCCGACTCCATTTTTCTAAGTCCGCAAAGATCGGTCGGAAAAAGATTTTCCGTCAATGAAGGAAAAAGCCCTTTTTAGGAAATTCTTGAACGAAATTTTCGAATCTTAGAATGGAAGGGTAAGGTGGAGCGCCAATCGACTAAACTCCAGGTTTTCGGAGTTCCGACCTCAGATTTCGAGTGGAATTCTTATCAAAATTCTTCCTTTAAAAAATTGACAAAAATCGGGGTTTACACCAGGAGGCTTCCGAAATTTTTGGTCTTAGAATGGAAATCCGCAATATCGCTATTATCGCCCACGTTGACCATGGGAAAACCACCCTCTTAGACGGAATCCTCCGTCAGACCGGAGCAGTCACTGCCAAAGAAGACACGGATCGGATCATGGACTCCAATGACCTGGAAAAGGAAAAAGGAATTACGATCAAAGCAAAGAACACCGCCGTCGTTTATAAAGGAACCAGAATCAACGTCGTTGACACCCCGGGCCACGCGGATTTCGGCGGGGAAGTGGAACGTGTACTTTCTACTGCGGATTCCTGTCTTCTTCTCGTGGATGCTTTCGATGGGCCGATGCCTCAGACACGTTTTGTTCTCGGCAAATCCCTTCAACTCGGCCACAAACCCATTCTCGTCATCAATAAGATCGATCGTCCCGGAGCAAGACCGGAAGCGGTCGTGGATATGGTCTTTGATCTCTTTTCCGACTTAGGAGCCACCGACGAACAATTGGATTTTCCGATCGTTTACGCTTCTGCGAAACAAGGTTGGGCTGTGAACAATCTGAGCGACGCTCCGGGAACAAATCTGGATCCTCTTTTGGATACGGTTCTCAGTCACGTTCCTCCGGTTCAGGCCGACAACGAAGCTCCTCTTCAATTTCAAGTCACTTCCTTGGATTATAACGACTACGTAGGAAGAATCGCCGTAGGAAAAATTTACGCCGGAAAGATGGCCCTTGGAATGAACGTGATCCAATTGGCCGCAAAAAAATCGGATACGGCCGTTCCCGCGGATACGACCCTATTTCGCATAACAAAATTATACAACTTCGAAGGTCTCAAAAGAAACGAAGTCAACACAGCGGAGGCGGGAGACATCATCGCGATCGCAGGACTTCCCGATGTATTTATCGGAGATACGATTTGCGAACCTGGAAAGCCCGCTCCAAGACCGGCGATCGAAGTCGAAGAACCGACGGTTTCCATGTATTTTATGGTAAACAATTCTCCGTTTGCCGGAAAAGAAGGAAAGTTCGTAACCACTCGTAACATCCGTGAACGTTTGGACCGAGAGTTGGAAACCAACGTAGCGATGAGATTGGAAGAAACGGAAGACAAGGATCGTTTTAAGGTTCTGGGACGCGGAGAACTTCATTTATCCGTTCTTATCGAAACGATGAGAAGAGAAGGATTTGAGATCCAAGTGTCTCGTCCGGAAGTAATCTTAAAGTCCAACGAACAAGGTCAGAAATTGGAACCTTACGAGTATTTGGTGATGGACATTCCCGATCAGTTCACCGGGCAGATCATCTCCGAACTCAACAGAAGAAAAGGCGAACTTCAATTGATGGACGCGCATCCGTCCGGAATGACCCGAGTAGAATTCGTAATACCGACCAGAGGAATCATCGGTTTCAGAGGTTACTTTATTTCTGAAACGCGCGGTGAAGGCGTGATGTCTTCCCGTTTCCTTCGTTTCGACGTTTACAAAGGAGATATTCCAGGTCGTAAGAACGGCGCCCTGATTTCTATGGACTCCGGAGAATCCACCGCCTACGCTCTCTGGAAGATTCAGGAAAGGGGAGAGTTGGTGATCGGACCGAATACAGCCGTTTATCCCGGAATGATCATCGGAATTCATTCTCGCGAGAACGATCTTGAAGTGAATCCGGTAAAAGAGAAAAAGCTGAGTAACGTTCGTTCCTCCGGCGCGGACGAGGCGATTCGCCTGGTTCCTCCCAGAAAGTTTTCTCTCGAACAGAACATCGAATTCTTGGACGACGACGAACTTTTGGAAGTAACTCCTCAGAGCTTACGTCTTCGTAAGAAATTTCTCGACGCGAATATGCGTAAACGCAACAAGTAATCGCGAAAAACCGCGGGCCCTAAAAAGTCTGCGGTTTTTTTTACCTTCTTCCTTCCTCTTTTCAACTCAAGTCCTCCGTTCTTCCGTTTTCCTTTCAAAAACTTCGATTTGTTTTTCACTTTTTCTAACAATCATTAGGCGAGGAACCGTTTTTATTCTCCTAACAATTCTGCGTTAGTCGTCATTTTAACCACTAAGTCTGAAATTCCTTGGAATATTCTATTTATTGAATGTGAATTATCGAGATCAGGAATGTCGATTTATCATTCGTTTATATTTTTCTATGATCTCAAAAAAAAGAACGGATATAATAAAAAGAATCGGGCTTCAACGTAAACATTTTGCCTTATATGATTTCGAAGTGCTTATCTTTTAGGCTAAATTAAATTTCCAAAAAAATCTTAAAAAAAATGTCCATCTTAAATTTCTGTTACGTATATAAATGGAAAGATCGAAGAGCAAAGTGTGTCTAAGCTCTACGTTATACGTCGATTGCTATTTGAATTTGACGGAGGGCTCATTGATAAAACTTCCGATAATGAATTTGGAGAAAGCGTGAAAGCTTTTATAAGAGATATTTGGTTTCATAGAAAATCGGAGATCCAATCTCTCAATGGACTCCGCGCTCTCGCAATGATTCTAGTGATCTTGAATCACTACGCGCTCGTTTGGGAAGAATTGGGAACGTTTCATTCCGAATCTTTTTTTTGGTCTGGCGTGGATCTTTCCTTTGTTCTCAGCGGCTTTTTAATCTCTATGGGTTTGTGGAAGGATTGGAAGAAAAACGGAAAGATCAACTTTAAAAACTTCTATCTCAAAAGAACTCTTCGCATCTTTCCTTCTTACTTTATCTTTCTTACGATCAGTCTTACCTTCTTGGTCGTCGCGTTGGAGGTCTCTCGGAGAAACGAAATGCTGCAACAGACAAATCGTTTGAGCTTATCCTTGATGAATTCTTGGGGAGATTTCGTTTTTCTCGGTAACTACTTCCAAGGATTCAACATTCATACCTGGTCCTTATCCATGGAAGAGCAGTTCTATATGATTTTTCCTTTTTTCTGCGGTTGGCTTTTATTCAAAAGAGGTCCCAAAGCGAGACAGTGTTTTTTGTGGCTTCTTGTTTTGATTCCTACCTTGACGCGATTTTGGATTTACGGAAGGACGGAGTATCCTTCTTCTCCCGGTTATTATCAAGAGATCTATTTCCCTTTTCATACTCGATTCGACTCTATCGTCGTCGGAGTGATTGCGATGGATATTTATACGAACCACAAGCGCATCGTGGATAAACTAAAACAAAACGATTTCGTTTATTACGGTTGTCTGGTCTTTTTTCTTTCCCTACTGTTCGGCGCGCATTGGATCCACGGGGGTATGGATAATGTTTTCACTCACACGATCAAATATAATTTTTTGAATTTAGGTTTTGCGGGGATTCTGACGCTTTCGATCGTTCGGTTCGAAGGATTTCTGCACAAATTTTTGAGTCTGAGATTATTCGTTCCGATCGCAAGATTGAGTTTTACGATCTATCTCTGGCATCTCGTTTTGATAGGAGTCGCCATTTCAATCCTCGGCATCAAATCGGAGCCGGAATCTTTATTGGTATTCTTAACCCAATTCGCGTCCGTCTTAGTCTTGATCGTTCTTTTGGCGATTCCGCTTTATATTCTTATCGAATATCCGTTTCAGAAATTGCGTTCCAGAATGATTTCGAAATAAGAAGATCGAAAAGATATTATAATTTTCTAAAATTACCTCTCGTTCTTTAACTTCTCGATTTCCCTGATCAACTCTTCCTTGCTCACGTTCGGATCCGACTTTAGTTTACGAATCAGTTCGTCCGCGGTCGCTCTTTTGTTGACCGCTTTGTTATCCACCGTTCCTTCCAAAACAACCGGATCTCCGATGGCCGCGGAAAAATTCTTTTTGGATACCGGCTCTAAGGTGGCGGATTGTTGAAAAACTTCTATGATCCTGCAAGGAACCTTGCCGGCTCCGACGAAAAAGATCATTCCCGGTCTGATAAAATCGGTTTTAGAAAATACTGCGACGATTCTATCCTCCACGTTTTCTCCGCCTTTGTAAAAAACCACGCCGCTGATTTCGTTGTCCAACGTTAGTTTCTTTTGATTTACTGTGGTTGTGATTCTTCCTAAAAACGCATTCCCGATTTTACGGTAGATCGTTTTGGAAAATTTCAATTCTCTTCCGTCCGGCGAAATTTCTCCTAGAAGATTTCCGCTCGAAGTGACGTTGCCAACTTCTCTCACCTTTGCGGGAGCTCCCATTTCGTTAAGCTTCCATTTTTTGGGATCGGACTCGCGGGCTCCCATGTGTAGAACGTGATATTCCTGGTATAAGGATTCCTGGAGTAGAATTTCGTTTTGACTCGTGACGACGCCGCCCGATCTGATTCTCCATTCTTCCCTGTTGTCGCTTGCGATAAACGAAAGTCTGACGATCGTCTTCCGTTCAAACGCGAGTTCGCCGTTTGCTTTAGGAAAGATGCTCAGGACTTCGAGTTTAAGTTTTCCGTCCTTGACCCATTCGTTTGTTTCCGAAGAAAGATAAAGACCGCTCAGGTTCGGATCGGAAGGGATGGGCTTCCCCTTTAAGTTGCCTGCGCAGTCGAGAAACGAAAAAGTATATAATAAAATAAGAATATGGATCGTTTTGATTTTCATAAAAGTTCCGAAGGTTAGAATGGATTCTTCTTTTTGAGGGTAAAGTATCTTTTTACTCCTTTGTTCTTTTTGTTCCGGCGCTTTGACTTTATTTTCGCGTTCCTTTTTTCTTAGGATTGGGTTTCGGATTTTTTCCGGCGGCCATGTATTTTCTTTTGAGATCTTCCGGAAATTTTTCGATCGCATAACGAAGCATCGTTCTCGGCATTCTTTCCGCGAAACGATCCAAAAAAACGACTTCAACCGCTCGATTCCGATTCCCGACTTCCCGAAGCATCCAACCGACCGCCTTTTGTATGAGGTCCTCTTTGTCCTTTATGAGAGTTTCCGAAATTTTTAGGATGTCTTTAAAATCTTTTGCACGAATCAAAGCGTAAGTGGAAAGAACGGAAATTCTTCTTTCCCATAAGTTTTTCGATTTGGCAAGTCGATATAAAATCGTTCGATCCTTATCCAAAAGATAATCGCCGATTAAAACTCTCGAGCTGAGATCCACCAAGTCCCAGTTGTTTACGTACTTAAGATTTTTGAGATAGAATTGGTGGAGTTGTTTTTTTAATTTTACGTCTCCTTTCTCAAACTGATAGCAAAGAATAAAGAGTGAAGTAAGTCTTTCTTCGTGAATCGGGGATTGCAAAAGGACTTCCGCCTCTTTGAGAGAAAGGTCTTTGTACTGTTTGGCGATCTTTCTCTGATTCGGGACCGTTATTCCGAGAAAGATATCTCCATCCGCGTATTCTCCGGGTCCGGTTTTAAAAAAGCGGGAAAGAAAATCCGCCTTGTTGGGATCGCTTAATTCCTGCAATGCTTTCCTGACATCTTCAGCTTTCGGGGAAATCGAAAAATCTTTCATCGGTCTTTGGTAAGCGGACGCAGTCTTCCTATCAATCCTATTTTGATTCGAAGAATACGTTCGAAAATTTTCAAAATCGTGTTTGTTTTTTTAGATCTGAAAATCCGGTAAACGATTGACTTCGCTTTAGCAAAGAGATCGAATTCAGTCCGATTTTAACGATCTTCGGAAAGGAGAATTCTATGTTCATCGGACATTATAGCGTTGCCTTTGTATTAAAAAAGACGGTTCCGAAAACGCCTTTTTGGTCTCTGTTAGTCGGCGTTCAATTTGTCGATTTTTTATTTATGATCTTTGTCATGCTCGGAATAGAACACATGAGACTGATTCCGGGATTTACCGAGAGCAATCCATTCGATCTTTATTATATGCCTTATACTCACAGTCTGATTGCGGGAGTTCTATGGTCGATCCTGGTTTTTTGCGGATTCTATTTTTATACTAAGGCGGAGGATACAACTAACAAACGGAAGATCGCGTTTGCGGTCGCACTTTCGGTTATTTCGCATTATCTTTTAGACTTACCGGTTCATACGCCCGATCTTCCGATCCTTACGGATTCGGGAACAAAATTGGGCTTCGGTCTTTGGAACAATCTTTGGCTTACGGTGGGAATCGAAGCCGCTCTTACCGTTCTTTCTTTCGCGTATTATTTCCGCGGCAGCGTGAGCGGGAACGGATTCTCCGGAAAGTGGGGAATGCAGATTCTTGCGGGATTTTTTTTAATTCTAATTTTCATCAATCCTTTCGCTCCCGTCCCGGAGAATATCTACGTTTTCGCGGTGCAGGCTCTTGTCCTTTACGCTTTGATCGCTTATCTCGGACATAAGATGGACTCAAAGAGAATCTATGAGGACTTGTAAAGTCGAAATCCGAAAGCTCCTACGCTCTAAATCTTAAAAATAAGAATTGCATCCGAGGCGCTCGAATCCCCGTCGAAGTAAAAACGGTGACTTCTTTTTTCGGCTTCTTTGTTCCTTAGAGAACAAGGAAAGAGGTCGGGACGAGATTTTGGGAGATAAGAAAGGCTTGTCAGAAAGCGTCCGAATTTCAAAGTTAAGAAAGTATGACAAATCGGGAAGAAAGAGAAAAGGAAGTGAAGACGAAAAAACGTCCCCTCCATAATATCTACGGAAAGGAAATTTTAAAAAAACGACTTGAGTCCGAAAACTTTCCGCGAACCACGCTTTCTTTTTACCGTTATGTCATCTTAGAAGACGTGGAGATTCTGAGAGATCGGCTTTATTTGGAATGGGACTTTCTCGGAGTTTTAGGACGAATCTATATCGCGAGAGAAGGAATCAACGCTCAACTTTCCGTACCTTCTCATAACTTTGATAAATTTCGCGAGAATTTGGATTCCAGAAAAGAATTTAAAGATATGCCGTTCAAAATCGCGGTTGAAGACGATAGAGAATCTTTCTTAAAACTGGATCTGAAGATTAGAAAAAAAATCGTGGCCGACGGTTTGGACGACGACGCATTCGATGTGACTAACGTAGGCAATCATCTTTCCGCGGAAGAATTCAACCGGCATCTGGATTCCGAAAAAACCATCGTGGTGGATGTTCGAAATCACTACGAGAGTGAAATCGGCCATTTTGAAAAAGCGCTTCTCCCTCAATCCGATACGTTTAGAGAAGAACTTCAGATGCTTCTGGAGTTGTTAAACGGAAAAGAGGATGAGAAAATTCTAATGTACTGCACCGGGGGAATCCGCTGTGAAAAAGCGAGCGCGTGGTTAAAACATCACGGGTTTAAGGACGTAAATCAGCTTCACGGAGGGATCATTTCCTACGCCCACGAAGTCGCCGAAAAGGGACTCGAGTCCAAATTCAAAGGTAAGAATTTCGTTTTCGACGGGCGTCTACAGGAAAAGATCGGAACCGAAGTCATCTCCACCTGTCATCAGTGCGGTCAAAAAAGCGATCGTCACGTCAATTGTGCGAATCCAGGTTGTCACATTCTATTTATCCAGTGCGAAAGTTGTTCGGAAAAGTTCGAAGGTTGTTGTACGGAAGAATGCAGAACGATTCTTCATTTACCTAAGGACAAACAAAAGGAAATCCGTAAGGGGAAACTGAACGACAATCGATTTTTTACGAAATCTAGAATTCGTCCGAAAATTTCCGAACTCTATAAAACTTAAAATTCTATCGCACTCGTTAGGCAGTTGCCGATTCCGTGCGCTTGGACCAGAACCAAGCAAGACTCACTCCGGCGATCGCGTGCCATATCCCCCAAATTGCGGCGATGATCGCCATACTTCCTTGTCCTCCGAAAAAAGCGAAGATGAGAACTAAGCCGAGTCCCGAGTTTTGAATTCCGGTTTCGATCGAAATACATCTTGCGTCTTTCTCGTCCAACCGCATCCATTTCGCAAAATAATAACCTAGAATAAAACCGATCGAGTTCATTAGGAAAACGTAAAGAAAGACGCGGTGAATTACCTGCAAAAAAGCCTGAAAATTCGCGGCGAGCGCGATCACGAGAAACGCGGCAAAGATGAGCGCGGAAAGTAGCTTGAGCGGCTTCTCCGCTTTTTTAGCGAACTTGGGAAGAAAACGATTCGTAAGAAGGCCGAGTGTGATCGGAATCAACAAGATGATTAGAATCGCCTTGAATACGTCGAAGGGATCTAACGTGATTTCCTTTAACGTTTTGTGGACGGGCGGATAAAGATTCCCCCAAAAAAAGAAATTAAACGGAGTCGCAACAATTGCAAGAGAGGATGAAACCGCGGTTAAAGAAATGGAAAGCGCCGTGTTGCCTTTCGCGAGAGAAGTGATGAAGTTGGAGATATTGCCGCCCGGACAAGCGGCGACGAGAAGCATGCCTAACGCAACTCCGGGAGGCGGATTTAAAATCCAGAGTAAAAGATAGGTCGCGAACGGGAAGAGAAAAAATTGGGAAACGATTCCTGTGACGGACGCTCTCGGCTTTTTAAAAAGAAGTTTGAAATCCTCTAACTTGAGTTCCAGGGCGATCCCGAACATGATCAGCCCTAGAAGTATATTCAAAAATACTAATCCACTTTCGTGAAAATTAATCCGAACAGCGTCCAAATCCTGCATCGATCAATCCGCCCAGGCCACGTAAATGTTTCTCGGACCGGAGAACGGATGCCTTCCGTGTGATACGGAATAATTGTCGATCACGAGGACGTCTCCGTTCTGCCAGGAGAAGAGCGAGATGTTTTTCCAGAATACGTCTTGAATCTGAACGAGTTCATCGAGAGAAATCTCTTCTCCGTTTCCATAATTGCAATGCGTATCCAGATATTCCTTTTTTGTGGTAAGTTTTTTGAGAAGAGTCAGTACTTCCAACGCTATTCCGATAAAAAAACCTCGAATCGTTTTTTGACGGGCAAAGATATGCCAGTATTCCTTTCTTGCGGCGTCGATATGAAATACCTGCGAATGATTGTGCCACGCGAGCGTTTTAAATTCCGGATGTTTCCTGATTGCGAGAGTGGTGTTTATCAAACGAAGATTGTCGTCGCCGAACCATTCCACCTTGAAGTTTTGCTTTTTAGAAATCTTCTCGACTTCGTCTCGACTTTTTGTCTGAAACATTTCGTCCCAACGTTTCGTTTTCCAAAACTGAAAGCGGGACTGATTGGACGGGCCGTTATAAACTCTCGAGTATTCTATCTTATGTTTTTCGAATTTATCACGGATCGATTGAGGAACTTCTTGAAGCACCTTTCTGAGATCCGTGATCGGCGTTTCTCCAAATTGACCGGGAGCCTGGCCGCAGAAGAAAAAAAGTTTTCGAGGAGGAGAATCTAAAAAACTCATCTCGGCGTGTTGCATGATCGGATAGGCTGGAGGAAGTTCGGTCGCAGTGAACGCATATTTGGTTACTTGGTTACGAGGCGAAGTTCCGAGATAATTGTTTTTTAGATTCGGATCGACGTTTAGGATCACGTCTTCGAAGTCCTGAGGGGACTCTATTTCAAAACCTCGGAACAGAATCGCGCCGTATTCCTTAAGGTCGTCATTTAACACGCGTTTGTTGGATTTTATCCATTGAATCAGAGAGGATTTATCCGCTTGTTCCGGCGATCTTGGTTGATAAACAACCGGAAGCGGGTTTTTAGGATCCAAAAAACCTTTTTGTAAGGAAGAATCCGATTTTACGTTTGTCTTTTTAGAAACAACCGACTTCGATTTCGGCTTGGATTGTGTCTTTCCCTTAGTCTTCGATTTGGTAAGAGTTTTTGTCGCCATGGTGAATAACGTCCCTCGAAAAGATTTCCAGATCCTACTCAAGGATTCATTTGGAAAAGGTATTTTTTAGGTACGATAAGAATGCGGTTTTCCCGTAGCACAAGGATAATTTGTTATAACAGATTAAAAATTTAATAAAACGAAACGGGCAAGAGACGTCTCGTTCCTTTGTATATTCCTCAAGGAGTCCTGTGCTTTACTGAATTAGCCATTCTTTTAATCTCATTGAATGATAAGATGAAATCAATTTTAATCAAAAAACATAGTATTTAAGTCATTCCGACGTTCTGAATTTTTGAATACGTTCGTTTTGTGAGATAAATTATTAGTAAAGCAGAAAAATGATTGTAATATTAGAATTGAGCTCTTATTTAAAATTTGGAAGAATTTCACTCTTTCGAAAAGGAACGAGAGGCTTTGCACTAATTCTACGGTTGAACTCCAGTCTGATTCTTCTTGTCGCTTTGTTGCCGATCACGCAAGTGGATCACCGGAACGACTATCGGTCCTTTGTCCTTTGTCCTTTGTCGGCGTCCGTTCCGCTTTCCGTAGCGGCGATTCCCTTCTTAGCAAGACTGGTGGAATCCACGTTATGCGAAATATCGGACGTGGTTTTGGAAGCCGCGGTTTTCCACCGGAGCCAGTCTAACACTGATTATTCGTGAAATTCTTCTCCCCGAAGCGATACCCGGAATAGTTTCCGGAATTACGCTGACAACGGTCAGTCGTTTCGGTTTTTCGGCGATGAATAGGATCGTGGACGGAGGGGAAATCGGCGATCTCGCGATTCGTTTCGGTTATTACAGATACGAAGACGGAATCATGTTCGCCACGGTGACGATCGTAATTCTTCTCGTTAACTGATCCAATGGACCGGGGATGCGATTCGAAGGAAAGTGGACAAAAGGGCCGGATAAAAATAGATTCTAAAAACGGAATGTGTTTTTATCCAAAATCCTTAGATCTCGATGCAAACTTTTCCGAAATGTTTTCCCGCCTTGAGGGTTTCGTAAGCCTTCGGAGTTTCCTCGAAAGAATAGACTTCGTCCACGACCGGTTTGATTCCGTTTACGCTGATTGCTTTGTTCATATCTTCGAAGTTTCTTCTGCTTCCCACGATGATTCCTTGGACTCGGATTCCCTGCATTAGAATCGGAAACAGGGAGAGGTTATTACTTTCTCCACCTGCGAGAACTCCGATGAGTGCGATGGTTCCCCAAGGTTTCGTGCTCGAGATCGATTTTTGCAAGGTTCCGGCGCCTCCGACTTCGATGATAAGATCGGCGCCTTTCATGTTGGTCATCTTCCTAACTTCCCGATCCCAGTTCGTTTTTTCGTTGTAGTTGATGACTTCGTCCGCGCCCAATTCTTTTACTTTTTTCAGCTTATCGTCGCTGGAGGAGGTCGCGATCACCTTGGCTCCCATCATTTTAGCAAATTGTAATGCAAAAATGGAAACGCCTCCGGTTCCTTGAACGACCACCGTAGCCCCGGGTTGTATGTTTCCGTGAGTAACGATCGCGGTGTAAGCGGTCAACGCGGCGCAAGGCAAAGTGGACGCTTCCGCGAAGGAAATATTTTCCGGCATCGGAACCAGGCCGTGTTCGCCGAAAATTCTTAACTCACAAAGGGTTCCGTCCAGTGGACCTCCCAGCGTGTTTCGAAGCATGTCGACATCGGGAGCGCCGTCCAACCAAGTCTGCGCGAAGTTGGCGCAGACCTTGTCTCCGACTTTCCATTTCGTAACTCCCGGTCCGATCTGGACGATTTCACCGGCCCCGTCCGAAAGAGGAATCAGAGGAAGTTTTTGTTTCGGGTTGTATCTTCCGATCGCCATAAGATAATCTCTGTAGTTCAAAGAAGCCGCTTTCATTCTCACCACAACTTCTCCGTGAGACGGAGTCGGGTCAGGTCTTTCCGCGATTTTTAGATTCTCCAGTCCGAACTGATTTTGGATTTCATATACTTTCATAAAAACGATTTTCCCCCGGATCTCTTGGAATGTTTTCTGAGATTTCCTTTGCAAGAAAACTCATTTTTTACTTTTTACGCGGCTTCTTTCTTTTTGAATCTTTCCTTCGATTCAAAGGACGCGGATCGTTCTAATTGAGGATAAGAATCGTCTAAGATACGAAGATTCGTTGTAACGGACGTTTCCCTTTTTCTGATTGCTCGCTCGAGTCTTATGGAAAAGCTGGAAGGAGAAGTCATGAGTAGCATAGAAGAAGTTCAGAGAGAAATCGTTTCAGAATTTTCCGAATGTACCGATTGGCAGGAACGTTATCAGCTTCTCATCGAGATGGGCGACGAACTCGGTCCCATTCCCGATTCTTTAAAAACGCAGGAACGTCTCGTTCCTGGTTGTCAATCCCGCGTATGGATCGTTTCGGAAGAGACCGAAGGCAAAGTGGTCTTTCAAGCTGACAGCGATTCGGCGATCACACGCGGAATGATCGCGCTTCTCATTCGAGTATTTTCGGGAAGAACAAGGGAAGAAATCAAAAACGCCTCTCTCGAATTTTTAAAAGAGATCGGATTGGACAAGCACCTTTCCATGTCGCGAAGAAACGGACTTTATTCGATGGTGAATATTTTAAGAAATAGCTGATCCGGATTTTTACCGGAGGTTCGTCTTAGTTGCGACTTTTTTCCCGAAACAGGAATTTATCTGCTGCGCGGGATGACTTTTTTGGAGGATACGAATCTCGACTTCGCTTAACAAATTGAACTTCTAACTTTCATGAACATCAAAACCTATCATCCAAACGGACTTTTGAGATCGTATATCAGGGATTATATGATCATCGAGAGCGGAGTGGAAAGGGAGAATCGGATTCTCCCCAACTCTTCGGCGGTTTTATCATTTCGAATGGAAGGAGACGTCCGTATCACCGAGAACTCGAAGGAGAATTTGGTTCCGGTTTTAGGAATCGCCGGTCTTCGAAAAAATTTCCGTCTGATCCGATATTCAAAAAAGGCGTCGATGCTTCTCGTAAACTTCAAAGAAGGAGGAGCTTCCGAATTTTTTCCGATCCCGATGAATGAAATTTTCGGCATCAATCTTTCTCTGGATCAAATCCTTCCCAAATCTCGAATTGCTCTGATCGAAGAAAAACTTTTCGAGACAAAAACGAACGAAGGAAAAATCGGGATCCTTGAAAAATTCTTACTTTCCCAAATCCGCGGAACGAACGCGGACCTGCTTGTGATGGAGACGGTAAGAAGAATTCGAAACACGAATGGTAATCTAAAAATTACCGAAATTCTTCAGGGAATGCCGATCAGCAGGGATTCTTATGAAAAAAGGTTTCGTAAAACGATCGGAACTTCTCCGAAACAATTCGCTAATTTGATAAGAATCAAATCCCTCATTGAACGTTATTCTTCCTTTCAAACTCTGACCGATCTATCTCATGACGCCGGTTATTTCGATCAAGCGCACTTCATCAAAGATTTTAGATCCTTTACCGGACAAACGCCGAAGGATTTTTTCAAGGCTCCGGCGTTCTGGTAAATTTCTGATTTTTTACAATTTTGATCTTTGATCTTCGCGTATTCTTTATTCGTTCAAGGAGAAGAAGAATGCAGAAAATATTGATTGATCGTTTTATCGTTCCCAAATCGTCTCGGGAAGAATTTTTTGAAAGAGTCAAAATCAACCGAGGTTTTATTAAAACGCTTTCCGGGTTCATTCAAGATTCCGCATATTCGAGAGAGGAGGGGAATGACCTCGTTTTTGTGACGGTTGCGGTTTGGAAAGATCAAGAGGCGATCGACAACGCAAAAAAAAACGTCTTCGCCGAATACGAGAAACAGGGTTTTGATATGCCCGCGATGCTGCGGCGTTTGGGTATCACGATCGATAGAGGGATTTTCGAGGAATTCGTATGAGTTGCGAATGATCTTCGTAATTTAATCCGCTCATGAATGAGGTTTTAATATTCCGGTTTGATACTATCATTTGAATTTACTATGGACCTATTTGTTTTAATTTAGGTCTTATTTCCTTAAAATGCACGTAAGTTTTTAAGAAAATTTAAAAGATAGGCAACTAAAGAATGAAATCGTTAATCCTCTTTCTCCTAATGGTTGGTTGCAGTAAAAATTATTCTAAAGTGCAATCGATCAGTCACGAAGAATACAAAACGCAGAACAAGGTCGCCGTTCTTTCCGTCGAGTTTGACGCGAATGCGCTTGAAAGCGATTCTCTAATGGAACAAATTAAGAAACAATTTGATTATACGAATGAGATTACCGAGGCGGAAAGAGAACGTGGAATACTACGAGTATCAGATCGTTACAATAACGAAATAAAGAAAACCGAATTAAGAACGAAAGAAATCCTTTCTAAGCTGGAAAATAAGATTATCAATCGGATGAACGCACTTCTTTTATCGAAAAAATTAATTCCTCTTGAAAGATCGGAAATCGTAAAGTTACTGAAAGAATCTTCTCTTTATCAAACAGGTCTTTTTGATAATGAGAAAAATATTCAAATCGGGAAACTCGCTACCGCGGATCTAATTATGCTAAGTAAAATCGAAGTGAAGGTTAGCGGCGCCTACGTTAGGAATTACGAAGTCACTCTTACCGGAAAGTTGGTTTCGGTTAAGGACGGTCGTATTCTGGCGATCGGCGAGGTGTTTGTTGAGGATGAAACGCTGGATGAAAAGTTAATAAACCAAGTTGTGGATAAATGGTTTGAAAATATTCCGGATGGAAGCAAATTGTTTCTATTATTCTAAGGATGGCAATTTCACACAATGAAAGAGGAAACAAGCGGACTAATCGTGGAAGACATCAGTTCGTTTTTCTTAGTTTTGCGGGAAGTTTATTTCAGACCATTTGATAAGAATCCAGTTTTTTACAATTCTTTCATAGGACGCGCCTAGACTGAAGTGCGTTGAACCGGGCGTATCTCGAGAAATAAGGCGTCTAAATGAAGTATTTTTGAGGGAAATGGCTTTTGCGTCTTTCGCGCACATTGGAAACGGATCGTATTGGACGCTCCGAAAAGAAAGGTAGGACTTTTTTTGTGAATTGTAAACTCCAAGCCCTTCTTCCACTTGATATCCTCGATTGCGACGGTAAGGAAAGCGCGAATTTTCGGATCGATTCAAACAGGGAATCGGAAACGATGATTCTTATCATCCTCTAAATCAATTCGGGACGATCGGAGAGTTCGTTCGGGTTTTGTTTGCCGGCGGGAAAATGTTTTTGGAGAAGTTTTGTGAATCGTTCTATCGCATCGATCGTACTTTTGAGATATTCTCCGGACCTAAATCCGTCTTCCATTTGGGTGCAAATTTCGTCTAACGTAGGTTGTCCGATCTTTTTGTAGATTCCTCGATCGGCCAGCAATTCTATCTTTTTATCGACTAACTGGACGTAAATGAGGATTCCGGTGTTTTCCTCGGTATCCCAAATTCTTCTTTCGGAAAAAAGTTCTTCGGCTCTTCGTTTCGCGTCGAACCCGTTTAAAATTTTAAACAAAGGAAGATTTCCTTCCAGGATGACTTTGATTTCGCCGGTGTGAAGTTTTTCCGATTCTGAAACGGAATATTCAATTTTCTTTAAGTCTTCTTCGCTGAAGAATCTTTTGAATCTTGGGGATTTCGATTTATCCGATGAAAGCGAGAGCGCGGAAAAAAAGGATTCTAAAAGATGATTTCCGGCTCTGAGGATTTTTGATTTTTCTTTTGTTCGATTTTTTAAAGTCATATCCGCGTCCTTTCTACCAACTTCCGGAAGCTCCTCCGCCTCCGGAACTTCCGCCGCCTCCGCTCCAAGATCCTCCTCCCGAAGAGGAACCCCAGGACGAACCGGAACCGCCTCCCAATCCCGCTCCGTTTGCGAGCACAAAGAACCAAAGAAGAAGCGCACCGGGGATCAACATCCAAAGTGTGATCGACCAAAATAAACCGAGAACGATGAAGATGATTCCGCTGATTCCCCCGGACAATCCGTTCCCGAATAAGAATCCGAAAATTTTTCCGACTACGACTAAGATGATGAAGGCTGTGATGAGTTTGTTCGGAAGTTCGGGCATGTCTCCGCCGGATTCGGAATCCGATCCTGCGACGCGTCCGCTCGCCGCGGGAAGTTCTTCTCCGTTGATCGTGGAGATGAGCCGATCGATTCCGTCGGAGATTCCTTGGTAGTAGTCTCCTTCTTTGAATCGAGGAATCATAAAATCGCTTATGATCCGTTTGGCGATTGCGTCCGGAACCGCACCTTCCAATCCGTATCCTACTTCGATTCTGGTCTTATGATCTTGGATCGCAACGACAAGGAGAACCCCGTCGTCGACTCCCTTGCGTCCGAGCTTCCACCGCTCGAACGCTTTTACGGCGTATTCTTCGATCGTCCAATCTTTGGTGGAGCCGACCACGAGGACCGCGATCTGACTTCCTTTTCTTCTTTCAAACTGAACCAGTCGTCCCGTGAGAATCGATTTTTGAGAATCCGTCAGAGTGGAAGTGGTATCCGTTACTTGAGTTTTGAGCGCGGGTTGGAACGTGAGGACTGAAAATTCTTCTTGGATTCTTCAAAGGGAAGAATGGAAAGCGGAAGATCCGGAAATACCCGCGCTCAAAACTCAAGTAACGGATACCACTTCCACTCTGACGGATTCTCAAAAATCGATTCTCACGGGACG
>NZ_NPDU01000019.1 GCF_002811985.1 Leptospira adleri
GGAACTAAAAAGTATGTTGACATGGAGAAATTAAAAGAGTTAAAAACTTTAAAGCTCATGGCTTGATCGTGTGAGGAGAGCTCTTCTCAAGTTCTCATTTGTGCGAAACTTTAAGGACACTATCAAGTTCTTTGATCATACCCCGAAATACTAAAACGTAAGAGTTCCCACAACTTACGTCGCATTTGACATTCTACGAAATCCTCAATCGCTCTCTAAAAATCAAAAAAGGTGTGAGTTCCCACATTTTTAGTTTTAAAAGAATCCTTCAAGAAATCGGCGAACGAAATTCCGTCGGAACAGGAACCCGAGGAGATTCACCGGAATCGGGGATTGCGATTCTTTCCTCTCGGAAACGAATTTCGATCCCGTTCTCGGATTCCTCCAAAAAGGCGCTGAGATCCGAGAGGCAGTTCCGATCCGGTCTGAACTTAAGTTTATGATTTTTCGAAGTTCTTGCAAAAAGACAACCGTCGACATCTAAAAAAAATGAAAGGTCTTGGAGAGAAAAAACGATGTCCGACTCTGAAAGGAAGACTAACGTGCCTTCGGATTCTTTGCAGGAAGTGAGATGGATCGGATAACCGTCCAATTCTAAATAACCGTTTTCGGAGAGTTCGCCGAAACGATTGTCTATAAAAACGCCGAATTCATCCTCGCGCAGATTTTTGCGGAAGTAGGAAAGAACTTCTTTTTGAATGATCCGGTTCCCGTTAAAGATCCAACGATCCTCGGCGTCAACGTAGATCTCGCTATTGAATCTTCTCGGAGAATTTTGTCTTTGATTGTTCATAATTCGTATCTACCTTCGATCGTCTTTATATCGATAGGCGACACCTTCGATTACTCCCATTTCGTTGTTTACATAACCGATTGCAACGGTATTGCCGTCTCCGTTTCCGGATTGAACTATAGTCGGAGGAACGCTAATGATTCCCTTTCCCGTGAAAATAACGCCGTCCATGTGATTCTCAAAAAGTTCCTTTTTGAGAGATGCGATCAGATAATCCGGGACCTTCCCATTTGCAAAAGTTCGGATTAGAATTTTGCCGTAGGTTCGATACGGTTTCGGAGGAGAAGAATTTCGAATTTCGATTTCTTCCCAAGAAGACTTATGAGAAAAACCGAATTCTTCTCTGAGAACGGTTTCGGGGATAAATTCTACGGACTCACAAGAAAAAAGAGTGGAAAGTAGAATCAGTACCGGAAGAATCTTCGCAATCCGTAAAAAGAAGCGAAATCGGGACATTTTTTCCGGTTCCGGAAGCATGATTCCATTCAGAAAAAATGGAAATAAGGCGCAAGTGTTTTAATCTTGTTTCTCGATTGTCGGGAAGCGAGTTGTTCAAATTAAATTAAATGTTATGATAAAATGGGATAAGGGTAATTAGTTCGAACCTCGATTTTCGAGTCGTGCCATCCCTAAAACTTCAAATGGAAGATACAGAGTTAGAGAAAAGGTCTAGAGAGAACGTATTAAAAATCGGATACTGCTCTTTGGATGAGATTGAAGAAAAAGTAAAGGCGTTTCGAGTGATGAACCAGAACGCTGCAAAAAAGAGATATCTTATAACAAGAGAACCGATTCTTGACCCGAACGGAAGAACCATTCTCGCAAAAGCGGCGGAAATCGATATTTCTGCGGCTAAGCTCCTGAGAAGACAATTCAAAGGAAATCAGATGTTCAAAACCTTTCAACCGGACGAAGGAATTGTCATTATCTCCGATATGACTTCCGCGGAAGGAGTCTCTTTTACGATGGATATCGTAACTCAGATTATGAACCTCGGGGGAGGGGCTTACGAGGGGTTTATCGATCGTGTGGATAGTTTCGGAGAATTTATCAATCTTTTGAAAAAATCACTTTTTCCAAAATTGATCATCGTCGGTTATATTCCTCAAAGTCAGGTTCAGTCGGAGCTTTTGAATTTTGTGAGAGTGAAGCGCGTTGACAATTATCTTCGTGCAATCGAACTTTCTCACAGCCTTTTTAAACCGCAACCTTACTTTCCAAAGATCAAGCAGATTGAAATTTCTCAGAATGATCCAAAAAGCTGGGGACGGTTCGTGGTTGAGATCATTCGAGAATATACGCGTCCGTATCTTCTGGAAGAAATCTGAAAAGATTCTTTCATTCGTAAAGTTTTCCAAAAAAATATCTTGGAATCAGAAACTCGATTCCTTTGATCCAATTGGAAGCGATTGAGAAATTGTACATCAGCTTGATTACAGCCAACACTTCCATATTCTTTGAGTTCCAAAATCCTAAAAAAATAATCTTCAGAAACGGTTTTTCCAAGAAGAATTCCTTAAATAGAATCTCGCCTACGGTCGATGGAGGCGTCTTCTCTACATAGTATTTTTTTTCAAATTCTTGAATGCCGATTGCGACCGCTCACAAAATAAATTTCAAAAGAGTTCTGTATTTCAGTTGTCCTTGATCGCATAGCTTTTATCATAAAGGTCGAGTCATCTCCTAAAGGATTTGGGAGACAAACGAGGCGATCATGAAACCAAAGAAAAAATCAAAACCGACCGCGTCTCAACTTCAGATGAAAGGCGCAAAGGCTCACAGCATTACACCGTTTCTTATGTTCAACGCAAATCCCAAGGAGGCGGCGAAGTTTTACGTGTCTATCTTCAAAAAGAAATCTAAAATTCTCAGTGCGAATCCAATGCAGGCAGAGTTTATTTTAAACGGACAAAGATTTTTTTCTTACAATGGCGGACCGGAGTTTGTATTCAACTGGGGTGTTTCCTTCATGATCAACGTGGAGACACAAAAAGAAGTCGATTATTATTGGGAGAAACTCCTTGCGGGCGGCGGTAAGGAAAGTATGTGCGGTTGGGTGCAGGATAAATTCGGCGTTTGGTGGCAGGTGATACCTAATATTCTTTTGAAACTCCGTTCGGATAAAGACAGTGCGAAGGCTGAACGGGTTACACAGGCTATGCTCAAGATGGGAAAGATCGACATTGCGGCGCTAAAGAAAGCGGCCGCTTGAGACCTGAGACGATCCGTATTTGAAAAATCAAATGTAAGAATAGGATCCTTGTTCGGAAGTTTGGAGTGCACAGCGCCACATAACGTGGAAAGACTCCACATGCTCCAAGTTGCAGCCTTTTATTTCGGATAAGATTTGCATCGTATTTGCGAATCAGCGCTAAGACCCCCCCCCGTGTCCTCGCGTTAATTTTTCCGCTCAGGCGATCTGGATGGAAGAGGTGTGCGCTTATGCGAAGTTCGTATAAACGCAGCTGGTTTTTTCGATGTAGTTCTCGGGTCGTAGTTCCTGCACCGCGGGCAAAAAGAAACTCAATTCTCGCTAATGCACTTATGCGAAGTTCGCCTAAACGCGGAAAATCTAGATGATAGACAAATTGTCGTAGTTCCGACCTGCCAGCCTACAGGAAGACGCGGTTTATTCTTTACTTCATCCGCGCGTAGTCGTGCGCTTATGCGAAGTTCGTATAAACGCGGAAAATCTATATGATAGACAAATTGTCGTAGTTCCGACCTGCCGGCCTACAGGATGACACGGTTTATTTTTTACTTCATCCACGCGTAGTCGTGCGCTTATGCGAAGTTCGTATAAACGCAGCTGGTTTTTTCGATGTAGTTCTCGGGTCGTAGTTCCTACACCGCAGGCAAAAAGAAACTCAATTCTCGCTAACGCGCTTATGCGAAGTTCGCCTAAACGCGGAAAATCTAGATGATAGACAAATTGTCGTAGTTCCGACAAATCCTGCTAAAGCAAAAGATCCCTCGTGATTCGTTTCACCTCATACTTAGTCGGTTGCGCACTTATACGAAGTTCGCCTAAACGCAACTGCGGTATTTTAGTCATCCGTCATCGCACTTCCGACCCGTCGACTGTATAAGAGCGCCGTTCTATTCTTTACCTAAACTTAGCCCCGCACTTATGTGCAGTGGGGGCGGGTCCATTCCGAGGGAATTGTTATTGCATCCGGCTCAAGGAGGTCCGGGAGGATGGGACTCATTCTCGAACTTTCGAAGCATTTCTTTACGATGCCTCGCACATCGTCTTTCTCCGCAACCGAAAGTTTTGAAGAGAAAGCCATACCGCAGCTACGTTCTGGAAGTGCGATGCCGTAACCTTCGGGAAATAGCTGGTTGAGCTGAGATGCAAGGAGCAGTCGCGATGATCCTAGTCCATCGTCATGCATCATTGCTACCCACAAGAGGCTACCGTCATCGCGACGCTTTTCGTGAGTTGCGATTAAGTCCGTGCTGCGTTCTTTCAATTGCCGCAAAGAATCAATTTGAAGATCAAATCCCGATCGCCGCAATGCCTCCGACATTCCTGGATTGACGTATGACATAGACCGGTCCGCGAGCAAAACCCACGTCAAACTGAGACGTTCGTCCGGTAGTGGGTGCTGAGGTGCAGGAAAAGCACCCGTTTTAAAGTATTCAGACGGTACTATGAGTGGGTAAACGTCCGTTGTCTTTTTCTCTTTGAAGATATCTTTAAACATGAGAAATTCCTTTCGGTCCAGCCTCGCCTAACTGCGGCTTCTCGCATCGCTTCGAGATTGCTATCGTAACTCTTCGCTTGCCTTTCCGCACATTTGCTTTGTCGCTCGGTTTGCGAGACGCTCGCTAAGGTTCTCCCAAATCTCTTGCCGATTTTTCGCACGCTTATGCGTGAGAAAAATCGCGAAAGTCGGGAAGCGCATTTCGAAAATCAGAGTGCGAAACAATCGTCGCTGCTCCGACACGTCAGACCGAAGGTGAAAGTTCGCTCGTTTAGATCTGAATACTCTGAATCGTATACTTCTTCTCTGCTTCAAAGTAAAGGCGACAATGGTTCTTCTTTCGGAGTCAAAAAAACTTTCCAAGGACAATCATTGAACTTTGAACTTGAAAATCTAAAGGAGATCGACTTAGACTCGATAAAATTCCAAATTCTCCCGCAAAGGATCGGGAAGAGAACCCAGTGCGTTGAGATATTTTTTATAACGGTTTTCTAATTCGGTAAATTTACGATTTCGAATGTTGATAAAACGATTGTGAATTTCTCCAAAAGCGGGAGTTTTTGCGACCTTATCTCGGATCGGTCTACTGAAAGGAATGTGGCGGTAAAAAATACTTCTTACAACTTTGTTAAGTCTTTGAACGCCGTCCGATTCATATTTGATCCAGAGTTGATAATCGTTTGCAAAGATGTCCCTGTCATTTCGGAAACGCTTGAAGTCTCCGGCAAGTTTCTCTTTGATCTCGATCGAGAGGTCCTTATTCTTCTTAAAGAACTGGATGTAGTCGGTATAATCCGCGGTGATAGAAGGATTTCCAACGTTGTTCCATTCCGCTCCGAGAATGGATTTGGTAAGTTCCCATCGAAACGCGGCGAGCGCGTCGGAGATCATCGTTTTAAGATCGCCTTGTGAGAAGATCGGAACTACGATTCTTCCGGGACTTTCTTTCGAACCGGCTCCTCTGTGAACGGAAAGATCTTGCCACATCATAACTTTGGTTCCGATGGAAGGGACCAGAATAAAATCGGGAATCACACATTTCTGAATAAATTCTTTAGTGATTCCCAGCTCGTTGTTATTGTAGATGACTTCCCTATGAAAGACGGAGTAGTCGATCGCCATCAGATCGTGAACGATATCGGTAAGAATTTTCTTGGAAACATAAGACTTATCGATCGCCATCTGACTATGAAATTTGGTAAGAATCGGAAAGTGAGTCGCGGGACTTCCCGAAGTGAGTCTAACGTTCGCCTCGTAAAGAGACGCGAACTCGAACTTCAACCTCGTATCCGGATTATCAAGTTCGGGAGGAATGTCCGATTCTTTTTTGATGTTGATGGTTCTGTTTTCCATCTTCACTTTTTCGAAGAAGTTCTGCCCCATCTCGTCCAAGGACGTCGGAATCTCTCTCTTATAAATTCTTTCCAGCCACTCGGTTCCCAAAGAAATCGGGATATCCGAAACCGAATTCAGAGCGTCCTTATGAGTGTACATAAAGGCGATCTGAGAATCGTCCACCATCGTTTCGTCGAAAAAGCCGTATTTCAACATGAGATCGACCGCCTTGGGAACGTTCCGATTCGAGTTCATGTATTTCATGAAGCAGGCCTGATACATATCCCAATAGTGTCTTCCTAAAGTCCTTCTAATCTTTCGATTGTCGCCTTCGGGATCGAGCGGGTTTTTCAGACTTTTTACTTTCACCATAAGCGCGGAGAATTCTTTGACCCTTTCGGCGTCTAAGCCCGAGAACTGAATGATGACCGAGGCTGAATTGTCTAATTCTTTGCGGATCGCATCCACGTCCACACCGGCGGTAATGGCGGAAGCAGCAGCCGGCGCGGCTTTTGGCGCGGTCTCTTCCATCTTCTTCGCGAGGGAGCTCGCTTTTGTCTGGAACGCGCCCGCGTTAGGCGAAATGCCTGCGACAGGAACTCCGAAAAGCGCTTGATGTCCATTTTTATACTTTTCGATTTTTCCGGCCACGGCTCCCAGAACCGGAATGACGAATTCCGCGGGAGCAGTCCCGTAACCGGAAGAAGTGATGTCTAAGATGAGATAGAATTTTTCTACGAGGCTGTTCTCCCCGACAAAAAAGAGACGGAAAGCGTCGTCCAAATCCGTGAGACAGATTTTAAGAATTCCGGAAATCTGATCCAATACGTTCGCCAGTTTTACGCAAACGTAAGTTAGCATCGAAGGATCCGCCGTAAAAAGCGCGTTTAAAATCTTCGGATCCTGAAGGACGAGTTTCCGGATAAAGTTGAATTCTCCGTCTTGAAAGTCGATCTCTTCGGGATAAAGTCTCGTGAGTTGGGATTCGTGCTCTTCTTCTAAAAATTGAGGACTCGGTCTGTCGGGAAGAAGTCCTCCGTTGTCAAAAAATAATTTCAGATTTTCCCTGCAAAGTCGCATCACCGGATCCACGATGTCCGCGGATACTTCCGGAATCGGAGAACCGGGTTTGATATCGGGAAAGACGCTAGGATTGAATTGGTAGTAGAGAATGGAAAGATTATCGTTCACCTTTTCGATTTCGGAAGTGATCTTTCGGATCTGATTCGCCTTTTTAAAAAGTTCTGTGACTTCTCTCAAAAGGGTTCTTGCAACCATCATTCCTAAAGAAACTCGGGAACCCACGCTCTTCCCGATGGTTTGAGAATTCATCGCGTATGTTGAAATGACACAGGCTTCTTCGGCTTGGAGATGAAACGGATATCTTCCGCTCGTAAAAAGGGCGACGGAACCCGGAGTGAGGTTGGCGCCGTTGAGTTTGAAAAGTTCTAATTTTCTTCCGCCGGGGATTTCGGTCAGATAACGAACCGTTCCACTGTGAAGTACGTTCAGTGTGTTTGCGGGAGAACCCTCCGGAAATAGGAGCGTTCCTGCGGGAGCCTGGGCTTGTTGTTGTGGAACAGAAGGATCAAATGCCATAGTTAGATTATCGAAGGTTAAATGAAAAAGAAACTATTCCTAATCCCTGCGGAAAACACTTTTTTTCAAGGCTCAAGAAAAAACCAGTTTTCAACGCGAAGAATCGAGTTGGATTCTTGGAAAACTTGACTCCTTATGCCTCCTGAAAACCATAAAGAACGATGAATAAAATCGAAAAGCTTCTTCGAGTTTCCAGAATCGGAATGATCACAAATCAGAGCGCTTTCAGCCTCGATGGAGAATATCATTTTAAGACCGTTCACAAACATTATGATCTAAAAAAAATCTTCCTCCCGGAGCACGGACTTTTCGCCGAACTCCAGGACCAAGTTTCGGGTTCGCATCTTAGATACGATTTGGAGGGCGTGGAATTTATCAATCTCTATGGTGATCAGGAATCGAGCCTTGTTCCCGATTCCGTATCCTTGGAAGGACTGGATCTTGTGATCATCGACATCAGGGATACGGGCGCGCGCTATTATACTTTTTTGACGACTGCTTATTATTTTTTGGAAGAGATCTCGAAGTGGAACAGGGCCGGTAAAGAAGAAATTTCCGTTTTGGTTTTGGATTCTCCCAATCCGGCGGGAAGAAGAATCGAGGGAACTCCTCTTCAGGAAGAATATGAATCTTTCGTCGGAGTCAGAAGTGTTCCGCACAGACACGGACTAACACCCGGAGAATTACTCACGTACTATCGAAAGGAATTTTCCCTCGATTTGAAGATGAAAGTGATCGGCGAAGGCTGGTATTCGAAAAAAGATTCCGAATTTTTATGGATTCCTCCTTCTCCGAATATTCCTTTTATTTCCACATGTTACGTTTATTCCGGGCAGTGTCTTTTGGAAGGAACCAATCTTTCCGAAGGCCGAGGCACGACCAGGCCTTTTGAAACCTTCGGCGCGCCTTATATTGAAGAAGGAAACGAAAGGATAAGAAAGGAATTAGAGAATTTTCAAAAAGAAAGTTTCGTTCTTCGTCCTTTGAAATTCATTCCGACGTTTCATAAACACCAGGATGAAATTTGCGGAGGATATCAGATTCTTTTAAAGAAGCCTGAGAAGTTTCACAGCCTGTTTTTTTCCTTAAAGCTGATCCGATTGTTAAGAGAAGAATATCCGAAAGAATTCGCCTATCGAGACGGAGCCTACGAATTTCGATCGGATCGTCCGGCGATAGAATTGCTCGTCGGAGACCGTTTTTTATTGGATTATCTCAACGGAGAACATTCGGATTCCATTGTATTCGAATATTTGAAAGAAGAGGAAAAAAGATGGAAGAAAAAGTGTAGAAAGGTATTGGGCGGTGGTTTGTCCTAAGATTATTTTGCTCGGAATAAAATTCTCCGAAAGCGATTTCGATCGTGAGCGTCGGAAATACATCTTCGAAGCCGACTTGGAATTCTAAAGTAAAAATTCCGGAGCTTACGAATTTCGGCGGGTTTTCGGTGCGAAGTTCTTTTTTAGACGAGGTTGGGAATCGCTCGAATAAAAGTTATGCGAAACCGTTAATTCATTTGACCGGCCGAAAAACGATTGGACGATGCCGGCTGTGGTGAAAAAATTCTTCTTTTATTTGATGTTCTTTGGCAGCTCGTTTGAGGACGTCGACAAGTTTGCGAAGTTCCTTGAAATCGATCGTGGCTTTCGAAAGAACGAACTGTTTCGGAATGCGGAGGAGTTTTACGACGAATACGATTACTTGACGGGAGGAGACGAATTGGTCGAAGAGCGGGTTCTTCTGAAGATATCTAAAGATTTGTTTTTTAGTTTTATGATTTATCCTTCCGCATTTCTTTTGATCTTCTTTCTTTTAAGGGCCACTCTGGACGAGATCTCTTCGGCTCGTTTGGAAAGAAAATACACAGAGAAACAAACGACTCTCGTTAAAGTCAACGGGTGAATCCATCGACTTCCCGTTTTGAAAACTGAAATCGCGGCAATCAAGACGGCAAAAACAGGGGCAGGCTTTGATCGCTTCCTACTAAGAAGGATCGTATCAGATTTTTTTGGAAGAACTGGACTGCTTTCTTTCACAGTAAATCCCCTCGGTCGTTTTTCTAACCACCGTCAAATTCAAGTTATCCGAAAATCATGTTTGAGAGACTTGAGAATCTCGACAATCGATTGGACAAAAACGTTTTGAGACAACGGAAAAGAATCGGGTTTTACCGAATTCTAACTTTGTGTGAGTTCCTACGAATTACGTCGCATTGACTTTTTGGGGCTATCAATCATTTTCTAATATTTCAGAGGCGTGTGAGTTCCTACGAATTTAGTCCCATCCTCATCGTCGCGAAGATCTGAACCATTCTTTGCAATGGGAAGAACGTAAGAGTTCCCACACTTAATTTTCACGGAAAGCCTTGGAGTTTCGAATTTCCGAAATCGAAAGGAACGTTCTCGAATGATTCCGACAAAGTTTTTTCCACCATACAACCGGAAAGGGAAGGATTATTTAAGATCATGGATGCGTGGAAGATTTAGAGACGCCTCAAAATAAATTCTTCCTAAGAATAAATTTTGAAATCGAATTCCGAAAAGGAGGTCGCAAGCATTGGATTCTTACTCGCCGTTTTACTAAGTTTAAGAAAGCGGAAAGGATTGCTCGATCGTATCTTTTCAATCAAAGAAAATCAGTCTCGATTCTTTCCTTTGGAGTCGATTTGTTCTTTAGAAAGATTCCTGACAAATGTAGACAAAATCAAATTCCAAAAATTGAATCCTTTTGAAAATCAAAGGTCGATCTGTTTTGTCTTTCGGAAGAATTCGCGGGATATTATTCTTTCTGAGATGATTTGATTTTTCTAAGTTACCAAAGTTGAAAATAAAACCGGTTCCTTTGCGTAAGGCGGATTTTTACCGAATCGGCGACGGTTTCATAGAATCCGAAAGAAGGAAATTAGACTCGCAATCCAATTCATTTTAATAAAAATGAAAAGCAAAGGAGCCAGAACATGAACTTTGAAATTCTCGGATTGGACCACGTTCAAATCGCAATCCCCAAGGGTGGAGAAGAGCTTTCAAGAAAATTCTTTGTTGATATTCTTTCTTGTAACGAAATCGAAAAACCGGAAAATTTAAAACGAAAAGGAGGGGCCTGGTTCCAGTGCGGAGCAAATCAGATACACGTTGGCACGACGGATTCTTTTATTCCCGCAAAGAAAGCGCATCCCGCGATTCTTGTACGCAATCTTTACGAATTTAAAAAGCATCTCGAATCTCACGGTCTGACCACTCGAGAAGAAGATCCTCTCCCGGGTGCGGTTCGTTTTTACCTGGATGATCCGTTTGGAAACCGTCTTGAATTTTTAGAATGGTTGTAAAAAAGTCCGAAACAGGGTTTTCTTTTTTTTATCCGTTTTAAAAAGGAAACCGCAAAATCACAGAGAAGGAATTTGGTCGCGGTCGATACTTTATAAAATTCTCATGAACCCTCAAAGAATATCAGAGATTCTGAATGGTAAGAACGTTTTCCCCTTCCTTTCCGGAAATTTTCACTTCTAATTTTAAGCCGCTCTGATTGCTCTTTCTTCGGAAAATTTTTTCCAAAAAACTTCCTTCCGATTGAATTCTGCAATCGAGAGGAAGGGACAAAAATTCCTTCTCGTCAAATTGGAACCTTGCAAATTCTATTTTTCCCGGATCCAGATTTCTTTCGATTATATCCCAATCCTTCTCCAAACAGTTGAGGCCTTCTTGGTTGCTTAAAAGAATTCTAAACTTTCTGTCTTCTTCCGGAAATCGAAGTTCTTTCGAGTGGCCTTCGTTTTTCATAAAGAGGAAAAAAGTGGGAACTCCTTCTTTTCCTTCTCGGCTCGATTTTACGTAAACAAGGGCCGAGCCGATTCTTAATTTGGAAGAAGAGGACTGAACGGAAAACGCTCCCGGTGTCATCGTTTTTACGACCATCCCGACGACCAAAACGACCAAGACCAGATTTAAGACAAAGATCAATTTTACTCTCGAGAATCTTCCGGAGCTGGACCTCTTTCGGCTTTCCTCCAGAAATTTTCTGAATTCTTCCGGAGAACGAGAATGATAACCGCCGCCCATTTTAGTTTCCTCCCTTTTGTAAAAGTTTTCGAATTCCCGAAGCGGTCGGAAAACCTTTGGATCGTTTTGCCGCGTTCGTAAGAAGAGAAAAAGAAAGCTGAGTCGCGTCCGGGATCCTTAAATTTCTCGAAAGAAAAAAAGCCAAAATTCCGGCCAGAAGATCGCCCGTTCCCATCACCGCCAATTTCGGTTCCGTTTTTTCCCAGAAAAACAAATCTCCGTTCGGACATATTAAAAAAGATGAATGTCTTTTCCAAAGAATGTGAAGGTTATGCGCTTTTGTATATTCGGTCGCAAGGGAAATTCCCTGCTTAGTATTTCTAATTTTAGAATTCAGAAGCGTTTCTAATTCTCCCGTATGCGGAGTCAGAAGCGTTTTTTCGTGGAGTTTTTTTTCTTTGTAAGCCGGGATCGCACCCGCGTCCAGAACGCAGTATTTGTCCTCCGGCAAATCCAGGACCGGACATTCCTCCGGCTTCAAACCGGGACCGAGTAAAAAAACGGATGCCTTTTTGACAAAGGGTCTGGAAAGAATCTCGGAAGAATCTCCGATCCCGTCTACCATCAAGGAAGGATCCTTTTTTAAAACTCCGCGGACCGTTTTTTCCGAAGGACTCAAAAGCAGAGAGATTCCGCCGCCTAACTCATGGAAGGCGAGAAGCGACGACAACGCGGCTCCAGTCATTCCTTGCGAACCTCCGATCAAAAGTAAGGATCCGTTTTTGTATTTGTGAGAATCTTCTTCTCTTTTCAGATATTTTTTCAGCAAAGAATCCGGAATTCTTTTCCAAAGGGTTTTTTTCGGTTTAGAATCCGGACCTGAGACTTTACTTTCCGAGATCGGAAATCCGATTCTGTGAAACGTCTTTTTGACCTGGTTCGAAAGAAAGCGGTTTCTCCACTTTTTCATTCCGATTTCGGCTAACGCGTCGACTTCGAAAGGAGGAATCGAATCTTCTGAAAAACCCGACACTACGTCCAGGCTCAGTACGAACGTCCTTTTGGGATTTTCTTTTTTTTGTCTCCGGACCTTTTCAAAAACGGAAGAGTAGGGTTCTCCGATCGGAGGTTGAAATCCGGTTCCTAAAAGCGAGTCTATGATACAAACGTTTTCTCCTCCGAATGAAAGAAGTTCCGATTCCAGATCCAGAATTTTTCCGCCGGCCCGAAGAAACAGATTTTTATAATATTCCGATTCTTCGGAAAGTTTTCCTTTTTTTAAAAAAACGTCTGATTCTTTTCCTTCCTGAAGCAGAAAGAAGGCGAGGGCGAGTCCGTCTCCTCCGTTGTTTCCGTTTCCGCAGAGGATGTAAACGGAATCGTATTTGATGATTTTTTTCCGATATTGTTGATAGACGGACAAGGCCGCGAAGCCCATCAGATGAGAACCGGAAATTCCGTATTCTAAAATTGTTTTCCGATCCAGATCCCTGCTTTCCACATCGTCAAACAGAGATTCTGAATATTCGGAAAACCTTATTTCCATTTATGAATTTCCAGATATCCGGATTTGATTCTCGCCGAATAGATTTCGTCGTTCAAATCCATCCAGGTTTCTCTCCAGAGCCCCCTCGGAGGAAGGTAGTTGAGTCGGATATTGTTTACGTGGTTTCCTTCCTCGTCGTGGACCTGAAGACGGATCGAACTTTCCTCTTCGGTTTCCGTTTCCCAAAGAAAGAAGTTGTTGTCCTTTAGGATCCAATACAAGGATTCGGAAGGATCCTGGATCTCTTTGATCAAAGTCGCGGACTTGGTTTCGAAATCGTATTTAAAGATCTTTCTGGATTTAAAACGGGAATTCTTCTTATCAAAAACGCTAAACGACGCGACCGCGTATTTCCCTTCCAGATGCGGAAGGATCGTTTCTAATCGGACCTGGGTGGAATCCGAATCCGAAATTACGTTCGAAAAATTGGAAGCTCCGATCGATCGCAAAAGTGCGCCTTTGTCGTAAACTGAAAGTTTCATTTCACCGTTCGATCTGTGAAATACGAAAAGAAGATCGTCTTCTCCGGTTTCCATTCTTTCTATATATCCGAAAGGCGTGTTTCCCGAAGAGCCTTCCACGTAGATCGTATTCAATAATTTTCCGGCGTCGGAAAAATGAAGAATGGCCGAAGGGGTCGCTTCTCTGTACTCGGTATCGAACGAACCGCTCTTCTTTAAAAAAATATCTTCGGTCGCCGGATCCACTTTGGGTTGTTCTTCTTTTCCGGTTCTGGATTGAAGATAAATCTCTTCGTCTCCGTTTACCGTCACGAGTCCGATCTTTCCGATCTTTGCGGGAACGAGTTTGTATTTATCTCCGATCTTTTCCTTTAAAGATCCTAATATGAATTTTAATTCTCCGTCCGTTGAAAAAACTTTCAGCAAGGATTGTTCGAAATCGGGAACGTAGATCTTTCCTCCGACAACGGGCAGCGTCTGAGGAAGATTGGTCGGAACTCCGTTCAAAATTTTTGCCTGAACGTCGGCGAGAGTATTGCCTAACTTGATTCTTCCGTACAGATAAGAATTGTAGTTGTCCACTTTGAATCGGGTACAGCTTACGATTACGGCGACGATCAAAACAATTGTATAAGGAAGAATCGAAATTCTTCTTTGATAGGAACGATTGCGGGAGATTGGATTGAGATTTCTCATGAAAACCTGGTTGGATCTGGGAATGTAACGATACCATTCCAGTGGATCGATTGGAAAACAAGCAATAATCCGTGGAATTCAAAGCCTCGCGGAATCCATGGCTTTTTTTACTTTACACTGTAGCCAAATTTGAATAGTTTGATTAGGATATCAGGAAAAATTCAATCATTTGTGAGTTTTCTCTCTATAAGGCCGGGGTTTGACAGTAAGCAGGGAAGAAATCGAGACGATTCTGGATGGCGCCTTGCATTTGCCTGTCAAGCTGTACTCATTAAAGGTCAACCAAAGGCCTAACCATTCGTTGATCGAGGTTGTCTTGGACAATCTTGAACATCCGTATGGTTCAGTCAGCCTTCTGGAATGTGAGCAAGTTTCCAGAAAACTGAAAGAAGAGTTAGAACGGATCGCACCGGATCTGGATTATACTCTTAAAGTTTCCTCCGCAGGGGCGGAAAGGAAACTTGACCTTCCGGGGGACCTGGATCGATTCCGGGGAATACCGGTTCGTCTGGTTTTTCTATCCGGAGAATCAGAGAATCCTCAGGAAGGAATTTTCCGGATAATGGATCGAGTTGAGGATCAGTTGATTCTGGAAAAATTCCAGAAGGGAAAAAAATCTGCCGGAAAAAAGCAGACGACCCTGAACCTCAAGGATATACTGAAAGGGAATCTCTACGTAAGTATTTGATATGGCAGTTAAGAAGACACAATCGGAAGGAAATCTGTTGGAAGCAATCCAGCAATTTTGTGCGGACAAGTCCCTCGATAGGGAAGCCGTTATGGGAGTCATACGCGATTCTCTCATAACCGCCTATAAGAAAAAGTCCGGACTGGAAGGATTGGAAGAATCCGAAGAAGCGGATAAACCTTCTCCTGTCACAGTAGAGTTTGCGTCCGGCAAAGACAGCGTCGTTATAGCAATAGCAAAAAAAGTAGTGGAAGGAAGCGCTTCTTCCCCGCTCGAAATCGGTTTAGAAGAAGCTAAAGTGATCGATCCTTCCGCGGAAATTGGTTCCGTCGTTTCTTTTCGCGAAAAGCCGGTGGAGCTTTCTCGAATCATTTCCAGCCAAGCCAAACAGATGGTTTTCCAAAGACTCAAAGACATGGAGAAGGAACTTCTCTATAACGAGTATAAGGCGAAAGAAGGCGAACTCACTCACGGTTATTTTCAGAGATGGAAAAAAGACGCGATGAGCATCGACCTCGGAAAAGTGGAAGGAATCATGCCTCGTCGCGAGCAGAATCCGGGTGAAAAGTATCACAGCGGGGACAGACTCAAAGCAATCATTCAAAGAGTGGAACTTCGTCCGAGAGAGCCGATCCCAGTGATCACTCTCTCGAGAGCTTCCGCGGATTTTGTTCGTAAACTTTTCGAAATGGAAATTCCCGAAATCTACGACGGACTCGTTGAGATCATCAACGTAGCGAGACAACCGTCCATCCGAACCAAGGTTGTGGTGCGCGCGACCCGCGGCGACATCGATCCCGTCGGCGCTTGCGTAGGTATGAAAGGGGTTCGTATCCAGTCCATCGTAAGAGAACTCGGAAACGAAAGAATCGATATCGTGGAAGCGTCCGATGATCCATCCGAATTTATAGCGAACGCGATTTCTCCGGCAAAACCGGTGGAAGTCAAAGTGGACGGTTCCGGAAGAGAAGCGATGGTCGTCGTTCCTGACGATCAACTTTCTCTCGCGATCGGAATCAACGGATCCAACGTGAAGCTCGCTTCTCAGTTGGCCGGTTACAAAATCGATATCAAAACCGTAGCGCAGTACAACGCAGAGTTGGCCTCCCCGGAAGCGAGAGAAAGGCTGGAAAGACTTTTCTATTCTCCTTCGGAAGAATCCAAAGCCCAAGTGGAACAAGAAGAAGAGGAAGAAGGCCTGACTCCTCTCGAAGATCTTCCCGGTCTTTCAGCCCGCATCGTGGGAATTCTGAAGAGCGAAGGAATTAAAGATCTGGAAACCCTGATCGAATACAGTCAAGACGATCTGGCAAAACTGCAAGGAATCGGACATACAACCGCCGGACAGATTCTTAAACTATTGAGAGAATCCGTAGAATGGGTGGAAGATAACTGAGAAAGACCCAAAGGGTTTTTCTCAGGGCCGGAGATTTTATGATTCCGGAAAGCCAGGGTATCAATTATGGAAGATAAAAATAAGACGATCAAGGAAACGCTCCAGGGCGCGGCTGATGCGGGAAAACGCAAGAAGCTGATCATTAAGAAGAAAGGGGACGAAGCGCCTTCATCTCCTTCCGCCTCTGCATCTCCTAAAAAAGAAACGACGGCAGAATCCTCTGCTCCGTCCAAACCGGTGACGCCGCTTCCTCCTAGGGGAGATTCCGGTCAGTCCCCGATCGTTCGTCAGGCGCCTTCTTCCTCCAGAGAAGTGAAAAACGAAGAACCTCCAAGAAGACAACCGGATTCTCATTCCGGATCTCAGCAGAGACCTCCTCGCGATTCTCAGGGACATGGAGGAGATTCTTCCTATTCTCCGTCCCCATCTCCTTTTCAGAAAGAAGATTCCAGCATCATCGTATCTAGGCCGATTTCAAGACCGGCCCCGCGTCAGAACACGGGCGGCGGTTACCAAGGCAATCGTGGACCGGGTCAGGGCGGCGGTTACCAGGGCAATCGAGGACCGGGTCAAGGCGGCGGTTATCAAGGCAATCGTGGACCGGGTCAAGGCGGCGGTTATCAAGGCAATCGTGGACCGGGTCAAGGCGGCGGTTACCAGGGCAATCGTGGACCGGGTCAAGGCGGCGGTTATCAAGGCAATCGTGGGCCGGGACAAGCCCCTGGACCTGGAAATCGTTTTGGCGGCAGCGGTCCTGGAAATCGTTCCGGTGGACCGGGTGGACGTCCGATGCCGATCACTTCCGCAGAAGTGGAGCTTTCTCAGGCGAGAGGCGCCGCCGGTGCGAGCAAGAAGAAGGGACACGACAAAGAAAAATCCTCCTCCGATAAGAGAGATTTTTCAGGCGCAGAGAATACGAAATTCTTCAAACAAAGATTCAAAAAATCGAAAGTTGTGGGAGTTTCGGGAATTTCCGTTCCTAAAGAAATTACTATATTAGAAAATGTTCAAGTAGGCGAACTCGCCAAAAAGATGAACCTAAAACCGGGAGACGTCATCGGAAAACTCATGAAGATGGGAATGATGGTGACGATCAACAATATCATCGACGCTGAGACCGCGGGTCTTTTGGCGGACGAATACGGTTGTAAGGTAAAAGTGGTTTCTCTTTACGAAGAAACCATCATCGAAGAAGAAAAAGACAACCCTGAAGATTATATCAACCGTCCTCCTGTCGTTACCATCATGGGTCACGTAGACCACGGTAAGACAAAATTGTTGGATACGATTCGGACCAGTTCGGTGATCGATACCGAGTCCGGCGGAATCACTCAGCATATCGGTGCGTATCAGGTTCGAACCGCAAGAGGACTCATCACATTCTTAGACACCCCGGGCCACGAAGCCTTCACTTCGATGAGAGCGCGGGGAGCTAAGGTTACGGATATCGTAGTTCTCGTGGTCGCGGCGGACGACGGGGTAATGCCTCAGACTCTCGAAGCGATCAGTCACGCGAAAGCCGCGGAAGTTCCGATCATCGTCGCGATCAACAAGATCGATCTTCCAACGGCGAATCCGGAAAAGATCATGCAGGAATTAGCCAACCACGGTCTTCAATCGGAAGAATGGGGCGGGCAGACCATGTTCGCCAAAATTTCGGCGAGAGAGAATATCGGAATTGATAAACTTTTGGAACTGATTCTTCTCCAGGCGGAAGTGATGGATCTGAAGTCCAACCCGAAACGGAAGGCAAAAGGAACGATCATCGAAGCCAAGCTCGATCCGGGTCGCGGTTCGGTCGCAACCGTTCTCATTCAGAACGGAACTTTGCGCGTAGGAGATCCGTTCGTGGCGGGAATTTTCTCCGGTCGTGTTCGGGCGATGTACAACGATCACGGTCAGGCGATCGAAGAAGCGGGACCTGCGTTCCCGGCCCAGGTGACCGGTATCGACGGCGTTCCGGACGCGGGCGCTCCTTTTGACGCGATGGCGGATGAAAAAGAAGCCAGAAACATTTCTCAACACAGAATCGAATTTGAAAGAATCGGAAACGCGGGGGCTGCGGCCGGATCCGCTTCGAAAGTCACTTTGGAAAATATGAACGAGTTCATCAAACAAGGCGCTTTGAAAGAACTCAAGGTAATCATCAAGGCGGACGTTCGCGGTTCTGCGGAAGCGATCAAAGAATCTTTGGAAAAACTTTCCACTCCGGAAGTAAAGCTGAACGTAATCCAATCCGGCGCCGGTGCGATCGTGGATATGGACGTGATGCTTGCATCCGCATCGAACGCTCTGATCATCGGTTTTCACGTTCGTGCAAATCCGAAGACGATCGCTCTTGCGGAAAAAGAACAGGTTCAGATCAAATATTACAATATCATCTATCAAGTTGTGGATGAGATCAAACTTGCGATGGAAGGTCTTCTCGAACCCGAAAAGATCGAAGAAGTTATCGGAACCGCGGAGATCAGAGAAATTTTCAAAGTCTCCAAGATCGGAAACATCGCGGGTTGTATGGTTACATCCGGAAAGATCGCGAAGTCTGCGAACGTGCGCGTAATCAGCGACGGCGTTCTCAAGTTCGACGGAAAACTCAAATCTCTCAAACGGGTCAAAGACGACGTCAACGACGTGGTTTCCGGATTCGAGTGCGGGATCCAAGTGGACGGATTTAACGATTTCAAAACCGGAGATATCATCGAAGCGTATAACGTAACCGTAATCAAGCGTAAACTTGAGTAGTCGGAGTAGCGGACCGTGAATCCGATCCGAAGAAGAAAAATCGAAGCGGAAGCGGTTCGAACCGTTGCTATGATGATCCTTTCCGGAAAGGTTAAGGATCCGAGGGTGCACATGGTCTCCGTTCACAGAGCGGAGATCTCCGAGGACGGAAAGAATATGCGAATCTACGTGACCGCGATCTGCACTCCGAAAAAACAGATCAAGGTTTTAGCCGGACTCAATAGCGCCGCCGGATTGTTTCAGACGACGTTATCGGAAAAGCTCAGTTTAAGAATCGCACCAAGAATTCAATTCCTCTGGGACGAGGAATACATTCAGAGTTTGGATGAATCACTCAGACTTACCAGAAAACCCACCCATCCGGACTGAGTCCGGATTCTTACTCATTCACAAGCCCGAGGGAATGACTTCTTCGGATCTTGTGGTGGTGGCCCGCAAAAAACTCCGTTTAAAAAAGGTCGGTCATACAGGAACGTTGGATCGCGCCGCGAGCGGGCTTATGATTCTTCCCATTGGAAGTTGTACGAGTTTTTCCAGCGTTTTTTTGGAAAAGGAAAAATCCTACGAAGCCTGGGTAAAACCCGGAGAATCCACCGATTCCGGAGACAAGGAAGGTGAAATTTTAGAATCTCTTCCCAAAGAACAAACCGCCGCGTGGTTCCAGGAAAATCAAAACCTTTTGAAAGAACTTTTTATCCAGGTTCCAACTTGGGAAACTCAGGAAGCCCCGGACGTTTCCGCGCTCAAGGTCAATGGAAGAAGAAGATCCGACTTGTTCAGAGAAGGTGTGGCCCTCGTCCCCGCCGTCAGAAAGATTCGAGTCTATCAATTTGAACTCGGAGACTTTAGCGCTGAATCGATTCACTTTAAGATCCGAGTTTCCGCTGGAACTTATATCCGAAAGATCGTCATGGACATTTCCGACCGGGTGGGATTTCCCTTGCGGCTCGAAAGACTGGTTCGGACGAGCATCGGAAAGATTCATCTGAGTCAGGCGGATTCTTACGAGAATCTTTTAGAAGGAAGGGTCAAAATCCATCCTCCCGAGGCGATCTTAGAATTTCCGACCTTGGAAATTCCCGGAACCGAAGTTCGAAACGTCCTGAACGGACGCAAAACGAAGTTGGAATGGATTCCTCCGACGGAATTTTTGCTCGTCTCACCTGAAGGTGAGATTCTTGCGTGGTGCAAAAAAGAAGAACATGGAATTCATGAGTTAGATTATAAATATTTAAGAGTCTTCCCTAAAAATTAGCTTTAAAGGGGGACCTATGACCTGAAAAATGGTAAAAAGGTATATTCACGATATGATAGCTACTGAACAGAAAAAAACAATTATCAGTAATTTTGCCCGTAAGACGGGTGACACTGGTTCCACAGAAGTGCAAGTCGCTCTGATTGATGCGAGAATCAAAGAACTCAACGAACATTTTAAGTCCCACAAAAAAGATTTTCATTCCAAGACCGGTCTTTTAAGACTCGTGAGCAAAAGAAAGAAACTTCTGGATTATCTCAAAAGAACCGAACTAGACCGTTATAAAAAACTGATCGAAACTCTCGGACTCCGTAAGTAAGCGAGTCCGCCATGACACATACAATTTCCGGCCAATACGGTCGTGATTCTATCGTTTTAGAAACCGGTAACTGGGCGAAACAGGCTCACGGGTCCGTAGTTTATAAGTCTGGTAATCTGGTTTTATTAGCCACCGTCTGTGCGGCCGATGACGCGAAAGAGGGACAGGATTTTTTCCCTCTTACCTGCGAATATACCGAGAAACTTTATTCCGTCGGTCGTTTCCCGGGCGGTTATTTCAAAAGAGAAGCCAAACCTCCTGAACACGAAATTCTCATTTCAAGAATCATAGACAGGCCGATTCGTCCCTTATTTCCGGAAGGATATTTCTGCGAAGTGCAATTGCAAGTGCAGGTTCTTTCCGCGGATGGAGACGTTTCCGTCGCCGGACACGCGTTAAACGCGGCCAGCGCCGCATTAGCGGTTTCTGATATTCCTTTCAACGGTCCGATTGCGGGCGCGAGAATCGGAAGAATCAACGGAGAATTGATTCTCAATCCGACCACAAAAGAAATCGTAAATTCCGATTTGGATCTGGTGGTTGCCGGAACTAAAACTCATATCGTGATGATCGAAGGCGAAGCAAAAGAACTCAGCAATGAGGAAATGCTCGCTGCGCTTCGTTTTGCTCAGAAATATATCGCGGAATTCGTGACTCTTCAAGAAGAATACGCTAAAAAAATCGGCGTTGTCAAAAGAGAAGTAAAACTTAGAAAGAAAGACGAAGAGCTTCTCGCAAAAGTGAAAGAATACGCTTTTGAAAAACTCAAAGCCGCGAATCAAACGTCCGATAAAACTTCTCGTAACAAAGAAATCGCAAACGTAAACAAAGAAGTCGTGGAATTCTTCAAACAGACCGTGGAAGAATCCGAGAAGATCAAGGACATCAAAACTTATCTTCACGAATTGGAATATGAAATCGTCCGCGAACAGGTTTTGACTCAAGGAACCCGTTTTGACGGAAGAAAGTTAGACGAAATCCGTCAGATTTCCGTCGAGATCAATCCTCTTCCTGGTCCTCACGGTTCTTCCGTTTTTACAAGAGGTCAAACTCAGTCTCTCGGAGTGGTAACTCTGGGAACCGGTTCGGACAATCAGAGATACGAAACTCTCGAAGGACAAAAAGAAAAATCCTTCATGCTGCATTATAACTTCCCCGCATTTTCGGTGGGAGAAGTTCGCAGATCTTCCGGTCCGGGAAGAAGGGAAATCGGTCACGGAAATTTGGCGGAAAGAGCTCTGAAACTCGTTCTTCCAAAACCGGACGAATTTCCTTACGTTATCCGCGTTGTATCTGAAATTTTAGAATCCAACGGCTCCAGTTCGATGGCGTCCGTTTGTTCCGGATCTCTCGCGCTCATGGCGGCGGGCGTTCCGATCAAGGGCAGCGTTTCCGGAATCGCGATGGGGCTTTTCTCCGATTCTTCGGGGAAGTTTGCGGTTCTTTCCGATATCGCGGGTTTGGAAGACCATTTCGGAGATATGGACTGTAAGATCGCCGGAACCAGAAAAGGAATCACCGCATTCCAGATGGATTTGAAAGTAACCGGCGTGAGCTTCGACGTTCTCGAAAGCGTCTTTACTCAGGCTCAAAAGGGTAGATTCCATATTCTTGATATTATGGAGAAACATATCTCCAAAGCCGCGGATCATCTTGCGGGAACCGCTCCGAGAATCATCGTGAGAAACATTCCGAAAGATAGAATCGGAGAATTGATCGGACCTGGCGGTAAGAACGTTCGAGGAATCAGCGAACTCACCGGCGCTGAACTTTATATCGAAGACGACGGCCGTGTAACCATCTCCGGTTCAAACCAAGAATCGGCTGAAAAAGCCGCGAAGATGGTCGACGGATTTTTCACCGAAGTGGAAGTAGGAAAGATTTACGAAGGAAAGGTGAAACGGATCGCCGACTTCGGAGCCTTTGTCGAAATTCTTCCCGGAAAAGAAGGTCTCTGTCATATCTCCAAGATCGACTTCAAGAGAGTCAACTCCGTGAAAGATATCGTGAAGGAAGGAGATATCATCCGTGTGAAAGTCCTCAACGTGGACAAAACCGGAAAGATCGACCTTTCCAGAAAAGACGCGCTCGAAGAAGAGCAAGTCTAAATTTCAAAAGCGCCCTTGGAGCAAGAACCTTCACAGCAAGTCTATAGGAAAGTTCTTCCCGGGGGCATTACAGTCCTTTTTCAAAAAGCCCCTCATACCGTCAGTGTTTCCGCCGGCGTTTTTGTCAGAGTCGGATCCAGACACGAATCTTCTAAGAACGCGGGTTACTGCCATTTCCTGGAGCATATGCTCTTTAAGGATACGGAAAAACGCACCGCAAAAGAACAAGCCGAAGATATCGAACGAGTAGGCGGTTTTACGAACGCCGCGACTTCCAGAGAATACACTTACTTTCACGTTACGGTCGCGGGCAAACATTTAGATCTCGGATTGGAATTGTTATCCGAAATGATTTATCAGCCTTTGCTGAAACAATCGGACATCGAAAACGAAGCCGGCGTGATCTTGGAAGAATTGCAGGGTTACGAAGATTCTCCCGAGGATTATATCCACGATTTTTATTATCAGAATTTTTTTCCTAAGAATCCTTTGGGACGAGATATCATCGGTACGAGAGAATCCATTTCAAAAGTGAGTCATAAGAGTTTATTAGAATTCTATGATACGAATTATCATTCCGAAAATATGTTTCTTTCGATTTCAGGTAACTTCGAACCGGATGAAATTTTTTCGATAGCCGGAAAACATTTCAGTAAAACGAGAAAGAAAAAACAAGAAGGAAACGGTCTGATTCTTCCCAAAAAAAAATGGGGATACTTTCCAAAAAAGAAAAAGTTGGAACAGGTCTATTTCATTTTGGGCGGAGAAGGTTTTCAGAGAGAATTCCACAACGCTTCGAAGGCAAGTCTGTTCACTCATATTTTAGGCGGAGGAACTTCTTCCAGACTTTTTCAAAAGGTGAGGGAAGAAAAAGGGCTTTGTTATCAGATCACTGCGTATCCTTCCTCTTACGCAGACGTCGGGATCAACAGTATCGTGTGTTCCACTTCGAAAGATAAATTTATCACTTGTATGGAGACGATCTCGGACGAAATCAAGTCGATCCTGGATCACGGCATTACCGAGAAGGAATTGAGGGACGCGCAGACCAATCACGAAGGAACTCTTTCTATCAGCTACGAGCAGACGGAATCCAGGATGAACACGATCGCCCTCATGGAACTCTATTACGGTAGAAATTATACGTACGAAGAACGTGTCAAAGAAATTTATTCGATTACTTTGAACGATCTCAACGAGTTTGCTGAATCCGTTTTTGGAATTCCGAAACTTCATCTCTCCGCCCTCGGAAATCTCGGGGCGAAAGAAGAAAAAGCGGCGATGAAAATTTTCTCTTTGTAAGAACCGCTTTTGAAATAGATCAATCCTCGATGATAGCGAAATAGTTTCCTTCGAAATCGGAAAAGTTGAACACCTTTTTGCCGTTCGGAAAATTCACCATATTTCCCACCGTGATCTTCTCTTCTTTGAGTTTTTTGTAAAGAGCGTCTATGTTTTCGTCCGTGGATAAGAGAATGGACGGTGTTCCCAGATTCATACCCGGATTGGAAGCTGCTACGGCCTCTTTGTTTTGCAATACCAATTTGGTGGAGTTCGGTCTTCCATCGGAGAGGATGATCGCGAAGGTTTCACCGTATTCTTCCCTTCCCTCCACCTTATATCCGAAGTAATTTACCCAAAAGTCCGAGATTCTTTTTTGATCGTTCACATAGAGCATGACTTGATTGAATTTGATCATTTTATTTTCACCTTTTTGAATTTGTCTTGATAACGGCGACTTACAATCGTCGCAACGACAAAAATTTCAAAAAGATCAGCTTCTATTCTGCGCGTTTATACGAAGTTCGTATAATTTCGCGTGAAGATTGATGGGCGAACTCCCACAGAAATGTTTTCGGTGTTTATACGAAGTTCACCTAATTTCGCGGTGAAGATCGACGTGGGAACTCCTGCGGGAATGTTTTCGGCGTTTATACGAAGTTCGTCTAATTTCACGAGAAGATTGATGTGGGAACTCTGACAGAGATGTTTTCGGCGTTTATGCGAACTTCGGCTAATTTTACCGTGCAGGGCGATGTGGGAACTCCTGCAGAATTGTTTTTTGGGTTTATACGAAGTTCGACTAATTTCGCGGTGAAGATCGACGTGGGAACTCCTGCGATAATGTTTTCGGCGTTTATACGAAGTCCGGCTAATTTCGCGGTGAAGATCTACGTGGGAACTCTGACAGATATGTTTTCGGCGTTTATACGAACTTCGGCTAATTTTACCGTGCAGGGCGATGTGGGAACTCTGATAGTAATGTTTTCGGCGTTTATCCGAAGTTCGCCTAATTTCACGAGAAGATTGATGTGGGAACTCCTGCGGAAATGTTTTCGGCGTTTATACGAAGTTCACCTAATTTCGCGGTGAAGATCGACGTGGGAATTCTGACAGAGATGTTTTCGGCGTTTATACGAACTTCGGCTAATTGCAATTGATAAAAGATTGTGGCGGAGGTTAGGAGAGAAAAGATGGAAATCTCTTTTTTGAGAAAAATGCCGAGGAGTTTCTAAGAGGATGAAAATTTCAGTAAAAAAAATAAAGTCGAAAGCGGAAATACCGGTCTTACAAACGACTCATTCTGCAGGATACGATGTTCACGCCTGTCTGGAATCGAATCTGACATTAGAGCCGGGAAAGGTCGTCCTGATTCCGACGGGACTCTCTTTTGCGATTCCATCCGAATACCATTTCGAAATTCGTCCTCGCTCCGGATTTTCCACTAAGAACCGAATTCTCATTCCGAATTCTCCCGGAACGATCGACAGCGATTACAGAGGAGAATTGATGATCCCTCTTTTAAACTTAGGAGATTCGCCGTTTGTTGTGGAACATGGAATGAGAATCGCTCAGTTGCTCATTCGAAAAACCTGGTATGCGGAATGGGAACTTGTCGCCGAATTTTCGGATCGGACCGAAAGAGATGCGGGTGGCTTCGGTTCAACGGGCGTATAACGTGCTATTCTTATAAACTGATTTTATCTTCGGAGATTCAAAACGAAAAAAGCGTAGAATTCTAAACGAAGAATTGTTGTTTGTGGAAGGCTTCTCGTTTTCAGAGATCGGAAGTTATCCTAAGGCGACGCATGGAAGAAGAAAGCAGTTTATCTCGTTGGTTTCACATTCTCAGGATCTTATTGGGCTTCGGTATTTCCTCCGGATTCTTTCTCTTGAAAGCAAAACGAGACCGCTCCGATCCCGTCTCCTCCTCTTTGGCGATTCTCTTCGCTTGCGTCGCTTTTGCGGCGGCGATCGTGTGGATTTTACGTTCTTATCCTAAGCTAAGAATAGAATCGGATCGAAAGTTGCGCTTTTTCGTTTTAACGAGTTGTATCTTCTTTGTATTATTCTTTCTTTTTGGAATAATTCAGAATAATTATTATTTTTTGAATATTCTAAATAAAGAATATTTTGCATCAACGCCGTTTTGTGAATTTGCGTCCTATTCGATTGTGTTGGCCCTTTTTTCCTTTTTGGAAATCAAATTTTTGGAGAACGTCTTCGGAGAAAGTCTTGCTTCGGAATCGAGAAGAAACGCCGTTTTTCTTTCCATTCTTCCCTCATTTACCGTTTTTGTCGCGGATCACGAATGGACACGGTCGGTCGCAAGGGGCTTGAAAATTTTGGAGGATATGTCCGAAGAACTTGTCAAAGGTCAAGATTTAACTATGGCTTTCGCATTCTTTTTTTGGCATTTGAATATAGGGTTCTATGCGGTTCGCCTGTTTGAAAGTAAAACGCATGAGGAGCCTTTGTTTGATCGGAACATTGGAGAGAAAATCAGTTGAAGAATAAAAACCAATATCTTTTGGATTGTTATCAGGCCGCATTTGGAACGGTCCTTCCCTCGGCTTTGAGCGAAAAAATTCTTAGCGGGGAATTTATTAAGTTCTCTAATAAAGAATTTTTAGAAAAAAAATCGAATCAAGTTTTCGAGATCGAATTGATCAAGGACATAGGGAATCGTATGGGAGGGTTGATCGATCAGAGTATTCGGCTCGCAATCGCCGAAGGTCTTGATACGGATGAGCCGATCGCCTTTGCGGAATTAAAATCGGAGTTTGTCAAAGACTCCTTCACTTATAACCTCGTTTTATTCCCGACGTATGATCCCGAGGATCCTTGCGCGGTCTATCTCCTCAAACACAAGGGTTACCCAGGCGAAGAATTTGAAGACGAGGATGAAGACGAAGATATTTTCGAGAGCGATCTTGAGTTTGAGATGGAGCCTGCATTTGATTCTTTGGCTGATCTTTTTTCACTGCCTGAAAAAAGATAAAAGTCCTGTAAAAAATAAGATCATCTCCTAACTTAGAGTAGGCTCTAAGCCCGAATGATTCCTTGTTTTTGATCTCCATTGATTCTAAAACTTGTCTAACTCTTAAAGTAATCGGAGTTATAGAATTTAATGGAAACAATGTTAAAAGGCAAAAAGGCCCTTGTTACCGGTTCCACGGCAGGAATCGGTTTTGCTATCGCAAAACAACTGCTAAACGAAGGTGCGAAAGTATTCATCAACGGGAGAACTGAGTATAGGGTGGACCTGGCGGTTGAACAACTTAAAAATGAAGTTCCGAACGGCGAAGTAAAAGGACTGATCGCCGATTTCGGAAGAAAACAAGAGATAGATTCGATTTTAAAAGAACTGCCCGAGGTCGATATTCTCGTCAATAATGTTGGAATTTTCGAACCGAAAGATTTTATTGAAATTTCCGACGAGGACTGGTTTCGTTTTTTGGAAATCAATCTGTTGAGCGGAGTAAGACTTTCTAGATTCTATCTTCCAAAAATGTTAAAGAAAAACTGGGGAAGAATTCTTTTTATTTCAAGCGAATCGGGAGTTCAGATTCCGGAAGAAATGATTCACTACGGAGTGACAAAAAGCGCGCAGATTTCTCTTGCGAGAGGACTCGCCGAGTTGACAAAGGGGACTAACGTTACCGTAAATTCCGTTCTTCCGGGACCTACGCGTTCGGAAGGAGTTGATGGATTTATCGAAAATCTTGCGGCCAATCAGAAAGTTTCAACAGAAACGGTTGAGAAAGAATTTTTTAAAAACGCGCGCCCTTCTTCTTTGCTTCAGCGATTTGAAAGTGTGGATGAAATTGCCAATTTAGTTACGTATCTTTCCAGTTCGCTTTCCTCGGGCACGAACGGCGCCGCAATGAGAGTGGACGGAGGAGTCGTGAAGTCGGCATTCTAAATATGAAACTAAGCGTATTGGATCAGTCTCCCATCCGAAAGGGAGGTTCCGCGAGACAAGCGATTTTGGAAACCGTAGAGCTCGCCAAACTCGCGGACGAACTCGGATATACTCGACTTTGGGTATCAGAACATCATAATATTCAAGGACTTGCAGGTTCCACTCCCGAGGTTCTGATCTCGCATCTTGCGGGAGAGACAAAAAGAATTCGGATCGGCGCCGGCGGAGTGATGCTTCCCAATCACAGTTCTCTGAAGGTCGCTGAAAATTTTAGGATGTTGGAAACTCTTTTCCCGGGAAGGATCGATCTAGGTTTGGGAAGGGCTTCCGGAAGCGATCGATTGACCGCGTCCATTTTGAATCCGGGTTCTCAATTTATTCGAAACGATTTCGGTCAGCAACTTCTGGATCTTCAGTGTTTTCTTACGGATCGTGCGGATGAAGATTCGATTCAGACAAAGGTGAAGGCGATTCCGAAAGCGGATACGGTTCCGGAATTGTGGATTCTTACGTCGAGTGGAGAGAGCGGACTTCTCGCGGCTCATTTCGGTTTAGCGCTTTCCTTTGCGCATTTTATCAATCCGCAGGGAGGACCGAACGCGGTTAACGCTTATAGGGAACGTTTTCAGCCTTCCGAATTTTTGACGTCTCCGAAAGCGAGTCTCGGGATTTTTGTTTTCTGCGCAGAGACTGAAAGAAAAGCAGAAGAGTTACAAACCGTCATGGATCGGCAGTTGTTGAATATCGGCAAAGGAATCAGCGAAGGTGTGATTTCATACGAAGAAGCCGTTCAAACTCAATATACTGAATTTGAAAAAGCCGTGATTTTACAAAATCGCGGACGGATGGTCGCTGGAACTCCGGATAAAGTAAAAGAAGAAATTTTTCAATTAGCGAAAGAATACGATGTGGACGAAGTCGTTGTGACAACGATCACTTACGATTTTGAAGATAGACTTTGTTCCTATCGTCTTCTTGCAAATGTTTTCGATCTAAAGCCGAACGATTCCGTTCAATGACCTACGTTGCATCCCAGGCATCATCGCTCTGAGCGATGTAAGCCGGATTGTCTTCAAAAAATACCGGATGAATTCCTAAGCATCTTATATTTTCTCCCTTGTAGATGCACCTTTGAGTTTTGTAGTCTGTCTGTCATTATAACAATGAAGATCAAAAAATCGCATAACTTCTTTTCACCCCGTGATAGATCATTACAACTTCCAAAGAATCTGAGGAGCCTCATTGTCGATAAAGGTATTTTAAGAGAGATTGATGTCGATAGTCATTCGGAAAGTTCGTTGCCAAGGTTGTTGGAGAGACGCATTCGAAGAGAGGAGATTTGACCGATTACGCGAGGTTCGCCTAAACGCAGAGAAAATTCTACAAATAGAATCGATTGTTTTCTATGTTTTCGACCTTGTTTCCTATATTATTTTTCAATTGTACTGGATCGTATTCAAAACGGGTTTATACGAAGTTCGTCTAAACGCAGAAGTCAAAGAGGGTAATTGTCGTAATTCCTACTGATTTGACTAAAGGCGCCAACGCCTACGTATTCGGTGTTATTCGGGTTTATGCGAAGTTCGTCTAAACGCAGAAGTCAAAGAGGGTAATTGTCGTAATTCCTACCGATTTGACTAAAGGCGCCAACGCCGACGTATTCGGTGTTGTTCGGGTTTATACGAAGTTCGTCTAAACGCGGAAGTCAAAGAGGGTAATTGTCGTAATTCCTACCGATTTGACTAAAGGCGCCAACGCCGGCGTATTCGGTGTTGCTCGGGTTTATACGAAGTTCGTCTAAACGCGGCTTCCCACCGAGCTTCGAAATTACGAATTTGACATTCGCTTGGTTTTCTGCTGCTTCGTTTGCCGGACGGCAATAGATCCCTCAAAATTCTTTCGTCCTGTAAGGCATTTTCAAAACAGCACCCCTGAGAAACCGCGGTAAAACCTAAAACCCCGTATCTCCAATACAGCATCGCTTTTTTCCTAACAAGGGCGCGAAAAAGTAGGAACTCACACAAAATAAATTCTCATCCAAAAAAACCCGAAATTAAGTCTCTTTTCTTTTTCTCGACGGTTTCCGATATAAAGAGCATGGAATCCAAAGACCTCAAGCCGGCCTGGAACTTGCAGAATGGGAGAAAAATTCTTCCCTATGTTTTACTTTTTTCCGGGATTATTCTGACTCTTTCCTTAGGATCCTTCGACGCGGGGGAACAAGGGATTCAAAACAATTTCTTCGGAAGGCTCGGATTCTATCTTTCTTACGGAATGTTTTTTATGTTCGGTGCAGCGTCCTTCCTTCCAGGACTTTTCGCGATCGGTCTCGGGTCCCTTCGTTTGGTAAAAGAGGAATTCGACCTTACGAACAGGTTATTCTCGCTTCCCGTTTTTTTATTTTGTTTTACCGTAACTCTTCAGGTGACCGGGCATGTATCCACGATTCCTTTTGCGTCTCAAGGCGGTTTTGTGGGACAGTTGCTTTCTTCCGGGTTGGAATTCATCTTCGGATCCACCGGAAAAATTCTCATCCACCTCGTTTTCTATTTCTACGGATTAATACTTTTGTTAAACGAATCCCCCCTTCATTTTTTGGGAAGAGTTCTCGGTACGGCCGGAGCAAAATACAAGGAAGGATTTCAATCCGGTTTCGGAAAGAGCGGAGCGAGTTTGGGAACCTTATTTCAATCCGCAGTGGAAAAAATTCAGAACAGAGAATCCAGTCCTCCCTGGTTTACTTCTCTCACGAGCGGAAACCATTCTCCGGAGGAACTCTTTCAACAAATGCATTCCCGCAAAAAAAATCCCGTTAGAAACGAACCCTCTCCTTTGCAGACCGCGCTTCATTCCACTTTCGGAAAAGAGGGAAGACTTTCGGATCTTCTCTCCAGAGTCGATTCGGGGTCGCTCGTATCTCAGGAAATTTCCCGGATTCGTTTTCAAAATCAAGGCGCGTTCTCCGGGAATTTCGAGGAAGAAGGAAAGGTCTTTCGTTTTCAATCGGTTTCTTCCGCTCTCTCGGAAAAAATCAGAGAGGAGAAAAGTTTTCAGGAGTCCTCATCCAGTTGGGAGATCATAGATTTTAGAACTTCGGAGAAGAACAATCCTTTTGCGAAAAAAGAAAAGACCATCTCGATGGTTTCTCCGAAAGAGGAAGAATCGGTTCATTCTTTTCAAAAAGAAGAAGAGGAAGATTGGATCGAAGATTCTTCGGAAGAAACGGAAGAGGAATTTTACGAAGACTCTTTGGATGAAGAAGAATCCGAGGAACGCGCATCGGAGGACGTATCCGAAGAATCCTCAGCGGAGGTCGCTGAAGTTTCGGAAGAAAAGACGTTTGTTTCCTTCTCTCCGATCTCAAAGTTGGTTCCAAGTTTTGAAAAGAAAGAATCAAAGTTGGAGCAGGGTCTTCCTTTTCCTCCGGTTACATTGATTCCCGAAGTAAAATTGAAACGTTCCATCTATCACGTTCCTCTAAAGAGTCTCAAGACAACGACCACAAAAATTCAGGATCCCCTTTTTAAGATCGAGTCGGACAAGGTCGCGAGGAAGATCGAAGAGATCATTCGTCAATACGGTTACGAATCTCAGGTCGTTTCTATGGAGAGAGGTCCGATCATCACTCGTTACGAGCTCACTCCTCCTCCAGGAGTCAAACTCGGTAGAATCACTTCTCTTGCCGACGAACTTCGTCTTTATCTGGCGGTGAAGAACATCCGGATCGTCGCTCCGATTCCCGGGAAGTCTACGATCGGAATAGAAGTTCCTAATACGATTCGAGAAGACGTCTTTCTCGGAGATATTCTGCATCAAAACTTGAGCCTGAGGCCGAAGAAGGATCTTTCGATTCTTATAGGAAAGGATATTTCCGGAAAGTTAGTCAGCATTGACTTGAACAAACTTCCTCATCTTCTTGTAGCGGGAACGACCGGTTCCGGAAAATCGGTTTGTTTAAATTCTATGATTTCCTCCCTTGTGGTTCACCTTTCTCCTGAGGAAGTCCGTTTTATAATGATCGATCCGAAGATGGTTGAACTTACTCTTTACGAGGATATTCCTCATCTTCTCATGCCGGTGATCACCGATCCGAAAAAGGCGACTCGCGCTTTGGCTTGGGCGATCCAAGAAATGGAAGCACGTTATCATTCCGTCTCGAAACTCAAGTGTAGAGATTTTAAAACCTACAACGAAAAAGTCGAACAAGGCGCGCACAGAGACGGATACAAGAAGATGCCTTATATCGTGATTTTTATAGACGAGCTCGCGGATCTTATGATGGTTTCCGGAAAAGATCTCGAAGACGCGATTACAAGAATCACTCAGAAATCCCGAGCGGTCGGGATCCATTTGATCATGGCGACACAACGTCCTTCTGTGGACGTGATTACCGGACTTATTAAAGCGAACTGTCCGGCGAGGATGGCGTTTCACGTCGCGCAGAAGACGGATTCTAAAATTATCTTAGATCAGAACGGAGCCGAATCTCTTCTTGGAAAAGGAGACTTTCTCTACAAGTCTCCAACCGCCGCGGACCTCGTGAGAATTCAGTCGCCTTATGTTTCCGAAGAGGAGATCGAGAAGATCGTGGAAGAAGCGAGGAAGTTCGGAAAACCTTCTTACGTGGATTTCGATTTGGACGAGGAGCCGGAAAGCGCTACGATCGATGAAGAGGATGAAGAACTCTTCGAGCAGGCTTGGGAGATCGTTCGTTCCGATCGGAAGGCTTCCGCGAGTTATCTTCAGAGAAGAATGAGGATCGGTTATAACAAAGCGGCCCGACTTATGGAACTTATGGAGGAGCGCGGCTATGTGAGCGCGCAGATCGGCTCGAAGGGACGAGAGATTCTCAAGTAAAAAAGAACGGGGGAAGGAGTTCCTACGCTGTGGAGTTCGGGAAGTCGATATCTCGCTTTCCGATCGAGTTCTGAAGGGGGAAGTCTCCCCCTCGCTTCAGCCGCTTCGCGTCTTACGCTACCCCCTCGCCGGGAAATCTTTCCGGAAAGGATCCCGGACCTTGTATTTTTGAAGAGAAGTGTAGGAGCTACCACTTTTTCATTTCAGTTCCTATGGCAAAGGGGGCTGAAGGAAAGAACCTCAATGATCGGAAACGTAAAAGAAATATCTCGGATTGCATTTTAATCTTCTGGAAATCCTGTGATTGGATAGATCGAGGTGAAGAATATATCTGTAATCCTTGTGAAATGTGGGAGCTCCTTGATTCATCGTCTTGACAATAGAATCTCCGACCTCAGATTCTTCCAGATACAAGAGATAGTTGAAGAGAAAACAACGAGAAACCCCATGAGTTTGGGCTAAAACTCCCAAAAGAACCCAACTTTCTATTCCAATCCGGACATTGATCTTTTTCATTTTTCTTTTTCCGGGACTTGATTGATACAAGGTCGTCTCCGCCCTTTTTCCCAAACGTCGTGAGGAAGATAGAAACTTTCCATAACGTTTCAAGAGAATGGGGATTCTCTTAGGAAGAATTCTTCTCTCTTTCTCCGGATAACGTAAAAGGGTCCTTTCCGGAATGAGAAGAGTAACGACGTTTGTTCGATTTCCCCGGAGGCGTGATTGAATGAGTTGATCCCCGTTGAGCAATAATATTCCCATACCTCTTTCGGTTCCGGGAAGAATCGCCAAGGAGCCTTCGTTTGAATGAAAATTTCGGAAACGGAAAAAAAGCGAATCTTCTCTTTCGCCCTCCCTCCGTGAATTGAGCGAAGATCTCAACTGAACCCGTGTGCCATGGGAACTCTCACAAATTCCCTCCACAAAAAAGTCCACCCAGTCCTCGGCCGCACCCGGGCTTTCCTCCTTCGAAAGTCCCATAGGAGTTCCAACACCCCCGGTCGCACCGAAATTCCTCGGAACCGCGCCGGCTCTAATTTTAGAAAGTGACAAGGTTCCCAATGCGTCCGAAGGTAGTAAAAAAATCCCGGGAGATCCGGTTTTTCTCATGAAAAAAACAATCATTCTCTCCTTTTGTTTCTCATTTCTAATCTTAGAATCCGCTCTTTGGGCGCAACCCGCGCACAACTGGAATTCTCCTTCCGAAGTCGTAAAACAGGTGAAGAAGAAGTTTAGCGATCTGAATTCCTACAAAGCCGATTTTCAGATTCAAACCGTCTCCAATAAAAAGAGTAAAAATATGAGAGGAGTCTGCCTCTATAAAAAGGGTGGAAGAATCCGCTATCAATTCAGCGATCCTTCCGGCGACGAGATCGTTTCCGACGGAAAAACTCTCCACATCTACATCGCTCGACTGAATGCGGTCGGAAAACAGGATCTTACATTAAATAAATCGAATAAATCAGGACCGATCTTCTCCAGTTTTACCGACGAAGGTCTTTCTCGGATTTTTAGAAAGTATCACTATAAGTTCGATTCCATCGAACAACCTCAAACTTCTCCGAAAGACGGAAGAAAATACTTTGTTCTCAATTTAGAACAAAGAGAAAAGGTCGGAGGTTTCGAGACGATGCTTCTCTACGTGGATGCAGAAAGTTATTTTATTCAAAAAGCCGTGGCGAGCGACGGAAGAGGAAAGGAAACTACAGTAGAATTTTCTAATATAGAAATCAATCCCGATTTGGAAGACGGTCAGTTCAATTTTCACATAAGCGGAAACGCAAAAATCGTAAACAACCCTCTTGTGTCGGAACAATAACCAAAGTCCGAGAAAGGAGCGAAAACATTGAATCAGAAAAGAGTAGGACAAATTCTCCGCGAAGCGAGAGAAGAAAAAAAGCTAAGCGTAAAAGACGTAGCCAAAGAAACCAACATTTCCGTAAAATATATCCTCGCACTTGAAACCGAGGACTATTCCCAATTCCCGGGCGAAACGTTCACCATGGGATTCTTAAAAAACTACGGAAGTTATCTGAAACTCGACACTGGGCAGCTGATCAACTTGTATCGAGGAGAAAAGATAGAAGAATCGCAAGCCCCTCTCGAAGAACTCACGCGTCCCACAACTTCTTATTATTCTAAGATCAACGTGGATAAGAATAAGATCTTTACGATCGCGGCAGTTCTTGTCATTCTCATCTGCGCGTATATCATCATCGACGTAGCGACCGATTCTTCTTCCGGCGACGACGCGGTGGAAGAATCCGGTAAAAAACTCGACATTCCCGAAAACATCGACTTCTCTTCCAGATCGATTCCGGATAACAGAAGCGAATCCTTTATCCTCACCCCGGATAAGGGAGTCAGTTTTTCGGTCAGCAACCAACAGTGTAAACTTTTCATCGATTCCGTGGAAAAGGGCGGCGCCGTAAACACCGCGGTTCTTGCGTTCAACGTCTATCCCGAACTCACGGTATATAAATTCCGATTGAGCGAAGGTCAGGAAAAGGTCTTAAGTTATACGATTCCCGAAATTTCCAGCCTCAGACGCAACGTAAGAATCATAACCCAGGCCGTAACTGAAAATTCCGCAAAGGTTTTAGTAACGTTAAGCGAAGAAGAACAAAAACCGGAAAGCGCTGTCGACACGACAAAGACGTTAGGCGACGTTCCGATCCAAGTGACTCTTTTTTTCAGCAAAGCGAGTTACGCTGAGTTCATCATCGACGGACAGATGGGATTCAGAGGTCTTGTGCAAGCGGGTGAGAATCGAAGCCTGGAAGCAAAGGATCGTCTCGAACTGAAAGTGGGAGACGGATCCGCGGTGGAAATGATTCAGAACGGAAAACCGAAGATCACGTTGGGACGTCCCGGAAAACTCGTAAAGAAGATCTTCGTCAAAACGCAAAACCCCTATGATAGTACACAATCCGTCATCAGGGAGTTGGGAGAATAGAATTTCTTGGAAAAGAAATTCTTCATCACAACACTAGGATGTCCGAAGAACACTGCGGACTCCATGAGTATGCATCATTCTCTTCTGGAAGAGGGATTTGTTCCCGCGACGCTTCCGGAAGAATCCGATTTTCATTTTATCAACACCTGCACTTTTATACAGTCCGCCACCGAAGAAACGATTCAGACCATTCTTTCCGCGGCGCAGGTCAAAAAACAAAACCACCAAAAACTCGTAGTCGTCGGATGTTTTGCGGAACGTTATCCGGATAATATCAGCGCGGAAATTCCCGAAGTGGATTTGTTTTTCGGAACCGGAAAATACAACCAAGCGGGAAAACTTCTCAGGGAAAAATTCCCGGAACTTTCTCCTCCAAAATTAGAATTCAACGAAGACATTCTCGAAAGACTGAAACTTTCTGCGGGGATCGAAAACTATTCCAAACCGTACGCATACGTAAAAGTGTCGGACGGTTGCAATCGAGGTTGTTCCTTTTGTATCATTCCTTCCTTTCGAGGAAAGTTCAAAGAATCTCCGATCGAAGACATCATCCGAGACTCGAACCGCGCGATCCGGGCCGGAGCCAAAGAGATCTGTCTCGTTTCCCAGGACACGGTTTATTACGGAAGGGATTCCGAAGTTCTTCTGGAGATGGTCCGTAAGGTTTCCGAAATCGAATCCCTCAAGATTCTAAGATTGTTGTATTTGTATCCCGATAAGAAGACGGAAAAACTCATCCGCCTCATGGGTCAAACTCCGAAGATCGCGCCTTATCTGGAATCTCCGCTGCAACACGTATCTTCTAAAATCCTAAAGAGCATGAACCGCGCGGGTGAGAGTTCCTACTTTAAGGATTTGTTTTCTCTCGCGAGAGAAGTCAAACCCGGTCTCGAAATCCGGACTTCGTTTATCATCGGTTATCCGGGAGAAGAACCGGATGACGTGGATCAGGTTCTTCGTTTTATCGAAGAGACAAGACCCGAAAAGGTGAACTTATTTTCTTATTCTCCGCAGGAAGGAACTAAAGGCGCCGAGGTCAAACAGACCGTATCCGAAAAGGAAAAATCGAAGCGAATCAATCTCATTCGGGACGCGCACCTTGCGATTTTGGAGGAGATTCACGAATCTCGAATCGGCCGAACCTACGACGCGATCGTCGACAATATTGAAGACGGTCAGGCGGTTGTAAGAAGACTTCAGGACGCTCCGGAAATGGACGAGGTCGTTTACGTGGACGATCCTTCTTTGGTTCCCGGAACTCTTGGAAAAGTCAGGATCGATTCTTTTTACGAGTATGACATGAACGGAACCTGGGTTTCCCAATGAACAAAGCTATTTTCAATATTCCTAATATTCTTACGATGCTCCGCGTGGCCGCGGTTCCTTTTTTTGTCTGGTTTTTATTTCAGAAGGAATTGGAATATCATATAGCCGCTTTGATTCTTTTTATCGCGGCTTCTTTGACGGACCTCGTCGACGGTTATCTCGCCCGTAAATGGAACCAGGAAACCGAGTTCGGTAAATTTTTGGATCCTCTCGCCGACAAGATCATCGTGACCGGATGTTTTGTGACGTTTATCTTTTTACAGGAACAGATCGAATTTTGGATGGTTTGTCTGATCATCGGAAGAGACATGCTCATCACGAGTCTTCGTTATCTTGCGATCCGCCAGGGACAATCGATCCGAACGACGATGCTCGGAAAAGTAAAGACCGTCTTTCAGATGGGAGCGATCGTTCTGATTCTTGTCTTTTTTGTTCTCGTTTCGAGTAAGAAAAGAATTCTGATCAACGAAGCCTACGCATCGGGAAAGGCGTCCGGTCTCACCGTATTCGAGATCGCGACCGGAAATGCGATTTACTTTTTTCAAAACCTAAACAGGAACACAACCTTGGGAGATATCATCTTCGGTCTCGGCGCCTTTGTTCCCTATTGGGGAATGCTCATAACTACCGCGATCACCGTGTTCTCAGGAATACGTTATATGGTATCCAACAGCCAAGTTCTTTATCTCTCTAATATCAAAAGGATGTTTCAGAAAAGTGGAACCAAGAGCAGCCGTTCTTAAACTGATCGATCGAAAGCACCTCACTTCCGAAGAAGCGGAGTCTTTTCTAAATCACGTCATGAAAGGAGAAGTTTCCGAAATTCTTCTTTCTTCATTTCTAACCGCGATGAGAGCCAACGGAGAATCCGTGGACGAGGTTCTCGGTTGCACCTTGGCCCTTCGCAAAAACGCGCTTCGGCCCAAGACCGTATTTCCCTTCGACCTTTTGGATACCTGCGGAACCGGCGGGGACGGGCAGGGGACGATCAATATCAGCACCCTTTCCGCGATCACACTCGCTTCTTTGGGAATCAAGGTCGCCAAACACGGAAACAGATCGGTTTCTTCTCACACGGGATCGAGCGATATTCTTACGAGACTCGGGTACAAAACCGAAAAGACGCAAGAAGAAGTGGAGGAGCATCTGATCTCTCAGGGCTTCACGTTTCTCTTTGCACCGATGTGGCATCCTTCCATGAAATATGCGGGTCCGGTCCGAAAGGAATTGGGTTTTCGGACCGTCTTCAATATGATCGGTCCTCTTTCCAATCCGTTTTCCCCTCAGTATCAGATCATCGGGGTTTACCAGCCCGAACTTATGGAACTGTTTATCAAGGTCTTACAGGCCCTCGGTTTGAAACGGGCGATGGTTTGTCATTCTCGGGACGGTTTGGATGAGTTTTCGATCTTTTCGATCACGGATTATTCTTTTCTGGAGAATGGGGTCATCAGCCGTCATTCTTTTGATCCTTCTTTCTTAAAACTGCCGACATTAAAGAAAGAAGAAGTCTACGCTTCTTCCTCCGATCACGCAGAAGCCTTGGCGAGAAGGGTGTTGCAGGGGGAAGAGATCGCGGGATCGTACGCGGTGGCTTTGAATGCGGGAGCGGGACTTTTTGTGATGGGAAAAGCCTCGAGTATCGAAGAAGGATACAAAACCGCTCTGGAAGCGATTCTTTCGGGAAAAACAAAGAAGTATTTCGAAGATTTAATTTCCAAAGGGTAAACGAGAAAAATACTGGTTAGAATCCTCTATCCAATCTAAACAGGGAATTAGAAATGACTCTGAATTCAATGATACTACTTCAATTGGCGCAAGCCGCCGGAGACGGAGACAAATCTCCTTTCTCCACGTTACTCTTGATTCCAATCATGCTCGTGATCATGTATTTTCTCGTGATTCGTCCGCAAAGAAGCGAAGAGAAAAAACGCAAAGAGATGATCGAAAGCCTTAAAAAAGGAGACGAGGTCGTTACTTCCTCCGGGATTCACGGCAAAGTTGTGGAAATCAAAGACAACAACGAAGTTGTAGTTTTAAATATCGCAAAGGATACAAACGTTTCCTTTACTGCCAGCACAGTTCTTAAAAAGAAACAAGCGGACAAATGAAAAAAGCTGCGGTCTTCATTCTAATCTTTCTATTTCTTGGGAATTCCGTTTTGTTTTCCCAGGACGGGGAAGAAATCGACTTCCTCGAAAAGGTTGCCGAACCGAAAAAGACCGTCAGCAAAAAGTCTTCCAATTCGACGTCGTCTTCTTCCGTAAAAACTTCCAAGAAGAAAGAGAAGAAAAAGTCCAAGAAGAAAAAATCGAAAAAGTCCTCCACGTCTCCTCAGAACCCAGAGAATTCCAAAAAGAACGTGGAACCTTCGAACAACGGAGAAGAATCCTCGAACTCCGGAAACAATTCTCAGAACAATTCGAATTCATCCAATTCTTCGAATACGAATTCGCAGACGAGAGAATCTTCTTCTCGTAACGTGGAAGAACAACAACTCGCCGGCTCATCCAAAGTGGATCTGGGAGATCTTCCAAAACCGTATTGGGTAAACGAAGAAGTCAAAGTAAAACCTTCCGGGCTTCCGGGTTATACCGCCCCGTCGGAACCTGAAAAATCCGAGCAAGGTCCTTCTTTTCAAAACCGCCTTTCCGACATACTCAAGTTAGGCGAAGATAAGAAAAAGGAAGAAGAGAAAAAGAAAGTTCAGGAAGGACAGAAGTCAGGTTCCTTTACCGGATTTATCTCCGATTACAAAAAGCCCATCATCATTGTAGTATTTATTTTATTATTTGCTTTGTATCGATTGAAAGCGGGAAAATCGCGCGGAAGTTCCGGTCGCAGATCCCCGGTGACGATCAATAAAATGAGAAGAGACTAGGAGTTCCCCTTTGAAATCTGCGACATGGATTTTCCTGCCGCTCGCCATTATTTTAGCGGCCACAGTAATATTGTATCCCAACTTCGCTCAGAGAGAGTTGGAGCTTGCGGTAAAAAAAGAATTTGCATCCCTTCCGGAAGAGCAAAAAAAAGAGATCCTTTCCAAGTTTGAAAAACGCTGGAACTCGGAATACAAACAATCCGATTGGGTCATCTCGCCTTCTCCTCTCGAATTAAAAAACGAATCCTTTCTTTTGGTGAAGGGAAGATTTGTAACTTCCGCAAAGATCAATCAGATCTCTCAGGAAAATCCGGAACTCATCCTCGAAGCAAAGAACAGGCTACGACCCACTCTCGTGGAAGAATGGATCACAAAGGGACGTCCTCTTACGATCAAACTCGGTCTCGACTTACAAGGTGGGATGAGGGTCGCGATGAAAGGGGACTTCGAAGACTACGCTTCGAAACTTCGTGAAAGTTATATTAAAGAAATCGAAAATTTAAAGAAGACCGTAACCGATCCTTCTTCCGATGAAAAAGAAAAGAAAAAAGCGAAGGATCGACTGGAAGAAATCGAAAGTTATTTCGAACTTTCTCCAAGCCGCAAACTTTTGGAACTCGAGAAGGCGAAACTCATCATAGACAATCGTCTCACGAGCCAAAACTTGACCGAGCCGCAGGTTCGGATTCAAAAAGATCAGGATTCCATTGAGGTTTCCCTTCCCGGTGTGACCAATTCTTCACAGATTCTGGAAATCATCCAGAACACGGAAACCGTGGAATATCGTCTGGAAGAACCCGAAAATTCGGCGGGGAACGGAGTCACGTATGCTTCGATCATTCAACAGGAAGAAAACAAACTTCTGGAAGCCGGCAAAAGAGAAGAAACGGATATCGTTAAATATCAGAATATCGTAAAACAGAAACTCGGAAAAGCGGAACAGGATCGATTCCTACAATCGCTCGAAGACAAGTATAAGATTCCAAAAGATAAATACAGAGTTTTTGCATATTGGAAACGGGGAAACAGTCAAAATTCTCCGCAGCTTCCGAGAAACTTCATCGTTCTTGAAAAGGCGATCGCTCTTGATGGAAGGGACATGAGGGACGCAAGACCGGCGTTTGAAAACAATTCTTTCGGTTATATCGTTTCGTTTACTCTTACGAGCAGCGGAGCCGAAAAGTTTTTCGAAATCACTTCTCAGAACAAGGGAAGAAATCTCGCGATCGTCTGGGGAGACAAGGTAGTTTCAGCGCCGACGATCCGAGGCGCGATCGCCGGTGGTATGGCGCAGATCGACGGTTCTTTTACAAAAGACGAAGCCGTGGATCTTGCGAACGTAATCAGTGAAGGGGCGCTTCCGATCCCGCTTCGGGTTTTGGAGATGAGATTTATCGGACCGACGCTCGGGATCGAATCGATCGAAGTCGGTATCAAGGCCGTCGGAATCGGATTCATTCTCGTGATGCTCTATATGCTTTTGATTTACAGACTCTCCGGAATGGTCGCAAACATCGCTCTTTTTGCAAACATCATCATCCTGAGCGCTCTTCTTTCTTTGATGGGATTTACGCTCACGCTTCCCGGTTTTGCGGGGATCATCCTCACGGTCGGTATGGCGGTGGACGCTAACGTGATCATCTACGAAAGAATCAAGGAAGAATTGATGGCAGGGAAGTCCGCGTCCGTCGCCGTCGCCCAGGGTTTTGACAACGCTTTTTGGACGATCATCGACAGTAACGTGACTACGTTGATTTCCGGAATTCTCATGATCCGTCTCGGAAACGGACCGATCAAAGGATTTGCGATCACACTTTGTTGGGGTATCGTTACTTCTCTTTTTACGTCCTTATTCCTGAGTCGTCTGATCATGGATCTTTTGGTCAATAAGCTGGGAGTTCAAAAGCTCCAGATCGGCTTTAAAAAATTGGAGTCTTAAGAATGTTTGATTTTATAAAATATAAATACGTTTCTATCGGCGCTTCAATCGCCCTGATTTTTTTCGGATTCGGTTATACGTTCGCGGTCCACGGCGGATTTGCAAACTCTCTCGATTTCAACGGCGGACTCAGAACCGTGATCGAGTTCGATAAGAGCGTGGATCGAAAAAAATTGGAAACCTATTTTGCAGACAATAAGATCGAAGCGGTTCTTTTGCTGTTGGAAAAAGAGAAGAATCACTTTCAGATCGATATCGGACTCGGTTCCGTCGACGCGATTCTGCAAAAATACAAAGAGAAGAACGGTTTAAAAGCGGAAGACAAAGTGGACGTTTCCGCAATCGACGCATTGATCTCCATCTTAAGCGCTGACTTCGGAATCAATAAGGGCCAGGTATTGAGCGCCAATCAGGTAGGAGCCGTAGTAGGCGGAGAATTGTCTTCCACAGGGGTGACGCTTCTCGGACTCACGATGGCGATCATTCTTGCCTATATCAGTTTTCGATTTCAGTTTAAGTTCGCTTTGGGAGCGATTATCGCTCTTACGCACGACTTAGTCCTGACCATCGCCTTTATCGGATTCTTTCAGATTAAACCGAGCGTCCCGATCATCGCGGCGCTATTGACGTTGCTCGGATATTCGATCAACGATACGATCGTAGTCTTTGACAGAATTCGCGAGAATGCCGCGGGCAAACTGAATGAAACTTTCGGACAAACGATCAATTCTTCGATCAATCAGACGTTGGGAAGAACGTTTAACACTTCTTTTGCGACTTTGATTTCGATCGTCGCGATCATCATCGGAGGAGCGACTGAACTTTTCGACTTTGCTTACGTGCTTACCTTCGGGATCGTGATAGGAACGTATTCTTCGATATTCATAGCGGCTCCGCTGGTCGATATCTACGATCACGTTTCAAGAAGGATTCGCGCCTGATGTCTCTCCTCCCGGAATCTTTTCGGGAGGAATTGTGCAAGCTTGCCTTTCTCTCCACGGGCGAAAGTTCTCCGAACCCGCCCGTCTCCTGTCTCATCACAAACGCAGACAACACTAAAATTTTAGCGCAGGGAAGAACTTCTCCCACCGGCGGACCACACGCGGAAAGAAACGCATATTCCGACTTTCTAAAGAACGAAGATTCCGCAATTCCGCATAACGTATGGGTGACTCTTGAGCCTTGTACACATCACGGAAAAACCCCTCCCTGTATCGATTTAATCTTGGAGAACAGACCGAAAACCCTATATTACGGATGGAAAGATTCCAATCCATTGGTCAAAGCCGAAAACGGACTGGAAGAATGCCGAAGACAGGGAATCCAGGTCGTACAAGATCCGGACTTACAAAGGATCGCGGAAGAAAGTCTTTTCGGATTTTCGTCCCGAATCGAGACTCAAAATCCATCGATGATCATCAAGACAGCGGTTTCAAAAGAGGGATTTTTCGCTTCCAAAGATAAAAGTAGAACTCAACTTTCCGGAAAACAATCCTCCTATTACGCTTCCTTGCTCAGAGCCAAATGCGACGCGGTTCTTGTCGGACCGGGGACGATGTTTTACGACAATCCCGGATTGGATTTCCGGTTTTCAAATGAAGAATTTACAAATTCAAAACGAATTCTTACGAAAGAGGTTTCGAAGAATCGGACCGGAGCCTCGGCTCTGATTCGAAACGTTTTGAAATACGGACTCGACACGGACGTCCAAAGGATTCACGGAGTTTTTGAAAACGCTTATCAACCGTATCGAGTATTTATTATATTCGAAGAAAAGAATATAACCGAAGAATTTTTGGAAAAACAAAAACGGATCAATCAAAAATTCGGCTCTCGAAAATGCGTGTTTTTCATCAAAAAAGATTCGCATATCGGATCGAAAACAAAGGAAGAATTGAAATCCCTTTCCGAAAAAGAATTATTTTCGGCGGATTCCGAGTTTCTTGCCGACGAAGTATTGATAATTCTCGCGCAGATCGGAGTGAATCTTCTTCTCGTAGAAGGCGGAAATCTGATTTACGAAAAATTTCAGTCTAAGATGAAAACGAACGACGCAGTTTTAAAAATACAAACTCAAGTTTCCATTCCGGACGGAATCCATCCGAAGATAAATACGGAAGGTTTGGAGTTGCTCTGGAAGGCGGAGTTGGAAGAAGATCTCTGGGAGGTGCACAGATGTTTACGGGACTCGTAGAAACGACCGGTACGATTTTAGAAATCAAAGACACGACGGACGGAAAGGATTTTCTTGTGGAAACGACTTGGGTTCAACCCGATCTAAAAATCGGAGATTCCATATCCGTAAACGGATGTTGTCAGACCGTGACCGAGTTCACCGATCAGGGAAGTCGATTTCGATTCTATTCCAGTTTTAAAACCTTGGAACTAACAAACTTTGGAAACCTAAAATTAGGAGAGGAAGTGAACCTGGAAAGGAGCGCCTTGCCTACGACTCGTCTGGGCGGACATCTGGTGAGCGGTCATGTCGACGGAACCGGAACCATTCTTAAAAAAGAAGAAAGGGAAGGCGGAACCGTCGTCAGCTATACTTTGAAAAACGATTCTTCTTTCTCCAAATACATCGCGCCTCGGGGAAGTATTACCGTGGACGGAATTTCTCTGACCGTTGTGGATTCCAGACCGGAAGAATTCGATCTCGTCCTGATTCCGGAAACTCTCAAAAAAACAAACGCAAAGTCCTGGAAGCCTGGCACGATTCTCAATTTAGAAATCGATCTTGTCGCTCGCTACTTGGAACAACTCCTAAAATATAAATAGTTTAGAATTCGAACTATTTGAGGCGAAATCTGGATTTGATTCCGAAGATTTAAGTTTCTGTAGCCAAATTTCAGTCCAATAGAAGAGATGGTAACTAAGAGCTATGATCAAACCCATTGAGAACGCAATCGAAGAAATCAAATCCGGAAGAATGATCATTCTTGTGGATTCCGAAGATAGGGAAAACGAGGGAGATCTCGTAGTCGCGGCCGAATTTGCGGATAAGGAAAAGATCAACTTTATGGCAACCTATGGTCGAGGGTTGATCTGTATGCCGATGGAAGGCGAGAGATTGAAGAAGATCGGCCTCAATCGGATGGTGGATGATTATTCTCTGGGGGATAAACACGGAACCGCATTTACGGTTTCTGTGGACGCAAAACACGGCACCTCAACGGGAATTTCGGCTCAAGATAGAGCGATTACGGTCCAAGCGTTGTTGGACGAAAAAACGGTCGCGGGAGATTTGGCGAGACCCGGTCATTTGTTTCCTTTGCAAGCGGTCCCAGGCGGCGTCTTGAGAAGGGCGGGGCATACGGAAGCCGCAGTGGACCTTTCAAAACTTTCCGGACTTTATCCCGCGGGCGTGATTTGTGAGATCATGAACGACGACGGAACGATGGCTCGTCTTCCGGACTTGGAAAAATTTGCGGAAAAACACGGGCTCAATATTTATACGATCGAAGATCTTATCCGGTATAGAAGGGCAAAAGAGAATCTGATCCGTTTGGAAGTGGAATCCAAACTTCCGACCGAATACGGAGAATTTACGATCCGAGCTTATTCGACTTTGATCGACGATAAGATTCACGTTGCGTTGATCAAAGGGGAAATCAAAAAAGAAGAGACAGCGATGGTTCGCGTTCACAGCGAATGTTTGACGGGAGATATTTTCTCGAGCAATCGCTGCGACTGCGGTCCTCAACTTCACGCTTCATTGGAAATGATCGCCAAAGAAGGTAGAGGTGTTCTTCTTTATATGAGACAGGAAGGACGCGGAATCGGTCTGATCAATAAATTAAAGGCTTATAATATTCAAGATAAGGGATATGATACGGTGGAAGCGAACGAAAAACTCGGCTTTGCGCCGGATTTGAGGGACTACGGAATCGGCGCGCAAATCCTGAGAGAAATCGGAATCGGGAAGATGAAAATTCTCACCAACAATCCGAGAAAGATCGTAGGGTTGGAAGGTTACGGCCTCGAAGTTGTGGAAAGAATCCCGATCGAAATTCAACCCGGTTCGGATAATCACGGTTATCTGCTGACAAAAAAATTGAAGTTGGGGCATATATTAGGTTTAGGTTGAACTCTTAGAAAGGGTTTGTTGGAGTTCCGACAAGGGTTTGTGATATAGATTATTTTTAATTTAATTAGAATTTTCCGACGGAAGTGATGCCTGCCCGAGGTTTTCACACCATTAAGATCAGAATGAACTTTACAGAGAATGTTGGAAGAAGGATTTGGAATCAACACAGGTTCGGATGGGACTTTTTATAGGAGTTCCCACACCCAAAACTTTTTACTTGCAAAAATCTTGATTTTCTGATAGAGCAAAACCACCCGGAGCTTTTCCACCACCCACCCCGCCACCCAAAATCAGGGCGGGGCGCCGCGAGACTTTCACGGAAAAAGACGTCGGAGTTCCGACAATCTTCTCATTTTAGTGGTTCTAAATTCTTATCTACTTCCTGAACTTTTTTCTCAAATTTTGAAACAAAATTCCCCCGTAATAAACAAGAACGCTCGCGATGATCGCAAAAGGAAGAATCCATAACAAATAGTAACTCAGTTGTAAAAAGGCGTTTAAGATTCCGACAAATGCGTTTCTGTATTCGGGAACTTCAATCGCATCCGGAGGAGCGGGTGTTCCGAAGTTCACGGCGATCGTCGCCCAGCTTACTCTGTCTTTGATCTTCCAAGTTTCTTGTTCCGCGAGATCCAATTCGTCCTCGCTTCTCTCGATCGATTCTTCGATCACTTCCCAGTTTTTTGAAGCCGCGCCTATTTGCTGATTGGCATTGTTTCTTCTCGAAAGACGGATCTTTTCGCGCGTCGTTTTCCGTTTCTGCCAGACCATTCCTTCGGTGTGATCGATCGTCGATATGTCTTCCGAGATCAAAACCCCGAGTTTGTCTAGATCCAAAAGCGCTTCGTATAATTTCGCTGAACGAACGTGCATCCGTACGCTCATATACGGAGTTTTGGAATTGATCGCGGAGCTGCTTTCTAAGTATCCGTATTTTGCGATGTAGTCCAAGAGTTCCTTTCTAGTCTTAACCAGATCCGTACAAGTATAAGAAAGTTGAATGTTATATTCCAATAACCTTTCGGTGGAAGCAGAGATCGGCGCGAAAACTTTTCCAAGCTGATCGTCGGTTTTATCGAACGTATCCTTGAGATTTCTTTCTTCCTTTTCACTCGAGACTTTTTTTGCGTCTTCGGAAGGCGGCATGGGCGAACCCAGTTGTCCGGAAACATCGGCGCTTCTCATCGCGGTTTTTTCGGTTTCACCCGAACTACCTTCGGCGTTGGAATCTTTCTTTTTACCGCAGGCGACAAACGCGGCGATACAAAGCGCGAGTAAGAATAAAATCGTTTTTTTCAAGGTTATTTCTCCGGATTCGAAGTGCTTTCAAATTCTTTAACATACGAAAGGACCGAAATTTTCCCTTAAAAGGTTCCAATTGCAACCTTAAAACAGAATGAATCGATAAGCTTTTTCTTATACGATCGGAGGGAATGAACTTCCAATCAAAAGGAAGGAACGACTCGAGTTAAGGAGCGACTCGAGTTAAGGAGCGACTCTGAACTTTTTCCAAGAAGAATCGGGATTCTTTTCAAATACGATTCGGTCGTGAAGTCTGCTCGCTCTTCCTTGCCAGAACTCGATTCTTTCCGGAGTAACCGCATAACCGCCCCAGTGATCCGGAAGTTCCACTTCCTTTCCCTCGAATTGTGATGAGAATTTTTGAAATCGCTCTTCTAAAAATTTCCGATCCGGAATCACTTGACTTTGAGGCGAAGAGTGCGCGCCGATCTGAGATTCTCTCGGTCTCGAGTGAAAGTATTCTTCCGATTCTTCTTTGGAAATTTTTTTCACGTTTCCTTCGATTCGAATCTGGCGTTCCAGTTCCGGCCAAAAGAAAACGAGACAGGCTCTCGGATTTTCATCCAATTCTTTTCCCTTTCTGCTCTCATAATTCGTAAAGAACAGAAAGGCATTTTCCGCGATTCCCTTTAAAAGAACGGTCCTTGCGTCCGGTTTCCCGTCCTTCGACGCGGTCGCCAATGTCATCGCGTTGACTTCGAAAACTTCGGATAAGACGGCTTCTTGAAACCATTTTTGAAAGAATACGACAGGGTCGTCTCCGGTATCGGCGATCTCCAAAGAAGAACGAGTGTAACTGTTTCGAATGTCAGCGATTTTTGAGGTCATAGTTCTTAACTTCAAAAAGTATTCTCGCGTGAAAAGTAAAAGTAAAAATTAGAATTCCGAATTTCATTTTTAGGAATTCTTTACTGTTCGTTAAGGAATATTTCCTTTAATAAAAATTGTTAAACGAAAAACATAAGTCCCGATCCAAAAATTCGGATTCTAAGATTAAAGAATTTCGATTACGATGAGGGTTAGATCGTCCTGGATCGGGGAACCTTGTAAGAATTCGTCGAGATCGTTCTGAATTTTTGAAAGTTGAATTTCGGGTGTTGATAGATCCGAAGAACGGATCGATCCCAAAAAACGGGTTTCCCCGTATTCGCTTTTTCCGGAATTGAATTGTTCGTAGATCCCGTCCGTAAAAAGAAAAATTCTATCTCCCGTTCGGATCTTTATTTTTTCGGAATAATATTCGTAGTCTTTTTTCAAACCCAAGATCGCCCCCGTTTTGTGCATCAACTCGAAGTTTCCGTTTCTGGAAAGAATTTGTGCGGGATGTCCCGCGGAGGAATATTCCAGAGTATGAGTCTTCACGTTGATGTCGGCTACGATACAAGTGAGATAAAGAGTTTTGAACTTTTCAAGAATCACAAAGTTCAATTCTTTCAAAAGATCCGCCGGGGATTTATGGACTTTTTTCAAATGTTCGTATTCGCTTTTGATCGCCATTGTTATGAGCGCCGCTTGAACTCCGTGGCCCGTCGCATCGGCCACAAAAAAACGGTAAACTCCGGGTTTCAATTCGAATAGATCGTAAAAATCTCCGCCGACCTCGTCCATCGGCTGATAGGAAACGGAATATAAAATACCAGCGAGTACGGGATGTTCCGGAAGAATGCTCCTCTGAATTTTTTTGGAATAGAGAAGATCCTTTCGGATGATCTTTAAGGATTGCATCAATTCCTGAGTTCTTGATTCCACTTTTTTTTCCAACTCTGAATTCAAACGCGTGATGTCCTCGTATAGTTTAGCATTTTCTAATGAAATCGCCGCTTGAGAGGAAAGGATCTCGAGAATCTCCAATCTATGTTCGTCGAAAACTCCGTATGTGAGGCGATTCTCCAGATAAAGAACGCTCAGAATTTTCCCCTGTTTTGTGATCGGAAGACAAAGGAGAGATTTCGGTTGTTGAATCGCGATATAAGAATTGAGAGAATACAGGGATTCTTTCGATGCGTTTCCCAAAAGGATTCTCTGACCGGAACGATAACAATAGTAAACGAGTTCGACCGGAAGAAGTTCGGCGGAGGCGTCTAACGCTAACGGTTCGGGAAGGATGTTCTCCGATTCTTCGATGTCCTGTCCTGTTTCCACGTAGAGTCCGTTGTGTCTGGGAAGAATCAAAAACCCTCTCGTGGCGCCGGCGTTTTCCATGATGGTTCGCATCAATTTTTTTAGGAGCTCGTCCTGTTCTATGATTCCAGAAATGGATTGAGAAGATTTGAGCACGCTCCTCAGATCCAGATTTTCCGCAGACTTCAAAATCGTATCCAACAAGGTTTCTTCTCTCGTATGCAATAAGAATTCGGTTTCGTCGTCGAGTTGATCCCGTTTTGCCTGGATAAGATCCGCTTTTTTTACCGCACCCCAGGAACGATATTGTTTTTGTGCGACCTTTAAGAGATAGTTTCCGTATTGTTTTCTTCCCCTGGAAATTTCCCAGAGTCCGGCGTGTTCGTTTACGATCGCCTTTCTCAGATTGTTTTCGGATTTGGAAAGGGAAAGAATTGATTTTTCAAAGAAGGATTCCGCCCTTTTGAAGTTTCCCTTAAAAACTGAATATTCTGCTTTTAGAATATAGTATTGCGCCATAAAATTGACCGGGTAAACTTTGGACCAGGTTTTGAAAAGGGAAACGGAACCCCGCAAAAACAAACGGTCGGCCCAGGATATTTTTTTCCCGTTTTGAAACGAACGGATCAAATGTAAGGATCTGTAGAACCTATATTCGGAATAGATAAAGATGGTTCTTGATCTTTCCAAATCCTCTTTGAACCTTGCAAAGATCTTCAAACCTTGCTCCCATTCTCCGTGAAGATAGGTTTCTTTTCCTCTTAAAACCGCGTACCAAGCGAAGGCGGTTCCATTGCCGCAAGGAACGAGGATTTTATCCTCGAAGGTTTCCAGGGAAACATTCTCGTCCTTATAAACGGCTTTCGGATTTTCGGTTTCCAACCTTCGGATAAAATAATCGGAACTAGCAAGAACTACGTGGATGATTTCGTAGTTTAGACTTTCGCCTCGTTTCGCGTCCTTGGTGAGAATTTCACGATAACTTTCCGAATTTTCGGAATGATACAATTGATATATCGAATGTGAAATGAGCGAAAACGCCGCCCAAAGATAATCTCCGTATTGGATACTCTTTTGATAAGCGTCTTCCGCTAATAAGACAAGTTTTGAAAACGGATTCTGGAAATAATCCAGGAGCATGTTTTTCCCCAGTAAAAATCTCCCTTTTAAACGATCCGAAGGAAAAATTTCCAGGATTCGTTCTCCTAATCTCCAATAACGAAGCGAGGTCTGAAAGTTACCAGTCACCGCGAAAACGAGGGAACCGAAGCCGGCGTAACCGAAAAAACTCACGGAAGAATTTCCTTCTTTGAGGGTGATGTTCATCAGTTTCAAAAATAAGAATACGAAAAGTTTGCTATCGAAGTGTTTGCCATAGTTCAACATGTTCGTGAGAATGTTGATCACTTCGATCTTATACGGATTCAGATTTTTCTTCGCCTTTTCCAAGACCTCGGGACTTCTTCCTCTCTGAAAATATACCATCTTCAAAAATTCAAAAAGGAGAATCAGAATTCCGGGTTTTTCGGGAAAGTCTTCGCCCATGGATTGAAGCGCTTTGATTCCGATCTTATACGCTCCTTCGAGATCGTTCTTGATGTTCATGACTTCCAATTGCATCAGACGAACGTCCGCGATTTCGATCCGGTCGTTTAAATGATCCAATAAAACCTGAACTACCGCTTCCGCTTCGGAAGTTTTGGAAAGGAAGTAGGCGGACTCCGCAAGGGATTTATAAATCTGAACCGTTCGATCTTTTTTTTCGATCCAAGATTCTTCCGTTATCCTTTTTTTGAGAAGGGAGAATAGCGAATAAGCGGTGTTAAACGCCGCTGAAAGTTTCGCCGCATTTCCGGCGAGAAGGATGTAGTGGACAAATACGTCGACTTCTTCTTTTGAGTCGATAATTTTCTGAGCTCGGATCAGATGATTTGCGATTTCCGGAATTCTTTCCTGTTTGGAAGATTTTCGATCGCGGTCGATGAGAATCCAAGCCAAACTTTTATGAATCTCCGATCTGTCTTTCTGAGCGATCGATTCTCCGATCACTTGGTTGATCTTATCATGAGAAAATCGGAATGTGATTTCCTCGAAGACCGAATCTTGAGATCTTTCCTCTTCTGTTCCGCTTTTTAGAATTTGAAGAATTGGATAAAGACTTATCTGAGATTCTTGAAAGATGATGATGCCGCGTTTGATACATTCTCGAATTCCGCTTTCGATGATTTCCGGAGCGTCGCGGAAATAAAGAAAAAGGGTCCCCAGATCGAAAAGCCCTCCGATACAAGCCGCGACCTTTAAGAATCTTTGTGTTTCCTCCGGAAGTCTTTTGATTTCTTCGGTGAGAAGGTCGAGAACGTTTTCAGTTACGGTCTTTTTGATGATGCGGTCCCAATCCAGACTCCAGATTCCGGAAGCCTTCTGATACTGTATAAAGGATTCGGTATATAACGTATTGAAGAATTGATTGAGGAAGAACGGGTTTCCGTTCGTTTTTTGGTAAAGAATATCCGTCAGTTTTTCGCTGTCTTCCCGCTCGAGATCCAAACTGTCGGAAACGAAATTATGGATCATATTCCGATCGAGAGGTTTTAAGGAAATTTCCTGCAAAAGAATTTCCGAACTAAGCAATTTATTTCTAAACTGATTCAAGAAAGCCTCGTTTTCCTCGTCGTTTCTGCAGATGAATACGAAAAGCATTCCCTCCCAATCCGTTTGTCTTGAGAAAAATTCGATAAGAGCTATGGAAGCCGGATCCGCCCATTGGATATCGTCTAACACAAGTAAGGCGGGACTTCTCCGATTGAAACAGATGGAAAGAAACCGGAGAATCACGACGAATAAGAACTGATCGTCCTTTTGACTCGGAGGCTCCGGCGATTCCGAGGATATTCCGATCAAATTCCTGATTTCAGGGATGAGTTGAACGAGAAGATCGACGTTTTCCCCCAAGGTATCTCTGATCCCTTTTCGTAAACTCTGGATTTCATATTCGGATTGAGTCAGAAGGTGATTGGAAAGCTCGACAAGGATTTGTCTAAGCGCGTAGTAGGGGATTTCTTTTTTATCTTCGTCGAACTTGCCTTTAAAAATTCTCAAAGCGTTGAAATCGGTCGCAAAAATTGAATCCATCACCAGAGATGTTTTGCCCGTTCCGGATCTTCCCTTGATAAGAATCGAGGCCCGAACTCCGGCGTAGATGGAGGCGATCGAATCCTCTATGATCTTCTTCTCCTTGTCCCTTCCGTATAACTTTTCGGTGATTCTAAATTTATCTTTTTTTTCGGCGGAAGCGGGAATGAAATCCAGAATGCTCTGGCTCGAACGGATCGAGTCGTATAAAATTTTGAGATCGTTGGAGAGAGTTTCCAAAGCGAAATAACGTTCTTCCGGCATCTTGGAAAGAAGTTTCATCACTAGGTTCGAAATCTGAACCGGAACTTCCTTTTTTTTGGAATGAACCGGAACGGGAACCCTAGCGATATGAGAGTGTATGATCTCGAGCGGATCGTTGGATTCGAACGGAGGTTTGCCGGTAAGAATCTGATAAAAGAGCGCGCCGAGAGAATATCCGTCGGATCGAAAATCGACAGTACGGTTCATTCTTCCTGTCCTTTCGGGAGAACAATAGGCGAGTAACGCGGGCGATATTTGAAGCGGGGCGAGATTTCCTTTTTCACCGATGAGCAGGGACGAAGACCCGAGCCAAGCCAGCTTCGACTTGCCCGAGTTGGAATCGTAAAAGAAAGAATTAGGGCTGATCTGGTTGTGAAGAATTCCCTTCGAATGAAGCGCGACTAGGTTTTCGGTGATTGAAATCGCGATCTGAAGAAATTCCTGAATCGGAAGCGAGCTAACTTTTTTTAGATGATCTCCGAGTAAGGACGATTCTATGTTTTCGTAGACGAGGCAATACTTATCTTGAATTCTTAAAAGTCGACTGGGTTTCAGAATCTGATCGCTTTCGATCAGCTTTCCGATTTCGTATTCGTTCAGAAAGTAGAACGAATCCTCTTCTTTAAATTTCTCCTTTTGAATACGAAGAATTTTCGTATCGGATTCTTCCTCTAAAATCCCTCTGCAGATAGTGGATACATGGTCTTCTAATATTATTTCCCGTATCCGATAGGAAGAAGACCTAGGTTCCGTTCGAAAAGACATCGTTTAAGTTCTTCGTTTGGAAAATATATAAACGTAATATGCGTCCGCGATAAAAACCAAAATTCCCAGGCAAAGGACGAAGTATTCCTTCGGAAAATATAAAAACAAAAACACGGTGAAAAATACGGTTCCTAAAAACTTACACCACGCGATCGGATAGGAGAATAATTTCGAATTCCCCATGCTCAAAAATAGAACGGGATACATTCCCGATATGAATAAATTTAAGATGTATGCCGAATTGGATCCGGTAAATAGGTCGTATCGATTGATATAATAGGTGTAGATCAGCGCTCCCCAAGAAATCAGCAAGACTAACAGTAAAAGTCTATATTCTAAAATACTGATGGATGTTCTGAATTGTTTTTGTCCGAATCGGATTACGTTGATAAAGATGAAAATATCCAGTACAAAAGCGATCTTATATCCCCAGTTGAGAACGATTCCCATGTCCTCCTTGATTACGAAACCCCAGAGGAATTCCCAGATTATATTTCCGCATGCGATAAATACCGGCATCTCAATAAATTGTTTCCGATTGGAATCCGCTATCAAAGCGTAATATACGTAAGCCCAGAGGATCACTCCCAAAAATAAGAAGAAATTTTCAAGAGGCGTGAATTTCCCGAGATAATAAGGATCGGTAAGAATTTTTTGCCAGAATTCCATCGTGTTACACTCCCCAGTTTCCCTTCAGAGAAGGAGGAATCTCGAATTTCGCTTTTTTACCCTTGTAGTAAAAATGATCCATCCCGAGGATAAGTTTCGACGAAAAATGAGAAACAAGTTTTTGAAAATGATCGTTTTTGCTGAGAGTTTTATCGAAGTCCATCATGATCTTTTCAAGAATCTCGCCTATGATTTCTTTCTCTTCCCAAGGCAAACCCAAGATGAGACAGTTTTCTTTTCCCAAATAACTCTGGAGAAAATACAAAGGGACTCCGTCCAATAAATTTCCAGGCAACATATATTCCATAAAATCCAAAAGTGATTTGGCAAGAATTTTCCCGCTTTCGGAGGATCTTCTTTGTTCTTGAAAGATCGCAAGGCCGATCGAATAAGCGTCCTCGTATTTTTCGGGCGAAAGTTCCGGTAGAACTCCCAGGATATGTCCCACAACTCTCCAAAGATGAATGAACGCGTTTTTTTGTTCGGAGGAAAGTTCGACGCCCGAGAACGCGAGGCCGTCCAAGATCAGACTGGAGAACGCTTGCAAGGTTCCGGCCATATCTTCCTGATTGATCGGTTCCCCCCATTCTAAATTCCATTGTCCTGATTCTTTTATGAAGCGGCGTATGGACGCGTGCATGAGTCTTACTTTTTGAGCGACTCGAATTCCGTCGCCGTTCGGAGATAAACCTCCTTCTTGCAAAACGGCTACGACGAACTGAGTCGTTTCCATCAATCTTCGATAGACTTTGTCGGTGGATCCGTTCTGTTCCACCAATCTTCCCGTATGAACAAGCACTTCGGCGCCGTTGCCGCAGGTATAACTCATGGGCAGGGATTTACAACAAAGGATCATAAGAATCTGAGGTCCGAACGAAGTGAAAATTTTTTCAGCGAGTTCGATCTTCCGGCGATCGGCCCATTCCGGTAATTCGCTCGTTTTTTCAAAGTAGTCTTTGAAGTATTCCGGAAGTTCGGAAGGGATCGGTGCGAAGTTTTTTGTGAGAGTATCGAACAGTATTAGACTTTTGAGTTTTTCTTTTTCGCCGGACAGAAAGTATTCCTCTACGATCCGATCCGCGTAAGGATCGGTCAGAGTCCTGTATTTCGTAAAATTTTGCATTGAACTTTCCTTAATTGAGTCACAAAGTTTCCACATTCGCTAAACGGTGAAAAGAAAAATAACTTTCCAGAATTCTAAAATTAGAAAGAGTTATCCAATGCAAAAAGCGAAAATTTATTTCCCAATACATTCAAAAATCTTTCTTTTCGTATGTATCGTTTTATTAATGGGTTTTTCTTCTTTGTTCGGGGTCGGTCTGTTTCAACCTTCGCATAATACGCGCTACGCGGGGATGGGCGGGGTCAATCTCGCGATCGGCGGTTCTCCTATGGATATCGCGACCAATCCCGCAAATCTTACAAAAAATCAGAGAGGCGGTTTGGAGTTCGGCATCGGTCTTCCCTATATTCGATCCACTTATAAGGACCAACTTTCGGATCCGAATCCCGATTACGCGTATTCAAATTCCCAAAATTATAATATTCTTGCGCCTTTACCTTATTTTGGTCTGAACGTTCCTATCACAAACCGCTTAAACTACGGGGTCGGGGTTTATATACCGGGGGGAGGAAACGGACAAGTCGATGGAATTCTCAGGGTGACGCCTAACGGACAATCTTTTCGGGATTGGTCCGGAATCGACATTCCCGGTCCGATCGGGGACAGTAGAAAAATCAAAGAAGACCTTCTCACCACGTTCTACGTAGTAAAGATGACTAACGCTTTGGCTTACAAGTTCGGAAATCTTTCCGTCGGGTTCGGAATCGAAGCGATCTATTCGAAGCAGATCGCCTATCAGCGATTTTACGATATCACAAACACGCTGGAGGTTCCCGGACAAGGTTTCGACTACCGGAGCAGAAACGCCTATTCTATTGGAGCCATTTTCGGCGTTACCTACGCTTTTACGGATTGGTTCAAGGCCGCTTATTCTTACCAGGCGAGAAATATTCTTCCTTTGGACGGAGGAATGCAGGTAGGAATCGGAAACGCGAACAATTATAGAAGGACCGGAGTTTCTGCGACGTTCAATCTTCCGGAAAAACACGGGATCGGCCTTTCTTTCGGAGACGAGAATCTTAGGGTTGGAATCGATTTTCTTTATTATAATTACAATTCATACGATCAATCCTTCAAACAGACCTTGGAGGATCCGTGGTTTCCGACTGCATTCGGAAAAACGAATACGGTTTCTCAAAATATCGCCTATCACGATTCGTGGGCCGGTGCGATCGGCGTTGAATATAAAACGGATTCTTTTGCATATCGTACGGGTTATCGTTACAACACGGGCGTCGTTCGATCGGAAGGGATGAGCGCGTTGCAGGCCGGAATTATGGTTCAGCAATTGGCTACTCTTGGAATCAGTTTTCTTTCGGGAAACTGGAGTTTCGATTTTGCGGTCAACTATCTCTTTTCCAGAAAGATCGTGGCCTCGCAAGGAAACGATTGGTCGGTGTTACATTCGGTATTCGGCCCGAACGACATTCGGATTTTGAATTATTCTCAGTCTTTACAGTCCGACGTTCCCGCGATCCTGTTCGGAGCTTCGTATCGATTTCAATAAGATATCTTTTGTTTCGTCCTTCTCTAGTTGACTCCGTGGACCCTACGAAGTTATCTATACGTCGATGGCTTCGCTCGATTGGGAAACGATTCGATATCCGGTATTATTGACCTTGAGCGTAAGCGCACTTTCGACTTTTGTCGCCACCGTCTTCGGTGTGTTAGGCGCATATACTTTGTCGAAAGCCGAATTTTTCGGAAAGGAGCTCGTGGATTCGATTCTTACTCTTCCGCTCGTCTTGCCGCCGACCGTGCTCGGTTATTATCTTTTGGTTCTTTTGGGAAATAAAGGAATCGTCGGATCCTTTATTTCCGATCATTTTCATTTTAGCGTTTTGTTTCATTGGTCGGGCGCGGTCATCGCCTCCGTTTTAGTTTCCTTTCCGCTGGTATACCGATCCGCGAGAGCCGCCTTGGACGACGTCGATTCCGATTTGGAAGACACGGCGAAAACTTTGGGAAAGGGAAATTTCGCCATCTTCTGGGAAATTCTTCTTCCTTTGTCCTGGAGAGGAATTCTTGCCGGAGCAATGCTTGCCTATGCAAGGGGTATGGGAGAATTCGGAGCGACTCTTATGATCGCCGGAAATATTCCCGAACGAACGCAGACCCTTTCCCTTGCGATATACGACGCGGTTCAATCCGGAAACGACGCGGTCGCGTTCAATCTTGTGGTTTTGACTTCGATTCTTTCCGTGATCATTTTGACCGCCTCCACAAAACTTTTTAAAAAATCTCATTGGTAGAATATTAGGTAAATAGAATATGCAAAAAATAATGATTGTTTTTTTAATCTCCTTTTCTCTTTTGTTGTCTCCGATTTTCGGAGAAGGGGAAAGGCAACTTATCGTCTCTGCGGCATCCAGTCTGACTCAGGCTTTCACTGAAATCGGAAAGGAATTCGAAAAGAAACATTCAATAAAGGTGTTGTTTAATTTCGGAGCTTCCGGAGTTTTACTTCAGCAGATTGAAAATGGAGCGCCGGCCGATATCTTCGCCTCCGCGGATCAGGAGACCTTAGAGAAAGGATTGGAGAAGCAACTCTTTGATCCGAAGTCTAAGAAGAATTTCGTAAGAAACAGATTGGTTCTGATCGCACCCGCCGAAACTGCGAAGATTCGTTTTCTTGCCGAACTCAAGGAAAATTTTGTTCAAAGAATTGCGATCGGAAATCCCGCGACTGTTCCGGCGGGAAGATATGCAAAGGAAGTATTAGAAAAAGAGGGGCTTTACAAAAGTCTGGAGAATAAATTCATTCCCGGTGAAAATGTGAGGCAGGTACTCGACTACGTCGCAAGGGGAGAGGTCGACGCCGGTTTTGTTTATAGGACGGACGCCGCTCTTATGCAAAATAAAGTCCGAATCGTCGTCGACGATCTAAAAACAAAACCGATTCTTTATCCGATTGTGATCGTTTCAAAAACCGAATTGCCGAAAGAGTCCAGGCTTTTTGTTGAATTTTTGAATTCTTCCGAGGCTCGGAATATTTTCGAGAAGTTTCGTTTTGCGAAAGTAGAATCGAACCTTCCATGACTTACGAAACGAAGTATCCGAATGAAAGTGACGCTTCAATGATCCGTCTTCGGTTCGGATTTGAATCGGATCAAGAATACGTGCGTTTTTCCTTAAAAGACTCGCTAATTAAAAATCGTTAACGGTTCCGCGGAATGTCTCTCGAAATAAAGATTCAAAAAACGTTATGGGATCGGAAACGTAAGTTCTTTCTCGACTTGGAATTTTCTTTTCAGAAAGATTTTTTACTGATCTGCGGACCTTCCGGTGCGGGAAAGTCACTCACATTGAAAACGATCGCCGGTTTGATCCGTCCGGATCTCGGAAGAATTTCGCTGAATAAAAACGTTTTTTTTGACGAAGAACGAAAAGTCGATCTTTCCGCGCAAAGACGCAATATCGGTTATCTTCCGCAAGGTTATTCCCTTTTTCCCCACCTTTCCGTCAGAAAGAATATCGAATTTCCTTTGAGGAGACTTTTTTTTAGTCGAATCAGGAATCAGGACAGGGAGAAAATCGAGGAAATATTAGAATTATTTGAAATACGAAACCTATCGGAAAGTTATCCTAAGAATCTTTCCGGAGGCCAAAAACAAAGAGTGGCCCTTGCGAGAGCGCTCGTGAAACGCCCGGATATTTTGCTTTTGGACGAGCCGTTTGCCGCGCTCGATTCGGAGTTGAAAGATAAGATGAGAAATGAACTGAGAAAAATTCAGAAACTCTATCGAATTCCGATTCTGATCGTTTCTCACGATCGGGACGATTCTTCATTTTTTTCCGGAGAAAGTATTACGATTGAAAACGGGAGAATATTCAAAAAATTGAATTCTTTTTAAGTTGTGAAAATCTAAAATAAACCTTTCGATGGATTGAATGCTCGGCCGGAAGCCCTTTCTGTGAGAAAATAAAATTCGATTTTGTTTGGGATCGGATTCCGAACCGGTTGTAATTGTTTTTTAAGGAGAATTCTTTCACGCAAAAAACGCATTTTTTTGCGATCTCAAGAGTTCGAAATCAGTGGATTCTAAATCGTATAATCTTCCACGTAAACTTTTACTTTTCTAAAACGAATGTGGACTGTCTCTCCGGGGAGTAAGTTGAGGTGTTGGAATTCGGTAGAGTTCAGTTGGGATTCCAGCATGGTTCCCGTGTCCAAACGTTTGAGATCCACCTTTACGACTCGGCCGGTAGAATGAATATACTGAATCTCCGCTGGAATCGTTTGACCGGAGATCGTTTTTCTTAAAATTTCAACGTCGTAAGGACGAACGTAACCCACCGCGTTTGCGTTTTCAACCTCCGAGTGTTCCGGAGCATCGACTTTGATTTCACCGAGTTGAGTTTGCCCGCCTTGGACTCTTCCGTGAAATAGGTTCACGTCTCCCAAAAAATGAAACACAAAAGAATTCTTAGGATGATTGTAAACCTCGTCTGGTGTTCCGACTTGTTCTATTTTACCGGAACGTAAGATCACTACCTTATCCGAAACTTCCAGGGCTTCTTCCTGATCGTGGGTCACGAACACACTCGTGATATGAATTTCATCGTGAAGACGTCTAAGCCAGTTCCTGAGTTCCTTTCTTACTTTGGAGTCGAGAGCGCCGAACGGTTCGTCTAACAGTAAAAAACGAGGTTCGATCGCGAGAGCCCTTGCCAGTGCGATTCTTTGTCTTTGTCCTCCGGACAATTCGGCGGGATAACGGTCGTGGAAATTCTCCAACTGAACGAGTTTCAGAAGACTCATCACTTTTTCTCTGATCGCTTCCTTGTTCGGCCTTTCCGATCTTTTTCTGACTTCGAGACCGAAGGCGATGTTTTCAAAGATGGTCATGTGACGAAAGAGCGCGTAGTGTTGAAACACAAAGCCGACCCCTCTGTCCTTCGCGTTCTTTTTTCCCACTTCTTGTCCTTCGAAGATCACTTCGCCGGAATCGGCTTCTTCCAGTCCTGCTATGATTCTGAGAAGAGTGGTCTTACCGGAGCCGGACGGTCCTAAGAGCGCGACCAATTCTCCGGAAGGAACTTCTAAAGACAAGTTGTCGATTGCGGTAAAGTTCCCGAAGCGTTTTACGATATTCTTAACTTCGATTCCCATGACTATACCTCCTCTTGGAGCGATGTTTCTTTTTTTGTTACCTTGAGTTTTCTTTCCAAGATCTGTTTTGCCACAAGCGTGATTAGGGATAAGAATACGAGCAAAGAAGCGGCCGAAAAAGCCGCGACCGAGTTGTATTCGTTATAGAGCACTTCTATCTGTAGAGGCAATGTGTTCGTTTGTCCGCGTATATGTCCCGATAAAACGGAAACGGCTCCGAATTCTCCCATAGCTCTTGCGTTGCAAAGAATGATTCCGTATAACAGTCCGTATTTGATTCCGGGGACTACGATCTTAAAGAAGACCTTAAGAGTGGACGCGCCGAGCAACAAACCCGCTTCTTCCTCTTCTATACCTTGCGATTCCAAGATCGGGGTGAGTTCTCTCGTGACGAATGGGAGCGTGATGAACACCGTCGCGAGCACAAGTCCGGGGGTATTAAAAACGATCTTGATGTCCATCTTTTCCAGCCAAGGTCCGAACCAACCCTGTCTTCCAAAAAGAAGAATAAAGATCAGACCGGAGATCACGGGAGAAACAGAAAACGGAGAATCGATGATCGTCAAAAGCCAACTCTTTCCGGGAAAATCGAATCGAGTCACCGCAAAGGAAGACAAAATTCCGAAAACGGTATTCAATGGCACTGCGATCGCAACGACCAATAACGTCAGCTTGAAAGCCGAAATGGTATCGGGTTCCTGAATTCCTTCCAGATAAGCGCCGACCCCTTTCGAAAAGGCTTCGTGAAAAACCGTGTAGATCGGAAGTAGCAAGATCAAACCTGTGAATAAAAATACCAATCCGATGAGGATGCTTCGTGCAAATAAGGATTCTTGTCTCATCCCTTTCTCCTTGCGGATAACGTTTGAATAATATTAATACCTAATAATATGCTAAAGGAGATCACGAGCATGATGAATGCGATCCCGGTTGCTTCTTCGTATTCGTATTGTTCGAGTTTGGTCACGATGAGTAAAGGGAGAATTTCGGTTTTACCAGGAAGGTTTCCCGAGATAAAAACGACCGATCCGTATTCTCCGATTCCTCTCGCAAAAGCCATCGCAGCGCCGGTAATCATCGGAGGAATGAGCTCTGGAAAGATGATCCTTCTAAAAATTTGCCAGCGATTCGCCCCCAGACAATACGCTGATTCTTCCAGTTCTTTCGGAAATTCTTCCAGGACCGGCTGCACGGTCCTCACCACAAAAGGAAATCCGATGAATACGAGAGCGATCACGATTCCGATCGGAGTATAGGCGATTTTGATTCCGTAAGGATCCAAGAGTTTTCCGATGATTCCGTTCTTCGTGTAAATGGTGGTTAACGCGATTCCGGCGACCGCGGTCGGCAGGGTGAAAGGAAGATCGACTAGAGAATCCAATAACGACTTTCCCGGAAACTCGTAACGGACAAGGACCCACGCGAATAAAAAACCTATAAATAAATTTACAAGGGCCGCGATCGCTCCGGCGCCGAAGCTCAAATAAAGAGCCGAAAGAATTCTTTCATTCGTAAGAAGTTTCCAAAAACCTCCCCAGCCGATGCCCGTGCTTTTTAGAAAAAGAGCGCCTAACGGAATGACGACCAACAAACTCAAGTAGGTCACGGTCAGACCGAGGCTGATTCCAAAGGCCGACTTCCCGTAGGGTCTGGTTCTTACTTTCAAAATGGACAATTGATTTCTCTTTTACAAATTCTGTTTCGATTTATTTCGAGTAAACCTGATCGAAGATTCCGCCTTCGGCGAAATGTTTTTCCTGGGCTTTTTTCCAAGAACCTTCCACGTCTCTGATCGTAAATAGTTTCAAATTTTTGAATGTACTTTTATACTTTGCCAGGACCTTCGTATCCGCGGGACGATAGTAGTTTTTTGCGATTACTTCCTGTCCTTCGGGAGTATATAAGAATTTTAGATAATTCTCCGCAACCTTGAGAGTCCCGTGTTTCTCCGCGTTTTTCGTAACGACCGCGACGGAAGGTTCCGCCAAAATGCTGACCGACGGAAATATGATTTCAACTTGAGAATTGGGTTGGTTCGCCGTCTCTTTCAGAGCGAGGTGCGCTTCATTCTCCCAAGAGATCAGCACGTCTCCGATTCCTCTTTGAACAAATGTGGTCAGAGAACCTCTCGCACCCGAATCCAAAACGAGCACGTTTTTATAGAGATTCTTTACGAATTCTTTTGCCTTTTCATCGGAACCGTATTTTCCTTTGGCGAAACCCCATGCCGCGAGGTAATTCCATCTCGCGCCTCCGCCGGTTTTCGGGTTAGGGGTTACGACTCCGATTCCCGGTTTTACGAGATCGTCCCAGTCCTTGATATTCTTCGGATTTCCTTTTCTTACCAAGAGGACGATCGCAGAAGTATAAGGAGAACTTTGGTGCGGAAGCAGATTCTCCCAATCGGTCGAAAGCAATTTCGATTTTTCCGCGATGGCTTCGATGTCCTGGGCAAGAGCTAAAGTTACTACGTCCGCCTCTAGTCCGTCGATTACGGCTCGGGCTTGTTTGCCCGAACCTCCGTGAGACTGATTGACGACCAAGTCTTCTCCGGTTTGTTTTTTCCAGTGAGAGACGAAGAGTTTGTTGATTTGAGAATAGAGTTCCCGTGTCGGATCGTAGGAAACGTTTAAGAGTTTTGTTTGGGAAAGTAGGCCGGAAGAACCTATAAAAAAGAGAATGGTGGTAAGGATGAGTTTTGCTAATTTTGAGTTCATTCTGATCGTTCCTGGATTGTTTTCTACAACAAAGTGAACAAATATCTAATTTATTAGATATTTGTTCCCAATAATTATAAAGACTGCTTGGAAGTAAAGAATTTTGTATTCTTTGTAGACTTTTTGCGTTTCAGTCCTTGGGGAGGATTCTTTGAGTAATTGAAAACCTCGAAAATAGGGAAAGCGAACAAAGAGAAGCCAGTTTATAAACTGATTTCCCTTTGCTCGGAAGGCTTGGATTTATTTTACGTAGAGTTGGTCGAAAGAGGCGCCATCCGCAAAGTGATCCTTTTGCGCTTTGTGCCATCCTCCGAAATGACCGTCGACGGTGATCAAATCCAATTTTGGAAATTTGGATTCGTATTTTTTGAGAACGGCTTGGTTTCTCGGGCGATATCCGTGTTTGGCAATAATTTCTTGAGCTGATTCCGAATAGAGGGACTTGAGATAAGCCTTCGCCGTTTCCAGAGTTCCGTGTTTTTCGGCGTTCTTTTCAACGATTGCGACGGGCGGTTCCGCAAGAATGCTGAGAGAAGGAAACACGACTTCGTATTTGTCCTTTCCGAATTCTTCCAAGATAAGAAAGGATTCGTTTTCCCACGCGATTAAGACGTCGCCGATTCCGTTTTGAGCGAACGTGTTGCTCGAGCCTCTGGCTCCCGAGTCTAAAACGGGAACATTCTTAAATAATGTTTTTATAAAGTCCTGAACCTTGGAGGTATCGTTGTTGAATTTTTTCTGAGCGAAAGCCCAAGCTGCGAGGTAGTTCCATCTGGCGCCTCCGCTTGTTTTCGGGTTCGGCGTGATCACCCCGACTTTCGGTTTTACGAGATCGTCCCAGTCCTTGATATTCTTAGGATTTCCTTTTCTTACCACGAAGACAATCGTAGAAGTATAAGGCGTGCTGTTGTTCGGCAGACTTTTCAACCAATCCCTTGCGATCAAACCTTTGGATGCGATGATATCGATATCGTAGGCAAGAGCAAGAGTCACGATGTCCGCTTCCAATCCGTCGATCACCGATCTGGCCTGCTTTCCGCTTCCGCCGTGGGACTGATTGATGCGAACGTCGTCTCCGGTCTTCGACTTCCAGTAGTTTGCGAATAGTTTGTTATATTCCGCATACAATTCCCTGGTCGGATCGTAGGAAACGTTCAGTAGTGTCACGTCCTTTGCGGAGAGGTTCATGTTTCCCATCGTCCAGAAAAACGTGATTGCTGCGATTTTGAATATTTTTGTTTTCATCATTTTATTCCTAACTTCTAATTTTGATTACATTGCAAACTGAACAAAGAGAAAGAAGCTGTATGACTTTCCGTCCAGGGTGTATCGATCGTTTACGTTAGTCGCCCATGGATTGACTCTTGCGTTTCTGACCGAATCTCCGGCGAGAAGATAAGAACCTCCGGTCCAGATCGAAACGTAATCTTTGAGATAATACTGATAGATCACGTCGAATTCGTAGAACAACCGTTTGCCTCCTCTTTCTCCCAGTTTATAACCTCCGAAAGCCGAGCCGGAGGCGTTTTCGGTCGTAAGTCCGGTGTTAGGCGCGCCGCCCGAAGAATACCAAGCGTCGTTTTCGGACGCTTTTTGAACGTCGTAGGCGACGAAAATAAATCTTCCGTAGTTTGCGGAGTTATACATCAAATGAATCGATTTGGTTCTTGTGTTCGACCAGAACGTGGCGTTTACGATCCCGTTACCCGAATCGAAGTAGGGAAAACCGCCGGATCTTGTCGCAAAGGATGCGTCATAGGTGGCGACTTTGTTATCGGTCCTGTTTGGATCCCCGGAAGCGATCGAGTATTGGATTCCGACTCTGAATCGATCAAAAAAAGTGTAACCGGTCTGAGCGATGAAATACTTCGAGTCGTATTGAACGTTTTCGGTATAAATTCTCGCGGAATTCGATTTGCCATCCACGGTTTGTTTGAGTTGGTCCCAACCCGCGTTTACCCTTTGTCCGTTAAATCCGTATTGCCAGGAACCTTCGAGCGTCCAGTCCCAGGATTTTGTTTTTGGTAAACGATTGCTATCGGTCCGGTTTGTTAAGCGAAATCCAACCGTATTTAAATCGTCCCTTTGTCTGGTTCTATCTAAACTGGATGTAGGGGTTGGACCTTGTTCCCATTTTTTATCGATGTTGAAATAGTAGAAGTCTACGAGAAAGTCTTCGAATTTAAGTGTGTTGTAAAGACCAGAAAGATACGTATCGTTGACGGTTCCTCTTTTGACTCCGTTTGCGGTATTGTTCCCGCTTCCTGCGTTTGAGTCTTCGGCGATGACGGACGTAAAGGCTTCCGAGTTGAAATACTTGGAATTGTATTTCACTCTGGCTCCGTCGAAGGAGTTGCCGGTTTGACCGTCGTTTCTTCCGCCGATATATCTGTTATCGCCGAAACCGAAAATTTGTCTTCCGATGTAGACCTCGAATCCTTCCGCGAAATTTTTCAACTGAACGAAACCTTCTCTTAGATCCGTATTGTTTTTTACGCTGACGGAATTGTTTGCGGTAGGCGCTGAGCTGAGTTCCACACCCGCCGAGTTCGAAAGTCCGAGGTAGCCGAGTTGGCCGTCTTTACGAGACTGTTCTCCGCCGAAGACGCGAACGTCTTGGATCGTGACTTTCGCTGCCACGTAAGGACTCGGGTCTATGATAAAGGAAACCTGAGAATTTTGAGTCGCATAGTTTCTATCGTCCTGAGTTCGCTTATCAAAATCCGCGTTATGACTGTAATCAAAACGAGGACGCACTTGAAAGCCCACTCGAAAGATATCGCCGAGCCAGAGACGGTCGACCTTTCGAACGGCGTCCTGGTGTTCCGGAGAAAGGAGCATTGATTTCATAAATTCGCCGGGAAGTTTTCCTTTGTAAGGACTTTTGTAGGGTTCTTCTTTTGCGAGTTCCTGTTGAATTTCAGGAATCCCTTTGCCGTCGTTCGGCTGTTCTTCGTATTTCACATCCGCAGGGGGATCCAAGTTCAAAACAGGACCGGACTCAGAAGTTTTCGTTTTCTTTGCGTCTTGAGAGAATAGGCCAAATGTTAGAGTACAGATGAAGAAAACTCCCGTAATCATTTTAGTTGCAGTGTGTTTCACCTCGTCCCTCCTTAAGAAATTTTTAACCAGGAAAGATTTGATTCCTGTTATAGTCAACAAGTAATTCGTTATATTGGATATTTAGGATAAAAAAACAGGATTTTATTTGTTTTTACGGTAAATTTTCCGAGAAAAAGGAGAGTTTCTGTTTAAAACAGAGGGCCTTGGCTGAAAAATCTGAATTGTGGGAACTCTTACTTTACAATAGCAAAGTGTCTCGTCTCACCGGAACAAAGTTATAAGATGAAAATCGTTTTCCCATCTTCTCCGTTTCAGATTTTTTTTTGGAGTTTTGAAATAAACAAGGCAGAACGTTTCATTTCTTAAATCGAATAAAAAAGAATTTGAACAGTTTTAGAAACTTGGAAAGATATTTCCCCGATGTCCGGAAACTTTTTGCAGCTCGAAATTCCATTTCTAAAAAAAAGGATTCCGCGTTTTCGGAAAATTCTTCCCGTTTTATTCTACGTTTGGTTTTTTCTTTTTATTCTTTCCTCCTGTTCGAGACCGAAAGCCCCGCTCGCAAAATCGGGAATTCTCGACGCATCTTCTTGGGATTTTCCGAAAGACGGAAGTTTGACTCTTCGCGGAGAATGGATGTTTTATTGGGCCGGATGGAAATATTTACCGATGGGAAAATCGGAAACGAATGTCCTAAGATCCGGTGAGATCGTCTACGTCCCGTCGACTTGGAACGGCGGTTCTCGAACGGGAAAAGGATTCGGAACGTATCAACTCGACGTCAGACTTCCGGATCGAATCCGGAGATTCGGATTGATTCTTCCGGATCAAAGTTCTTCCTATGAACTCTTTTTAAACGGTAAACTCGCTTTGAGTTCCGGAAAAATCGTAAGAAACGAAGACGGAAGTCCCAGAGAAGTGGAAGAGGGGATCCGGCCTTTGTTTTTCGAATTTGAATCCGACGGAAAAAATCTGGAAATCGTATTACAAATCGCGAATGAAGATTTGAGGTTGGGGGGATTCTGGTCTCCGATCGTTCTGGGGGAGGCGGAGTCCTTAAGAGGAGAATGGGACCGGACTCTTCGATTGGATTCTTTTTTGGCGGGAGGTTTGTTCGTTATGGCGTTCTTGCATCTTTCCTTCTTTTTAATGAGAAGAAAAGAAACGCAGTCTCTCTATTTCGGAATTTTTTGTCTTTTGATGGGATTTCGGAGTCTTTTTCCCGGAAATCGATTGATACTCGAATATACCGATCGAATAGATTACGAAAATATAATACGAATCGAATATCTTACCTTTTATCTTTCGGTTCCCATTTTTTTAAATTACATTCTTACGCTTTATCCAAGGGACTTAAAAAGAATTTTCGTGGATATACTCTGGTGGATTTCCGCGGTCGCTTCCTCTATCGTTTTGTTTTTTCCGATGAAGGTGTTTACTTATACGATTCCGATTTATTATCTGAACGCTTTCTTTGCGGGAAGTCTGGGACTTTTTACTCTGATTCGAGCGGTGCGTAGAAAAAGGGAGGGAGCGATTATTCTTTTGAGCGGATTTCTGTTTATCTATCTCGCCATGATCAACGATCTCCTCTACGTTAGTTACTTTTTAGAAACCGGATATTACAGTTCGATCGGGACTTTTATTTTTTTAGCGGCGCAATCGGTTTCACTTTCGGTTCGTAATTCGAAAAACATGGAGAGGCTTTTTGATCTTTCGCGGAACTTGGAGAAGAAGGTGGAGGAAAGGACGAATCGATTGAGGTTGGCCCTTCGTTCCATTCATGAAGATCTGGACATGGCCGCAAAGATTCAAGCCGACTTTTTGGAAGTTCCGGAGAATTCTTATCTCGAGGAAGAAGGAATCCGTATAAAAACATTCTATCAGCCGATCTCGACGGTCGGAGGCGATTTTTATAATATTCGAAAGATAGGAAAACGAAAGATAAGAATTTTTATCGCCGACGCGATCGGACACGGGATCCAGGCTTCTTTGATCACGATGGTGATCCGAAGCGAATACACATCCTTGTTCGATATGAATCTATCTCCAGGCGAATTCCTGACGAAACTTTCCAAGAAGTTCGCTTCCAGAATCGGGGACGTGAGTCCATTTTTTTCAGGTTTGATATTGGATTTGGATCTGAACGCGAATCGAATTCATTTTTCAAGTTCCGGAAATCCCGCCTGTATTTTGACCGGGGAAGGAAAGTCGGAATCTCTTCAGCTCATAGGTCCTTATGCGGGAATGCTTCCGAAACACAGGTATGCGGAATCTTCTTACGATCTGCCGAAGGACTTTCGATTGATTCTTTTTACCGATGGATTGCCCGATCGATTTTTGTTTTCCGGAGACGAATACGAATCTTTTTCGATCGAAGAGTGGGTTCGAAATAGAATCGATCGGCCTTTGGAAAACGTCTGCGCGGATCTATTGGATTTGGCCAATTCTTTACCTTTGCCCGATTTTAAAAAAGACGATATCACTCTTCTTGGAATCGAAAGATCGAATTTGGAATAGTTGAGGTTTTTCGATTTATAGAAAAGGGTTCTGAAAAAAGATGACAATACGCGGATTCGATTGGAATCTTTTCAAGATCTTAGAATCCCAAGGAGTCTGATATGGCTTACAAACTCGACGGCGCAAAGTTCCCGACCTTGGAAGAATTGATCGCGGCCCTCTATCCTCTCTACGCCGATAAAATGTCCGAAGCCGATTTTAAAAAATACGTTCAGGAGAACGCAAAGCAGGAATGACTTTTTTTCGTTCCTCTCTTTCGGAGGAATGAAAGACTTCGATTCTTATCCGTTTTGCTTGTCAGGAAATCGGGTTTCGTAAGAATCATCCCATGCAAATCATCCCGGGGAAATGGAAAATTCCTCACGCCGCAAGAAAGCCGCTCGTATTTTTTCTAGTTCTTCTTTTTCTTTCCATCCAGTTTCGTTTTTTATTTTCGGACTCGGTTCCGGATTCGGTCTCCTTGCAGAATCAATATCTGATCGCGCAGGACTATCAGATTCTTTTTAAGAATTTTTTATCCTCCGGCTACGATCGTTCTCTTCAGGGAGGAAGCCCCACATTCTACTTTCAATCTCCGTTTTTCTTTTTTCTCGTTTCCTTTTTACACACGTTCTTTCTGTTTTTTCTTCCGTTCGGCGTCTCGTTCAACTTGGGAATTCTTCTGACGCTCTTTCTGTTTTCCTATGCGTTTTTAAAACTCGGATTTCTCTTTCTAACGGAAACCAATCTCAGTCCCGGAAACGCGCTTCTTGCGATGACGGGTTTGATGTTTTATTTTTTATATCCCGGTGATCGGGTTGTAGGCGCGGGCGTGGTCGGAGTTTTTCAAAATTCCATCTCATCCGTGTTAGGTCTCGGCTTTGCGATCCTTGCGATCTACTATTTGGAAAAGTTTCGCTACACGGGAAAAGTTTCCTCTTTTGCAAAGAATCTGATCACGGGTTCCCTCGTGTTTTATACGCACTATGAGATGTCGCTTTTTTACGTCATTTCGCTGGGAATTTATTTTCTCTTTTACAAAGACGAATTCGGGTTTTTGGAAATTCTTCTTATCTTTCTTTTACCGATTCTTGTGGCCTTGCCCGTTCTGTGGAATTATTTTGCGTATGTTCCCTTTCAACAGAATCCGCCCGTTTCCTTTCCGATCAACGGGCTTCTTTCCCTTTTGGGCGAGGAATTTTCGAACTCCGTATCAAGACCGGAGAAAATTTTGGAAGTGTTCAAGCAGATTCTGATCGATCAATACTGGATCCATCTTTTGTTTCCGATTCTTTTTGTGATCGGAATCCGATTGTTGTTTATCAGAAAGTTATTACCGCCGATTTCAAGATTTCTAATATTCGGGACCCTTCTTTTTTATTGGATGGCGACCGATTCTTCTTTGTCATTGATTCTTCCTTGGTTGCACGTTAAGTGGTACACCGCTCTCAATGTTTCCCTCGTGTTTCTCACGTTTGCGGCGCTTGTCACGGCTCGATTCTTTTTGAAAAACCTTCCCCCCGGAAGATGGAAGCTCTGGACGGGACTCGTCCTTTTCATTTTAGGAATGTATCGATTTATAGTCACGATTCCCGGACCTTCCACGGGGATCGAAAGTCTTTCGAAAACGCCTTCCTCTATCTGGACTCAGAGAGAAGAATGGAATCGGATTCTGAAAGAAATCCCTTATTCTTCTCTTGTGGCTTCGGAAGAAATCGCGGGAGGAGGAAGTTCTCTGGATTCCAGGTGGGCTTCCGTTCTCGTAAGACAATCCGTTAGACGAAATATCGTTTTGCAGAATCGTTTCGAAAATTCTCTGCCTTCCTCTCCTGAGGAAATCATCCAGCTTTTTCCCTCGCAGGGACCGAAGAGTTCTCTTGTTACTTTCGGGAAACGCGCCAATCTTCGCCCGGTGCAGGAACGGGATAAACTTTCGGATTTGTTTCTGCGTCTTTTACGGGAAAGAGGAGTGACTCATCTTTTTTTAAAGTCCGAAGCACTCAATCAATTCACTCTGAATCTTCCGGATTCTTTTAGACAGATCGCGAAAAAGGGGGAATGGATTCTCTGGGAGTTGAACTCCGCCAAACCGCCGTTAGAGCTTTTATCCGTCAAGCCCTGGGCCTTGCTGACCGACGAAGCGGGACAAGAAAGAAGGACTTCTATCAGATCCGAAGATCTTTCCGAATTTGCGTTACAATCTCTTTTTGCGCTTTCCATTTCACTGGTTCCGATCACGAGCGAAGAATACAAAACGAACGAGAATTCTTTTTCCGGAGCGTTTTCGTTTTCCAATCTGAAAGCGGAGCTTCAAAAATTAATTTCAGCCCGTGAAGAGGAAAATTCGAAGAAAAAACAACGGAAGGGAAATTCCGATCCGGTGCAAAATGAGAATACGACCGGAACGGAGATTCATCCGTTTTCTTGGGATGATTCTCGGATCGTTTGGGAACTCCCGCGGCTTTCCAAGGAAGGAGAATGTTTTCCGGTGCTCGTTCGTTCCGGATTCTTTCCCTTATGGAAGTCCGAAAACGGAGAAACGATCTATAGAACTCTGGAAGGACAATTTTATTTTTGTTCGAAACACAAGGAGAATAAATTCGTATTTTATGATATTCGATCCTACTTGATCACCTTTCTTCAATTACTTTTGCCTATTCTGTTTTTCGGCGCGACCTTTTTGAATCGAAGGAAACTTTCCAATTGATTTTTTTCGCGTCTTCCAAATCGGTTAAAACCCCTTTTAGAAAAAGACAGATCTTTTCCAATTCTCTTCTCGTCGCTTTTTCGGCGGCGATCCTCGGTATTTTATTTTTTGGGAATCCGGAAACTCCTCTTTCCAAGATCGTCTTATCCGCGTTAGAGGGTGGTCTGATCGGAGGGCTTTGTGATTGGTTCGCAGTTTGGAAAACGTATAAGGCGATCGAAGAGGATAGCTCCGTTCTCGCTGGGGAAATCGGAAACTGGGTTGCGGGAGACCTTTTACACCACGAAGTGATCCGTTCCAGAATCAGAATGGTTTTGGAGGATCCTGCGACTCGAGACGACGTTCACGAAGTCCTTTTGGAGACTTTCGGAAACGAAACAAAGACTGCGGAAGTTTTGAATCAGCTCTTCGAAAGAGTGGAAGAGGACATCGTTGAATACATAGTTCATTATCAATTTTCCGGAACCGATGTCGCATTATTGAAAGAATTAAACCGACAAAAGGAAATTATGGATACGATCAAACTTTTAATCGGAGAATCCATGATTCGGGTCGCGGACACGGACGAGTTCAGATCCCTTTTGCAGGAAATATTAGGAAAGATGAATTTAGTCGCCCAAGTGGTTTTAAGTCTTGTCGTCGACTTTCCAAAAAAATTAAAAGAATACGGAACTCACGTAAAACAGGGACTTGTCATCGAATCCAAGGACGAGAAGACGATCGAGAAACTCGTAAATCTGATGGCGGCTTCCACGGAGACTTATATCTCTTCTTGGAACGAACTTCCTCTGGAGCAGAGAGAAAAGGCGGTTCGTTCCCTGATGGGATTTTTGAAGGATCAGGCGAGTCGTCTTTTGGGAACGCTGATCCAGACCCATCTCAAAGAAATCGGCGAAATCAGAACTCTTCAGGAATACGCGCCGCTCCGTTCCGTTTTGGAGTTTGTGGAGAAAAGGGTAGACGAAGGTGTATCGGGTTATATTGGAAAACAGATCACAACCCGACTTCAGAGTTTGGACCCGAAAGATTTAAGGAAGAATTTAGAATGGAAGACTCGAAACGTTTTGGAGACGATTCGAATCAACGGAAGTATTCTCGGATTTTTTCTCGGATCCGCCACGGGTCTCATTCGATTCTTCTTTTGAATTTTATTCGTTGATACTTTGTGTTGGATCGAGTCGACTTTTTCGATTTCCAAAAAAACGATTTTACTTTTTTACTCTCTAAAAATCCGAAAAAACGAATTACAGTGCTTTGTCTCGATTCTGTGTTCGGTTTGTTGCGCTCTAAAAAAAGAACCAGAAAAAGGAAAGATTCCGGATTGAAACTCAAAAAGAGAAACGAAGTCGGAATCGATTTGCGATTTCAGAGTCTAACTCTTAGGAGATATATGGACGCAGTATACCACGCACAGGAAACAAGAGGGAAGGTGGACTTTGGATGGCTGAGGAGCAGACATACTTTCAGTTTCAGTTCTTATTATGAACCGAGTCGGGTTCAATTCGGGAAACTCAGAGTTCTCAACGACGATATCGTAATCGGAGGGAAGGGATTTCCTCCACATCCTCACGATAATATGGAAATCGTTTCGATTCCCCTTTCCGGAAGTTTGGAGCACAAGGACAGCGAGGGAAACAGCTCGATTATCCGTTCCGGAGAAGTGCAGATCATGTCCGCGGGAACCGGGATCGTACATTCCGAATACAACGCCTCTCCAACCGAGCCCGTGAACTTCTTACAGATTTGGATCCTTCCGGATAAGATGGGCATCGCTCCGCGTTACGAACAGAAGAAGTTTAACATGGAAGAACGCGATGGAAAATTTCAAACCGTGGTTTCTCCGGAAAAGGAAAGCGGAGCCGTCTGGATCAACCAAAACGTAACTTTTTCGCTTGCTCACGGAAAGAAAGAATTAAATATTCCTTATATTCCAAAAAATGAAAGTGGTGGAGTGTATTTTTTTCTGATTTCCGGTTCCGTCGAGATCGGCGGCAAAAAATTGAACGCAAGGGACGGATTGGGATTGCCGGCTCTTCCAAGATTTGACGTTCGTTTTTTGGAAGAATCCGAAATTCTTGCGATCGATACTCCCTTCTGAGAGTCCGAAGCGAAGGAGTTCCTACAAAAATCATTATTTTAGGGTCTGTCCTATAGTTTGGAATGTGGGAACTCACACAAGCAGATTATAATTTTCTAAAATGCGAATCCTTCTCTTTCGAGATTCTCATACGGATTCCAGTTCTGATCGGAGTTCCCACATTCCAAACTATAGGACAGACCCTAAAATAATGATTTTTGTAGGAACTCCTTCGCTTCGGACTCT
>NZ_NPDU01000002.1 GCF_002811985.1 Leptospira adleri
TGTCCACTTTCATCGTAGCGAGTTGCGCTGCGATTTCGAGTTTTTCATTTTCGGTCATCGAGGCCGGGTTTCCAGTTTCCTCTCCGGTTCAATTTCAAGCAGTGGAAAGAATCGCAAGAGAAACTCAAGGTCCGATCATCGCCGCGCTCGCAAGAGCGATGAGAGCCGATATCGAGTCCGCATCCAAAGCGCTACAACCAGCCCAAAAAAGAAGAATTCATACTTTCATCGCCTCCTCTCCGATTCACATGAAATTCAAATTGGGAAAAGAACCTAAAGAAGTTTTGAAGATGGCAATCGAAGCCGTTCAACTCTGTAGAGAATTTGTCGAGGACGTTGAATTTTCTCCGGAAGACGCGACCAGGAGCGAGCCGGAATTTTTAAGAGAACTCTGCGAAGCGGTGATCGAGGCCGGAGCTACGACCATCAACATTCCGGACACGGTCGGTTATACAACCCCGGAAGAATACGGGAATCTATTTAAATTCTTAATTACAAACGTGAGAGGCGCGCAAAAGGCAATCTTCTCCGCTCACTGTCACAACGACCTTGGGCTCGCCACCGCAAATTCTCTGGCGGCGGTTCGAAACGGAGCCCGTCAGATCGAATGTACGATCAATGGAATCGGAGAAAGAGCGGGGAATACCGCAATGGAAGAAGTTGTGATGGCTATGAAAACCCGTAAGGATTCGTTAGGAATTCAAACGAGAATTAAGACCGAAGAAATCGCAAGAGCCTCCTATCTCGTTAAGACCATCACGGGTATGCTCGTTCAACCGAACAAGGCAATTGTCGGCGCGAATGCCTTCGCACACGAATCCGGTATTCACCAAGACGGTGTGATCAAACACAGAGAAACTTATGAGATCATGAAGCCGGAAACCGTTGGGCTTTCCTCCAACCGAATGGTCTTAGGAAGACACAGCGGAAGAGCCGGCTTCAAAGATCGTATCGTCAAGCTCGGTTTTTCTCCCCAAGCGGAAGAGCTGGAAGCGGCTTATCAAAGATTCTTAATCATCGCGGATCGAAAAAAAGAAATCTATGACGAAGACATTCGTGCTCTGTTTTCGGATGAGACAAGAAAGTCCACGGGAGATCGTTTTCAACTGGAAGGATTTACGGTTTCCACCGGAACGAAGAGCACCCCGACTGCCGGCGTGCGAATTTCGATCGATGGTCATATCCGTGAAGAATCCGCGACCGGGGACGGCCCCGTAGATGCTATCTACAAAGCGATTCAGAAAACCACTGGTATGGACCCGGATGTTTCCAGATTGGTGATTTCTCCCGTTACGGAAGGCCAGGATGCAATGGCGGAAGCCTCTGTGACTCTGGAATACAAAGGAGAGAGAGTGGTTGGAAAAGGCAGTTCTACTGACATCATCGAAGCCTGTTCTAGGGCTTATATTTCTGCTCTAAATCGGCTTTAGTTTTTGTTTTGGGGTTAGTTATTGAGTGTTTAGTTGGAAACCGTAGGGATAATAGCCTTGCAATGGATTTGGTTCGAATTCTAACTCTCTGGAAATGAGATTTTTCTCCAAGTTTAAGGTCCAGATCATTCTGTAGATCCCATGAAACCTAGGAACTCCTATGTTTAAAGTTTCAACGATAGAATCCCCGACTCCAATTTCATCCAACCAGAGCATATAATTAAACAAATAGCACCTTGAAACACCGTGCGCCGCAGCCAAAGCTCCCAACAGCGCCCAGGCTCCTGAATTTACGCGAATACTCATCTTCTTCATCTTTCCCACACCCCAGTTGTATTTGATCTTACCAGCCCTCCAATAAAGTCTCTTCATAGAAGCAACGTACTTCGTATATCTCCTCAAAAGATAAGGTAACTTTCTCGAAAGAATCTTCCTCTCTTCCAAGTCCAACGAATCCCAAAGAGAGAGCGGGATAAGAATCGAATCCGTCCCCATATCACCTTCGATCAAAGCCGATTCAATTTTTAACTGAGAATTTAAAGAAAGAAGTTCCATATACCGGAAACGGTTCCGCCAAAAACGCGCAAATAAGAAATCCGATAAAGAAAAAGAAAAAATCTTAGAAAAATAGACGAAGACCTCACTTGAGAAGAAACTCTAAAAAGCTTTCCAGCCTTTTTACAAAACACCTTTAAAGGAACAGACAAAATTCTTCCTCAAAAGAAGGAATGGATCAGGCTCTTCGTTTAGTTTGAACTCAAACCAAACGATTTCAAAACCAAAGAATTCTCTTGCCCGTTTATTGACCCATTTTCAAGGTAGAAACCAAAGATTTTCTTTATACAATACAAAGGTTAGTTATGAAATATTCAGAGATTTTTCAGCCGATTCAAGTCGGTTCGATCACCCTTCCTCACCGAGTAATTATGGGATCCATGCATTTGGGTCTGGAAGGAATGCCGATGACGGCGGAAAGAATGATCGCATTCTACGGAAAAAGATTCGATGGCGGAGCTTGTTTTATTACGACCGGAGGAATTTCCGTCAACCACGAAGGAAAGGGATCCAATATCTTCTTCAACTTTCAAAAAGAAGAAGATTGCAAAGAACTCTCCGTTGTGGCTAACGCGCTCAAACTGAAGGGAATCTTTTGCGCTCAACTTTTTCACGCGGGAAGATACGCGTATCACAGAGAACTCGTCGCGCCTTCGGCGCTCCGCGCCCCGATCAACCGATTTATACCCAGACCGCTCTCGGAAGAAGAAGCCTGGAAAACGATCGAAGACTTCGGAGATTCTGCGCTGAAAGCAAGAGAAGTCGGATTTGGCGCCATTGAAATTATGGGGAGCGAAGGATATTTGGTGAATCAATTCTTCTCACCCGTAACCAATCATAGAGAGGATTTTTTCGGGGGAACACCCGAGAAAAGAATGAACTTCGCCATCGAAGTCATGAAGAATGTTCGAAAAAAAGTCGGAAAAGATTACCCGGTAGTCTATCGTATGTCCGGAATCGATCTCATCCCGGGAAACCCAACCTTTGAAGAAGTGATCACACTCGCAGAAAAACTCAAAGAGCACGGCGCAGACGCTCTCAATATCGGAATCGGTTGGCACGAGTCCAGAATCCCGACGATCTCCATGCTCGTTCCAAGAGGCGCCTGGGCGAGGATCTCTGGAAAGATCAAAGAAAGGGTCAAAGATATTCCGATCATCGCGTCCAACCGAGTCAATATGCCGGAAACCATGTCCCGCATTCTCAAAAACCATGAAGCGGATATTCTAAGTATGGCACGACCTTTTCTCGCGGATCCTGAAATTCTAAAAAAGATCAAAGCGGATCAGGAAGAAAGGGTCAATACTTGTATCGCCTGCAACCAGGCCTGTTTAGACCATACTTTCAAAGAACAAATGGTATCTTGTCTCGTAAATCCTTCCGCAAACCGAGAGTTGGAAATCGGCAAACTAAAAACCGCGGAAAAAAAACACGTGGTCGTAGTCGGATCCGGACCGGGCGGCCTTGAGTCCGCAAGAGTCAGCGCCGTCAGAGGACACAAAGTCACCGTTCTGGAAGCATCCGATAAAATCGGAGGACAACTCAATCTTGCGGCTCAGATTCCGGGAAAATCCGAATTCTTTGAGACGATTCGTTATTTTAAGAATGAGCTCAAAACCCTCGGAGTGGAAATCCAATTCGGTCACCAAGCTACGTTAGACAGCATTATAGCCCTCAAGCCGGACGCTGTGATTTTCGCAACGGGGGTAAAACCGAGAGAATTCTCTCTTCCAGGGATCGAAAAAAAGAAAACCGCCTCTTACGCCGATTATCTTTCCGGAAAATTCATACCCGGTAAAAAAGTCGCAGTCATCGGAGGGGGAGGAATCGGATGCGACGTCGCCCACAAACTTACGGAAGAAGAGGCTCCTACCATCGATTCTTACTTTCATAAATACAACGTTCTGTCTTACACAAAGGCGCAGATTCAATCTGAAACATCCGATCGAAAGGTTTCCATCTTCCGAAGATCGGGAAAAATCGGATCCGGACTGGGAGCAACCACCGCGTGGGCGCTTCTTCAGGAGCTTGAATCGAAAGAAGTAGGATTTTACACGTCTCTGAGTTACAAAGAAGTCACCGACAAAGGTCTCGTCATAGAAACCAAAAAAGACGGACCAGTAACGATAGAATGTGATTCGATCATTCTCTGCGCTGGACAATTGAGCGAAGTTTCCCTTTACGAAGAATTCAAAAGCAAAGTAACGAACATTCCGACATTCCTAATCGGAGGCGCAAAAGACGCATCGGGGATCGACGCAAAACGCGCGATGTTGGAAGGATTTGAAGCTGCGCTTACCATCGGAGTGAATTAAAAAAAATTAGATTTTTTTTAATTCAAACGCTCTCCTCCGAACACATCGAAGAACCGTTTGTGTTAGGAGGAGAATCTATTGTATCCAAAATTCAGACTTATACTCATCATTCTTTTTATCCTTTCCTGCGAGCCGGAATTCAAACCCGCAACGAAAACGGATTCCGATTCCGTACTGGATCTTTCGGGAGACTGGGAAATCGAAACGATTCAAAGGGAAGGAATTCCGGAAACTTCGTTCCCAAAAAACAAAATCACAAAAACGGTTAAAATTCCTTCGAACCTCGTAGACTGGGTAAAATCGCCAAACGAAGCCATTCTGCTTCGAAAGACTTTTACAAAAACGGCAAAAAACCAAGTCTTCCAAACCCTAAGTTTAGGAAAAATTTCGGACGGCGCCCGAGTCGTTTTGAACGGAACGGAGCTGCAGGAAACATTGTTTTCTTCGTATCGGAAATCGATCCCTCAAGGTTACGACAGAATCAGAATCTACTCGATTCCGCAAGAGATTGTCCTCGATTCCAATACGATCGAAGTACGAATCCTACCTTACTTCGACTACGAATTCGGAATCCTTTCGGGTCCGATTTCCATCGGCTCTTCCGCAACCGTCTGGCAAGAATATTGTTTCTCCGAAATGGGAGGACTTCTCCTGTTTTCTTCGTTTCTTCTCATCGGTGGTTTTTTTCTATTTCTATCCTTTAGAGAAAAACTAAAAAACGAAAATTTTTACTTCGGATTCTTTCTCGTATTCTTTTCGTGCTATCAAATTTCTCTGAGTCAATTCAAATATCTGACCGGTTTGGAAGTCTTATACTTAAAGAAATTAGAATATTCCTTTTTATTGTTTTTGTTTCCTCTCTTCTGTAGATTTCTCGCATCCTTTTTAAAAAAACCGATCCCCCGTATTCAGACTTTTTTGGAAATGTTGTCTTTTATTTTGTTTCTTTCCTTTTGGTTTTTGACGACGGTATCCTCCATCGACTGGAGCAATCGTTACCTTCACCAATGCCTCTGGATCGGTTACGTAGGACTTTCTCTCGGATGGATTCTTCCGAGCCTTGGCAAACGAAAAGAATCCAGAAAAATTCTTCTTGGAATCACCTTTCTCGTTCTTTGCCTCGGAGTGGACGTTCTTTCCGAGAGAGGAAACTTTTCGATGATCCGTCTTTCCGGATTCGGAGTCAGCGGCTTTCTATTCTTTCTTACTTTGATTCTTGCCGACAAGTTTGTGGGAATGAAAGAAAAACTCAAAACTTGGAACTTGGTTTTGGAAGAGGCGATCCGCAAACGGACCAAGGAACTCACCCTCAGTCTTCGTGAGATTCAAAATCTAAAGGAACAACAGGACGGGGACTACTTTCTCATCACCCTTCTTTTCCAGCCCTTTCTTTCCAAAAATCTCAGGACTGAATATTCGGACATCGAAGTCCACAGAAAACAGTACAAACAATTTCAATTTAAAAATCGCCGGTATGAAATCGGGGGAGACGTAGTTCTGAACGAATCCGTATTCATCTCCGGGGTGGAATATCAGGTTTTGATCAACGCGGACGCGATGGGAAAATCTCTCCAAGGAGCAAGCGGGGCCCTGATTTTTTGTTCGATCGTAAAGAGTTTTTTACAAACACCGGACTACGAATTTAGAAGTCCGGAGAATTGGCTTTTTCTACTCTACAAAAATCTGCAGGCGGTCTTTGAGTCCTTCGACGGAAGTATGCTCGTATCTTCCATTCTTTCCTTATACAAACAGGAAACGGGCGATCTTTTTTATCTAAACTGCGAACATCCTCCGATTCTACTTGTTCGAAATCGAAATACAATGTTTCTTTCGGAAGAATTCCATCTTCGCAAGATCGGATTTCCGGATTCGGACCTTCCGATTAGAATCCAATATTTCCGAGTTTTGCCGGAGGATACGATCCTTTACGGATCGGATGGGCGCGAGGATTTGTATTTGCCCGCGGATTCCGATCCGACCGGGAAACAAAAGGTCTCCTCCCCCGAACTCTTTTTGAATGCCGTCCAGGATCCGATTCCAAATTTGGAAGTTTTGGAAAGAAGAATCCGAAACATCGGCGAACTTTCCGACGACCTGAGTTTTCTTAAAATTCAAAGACCGTCTCAGGAGACGGAAACGGATTTAGAGGAAAGCAAATCCTATGAAAGAAAGGGGAAAGAATCTTTTCGAAGAGGAGAACTGAGCAAGGCGACGACTTATTTCGCTAGAGCGTCGATTCTAGATCCGGCCCAGCTCCAACTCCCAAAGATTGCGCTTCTCTTAGCAAAAAAAACGCGGAATTTCAAATTGATCCGTCTTTTCTCCGAAAAGTTACTCCTCCGTTCGCAGGGAATCTTCTTGAAAAGCTCGGCCCATGTCAATTTGCCTCGGATTTCAGAATTTTCCGGTAAAAAAAGATCCGAGATTGGAGGCAAAGAAAGAAAAAAGGCATCATAATTCTCCAGTTAAAGAATTTATTGTTGAATTTGTTTCAATTTAATACTATAAGTCATAATTAATTCATTCTTTAGAAAAGACTCGGGCACTTTTCGGAAGAAGGAAGCAAGTGAATCAGTCTCCTAATCTCCTGTTCACTGATTGCCGTCTAAAGCCAGCTCGCTTGCTGGGGTAGAATCCAATTCTCATTCTTATAAAATGGGAATCGGATTCCTCCCCGGAATTTTATCTGTTGGGTGAACTCATGAATATGAAAATTTATTCCGGCGCATTTACTTCCCCAAAGGTGGAACAACCTCCTTTGTTCGTTACCAAAAACGGACTCAAGAGAAAGATCAACGTGCAAGAACCTCAAAAAGTTCTGGAAAAATCACTCGCCTATAGCCTGGAAAAAAACGTTCTTTTGATTTCCTATACTCTTCTTTTGGATCATACCGGAGACACTCGAATCGCGGAGAACAGCTACCTACGTTTTTCCGAAAGATTCAGAGAAACGTTCACGCAAGATTCCTGGTTTTTTTTATCCAATCGAATCGAAACCTTTCTCAAAGAATACGAACAGTCCAAACTGGATTTTAAATATGAATCGGAATTCTAGATAAAATTCTGATTGAGTTAAACCGCACACAATTTAGCCTGAAAAGTACTTAGATTCCGGTATTTTTCTGAAACCCGATTCCTGCCAGAATTTTGAATTTATCCTATTTGGAGCTATCCATGAAAACTAGAGTGATTACTTTCCATTACACCCTTCACGACACTGAAGGCAATCTGATCGATTCTTCCGAAGGAAAGGCTCCCCTTTCTTATCTGGAAGGAGTCGGTCATATCATTTCGGGATTGGAAGAAGAAATGAAAAAGATGTCCACGGGTGATAAAAAAAGAATCAACGTTGAGGCGGAAAACGCATACGGCTTAAAAGATCCGGATTTAATTTTTGACGTTCCAAGATCTCAATTTCCTCCGAACGAAGATCTGCAAGTGGGAATGATGTTTCAAACCGACGAACCGGATAAGGTTTTTACGATCACCGAACTCCAAGATGAATCCGTAATCGTCGACGGTAATCATCCTCTCGCCGGAATCAATCTTGTGTTCGACGTAGAACTCACAGAAATCAGGGAAGCAACCGACGAGGAAGTTTCTCACGGACACGTTCACGGAGAAGGTGGACATCACCACCATTAGGAAACAGTCCCTAACCGTTCATGTCCTGGAAGGAAGAATTAAACTCAGCTCAACTAGAAGCTGTCCTCACCCAGGACGGACCGGTGCTCGTCCTAGCCGGAGCCGGGACCGGTAAAACCAAAACCATCGTCAGCAGACTCGCTCAGCTCGTATCCTCGGGAATTCCCGCTTCCTCCATTCTTCTTCTTACCTTTACGAGAAAGGCTGCGAGAGAAATGATTCTCAGGGCTTCTTCCTTGGGAGACGCACGCTGCGGCGAAGTTCAGGGCGGAACCTTTCATTCCTTTTGCAGTTCCGTCCTCAGAAGATTTGCACCCGTTCTCGATCTTTCCTCGGATTTTACGATTTTAGACGAAGCGGATACTTTGGACGTATTTCAGTTTCTAAGAGGTGAAAGAGATTTTGGAAAAACCAAAACCCGCTTTCCTTCCAACGAAACTCTGGTCGGCATTCACAGTGAAATCCAAAATACGGGAAGAATTCTATCGGATATATTAGAAAAAGATTATCCTTCCTTTCTGCAAAGATCAAAGGACATCGTTCAGATTTTCGAGGATTATAAGGTTTATAAAAAAGAAAGATCATTATTGGACTACGACGATCTTCTTTTTTTTACGAGAGATTTATTAGCAAATCATTCCGGAGTTCGCTCCGCCCTTTCCGAACGATATCGTTTTGTCATGGTCGATGAATTTCAGGACACGAATAAAATCCAGGCGCATATCGCCTGCCTTCTCGCCGCGGAACATAGAAATCTTATGGTCGTCGGGGACGACGCTCAGTGCATTTACACCTTTCGCGGCGCCACTGTTCGGGGAATATTAGATTTTCCTAAAATATTCGACAATACGAAAACCATCTTTTTGGAGAAGAATTATCGAAGCACACCGGCGATTCTCAATCTTGCAAACGCGGTTCTTGAGAATTTTACCGAAAAATACGAAAAATTTTTATTCACAGACAATGAAAACGGGCCTCTACCCGCAATTCTTCAATTTACGGACGAACTCGAGGAAGCCGAGGGGATCGCGGAGATTCTTCTTCAAAAAAAAGAGGAAGGAATCCCTTTCAATCGGATGAGCGTCTTGTTTCGGGCCGGCTGGAATTCGAATCAATTGGAACTCGTATTAGCAAAACGCAATATTCCTTTTGTCAAGTTCGGCGGAAGAAAGTTTATCGAAACGGCGCATATCAAGGACTTACTTTCCTTTTTAAAACTTTTGATCAATCCCCTCGATTCGGTCTCTTGGATCCGGGTTTTAAAACTCGTACCCGGAATCGGAAACGCGAAGTCGAACGAAATTTTGGAAAAGGTACGAAAGTCTTCCGGAAAGATGGACGCACTCCGAGACGAAACAAACCCGAATCTGCAAAAATATCTATCTCCGCTTTTTCACCTCTATCAAAAACATTCCGAATCCAAAGCCGAAGTGAAAACTATTGCTTCCGATTTTATAGATTATTACAGGGTTCTTCTCGAAAAAAATTACGACGACTCCAAACGGAGATCGGAAGATTTGGATTCCTTCCTCGGGTTCTCGCTGAAATATATTTCCTTGTCCGATTTTCTTTCGGATCTTACGATGGATCACTCTTCGTTGAGTTTGGAAAAAATAAATCCGGATAACTCGGAAACCGATCTTCTCAATCTTTCCACGGTCCATTCCGCAAAAGGTCTGGAGTTCGATCTGGTTTTTGTTTTGAACGCGACCGAGGGTTCCTTTCCTTCCAATAGAAATACGGATACTGAGGAAGAGAGAAGACTTTTTTACGTGGCGATCACTCGCGCGAGAAAGGAACTCTATCTCACAAGACCTTCCTTGGCTCAATCCAGATCCGGTCCGTATTACACAAAGTTGTCCCGTTTTTTGAGCGAGATCTCTTCTCCGGAAAAAGTCTACGAGCTCAAAATTCTTTCCGGCAAATCCGTTTCAAAGTCGGAACTCGGCTCCGCGTCCGTCTCCGCTTCAAATAAAAATGTTTCCGAATCTTTTTCACGGATCCAGGATTACTTCGGAAGTTGATCGTTACTTTTGGCTTTTGAAAAATTGAAATCAAATCCTGCCTCCGATAAGATTCAAACCCTGCTCGAACAAAAAGTATTCGAATTTTCGAATATTCCTAAAGGTAAGATTCTACTCGGAAAAAAGATCCGCTATAAATTCTATCCTTATGCAAACTTGGGAAGCGCGATTCGGATCACTCCGGGAGTTTTAGAATTTAAGATTCATTCTTCCTATTCCGAATCCGCTTTTTTGGAAACCGTCGTAGAATTGCTTCTCCATAAACTCCTAAAACTTCCGATTCCAAATTCGATCGAAGAGAAAATTCAGACTTTTTACAAACTTCATTCCGAAGAGAAATCGAAAAACAAAAGGCGAAAGAAGAGAATCGAGTCCTCCGATTCCAAAAACGCAATTCTCAAAGAGATGCTCCACAGAATCAATCAGACGTATCTCGGAATCGACCTTTCGGGTATCGATATTTTTTGGGGGAAAGGAAGTTCAAAAACGAGACTGGGACATTTTGATCCTTCTCACCGAATGATCGTAATCAATCCGATCCTGGGTCGACAGGTCGTCCCTGCCTTTGTTTTGGAATATATCGTTTTTCACGAACTTTTACACGTTTATATTCCTGCGACGAGAAAGAATGGGAAAAATATAATTCACGGAAAAGAATTTCGCTCGCTCGAAAGAAAATATCCGGACTACCTGAGGGCCAATCAGTGGTTAAAATCGAAATACCACCAATCCATAAATCTCTAATTTTCGAAAATTGAATGTTTACAGACTTGGAATCCGTTGTAAAATTTGATTCTTACCTTACGATCGAAGGAGAACCGAATGCATCCGAAAGTATTTGAGACGCTTTATGTCCGGAAAAATTACATCGACGAAGAACTTCGAAATCATTTGAAGGAGATGCAAGGTTTGAATTATAGAACCTTAAACGAATACGATCGAGGCGTGTATGACGGATACGTACAGGCGATCACTGAAATTCTTAAGAAAATAGAAAAGAAATTTTTACAGGCGGGTTGATTTGTTTCGAATTTTAGTTTTAGGTTCCGGCGCGATCGCCGGACTTTACGCGGGCAAGCTCAAACAAGCCGGTTGTAGCGTCGACTTTTGGGTTAGAAAAAACGCGTTCGAACTCGAAGAAAAAGGTTTTCGAATCCTAAGTCATTGGGGCGATTTCGAGTATCAGCCGAACCTTGTCTTTGAAGAGGTCCCCAAAAATTTAGAAGAATACGATCTGATTCTAAATTGTTTGAAGTGTTTGCCGGACGTCCGTTTGGAAACCATACTCGGTCTTCAAATCCCCGAGCAGATTCCTATTTTACTTTTGCAGAACGGGATCGGAATCGAAGAACCGATCACCGCGCTCTACCCTTCGAACGAAGTTTTGAGTGGACTCGCTTTTGTCTGTGCAAATCGTTTGGAAAACGGTCATATTCACCATTTAGATTATGGAGAACTTACCCTGGGCTCTTGGAACCGTATCTCATCTTCGGTTCTTGAAAAACTTGTTTCTTTTTTTGAAAACGCAGGCGTTCCAACACAGAGCACCGATACGATCCGCCAGGCAAGGTGGAAAAAGCTCATGTGGAACGCTCCTTTCAATCCGATCAGCGTTCTTTCCGGAGGCAGGAACACTTCTCAAATTCTTGCAGAATCGTCGAGCCGTTCCCTTGTGATCGATATTATGAAAGAGGTTCAGAAACTTTCCGAGTTGGACGGGGCCGCCGTTCCGGCGGAACAAATCGAAATTTTTATCGAAATGACGGAATCCATGAAACCGTATAAGACAAGTATGCTTTTGGACTTTGAAAGCGGAAGGCCGATGGAAATCGAGGCTATTCTCGGAAACGCTTTGAAAATCGGAGAGAAACATCGTTTCAAAACTCCGCATATCGAAACACTTTACGCGCTTCTAAAACTCAAAAGCCATTCAAAGTGAATTCAAAAGTTTCTTAATCCCTTTTTCCAGTCCGTCCAGAGAAAGAAAATACATCGGAATTTGTTTTCCGATTTCCTGAATCGTCGGAGCGTCCCAATACTTTTTCGGTTCCGGATTCAACCAGATCGAATCTTTGAAATGCCTTCGAATTCTTTTTAGGGAATCCAGTCCCGACTCAGGATTTTCCGGAAGGCGAAAGTCTACACGAAACCTGCTGTGATAATAGCCGTAAGTAGAATCCAATAGCTCATACGGAGCCATATACGCATCTCCAATGATAATCAACTTGGTATCGTCGCTGTGTTTTTTAAAGATCCTCTGCAGAGAAAGCGGCGTGCGCATATTCGCTTTCGGATAAACCGCGTCGTAGACGATGTTATGAAAGTAATAGTAGTGAAATTCCTTGAAGTGATTGATCTGATGACTAGCGGAAAAAAGTTTATTCACCCTTTCAGCATGGGAAGTCATACTTCCTCCCGTATCCATCAACAGTAAAACCTTAAGTCCGTTCTTCCGAGATCGTTCAAATTCGAGATGAATATCTCCCGCGTTTCTACAGGTGGAATCGATCGTCTTGGGAAGATGAAACTCAGAAACCCCTTCCTTTCGAAAATTTCTGAGTTTTTTGAGCGCGGTTTTGATCTGACGAACGTCTAGTTGTTCGTCCGTTCTGTATTCTTTATAACGTCTTTCTAATGCTTGAAAAACGGCAGAACGATTCCCGCCTTCTCCTCCCACTCTCACACCTTCCGGATTTGCGCCGCTGTGTCCGAACGGAGAAGAACCTCCGGTGCCCACCCACTTGTTTCCTCCGTGGTGTTCTCCCTTTTGTTCCTCGAGTCTTTTTTTCAATTCTTCAAACAATCGATCCGGAGAAATCAAGGAAGGCGGAGGCGGACCGTTCGGATTTTCAAAAACACGGTTCAACCAATCCAAAAGTTCCTGTTTAAACTCGGGATGTAAGGCGCCCTTTTCTCCGAAGATTTCGGAAAATACCAGATCAAACGCGTCAAAGTATTTGATATCCTTGACCATGCACGTTCTTGAAAAACGATAGAGTTCGTCCAGGTTGATCCAGGCTTTTTGGTTCGTCGTGTAATGATCGACCACCTTCAGAAAATCCAAAAATTCTCCCGTCGTGACCGGAATTCCTTGGCTTTTTAGTCTGTAAAAAAAAGGAATGAACATTCTTAATTCCTAAATAACTTCAGATCCTCTTCGTTTTTTATGAGAGCGCCTAAGAATGGAATACGAACCTCGTCTTTCAGAGCGGCTCCTTGGTGAACTAAAATCTGAATCCAATCCAGAAGTTCACTCGTCCCGGGTTTCTTTTTTAAGTCGTCCATTCTTCGAATGAGATAGAACATTTCGAGCGCCTTGATCAGCAACGTATGTCCCACTCCCGGATAATGGGAAAGGATGATCTTTTTCATAAATTCCGGATCCGGAAATTCTATATAATGAAAAATGCATCTCCTTAGAAACGCCGCCGGAAGTTCCTTTTCGTTATTCGAAGTGATGATCGTCAGCGGACGGTGTTTCGCTTGAATTCGTTTTTGAATTTCAGGAATAAAAAATTCCATTCGATCCAATTCCAAAAGAAGATCGTTCGGAAATTCTATGTCCGCTTTGTCGATTTCGTCTATCAATACGATCGATTTTTGATCGGAGTCGAATGCCTCTCCCAAAGATCCCAATCGAATGTAATTCTCTATTTTTTTTACCTTCTCTGAATCTTCCGCGAATCTCGAATCGTTCAAACGGGATACCGCATCGTAAAAATACAAACCTTCCTTGGCTTGTGTGATCGATTTGATATGCCACGTATGGATCGGTAATTTTCTTTGTTTGGCGAGATATTCTGCGAGGAGTGATTTTCCGGTTCCGGGTTCTCCTTTTAAAAGCAAAGGTCGGGAGGTAATCTCCGCCATGAGAATCGCTTCTTCCAAAGAAGAAGAAAGTAAATAAGTGTCTGTCAGTGGGTTCATAAAAAGTCTTGGATTGATTCTAACCCGAAGCCGCTTCTCTGCAAGAGAAAAACCCTCTTTTCTATCTGACTTCGAATACCACGCTATCCACGATTTTTCCGTTGCGATCCCGAAGAGAAAGGATGTGAAATCCTTTTTCGGGTTTCCAGAATGTTTCCCTCTCGTGCGATTCCTTTAGATTCTTACCGTCGAGAATCCACTGATATCCGTTTTCAAAAACGGATGCGCTAAACCGAAGTTTTTGTCTACCGTCCGGAATATCTGGATCCAACGCGAATATCGTATCGTTTCCGGGAATTAGAATTTTAGGAATCGGAGAAGAATCGGAAACAGTCCTGGCCGGAGTCTGACGTTGCGCTTCCATAGGAACGTTCCAGTTTTCGGATTCTCTTTCCTGCAAAAGATTCATGACCGCATTCCAAATCGGCGCCGCGCCCGTAACTCCGCTTACGTCACGCATCGGACTTCCGTCCATGTTCCCGACCCAAACTCCCACGGTGAATTTTTTGGAATAACCTACGCACCAGTTGTCTCTCATATCTTGAGATGTTCCCGTCTTTACCGCAGTGAAAAAGCGTGTGCTCAGATGGTTGTTCAATCCGAAAGAAAGGGAACGATATTCACGATTGGAAAGAATTTCGCCTAACGTATTGGATGAATCAACGCTATAAACTCGGGTCCAATGATTTCCTTCCACGGAAAACTCCTGCAGTGTTTGTCTCGCTACGGACGGAACCAAACTCGACTGCGAATACATTCCTCCGTTTGCAAGAGTTCGATAAGCGTTGGTCAATTCCAAAAGGGTCACGTCGGCCGTGCCGAGCGCGAGAGAAGCTCCGTAAAAATCCGATCGTTCCAGGTTTTGAATTCCGAGTTCGTGCAATCTTTGTACGAACGTAGGAACTCCCACAAGATCCAAAACGTGGATCGCCGGAATATTCAGAGAAGAAGCCAGAGCAAACTTCGCTTCCACTTTACCGTGATATGCGTCGCTGTAATTGGAAGGTCGATAAATTCCCGAAACGGCGTTCCATTCAAAGGGACTGTCCTCCAAAATCGAATCCGGCTTTAAAACGGAACGATCGAACGCAAGTGCGTACAAAAACGGCTTGAGGGTGGAGCCCGCCTGTCTTCTGGATTGAACCGCATCCACGTAAAAGGATTTGCTTTCCGGAAGATTTCCGACGTACGCTAAAATGGCTCCGGACGCGTTGTCCAAAACCACCACGCCGGTTTCGGAAACGTTTTGATTTTTGAGACCGTCCAAAATATTCTTTGCGAGTTCGGCGACCTTCCATTGAAGATCGAAGTCGATTGTCGTTTTTTGCTTTCCGTCGTTTTCTAAATATCCCGAATTTTCGCGGAAGAATTTTTGCGCAGCGTGATACGCGATGCCGCCGGTCGATGGGAGTCCGGTCGGTTTTGATACCGCAATCCTCGCCGACTTTTCAAAAAAAGAACAAAGATCTTCCTTTCTGATTTTTTTGGCAAGAATACAACTTCGCCTCGTCAAAACTTCCGCGCTCGCGCCGGGAAACGGAAGCATCGATACGAGAAGAATCGATTCGGTGTCGCTTAACGCGGAAGGTTCTTTGTGAAATATTCCGCGGCTCGCGGAGCGAAGTCCTCTGAGTTCTCCTCGAAACTGAGCGAGATTCAGATACGCGGTAAGAATTTCGTTCTTCTTCCAAGTTTCCTCCATCTCTCTCGCAAATCGAATCTGATTCCATTTATCCCAGAGGCTCCTTCTTCCCGGTTTTGTTTTCAGAAAAATTCCGGCGAGCTGCATGGAAAGCGTACTCGCGCCCCGTTTGGAATTTCCGAGGACACGATCCCGAACCGCGCCGAGAACCGCGATCGAGTCAAAACCCGTATGTTCAAAAAAACGTTTGTCTTCCTGGATTAGAAGGGATAAAAAAAGGGTTTCGGGAATTTCGCCTTCCTCCACCCAGGCAAGTTTTCTCTCCTTTGTATCGAAACGGATCGTCTGCAAAAATCTCCCGTGAACGTCCAGGAGCGTGCCGTCCGAGGATCGATAAGAATTCCGGATCGCCGCGTAAGTCGGAATCTCGTCCGCAATCAGTACATTCGAATAAAAGAATATACTGATAAACAAAAAAATCAGTATATTCTTTAGGAACATTCTTCGTTAGTCCTTGTTCACCGTCTGAACCGCGTTCGGAACCTCGGCGAACTGGTCCGGAAGATACATCGCTTCGGCCCGAGTCGAGGGAAGGACAAATTTTCCGGAATGATTGATCCGATATACGTATTCGAGAGTCACGCTTCCCGCCGGAAGGTATTCGAAATACGCAGTATAACCTTCCCACTTTCTTTCCACAAATGTAGGAGAAGACCACCAATCCCCGTCGGTCGCGAGTTCGCTTCCCGATTTGGAATCATTTCCCAAACCCGAACCCAAAATACTCGCACCCGAAGGAATCGGATCCTTGATGGCAACCCAAGAAAGAGTCGCTTCCGTATGAATCTTCAAACGAACCCTTACTAGATCCCCCTCCTTGAACGAGGACTTTTTACTCCCGGACTCGTCCAAAATTTCCTTATCCAATCTCATTCCGCTTTCCAATTTTTCCTTGAGAGGTAGCGCAGCCTTCGTATGAATCACTGCATAAGGTTTTCCGTTTCCGTTCTGTACCAACTCAAGATTCTGAGTCGTCTTCGGCATAGGAAGAGAAAGTGTGGAAGGCTCCTTTTTATTCTTCCATTCCAGTGTGTTGGATTGATTCTCCAGGGTGACGGTCGTAGTTCCGTCCACGGAATCCCTTTCAAACTGTTTGGAAAAATTTTGGAAGGCGAGAATTCCCAACGCGTTCGCGGTCGTAATATCCCAGCTTCCTTTCTTTTGCCTCGCAATCGCTCCTCGAATCATACGAGGAAGATCCTCCTTCCACGACGGATCTTTGACTACCGAAAGGATGGTTCTCATCACCGTGGAGTCGTTCGAAGAAAGAAGCCACCAAAGACCGGATTCATCCGCGAAGTTATAAGAGGTTCCTTGGATTCGGAATCTGGATTTCAAAAGAACGTCGATCGCCGGGATTTGATTCTTAAACGCATTCGATCTAGAATAGATGTTTCTCAAGCTGATCAAAATATCGGTGGGAAGAATTTTCGGATCGGTCTGAACTGCGCGGATGCTTTCGTCGCCAAGAGCGCTAAAACGGGAAATCGCATCGAGCACTATGATTTTTTTTAGTCTCGTATCCGTGTTGGAAATGTAGCTGCTTCTGAAAATCAAATCCTTGCTGTAGCGGTTGAGAGCCTCGATCAGAGTTTCTCTGGTCGCATCCGGAATTTTATATCCGGATTCAGAAGAAAGAATCAAAAGATACGCGGTCAATATTTCGCTTCCGTACCAGGAAGAGGGAAAAAATTTCACGAGCCCGTCTCCGTCCATATAAGAACCGAGCTGGTCCATGATCTGATCCCAATCCTTCTGAGAACCTGCCGCCACGGACTTGGAAAGTTTTTGTTCGAGACAGGAATAAGGATAACGACTCATCGTTTCCTTTGCGGCAAGAATCGCTCCTCCGGTAAGAGAAGCCTTCAAGCTGATTTCCAATTCTCCGCTTCCCGCAATCGCTTCCTGATTTTCCTGGATGGGAACGTTTAATCTTGCGTCTTCCAGTTGTGCAAAAGTGGATTGTAAAACTCTTACGGGAACGGACTCTCCGACCCTTTGTCGAAAACGAACCGTATCGGTAAAACTTCCACCGTTTTCTTTCGTAAGAAACTCATAGACGATTTCAGTTTTCTTTGCGGGAATTTCAAGATCCCAAGGAACCACGATCGATTCTCCGGCCGAAATTTTTACGTTCTTTGTTTCGAGTCCGAGATCCGGAGAAGTTTTAGGCGAAATAGACAGATCCATCGTGCGGTCGGTCGTATTCTTGATCGTAAGTCCGCTTTGAACGCGGTCCTTTTCTCTCGCAAACGGCGCGATCGAAGGATATACGAGAAGATCTCTCGTAGTCTGAATCTGAGTAGACGCGGAACCGAACTTATCCTTTCCGGAATGAACGATCGCTACGATCTTAAAGGAAGTCAAAGAATCGTTGAGCGGAACCTCGACTTCGAGTTTACCGTTTTCGTCTGTCTTCAGATCCGCTTTCCAAAAAAGAAGAGTATCGAAAAGTTCCCTCGTAGTGGCCCCGCCTCCTCCTCCGCCCGGCGGAAGACTTTTTAAACCGAAATGCCTTCTTCCGATCACTTGCAGTTGAGCCGTGGAAGTTTCCACCGAGTTTCCTCTTTCTCTCATCATCGCGCGCAAAAGATCCCAAGTATCGTTGGCCTTGAGTTCCAATAATCCTTGATCAACGGCGGCTAACGTGATTCTTGAATCTTTTTTTACCTGAGAGGAAGGATGTTCGATCTGAATTTTGACTTTTGCTTTTTGTCTGGTCCCGTAAACCGTCTTATCCGTTTCCACACGAACCGGAACCTCGAATGGTTTCCAACCGACTCGAATCTGAGCGAGTCCCAAACGAAAGGATGGTCTCGCCAAATCGACAAGCGCGGTTTCCTTCGGATTGTCGACCCTTCCTCGAATCGCAAGAACGGAAACGAAAACGTTCGGAGCGTAGGAATTCTCCACCGGAATTTCGAGAACCGGTTCCTTACCGCTTAGGATTTTTGTAAACGAAGTAAGAATCCCTTCTCTTTCCACCGTAACGAGAGCGGTCGCTTCTCGAAACGGCATCCGCACTTGAAAGCGCGCCTTTTCGCCGGCTTGGTATTCTTTCTTTTCCGGAAGAAGATCCATACGGTCGTGATCGCTCGCTGCAAACCAAAGATCTTCCTTACCCGTGATCCAAACCGAAGAATTCGCCTTTACTTCTTCACCGGAAAGAGAAGCCTCGAAAAAAATCTCTCCGGTTTCTTTGACGGAACCGTTACAAAACAGAAGTCCCTTTGAATTCGTTTTTCCGGAACAAAACTCGCCGATTTCCTTGATCTCGTATTTGTGATCGTAACTGTAAAATCCACCCACGAGTCTTTTGCGATTAGAATAGTATTTTTTAGTAAAAGTTTTTACGGTTACCTTCTTTCCTTCCACGGGATTTCCCTTCAGATCGAGAACCGCAACCTTGAACTTCACGGAATCTTGAACGGCCGCCCAGCCTTCGGGTGCGATTCCTACGTGAAACTCGGAAGGATAGATCGGGAAGGAACGAAACGCGCTCTGGATTTCACCGTTCGGATCCCTATATTCCAGCTCGGCTTCGAGTCTTTGGGGAGAATCGGATTCCGGAATCGACTTCACGGTCGTATCGAAAAATCCTTTTCCATCCAGGGTCAGTTGCGTTTTTACAAAACCTGCGTTTTGTGTTCCCGCTTCTTCTTCGGAGGCTTGCGTCACCTTACCGTTGCTAAACGAAAAGTCGGAATAATCGGAAAAAGAAACGCCGCTTCCGGGAAGAACTCTGGTCCTCAGCAATACCGGAATTTTTCCGGCTCCTCCGCCAGAAAGATAACGCACGTTTCCGGTGATTACGATTTTAGAAGGAGCGACGTTCGAGCCGCTCGTTTGAAATTCCGCTTTCATCAAGGGAACTCGGAATTCTTCCACGCGAAATTCTCCGATGGAAATCATACCTTCCCGATTCTTTCCGTTGAAGTCGTTTAACAAAATTCTGTAAACGCCTAGATTGGCTTCTTTCGGAATCTTAAACTGAACCGCGCTCGTCCCTTCGGGATTCCACTTTAGAGAAATTGAATATTCCTTTTCGGTTCCGGAATGGATGACTTTTACGGAGTTCGGATATTCGCTCGCCCCCGGAATTTCAAAACCGCTGGATTTTTTCGCCCTGGAAACGATCTTCATCGAAACCGTTTCACCGGCGCGAAACAGAGTTCTGTCCATCACGGGGTGAAAAAGAACGTTACTCGAATCGTAGTCGCCCGGAAGATTGAATCTCCAGTTTTCGATTCCGTTTTGCCAACGGGAATGACTGAACGTAAAATCGTCTTCGTAAGCCGCCGTCAAAAAAAGGCCGTTCTCATAAGGTTTCCAAGAACAATATGGGACCGAGTTCCTCGTGGGAATTCCCTTGACGATCAGAGTTCCCGAGGGCCCGGTTTTCCCCGAAAATACCTTTTCGTTCTTACAATTAAAAATCTGCACGTCCGCGTTCGGAACGGGTTTTGCGTCGTTGAGTTTTGTCACCCAGACCAAAGAGGATTCCTTTCCCCATTTGAAATGAATCGAAAGATTGGTGACAAGAGCGCCTGTACGGACGTAAAACGGTTGATTCTTTCCTAATAAAGAATTTCCTAATACGTCCGATTTCATTTCCACTACGTGAAAGCCGGGAGTTTTGAGCGGAATTCCCATCACTTCGAATCGACGGACCCCGTTTTTGGATTGGAGTTTGATTTCGTTCGTTCCGGGAGGAAGCTGATTTCGGCTCGGATCAAAGATCGAATCTTTGTGATCCAGGGATTCTAAAATTTTCAGATATTGAATGATTTCGGAAATCTGTCCGACTCCGAGGATGACTTCCTTTCCGGTGAACTGTTTCGGAGGAGTTTGATTTTTTTCTTCCTTTCCGGTGGCCCAGTCGAGAATCTCTTTTCCCTTCTCTTTCAGCTTATCGAACTGCTGTTGAATGACTTCCTTCGTTTCGGGGCTCGTTTTGACTTGATAGAGCCTGACCGGATTCTCCGCTTCTAAGTTTCGGATCGTAACGGGTAGGACCGCTTCCGGATAACGTTCCAAAATTCCAAACTTCGCGGCAAACTTCAAAAGAGGCGGGTAATCGTCGGTCGAAACCGTTAAAGGAAAAGAGGATTGGTTTGCGAGACTTCTTCCCGCGTCGTCCTTTATCCCCGACGGAAGAAGAATCTGAAACTTCGACTTCGGAGAAAGGGGCGTCGGAAAACTCACTCCGTAATCGTAATTGCCTCCTTCGGAGGAAACCTTTGCGGGGATCGTCTTTCCGTCCGAGGTTTGCAGTTGAATCTTCCGCAAGAGTTCCACGGAAACGGGAGCGCTGAAATTTACCGTGAGGGGTAAGGAAGGAATACAGGCAGCTTTTGCGTTGACACGGTCGCAATTGAACTCCGCGAGGAATGCTTTACGAACCGTGAAGTCGATCTTTCTCGTAGAACTTCTCGCGACCCCGGATTTCGATTTGAGCCCTTGTTCCAAGACCAACTGGATTTTTTTTCCGCTGGGGAACTTTTGATCCGCTCTGAGAAGAATCGTCCTTTCGTCTTTTCCGTCCCTGTAATTCGCTTTCAGAATTTCCTTTTCCAAAGAACCGGTGACTCTGCTAAATCCGATCTTATCTCGGATTCCTTCCGTAACAAAAAATAGATGATCGCTCGCAGAGGAAAGATCCACTTCCGAATCCAGATCTAAGATAAAAATCTGTTCCTCATCCACGATCCCGCCTTCGTATGGTGAAGAGGAATCAAGCTCGGGACCGCCGGTATGAAACGAAAACCGTTCTCCTTCCGTCGGAGAATTTCCTGCGATGGACTTTATCTTTTTGGTTTCGAAAACACATTCCACTCCGCCGGGAAGCGGTGAAGGAAATTCCAAAACCCAATTCTTATCGTCGACCCAGCGTTCGCTTCCTTTTAAAGGACAACGAACCTCAAAAGGAACCAAAGAGAATTTCGGATTTCCGAGAGGAATCATCGGTTCCGAAAAACGAGCTCGGATTTGAGAAGGTTTTTTGACTTCACCCGTCGGATTGAATTCGATTCTAACCTGAGCGCCGAGGCTCGCGACCGATAGAAAAAAAGGTAAGAAATAAATTTTAGATAAGAATCTGCGGATTGCAAAGGAACTCAAGGTTTTCTCCCGAATCGATATTTGTTTCGGAAAGAAAACCTTGGTCTGAAAAGATGTGCAAGCGAAAACTCGGATTAACCGGCGATACTCGCTTCCCGAATTAAGATATCGGGAATCTTAATCGAAGAATAAGAATCGTTGTATTCGTTCGAAATTCCTTCGATGCTGAAAAGAAGATCAAAAAAATTCAGATTCATTGTTATTCGATCCACGGGATGAACCGGCTTTCCATTTTTATAATAGAACCCTTGGACTCCGATCGAAATTTCTCCCGAAACCGCGCTGCAACCCGAACCGCCTTCCAGTTTTAAAACATAGATACATTCCGGATAACGTGAAAGCAATTCTTCCAAAGATTCTTTTCCCTTGGGAACGACGTAATTGGTAAACGAAGTTCCCACTCTTCCTCCATAGGAACGGACCGCGTTTCCTGTCGAAGCCACTCCCGCTTTTTTTGCGGACTCTAAATTATAAAGATACGTCTGCAAAATTCCGTTTTCGATGATTGCCTTCTTGCGGGTCAAAACCCCTTCCGCATCCAGAAGTCTCGAGCCCGGATAATCCACGATATGAGGATCGCAAAAGACGTTCCAAATCGGAGAAGCGACTTGAGAACCGATTTTTCCTTCCAGACGGGAAAGGCCTTTTTGAACGCCGTCCGCGGAAAACGGAGAAGAAAACATTCCGAAAATCTGAGGACTGACCCGATTGGAAAGAACGATCGGATAATTTCCGCTTTTCACCGGTTCGGCTCCCAAAAGAGAAAGGGAACGTTCGGCGGCCGTGGATACAATCCGTTCGGGTCGAATCTCGGCTAAATCAAGACCCGATTTCGTATAACCTCCCATTTTTTTGGATTTTCCGTCGGTTGCGACTAACGCAACTCCGGCCGAAACAAGGTTCGATCTTTCGCTGTGAAAAAGTCCTTTAGAATTCGCTAATATGAATCGGTTCCAGGTTTTTCCCGCGTAAGAATACGGAACGTTTTCGATTCGATCGTCCGCCGACCAGGCCAGCTCGTCCAATCTTTCCCCCGTTGATTTCAGCCATTCGAATCCCAGGGATTCCAAGGATTCTTCGTAGGAACGGATCGGAATGTCCGGAAGTTCGGTTTGTCCGGGGAGGTCGATATCCAAAGGATCGGAAATTTTTGCCTGCGCAATCGCGTCTTCGACCATCTGAGAAAGAGCTTCTTCGGAAAGTTTTTCGCTGTAGGAATAACCGGGTTTTCCGTCTTGGATCAGACGGATTCCGATTCCTCTGGAATTGGAAAGTTCCGTGTTGCTCACTCGTTTTTTGAAGAGTTCGATTCCGACGTCCCTGGACTCGGAACCTACGAGATCGTATTGATCGAGCCCCTTTCGTTTACAAACGTCTAACACATATTCAACGGATTGATCCAAGTTCATCAGCGTCCTCCCACGAGAATTTCGTCCACTTTGAGAGTCGGCTGACCGACCGTTACCGGAACCGAACCGGATGCGGCTCCGCACATCCCGGCCGCAAGTTCCAAGTCGTTTCCCACCATGCTGATCTTGGGAAGAATCTCGTCCCCCTTTCCGATCAGAGTCGCCCCCCTTACCGGTTCCGCTACTTTGCCGTTTCGGATAACGTATCCTTCTTCAACCGAAAAATTAAATTCTCCCGTGGAAGGGTTTACCGAACCTCCGCCCATCTTTTTTGCGAAAAGTCCGTATTCTACCCCCGTGAGCATATCGTCGAAGGAATCTTTTCCCGCGGCGATGTATGTATTTCTCATTCTAGAAACCGGCGCATACATATAACTTTCCCTGCGCGCGCTTCCGGTTCTTGCGACTCCGACTTCCTCGGCTCCGATTCGATCGGAAAGATAATTTTTTAGAATTCCATTCTCGATGAGGATCGTTTTCTGAGGAGCCATTCCTTCGTCGTCGACGGAAATACTTCCCCAAGAATCGGGAATCGTTCCGTCGTCGATCGCGGTGAGACAGGTTTGTCCGATCGATTCTCCCAACTTATCCACAAAGGGAGAGGACTTTTTACGGATGGCTTCGGTTTCCAAAGGATGTCCGCAGGCTTCGTGAAAGATCACTCCTCCGAATCCGTTTCCCATCACGACCGGCATTTTTTTACCTTCGATATAACCGGCGGATAACATGAGCAAGGCTCTTTCCGCGGCGGTCTTTGAAAGTTGTTCGATGGGAAGACTTGCAAAGAATTCAAAACCCTTTCTGGCTCCCGGATTTTCGGAAGCCACAAAACGTTCTCCCTGTTTTTCGGCGGCGACGTTGATGCTGAAACGACTTCTGACTCTTAAATCTTCCAAAGCCAAACCTTCCGAGTTGTAGATTCCTATCCTGGAAACGGAATCGGAAGCCGAGGCGCTGACCTGCACGATATGGGAAGAGGTTGATCTCGCGGTTTGATCCGCTCTATAAAGAATTTCTAATTTTTGATCCGGAGAAATTTTTCTAGGATCCGTGATTTGTGCGGGAAACGTTGGAGCTTTCAGATCTCCTCGAAACACAAGGGCTTGACCTTTTCCTCTCGCGGCCCCTCTGGAATCGGCCAGAAGATCGATGAGAGAGATGAGATGTTCTTCTTCTTCGTTGTTCGTATGCGCGTAAAGAACGTCCGTTCCGTAAATCAGACGGATTCCGATTCCATAATCGATACCTGCGAAACTCTGTTCGATTTTGCGGTCTCTCAGACTTACCGAAGAGGATCTGGTTTCTTCTTCAAAAATTTCTACGAAATCTGCTTTTCTGGAAAGGCCGGCTTCCAGAATCAGGTGGGCTTTGTTTGTATGCATTCTATCCTGTTAGACTCCGGTTTGTTCCGGAGTCTTTTTCATTTCTACTTAAGGTTTTTTGATTTTTTCTCTGTATTTGATGGCGTGTGCGGTCGCCTTCCATCTGATCCGGTTCCAGACAACGAGAAGGATGCTTGTTTCCTGAACTTCGAAACGGTAGTTGATGATTTCGTCGCCGCCCATTGCCTTGGACTTGTCCAATAGTTCCCGATAACCGGTTTCTCCCGTTACCCAGAACATCAGCCAAGAAGTGTAAACCCCTTCGGTTTCCACGGTTCCAAGAATCTGAAAGTCTTCCGAATTGATCAGATACTGCGTATAGTTGGTTCCCAATCCCGGAACCCGGATGTCACGGTAAATGCAACCGCTCAGTAAGAATGAAATCATTCCCAAGAGAAGTATGTTTTTTAGTCTCAAAACTCTCATGTCCTTTCCTCCAAATTCTAACTTAAATTACTTTAAAGATTCTGAATGTATTCGGCTCCGGGAAGTTTTCCCTGAAGAGCAAGACGAATGTAATCCACACCTTTTAAATCGTCCGTATAACGAGGAATCAGATGAAAGTGCATGTGAGGCGCCATCTCCGAAACCGTCACCGTGTAAATTTTAACGGGAGAATGATTTTGATAGATCCACCTCGTCGCGAACTCGAGCGCCCTGCCGAAATCGGCAAATGCTTCTCCGTTCCATTCTTGATAGGAAGTCCAGTGGGAGGCGGGCTCGATATAAAGATAACCTTGAAGCCGTTTTTCTTCTTCGGAATGGCGGACGGAGAATTCTCCGAAACGAGAGAGGATTTCCGGTTTTTCCCCGGTCTGATACACTTGACAAATCGGACAATCAATCATAACTCAAAAAACCTAAATTCGGATTTTATGAGTATCTCAAAGAATCCCGTCTTGTATAGGAGAAAAACATCTTTTGAAGAATTTGAAAAAATGATCCTCGCGTTCCGAATTCTTCTTTCCAGATCGGAAATCCCATAAAGGATGAGAATCCCCGAAATCGGATAGCCCTTCCCTAAAAAAAGGATTCCCTATGAAACGTTTTTCTATTCTTTCCGTTTTGTTTTTCTTCTTAACTCAGACATCTCAAGCTCAGACTTCGAATTTTTCGCAAAGAATGGAATCTCTCAAACGATTTTTGGGAGATCCTACTACGGTGGAAAAAACTTGGCTGATCGAGTCGATTCCGGTTTTAAAAAAAGAAGAAGAATCCAGGCTGGAACTCTATCTAAAAAAAATTCTCACTTCCAAACTCGAAGGAAAAAATTTCCCGTCCAAAGATTCACTAAAACTGGAACTGAAACAGATTCCGAACCTAGGGGGTTTAAGAATCCGAAATCAAAAATCGGAACTCTTTCACATCGTAACTTTCGGAAACGATTTCCCCAACTTTTCTCAGATTCGAACCTTTCCCGTAGGAAATTATTACATCGATTTTTATCTCGGAAGACAAGGCGGAATTCCTTCCGTGGAATTTCCGAAGACGGGACTCGGCGCTTCCTTTTATTATTTTTCGGAGGATGAAACCCTTCTCTATTCCCAAACGACGAGCGAATGGAAAATACCGGATTCTCAATCGATCGGAGAATTGAATTCTTACTTTAAATCCAAAAGTTCTCAGTGCCAGGGTTGCGATCGGCTTCGGCTTTTGGACGGAACGTTATTCTTCTTTCCGAGCCAAAACGCGTTTTCATTCTGGACCCGCTTCGCTTTGGGTGGTTTCCTCGTTTTGAGCGCCTTCTTTCTTACGATTTTCTTTTTTAGAAATTTTTTGGTTCGAAACAGAGAAACGCTTCGAAAAGCGATGCAGGCGCAAAAGACTCTGGATCAGGAAAAAAAATCGATTCTTTCGAAATAGCCTTCAAAAATTTGCTATACAAATACTTACGTATATTTTAGATTTGCACTGAGAAAACCGGGTGACATAAACCGGAGTTTTCGAAAAATCTAATCAGAACCGGCATTTTTTAACCCCGGATGATTCTTTTTTGTCCGGTATAAGATTTATACTAAAAAAAGTGAACCGCTTCTGCACTGCAGAGCCGCTGCCTGGAACCGTAAGAACGGGGGCAGAAAAACATGGGAGAAGGTATTATGAAGAAAACAAAAGAAGAACCACAGAGCGTAGACGATTCCAAAAAGTTAGCCATCGAACAGGCCATGAGCCAGATTGAAAAACAATTTGGTAAAGGCGCGATCATGAAACTGGGATCGGACGCCGCAAAACAAACGGTGCAGGTAATCCCGACCGGATCCTTGGATTTGGATATCGCATTGGGAATCGGCGGTTATCCGATCGGAAGAATCGTGGAAATCTACGGACCGGAATCCTCCGGTAAAACCACCCTGACGCTTTCCGCGATAGCGGAAGCTCAAAAGAGAGGCGGAGTTGCAGCGTTTATCGACGCGGAACACGCTCTGGATCCTTCCTACGCCAAAAAATTAGGCGTCAATATCGACGAACTTTTGGTTTCTCAGCCCGACAACGGAGAAGAAGCCCTGGAAATCTGCGAATCCCTGGTTCGAAGCAATGCGATTGATCTGATCGTCATCGACTCGGTGGCGGCTCTGGTTCCCAAAGCCGAGATTGAGGGAGATATGGGAGATTCTCACATGGGATTGCAAGCCCGTTTGATGTCTCAGGCCCTACGAAAACTCACGGGGACCATCGCAAAATCCAAAACTGTGGTGATCTTCATCAACCAAATCCGGATGAAAATCGGTGTGATGTTTGGATCTCCGGAAACTACCACAGGCGGAAACGCCCTGAAATTCTACTGCTCCGTCCGCTTGGATATCCGCAAAATCGAAACGATTAAGGAAAAAGAAGAATCGATTGGAAACAGGGTCCGTGTCAAAGTTGTCAAAAATAAGTGCGCGCCACCATTCAAACAGGCGGAATTTGACATAATTTTCAACGCAGGAATCAGCAGAGAGGGTTCTCTGGTTGACCTCGGGGTGAAACATGATATCATCAATAAGGCAGGAGCTTGGTATTCCTATAATACGGAAAAAATCGGGCAAGGAAAGGACGCTGCAAAAGAATATCTAAGATCCAATCCTGAAACTGCATTCACGATCGAGAATATGGTTCGCGATTTGAACAGCCTTCCCCTCTTAGCGCAGGATAAGAAACCTCGCAAAGAAAAAGAGGAAAAATTGGAAGAGGCTGCGGGTTAAACGCTGGCTTTCTTTTTAGGAACCCTTGACCGCCGGGTGAGAAATCATCCGGCGTTTTTTTTAGTTACAGAAGAGTCCTCTGATTAAATTCTTTCCCTTAGCGAATCGCAATCTGTTTTAAAAAACGATAAGCCGATTTCGCGATCATTTACTTTCTTCCATTTAGAAGATAGACGAAACAAGACAAGGGGAATATGGCAGAAATCAGCATCTTAGGAGCGGGCGGTTTTACAGGTAAGGAACTTCTTTCTCTTCTTTCGCATCAATCCATACACGAAGTTGTCCATATCACGAGTGACAAACTCGCAGGAAAAACGCTTTCCGAAGTATTTCCGGAAATTCCATTTCCAAAAAATCTGACCTTTCAGAAACACGAGGACAAGATTCCGGCAAAATCCTTAGTCGTCTTGGCGGTACCGAACGAAGTTTCGATCGAGTCCGCTCCTAAATTTTTGGACGCCGGCCACAAAGTAATCGATCTCTCGGGAGTCTATCGACTTCACGATCAAGAAATATTAGAAAAATCTTATAAACTCAAACATACAAAGTTTTCCTATGTGGATCGGGCGGTTTTCGGAATTCCCGAGATCTTTCGGGACAAGATCGCAGGCGCGGACTTTGTTTCCAATCCGGGATGTTTTTCGACTTCGGTCATTCTTCCCGTATTTTTGTTAAACGAACTCAGAAAAGAAATCAAACCTAGAATCGTAGCCGATTCCAAATCCGGCGTTTCCGGAGCGGGCGGAAGAACCGAAGACGCCGGATTTTCTTATACGGGAGTTTATGAAAACTTTCGCGCCTACAAAATTCTAACACACCAACACGAACCGGAAATCCAAGAATATATCTTCGCAAACTCGGGGCTCAAACAACCGGAAGTCCTGTTCGTTCCCCATCTTCTACCGGTTTTTAGAGGAATTCTTTCGACCATTTTTTTGGAATTTGAAAAAGAACCTTCCTTCGATCCGATACAGGTATTGTCGGATTCTTCCAAAAACGAACCATTCGTTCGGATCTTAAGAACTCCGGAGGAAGTCGAACTGAGGAAAGTGCAGAATACCAACTTTTTGGATATCTCCGTAAGAAAAAGAGGAAACACGTTAGTTGTCGTTTCGGCTCTCGACAATCTCGTCAAAGGCGCTGCCGGACAGGCTCTTCAAAACATCAACTTGATGACGGGAACCGTAGAAACCGTCGGACTCTTACCGTAATTCTTCGATGGAAAAAACGAGCCTTTATCATTTAGTAAGAGACGTCGCTTCGGTCTACGCGGATCGTCCGATGTATTGGATTCGGGAAGAATCCGGCGATTTCCGAGGGATCTCTTACAAGGATTGGTATGAAAACTTACTCAATCTTTCCTCTTTTTTTATAGAACTGGGTCTTCAAAAAGGAAACACCGCCGGATTGATCTGCGACAATCGTTACGAATGGTCCCTCTGTTCCCTTTCCTTGGTCACGATCGGTTGTGTCGACGTTCCCAGAGGTTGCGACGCAACTCTTGACGACTTGAAATACATCCTTGGTCACAGCGAAGCGAAGGTTTTATTCTTAGAAAACGAAAAGGTTTTAAAAAAACTTTTAGAGGATAAGTCGAGTTTCGCAAACGTTAAGACGATTCTTCTCATCGATCCTCCTTCCAAATGGAAAGAACTGGAAAACGCGCGCAAACATTTGAACGGAGTGAAGTTTATCTTCCTGGAAGAAGCACTTTTAGAAGGTGAAAAAATCCGCATCAAAAAGGGAGACAATGCCTACAAGCAGCGAGGAGAAGCCCTCGTCGGAAAGGATCTCGCCACCATCATTTACACCTCCGGAACTACGGGCGCCCCCAAAGGTGTGATGCTCAATCACAGAAGTTTCACTTGGGGAATTCACCAACTCCAGGAATTCGTCCCCGGTTCGTATCAGGACAGAACGATCGTATTTCTTCCGCCTTGGCATATCGCCGAAAGACTTTTAGAAACGACTCTCATCGCTTGGGGAGCTTCTATGGCCTGTTCTTCGGTTCCGACGATTCCTACGGATATGCAAAAAGTAAAACCAACGGTTCTCGTCTCCGTTCCGAGGCTCTGGGAAGGCCTTTACAAACGAATTCACGACACGGTCCGCAAAAGCCCGCCCTTTCGACAAAACCTATTTCATTTCGCGGTGAAAATCGCGGCGATCACTACAAGTCTGCAGGACACCATCCGGGATTCTTATACTACAACGGAAGTGGAAAATCCGAACCAAAAGGTTTTGGATCGTTTTGTCGCGAGCATTCTTCTTTTATCGATGTATCCTCTCAAAATTCTTTCGTATAAGATTCTTCAGAAGGTTCGCGATCTTTTCGGAGGACAAATGCGCTTCGCTCTTTGCGGGGCCGGCGCGATGCCGTATCACATTCAATTTTTCTTTCGTAGTGCGGGAATCCCGATCATAGAAACTTACGGTATGACGGAAACCACGGGAATCGGTGCTATCGGTGAATTTCCTCTTCCGAAAAACGGAGCCATCGGGGCCCCGTTACCCGGAACCGCGATCAAACTTGTTGGAGAGGACGGAAAGATAGTGACTGAACCCGGAGCGAAAGGAGTGGCTTGGCACAAAGGTCCGCACGTTACCTCGGGCTATTACAAAGAACCTGAAAAGTCCGCCAAAGCGTTGCAAGACGGTTGGTTGGATTCCGGAGACATTCTGACTTGGACCCAGACGGGAGAATTAAAATTCGCGGGAAGAGCCAAGGATACGATCGTTCTTTCCGGCGGCGAGAATTTGGAACCCGCGCCGATCGAAGCCAAACTTACCGAATCCGAGTTCATCAATCAAGTCATCGTAGTCGGTCAAGACCGGAAAAATCTCGGCGTTCTGATCGTTCCTTTTTACGATCGTGTCATTGAAGAATTTCAATCGCAAGGGAAATCGATTCCGAAAGATCCAAACCAATGGAACTCCAATAAGGAAATCCTTCATTTTTTTAAGAATATCGTAAAAGATAAAATTTCCAGTCGTGCGGGTTTTAAGTCTTTCGAGAAAATCGCGCACGTTCACATTCTTCCCAAAGAATTTGAAAAAGGAAAAGAGATGACCGAGACGATGAAACTCAAACGAAACGTCGTCTTTGAACTTTATGAAAGTGTAATTCATTCCCTCTACGCAAACGATGAAGATTGATTCTACATCCGCGCTTTTTTGCTCCGCAATTTCCGACGAATTGGATCGTTTTCAAAACTCTCAAAAATGGAACACCTTTCTCTGCGGAATCGGTAATTTGGAAGCCGGGCTCGGTCTTCAAAAATTCCTTCTTGAAAAAAGGAATCTGGGACAAACTCTCCCTTCTCAGATCGTGTTTTTAGGTTCGGCGGGAGTTTATCCTTGGCTGCATCCGAGTTTTTGGAAAGGCCGTTTCGGATATTCTTACGAATTTCAAAACCAAGAAATCGCCAAGATCGAAAAAAGGATTCGAATCCCGGAAATCGTTCCGGATAAGTTCGAGTTCATAAGCCCGTTTCAGCTTGAAGCGGTGGAAGAGATTCTTCCTTCCAAAACGAACGGAACGGGATCCGTCACGATCGAAACCGTCTCCGGAAAAAGTCTCGAGTTTCTAAGAGCGAACGATCTCGGTTTTGAAAATATGGAATGTTTCGGGCTCGCTCGAGTATGCGAAGAATTTAATATTCCTTTTTGCGCCTTCTTTGCTCTCACCAATACGGTGGGACCGACCGGAAGCGAGGAATGGAAACAAAACTACAGAAGAGAATCGATCCGACTTCAGGATTTTCTTTTATCGTTTTTTCTTTGAAAACTTTTTGCCCGGATAAAAAAGGTCGTGAATTTCCTCCAGATGGTTTTCCGCCTCCTCTTCTCCTCTTCGTATGATTTCCCGGAATCTTCCAAAATCAAAAAATGAATATTCTTCGATGTGAAGGTTGATAAAAAGATCCATCTTATCCTTTCTCAATCTTGTAATCTCACGTCCTTCCAAAGTGATAGCACGTCCCATGATCTTTAGAATCGGAGGGTATTTGAGATCTTCCCATAAATTCTTAAAAAAGGATTTTCCGGTAATCTTTCTGTCCTCGAGCAATCTTACGATTGCCTCGTCCCGCAAAGGTGAAACGTTCGCGGAAAGAATGATATCGGCGCCCTTTTGCCTGATTAAATTTTCGGGAACGTTGTTGATCACTCCTCCGTCCACAAGAAGATGATCTCCGTGAAATACGGGAGGAAACATTCCCGGCAAACTCATCGCCGCGGCCAAGGCTTCCCAAACCGGGCCTCGATCCATCACGTATTCTTCTCCGCTGTGAAGATCCACCGCGGAAGTCACAAAAGGAATCTTTAAATCCTCGATCAGAGTGGAACCGAACGCGTCTTTTAACATTCGGTTCATCTTCTTTCCTTTGAAAAAGGATACGAGGGGAATCGTGGGATCGAAAGGTTTGTCCAGACCTCCGAAAAACTTATATATCATCTTATGAATCGAATCCGTATTCTCCCCTCTCGCATACAACGCCGCGATCACCGCGCCGAAGGAAGCCCCGGAGACAAAGTCTATCTTTATATTCTCTCTTTCTAATACTCTCAAAAGTCCTACGTGAGCGAGCGCTCTGGCTCCGCCGCCGCCTAACGCGAGTCCACGGGTTCTGGAAACCAAATATCTGCCGAAGGTTTCTTCCTTATGAAAGATTTTCTGATGTTTAACGCTGTCTTCCGGATGCATCGAATTGGAAGAATCGATGTAGCGGATCGTTCTCCCCGCGAAGTTTCGGATTCTAGATCGGAAGTAAGTTAGGATTTCGGTTTTTTTCTTTTGGTTACGTTCCGGATTATCCTCCCAGAATACGATCTGGTCCGATTGTAAAAGAAGTTTGTCCAATTCCGGTTTTAAGCCCGGACGCTGGAAATAAAGATGAATCACCGGATATTGGTTTCGTAAGATCGATAATTTTCGAATCGCTTCCTGCAAGCTCGTCTTTTCGAATGATTCCATCGGAACCAAAGTCATCTTTCCCTCGTGAGAATAACCGCTGATCTTAACGATCGCGTCCAACTTTTCCTTATAACCCTGTACGTCTTCCAACGGAACGTGACAGATCATTCTTCTTGGAACGGAGGTAAGTTTGGAGTCAGGATCCAGATGTTCTCGAAAACGATTGCTCATCAACCGGATCAAGTTGGCCGAAAGAATCGGTTCCTTTTCAGCGAGTTTGAGAAAAAAATGTCCGTCTAACACATACAAAAGAGAATCCATAACCGCAACCGCAGAACCTCCGTGTTGGGTTCGCGTCATCAGACTGTTCTCCGCAAAAAATTCTCCCTCGCCTAAATATTTCACCGCCTTTCCGGACTCTCCGAAAGTGAGCATCACCTCTCCGTGCCGGACTATAAAAAGTTTATCCGAAATATCTCCTCGAAAGTAGATAACGTCGTGGTTGTAAACGTTTCTCTCTTCTATGTTTTGATAGATTCGAGTGAGAACCGCCGGAGATAATTTTTGGAATATAGATATGCCGGAAAGAAATTTCAAAATTTCTGGATGTATTTTTCGTGCCATAGGACGCCAGCGACTCTATCGGGATTGGACGAGAATGTAAAGGATTTCTCGATGTCCATTCCTTGAATCCGCTTTGATTCGGTGCTTTTCTCTTGATTTTCTGGCTTACCGCTCAAAGTTATACACAATGACCTTGAAAGCGAACTCAGTCGTATCCGTTTTTCGTCAATCCGTCGTAGACTGGCACAAAAAAGAAGCCTCGTCCCCCAATCCATTCCCGTCCGACAGCATAGAATCCATTCTTTATAGCAAAAATCAAATCGATACCATTCAGTGGCACGTCGAAGACGAGATCCGCAGACCGGATCTTCCCGATAAGGATTTGGTGGGTTTTAAAAGACAGATCGATAAACTGAATCAGGAGCGCACCGATCTCGTGGAAATTTTGGACGATCGAATTTCTTCCGAATTCAAATCGGTTCCGAAAAAAGCCGGCGCGAGAATGAATTCGGAAACCCCCGCTTGGCTGATCGATCGTATGAGTATTCTCGAACTCAAAATCTATCACATGGAAGAACAGACCCAACGAAAGGACGTGGACGAAACTCATATCCAAAACTGCAAACGCAAACTCGAAGTCCTTCTCGAACAAAGAGTCGATCTTTCCACCTGTCTTGACGAACTTCTCGAAGATTTAAAAACCGGAGATAAGTTCTACAAGGTATATAGACAGATGAAGATGTACAACGATCAGAACCTGAACCCTTCTCTTTATTCCAAAAAATCATGAATTTATTAGTCATGCGTTTTTCGGCCATGGGCGACGTCGCCCTCATGGCTCCCGCGATCATAGCGATCGCGGCCAAATATACCAATATTCAGCTTACAATCGTTACTCGAGGAAACTACGCCCCGTTCTTCTACAACATTCCGAATGTGAACGTCGTCGGCTTCAATCTCAAACGATACCGTGGGATTCCGGGATTGTATCGTCTTTTTAAGGAGATCAACAAACTCGGTCCTTACGAAAAAGTAATCGATCTCCATTCTTCCGTACGATCCAGATTGATCAGTCTGCTTTTCTTAATTCGCGGAATCGGAGTTTTCCGGATCGTAAAGGGTAGAAAGGAAAAGCTAAGACAAATCCGTCAGAAAAAAAAGATTCTTACGCCGTTGCCGCATACGGTCGAACGTTATTTGAAAGTTTTCGAGAAGGCCGGTTATCCCGCGACGGTAAGAAAAGGACCTTGGATCAACGTCGATCCGGAATCCAAAATTTTCGCAAAAGAATTCTTCGAAACTCAGAACGTAAAAAAGAAGGAAGGTCTTTGGATCGGCTTCGCACCGTTCGCCGGTCATGAACTCAAAGAATGGCCTAGGGAAAAAAGTCAGGCGCTTCTCAAACTTCTTCTTGAAGAATTTCCCGGAGTAAAAATTTTTCTTTTCGGTTCCAGAGAGGAATCTAAAATTTTAGAGACCTGGTCCAAAGGAGGCGAAGAATCCCTAAAGATCGTATCCGGCGGTAAACTTGGAATCCGCGGTGAACTCGGGATCATGGAAAAAATGGATATCATGATAGGAATGGATTCTTCCAACGTACATATCGCCGCTCTTTTGAAAAGACCCGTCGTCGGAATCTACGGGACAACACATCCTTATTCCGGCTTTGCGCCTTTCGGCCAGGAAGATTCCGGAGTATTACAAATCGATAATTTACCGTGCAGACCTTGCAGCATCTACGGAAATACGACCTGTTTTCGAAAGGACTTCGCTTGTATGGAATGGATCCAACCCGAAGACGTGATCAAACGGATCCGGGTCGTTTACAATATCAATACCCTATTCTAAGAAACGCAAAAGCTGATCCAACGGATCGGGAAGAGAAAATAACATATTGATCAGAGTATTTCTCTTTTTTTTGTTTTTTACGCTCGCGACGGTTTTATAGACCTCTTCCATTTTATCCACGCAGGCAGTCATCTCGTGTCCCTTGGATATCTTGATGGATTCTTCCGAAAAACTCTCATACAACGCAGGATCTTTGAGAATCGCAACGGCTTTTTCCGCGATTCCCTTTACGTCGAAGGGCTTTGCGATGTAACCGTTTTTCCCGTCGTGTATCAATTCCGGAATCGCAAACGAATCCACTCCGACCGCAGGAAGTCCGCAGGCAACGGATTCTAAAATAACGAGCCCTTGGGTTTCCATCGTGGAAGCCGTTAAAAACAAATCGTATTTCGGATATTCCTGCGGGAGTTCTTCGCGTTTGATAAAACCGGTAAACGTGATCGCATTTTCGAGTCCTAAATTTTGAGCCTGCACCTTTAAGGATGGAAGCGCCGGTCCGTCGCCTATGATCGTCAGAGTAGAATCCGGAATTTCGTCGTGGATCAGCTTAAACGCGTTGAGAATCACGTCGCAATTCTTCTCGTAAGAAATTCTTCCTACGTGAAGTAGTTTCGGAGAGTTCGGAAGTTTTTTGACGGTCCCTTTGAAACTCGTTAGATCGAGTCCGTTGGAAATCACTGCGATCTTTGTCTTGAGTCCGAATTCGCGCAGTTGTTTTTCGATTAAGTGCGAAGGAGAAATGATAAGGTCGCAACGTTCGTAGATATTGTTCGAAATTTTAAGAATGATCTTTTTACGGATGTTGAACTTGTCGAACTTCTCGATTTTACTCAGGTCTTTGATCTTGAGTTTTTTCTCGGATTTACTCGCTCTTAAAAAAAGTTTATCCAATTTCAAAAGTCTGTAAAAGGAAAGATACATGTCTTGTTCGGACATGAGAGTATGATAGGTTCCAATCGTGGGAATTCCGTATTTTTCGGTCGCGTTGATTCCATAGAGGCCGAGTAAACCGGGGGTGTGAATGTGAACGAGATCCGGTTCGAACTCTTTGATGATCCTTTTGATTTTACTCGGAGAAGGAAGTACAACTTTGATATCGGGATAACTCGGAAGATAACCGCTACGGAATCTTTCGATCCGAATCGAATCTCCTATATGATCAAAGTCTCCTTCTCCGTATCTAGGACAACAGATCATAAAGGTATGCCCCCGTTTCGACAGGAGCTCCGCAAAATTTTTCATGGAAATAGCGACACCGTCCACTTTCGGGAGAAAGGTATCGGAAAAGTAAAGAATTCTCATCAAAGATCTCCTAAAATCACCTGCTAATCGGAATCCTATGTATCAATCGATCGAAACAAATTATCGAATTTACAATTCCCAGCATACGGAAAACCTGGGTTCAATCGATTAGAGAAGATGCCCGAACGTCTTAGAAAAATCACTCTTTTTTTATTCTGCGCAAGCATTGTAACGATCGGAGTTTCCGTCTCTCTCAGTCAGGGATTTCTTGTCCTGGCTTTCGTTAGCTCGCTATTCTCCTCGAAGACAAAAGGCTTTTGGAAAGAGCCCGCGATCCTGGTTGCGGTCGCATTCTTTCTTTGGTATCTGATCGACTTCGGCATCCACGCAAGCGTAGAAGAAAACCTTTCTCGTTATGCGAAAACCGCCTTGAACGCCGAACTCAAAGACATTTTTCTTTTCAGCGGCTTGATCGTGGCTTGGAACCTGAAAAAAGAGGAATTCCCGGCTGTCTACCGTGCCTTGCACATTCTATTTTGGGTTCTTCTGATCACGGGACTTGCTTCCAGTTTTTCTTCGGTTCGTCTTTCCCGTCTGATCAGCGATCTCTACCGGGAATCTTCCAACTGGAAGTTTACACATCCTATGGGACAGATCGGAAAAATCCCTCTCTTTCTTCCGATCGGACTTATGAATACGCACCTAACGTTCGGGGGATTATTGCAATTCTTCTTTCCCCTTCCCTTGTTTCTCTTTTTAAAACCGCTTTTCGATCGTAAATGGAAAGAGGCCTTACTCAAAGGATTGATTCTTGTCCTTTTTCTCTACGTCGTCTTTCTCAACAACGCGCGCTCGTCCATCATAGGAGCCGTCTTTTCCTCCTTTACCGCCTTTCTCGTGTTAGGCCCGATTCGCCGCGAATTGCCGACCGCGAAAATTCTTTTAGTTTCCGCATCCGCCTTGTTTTTATTGGTCCTACTTGGTATCGGACTTTCTTTCACGGAAGCGGGGCAAAAGATCACGGATCCGATTTTCGGAAAAGAAAAACATACGGACGCGGGAAGAACGTTTATCTGGGATTCTACTTTTCCTTTGATCCGGGAAAATCCGGTCACCGGAGTTGGTCCCGGAAATTACAATCGAGAGATCGAAAAATCGAGAATTGCTCATTCCGAAAAATACAGAGAACTCTATTACTTTTATGAAACCACACAAAGAGGCCACGCGCACAACGATTACTTTCATCTCTTCGCGGTCTTCGGTTTTCCTGCGGTCTTTCTTTTTTTAGCGCTCGGAACGAACTTATACTATAAGTTGCTTTCGAATTCCATATCTTATACGCAGTCTCTGTATTTTTTCGGGATCTCCGGATTCTTTCTTTCCGGACTCTTTCAGTGTTATTTCCAAGACGACGAAGTCGTGATTCTATTCTGGATCCTAAGCGGCTTTTTTCTCCGCGCATCCAAAGAAGAATCCGCTTCTCCGCCCGCAACTCAATACCGATAGCAGTAAGAATCAAAACGTCTTCTCTGATCGATCGCGCCTTTTTCCTCCGAACGTTTTTGTATCGTCAAACCGCTGATTCGAAAAGAAATGACTTCGTTTAACAATTCTGTGTATTCAGTTCCTTTTTTCGTTCGATCGTGGAAACAAAACGTAAGAATCTCCGATTCGTATTCTAAAAAGATAATTCCTTCGTTCGGCAAAGAAGGAATGTTCAGAAAAGAACCGATCCGATTCCAAAAGACCAAATTCGGTCCCGATCCTTTTTGATACAATCGAACCCGCAAAGGATTTCCGATCTCGGAAACGGAAGAAGGCAAAAGAATATTTCCGGAACTTAGGGAAAAAAAATCCGGAAGAAAGAGGAAAGCCGGTTTTACGTCGAAGTTTGTCGGGTCCGTTTCGACGGTGGACCGATCCAGGAGTAATATTCCGTTTTTATTAAAGAGTTTCGAGCCTTGACGAAAGTTTCGAGTTCTCACCGGATGGTTTGTTTTTCTCCCGCTAAAACCGCTGCTCGCGGAGGAAAAATCACCGACCGTTTTGCAACGTTCACCGGAATCGAATGTATATTCTAAAATGAACTTTAGAAACGCGGAGCCGGATTCGAGGTAAAAAGACTCCTCGTTTTCAAAACGTTCTCTGCAAAGAGTCTGTTCCGATCCGTTGGGAAGCGAATCCTCGGCAAAACCGAAATCGACCGAACGAATCTCTTCTTTTTTTGGAATGAATGTTTGATACGGAATCGCGCTTTCAAAGACACGATCCCATTCTTTTTTGTATTCCTGAAGGAGATAGGAATCGTTCGTCCTAAATAAAATCTCTCGGTTATCATCCCTTGCGCTCACCGAAAAATTAAAGGAACCTGTCAGAAGAGTATTCCCGTCCAATATCATGGTTTTATGATGTAATAAACCTCCCTTTCCGAAAGAATCGGTTGAGATCGTCTCTTCGTTCCCGTCGCCTAAAATCTGCGAACGAGACGACGTCCATAGGTTTGCTAGAAATTTTCCTTCCTCGTCCACCGGAGAATCGTAGACGCCTTGGACGACGACGCCCTTCCGATCCGCAAGCGCCAATCGAGAACTCAGAACGGAATCGAAATGATCGAAGATCAGATAACGGATGGAACTCTTCGCTTGGTCCACTTCTCTTAACAAAAGATTCTGAATCAAACGCCCTTTTTCAGGAGCGATGTAAAACAAAAAGGGCGGAATGTCAAGAGCTGCGATTCCCGGGTCCTCCTCCAAAAAGGAATAGAAATCGGAACTTTCATCCTCGTTCAAACCGAATCGAACATATCCGTTCAAATCGTTCTCCAGACCGTACCAGGTAAAATTACCGGATCCCAAAAAAACCTTTCTGCGGTCGACTATTAGAATTTTTGAATGTTGTAGACCGGAACGCTCCCACCTACGAAAAAGTCCGAGACGAATCAGATCCGCCGGATATTCTTTCTCCGGATCCGCTACGATTTGAATTTTAACCCCGCGTTTTCGGGCGCGCTGCAAAGCCTCTAAAATTTCCGAGTCGTCAAAGGAGTAAATCCAAAGATCGAGCGAATGTTGCGCCTCCTCGAGCAGACTCAAAATTCGATCCCTTACGTTTCTCTTTTTAGAATCCGGAGTATAACGGCCCGGAAACGAAAAATACGCTTCCATGTTCCGGGGACGAGTCCAATCCAACCAAAACAAATCCTGATCCGAAGGGTGAGAACAACTATGTAGAAAAATAAGAATCAAAAGGACGTTGAAATTAATTTTCATAAGACCACCCCCGATTGTATTTGAAAAAAGAATTCCTTTTGCGCGGTTTGAGGATCGCTCATCCAACCTCCCAAACTCCATTTCAAAAAAGAAATCGGAACTCGTTCCTCCTCGGTCGGAAAGAAAAGCGTCGTCTGCAAAAGAACTTCGCGAAAATATTCTTTTTGAAACGAATCCCGAGAAACGCAAAGCGCGCCCGAGGAACCCGAATTTTCGCGAAGATAAAAATAGGACGCGAGATAAAAACGAAATCGCATCATAGATTGATTATATTCTAAATTGATTCCGGACCATGCGGCTTGACGTTTTCCGCTCTGCAAAGTAGACTGTTTCTCAAGACCCTTGTCTGTCACCCAGGCGGAAGGATAAAAATCCAAACTCTGATTCGTGGTAAACACCGGAGAAGGATTGGATCCGATTCCTACAAAACCCAATTCTAAAATTTCTCCGTTTTCCTTCCTTCGATCTCGATCCGGAAGAAATCCGAAGGCGTAAACATTCCAACGCGAGTTGTCAAAACCCAAAGAAAGAAGAATCGCTTCTCCCGAGATCGGAATGCCGGCCGAGTTTCGAATCCGATTCCAACCGGTCTTATCCAAACCTCTCGCCAGAATCCCCGATAAAAAAAAGTAAAAGCCGTTTCGTTTCCAATTCAGATCGACCGTAGAATGAGTGAGATAATCCCGATCTCCCGAAGAAACCGTATTTGTCCTAAGATCGTCGGAATATCTTCCCCAGTTTTGAAAATTCAAATACTGAAAACGAAATCCGAATTCCAGAGCAAAAAATTCATATCGATAACTCAATCCGCCCCTGTATCGATTTCTAAACTCATTCGAACCGAAAAGACGAACCACCTCTTCTTTCGAATAGGATTGAGATTGTTTTGTAGCCAAGATCCTGTCTCGAAAACCGTCCTTTTCAAAGAGCCGATATCCGGAATAAAAATCGAAAAGATCGACTCGTATCCTTCCCCATTCCCGAAAATTTGCCCTTATTGCGATTCCATCGGTTCCATCCGCCCAATCTTTAAAAGAATTGTGTTTTCCATCTTCGGAGATTCTTCCAAACAGAAAGGAAAGTTTTTGATTCTTCCATTCAAAGAAAAGATCCCTTCCGGCAAAAAATCGAAATTCCGATTCGGTCGAAAGAATTCCATCCGCTTGGATCTTCGCGCTCCAGTGTTTCGAAACAAAGTTCTGATCCAAACTCGAATGAAACAAGGACTCGTTGATCCTTAATTCTTTGTAAGTCTTGTAGTTCGGATTTTCAGAAGAGCTTTGCGTTTCCTGTCCGGCTCCGAGTCCCCAGCCCAACCAGGAAAGTTGTGTCCAGCCCGAATTTTTTTCCGAAGCGGACACTGGCAGGACTATAATAAAAAACGAATATACCAAAAATTTTTTCATGGAAGATCCTTCTTCCGGATCTCGTAATCCAGAATGGAATCTCCGGATCGATTTTCCAGGAGCAGAATCAGATCGCCAGTCTCCGAATCATACACGAACGGAAACGGGGAATATTGATTTCCATAACTATGGACGTGAACTAAAGTCTGTTGAATCTCCTGAAACAGATCCAGACCTTCGTTCTTAGCGATTCCGTTTCCGATCGTGGTCGTTTTGTCGATCGTAAAAATTTTACGCCGGTGTTCGTCATGAAACGGAACGGATTCGTTTTTAAAATTGGGAGAAAGGACGTAGCCGCATTCTCCCGGAATTAAAAAACGATCGTCAAATACCCAACCGTAAGCGCCCGAGTTATAAGTATCCCAACCGATCGGACGAGAGGTTCCAAACCTCGCAGAATATTCCACGAGACGGTCGGAGGCCGAACTGTCCCTAATTTCGAGACTACGGACGTCGACCGGATCGGATCCGCGATTGCAGATCGAAAACCATTCGTTTGTCGACAAAGCCGGACTTGGATAAATCGCCGAAATTAAAATCGAGGAAGCGCCCGGAATCAAAACCAGACTTTCTCCTCCGACCGAAATCAGATAGTTGAGTGTGTTTTTTTGAATATTCCAATTCTTAAATGTATTTACCTGAATCTGCGACCAAAGATTAAAAAATCCTTCGGAAACTTTGTTGCCGGAAAACGCGGGTTGATAGGCGAAAACCTGAATTTCACCCGAAACGACTCCGGCAATTTTCGGCAGATTCCAAGACAACAAGGGATCGAGAAAAGAACCGGTGGTCACAGATTCTTTCCAAAAGAAAGGAAAGGTTCTATTGATAAAACCGGGACTCGCTTCGGTTTGAGAGCAAGTTGACTTTCTTTGTTCCAGATTTGAAAGTGCGCTGTTTTTCCAGACCACGGAACCGCCGAGAGTTCGAAACTTAGAAGCCGATCTCCTCGACTTCAGCGCGGAGGAATTGAAACCGGGACCTTGTGAATTCCAGACAAACGAATCTACGACCGAATTTCCTTCTAAGGAAAGAATCCGAATCTCGCCCGAGGAAGTAAGAGCCAGTTCCGGTAAAACCCAGGCGTTCACGTTCGGAAAACAGACGAGTCGAGAGGAAGAAAATACGTTCTTTCCCGCTTCCAGCGAAACTAAAAATCGATAGTTCTTCGTTCCGGAATGAATCTCTAAAATTTTAGAAGTCGATTGAAGGGAATCCAGTTCCACAAACCGATCCCCGCTGATCGCGGCAGCTCCGTCATACGAACCCATCCAAGAAACTTCCGAAAGTTCCGCGCTCGAGTTCGGATCGAATTCCCTCAGCTCCGATCGAAGGCCGGGATTCATGGAATGAATTTCACGGATCGACTCCAAAAGTGTGTCGCTTTTTCGGATCGGATGCGGGATCCAAGTCCCGTTTCGAAACAGAAGCGAAAGCAAAAGACCGTCGTTCTTTTTCAAAATAGGGTCTGCGATCATTTCTTGCGAAAGATTCCGCTCCTTTTTAAAAAGGCGGTCTTTTAAAAAGATCCTTTCTCCGAATTCGGAATCGGAAAGTCCGTTATCGGAAAGAAGAATTCCCTTTTCGAGCCAATCCCTTTTTCCAAGCGTCAAAATTCCGTTCGCCGAAATCGATTCCGAATCCAGCCAAATCGGATATTCCTTGTCTCCGACCGCCAAGGACAAAACGTTCGGATTACAGATTCTATTTCCGGAATATTCTAAATCCAGAAACTTCTGTTTGTCGTCGACCTTCCCGTTCAGGAACAGCCCCGTAAAATTTGCCTCTTCGATTTGAAAGTCGTCTACATTACAAAAATATAATCCTTCCGTTTCGTAAAAATTTTCCGAAATTCCGGGATTCATACAAAGTCGATCCGAAGATTCGAACAATCCGTCCCGGTTGCAAAGGGAATAAAAATTTCCGGAACTCGAGTAGAATCGTTCTCCTTCTTGAAAGGAAAGCGCACGATTGGAAATCGAAACTTGTCCGGAGGAGGTTTTTAAAAACCATTCTCCCTTTTTTTTGAGTTCGGACCAGGGAAAACTCGAAATTTCGTTTCCGGGAAGAATACTTCCCGTTTCGACGCGGAGGATCGTTTCACCCGGAATTAAAAACGCTTTTCCTTTTTCCACCGAAAACCGCTTCGATTCGACTTCGAGATTCAGGTCTTGGAAACAAATTGTTTCTAAAGAAGAATTTTGGAATTCCAGAAATCTTCCCGTCGGAGAATTGGTTCCTCCGAAAACTTCGGACAATTCCGGAATCCCGTCCTTGCAGCGAGAAAGAACCTCCGAATTCTTTCTTTGTATTTCCGAAACAAAATCCGAAAGAACGCTCGCGTTACCCGGAATCTCAAGAATCAGACTGTTCGAAGCGCGGATTCTATTTTTGGAATGAAATACGATCTTCATTCTTTCCGAGTTTGCAAAAACGCTAAAGCCGGTAAACGCTCCCGGAGAGTGCGGACGAACCGATGAATTTTCCGAAAAAACGGAGAAAAGGTTCGAAGCGGGAAACGAAATCTTTTTTAGGGATCGATCCAGACTCGGCTCTCCGGAAAGGATCAGCCAATCGTCTCCACAATCTTCAAGAAGATCCCGGTTGAGCTCCACTTTCAACCTTCCGGTTCCGAGTTCCGAAAAACTCAATTCTTCCGATTCGGTTCTACCTTCCGGATTATCGTTCCAGAATTTTATAATATTCTGAATTTCTAAATTAATGTCTCCGTTTCGATCGGGAAAACAGACCGAAAGAGCGTAGACGAACTCCGATCCCGCGGATAAACAGGCAATCCCGTCGGCGGACCGAAGTTTGACTTCCGGATTCCGCCATTCCTTTCGAGTGGATTCCGGAATTTCCCGTCCGATGACGAACTCTGGTTCATAGACGAGTTTGAATTCTCCCGGACGACCGATCGGCAAAAGAAACGCCGAATTTCCCCTGCCGGGGCAGGACGTTAGCGCCATCAGAGATAGTAATGTCGTGAAGACGGATTTGAGTTTCATGTTTCCCTCCGTCTAAAAACGGTTCCGGGAAACTTGCCCGCGGAGGGAATTTTAGCTTTTTTTTATTCTTTTTTTTGGAGTTGTTTCAGAATTTTTTCAGCGAGATTTTCTCCGATTCCGGGAACATCGAGTAATTCTTCCTTTGTGGCCTCTTCGATTTTCTTTTCACCGGAAAAATGTTGTAGGAGCAACTTACTCCTTTTGAGTCCTATATCCGGAACGTCTTGGATGAGAGCCCTCATCGTTTCTTTATTTCTTCGAGTTCTATGGTGCGTAACTCCGAAACGATGGGCCTCGTCCCGTAGATGACGGAGGAGCTTCATTCCGGGAGAATTCATATCGAAGATAAACGGTTCGTTGTCTCCGGGGAAAAAAATCTCCTCCCTTTTTTTGGCAAGACCTACCATCGGAATTCCTTCCGCCCCCGCTTCCACCGCTGCCTCGCAGGCCTTGGTCAATTGGGTCGGTCCTCCGTCGATCACAATCAAATCGGGAAAAACCCCTTCTTCGTTGATGATTCTTTGCAGACGTCTCGAGATTACTTCGTGCATCATCCCCGGATCGTTGATCCCCTCGTAACCACGCATATTGTATTTTCGATATCCCTGTTTGAAAGGTTTTCCCTCGACGAACATAACTCCGCTCGCGACCGGCTGAGAACCTTGAAAGTGACTGATATCGTAACATTCGATGATATGCGGGGGACGTTCCAAGGAAAACATTTCTTGAATCTCTTTTAGGGAAGCGGTCTGATCCTTGTAATGAGTCGCGAGAAGTCGTTCCGTAAGACTGAGTTCCGCGTTTTTCTCGGCGATTTTCAAAAGGGAACGTTTGTCTCCCGTGCGAGGCGATTTGAGCTTCGATCGAAAACCGGTCTTCTCTTGCAAAACATCCAAGACCGCGGAAACTTCCTCTTGGATATCGGTCGGTATAAATATTACGGGAGGAACGAGCGCCGCGTTCAGATAATAATCGCGAAAGAAAGCTCCTATGATCTCCGAATCTTCCGCGTCTAAAACTCCTTTGATCGGAAATGATTTTTTGGTTTCGAGTCTTCCTCCCCTGACTTCCAAAAGAATCACTTGCCCTTCGTCTTCCTTCCTCGCAAAACCGATCACGTCCTCGTCCCCGCCGTCCGTGCTTACGACCGTTTGTTTTTCGCGGAAGTTCTGGATCCTCTGAAGCATATCCCGATAACGAGCCGCCTTTTCAAATTCAAGACGTTCGGAGGAAGAATTCATCTTAGTACTCAGATCTCCCACGAGAGAATCTTTTTTTCCCTCTAAGAATTGAATCACCTGATCCACTACGATTTTATATTCTTCGACGGAAACGGTTCCCTGACACGGTCCGAGACAACGACCCATGTCGAAATTCAAACAGGGCCTTCTGGGTTTTGGAAGAGGAAGAACCTGTCTCGTCTTACGGATCGGAAATATTCTAAGAATGATGTCTAACGTTTCTCTCGTAGAGCGAACGTCCGAATACGGACCGAAATAACGGTCTCCGTTGTCCCTGAGTTTTCGAGTCACATAAACCATAGGAAACGGTTCGGAAAGCGAAACGCAGATGTAAGGATATTTTTTGTCATCCTTGAGACGAACGTTAAAACGCGGATTGTGTTTTTTGATCAGAGTCGCTTCGAGGATCAGCGCTTCCTTTTCCGTGCGCGTCGCAATCCAATCCAAATCGAAAATTTCTCTTTGGAGCGCGCGGGTCTTTACGTCCGGATGAAATTCCTTGAGATAATTGCGGACCCGTTTGTCTAAATTTTTCGCCTTTCCAACATACAAAACCTCCCCCTTTCTGGACTTCCAAAGATAACAACCCGGAGAAGCTCCTAGGTTTTTGATCTTTTCCAAAATCAGAGTGTGGTTTAGAATTTCGGCCATATTCGTTTAAAGATTAGACTTTGAGAGTTTTAATCGGAAGTTTCATCGGGGATCGCTTCTTCAAAAGATTCTTCCGGATCGGAAACGATGGAAGGAGAATTTTGTCCTTTCCGGGAATATTTTTCTTTCTTTCTTTTCGCGTCCTTTCGTTTGTTGCGGACCGCTTTTCTTTGAACTTCCGAAATCGAGGAATTCGACTTTTGTTTTTGTTCTAAGATTTTTTCACAAAGAATCGCTCTCGCTTTATAACGATTGAGTCCTTGAGTTCTGTAAAGGGAACATTTGACTTCGATTCCACTCGGCTTGTGTTTGAGATGAACTGCGGTGGAAACCTTGTTTACGTTTTGTCCGCCCTTTCCACCGCTCCTCGTAAAACTCTCCTCCAGATCCGTTTCTTTGATCCGAAGAGTTTCCATGAGTTCTAAAAGTTTTTGTTCTTTTTCAACGGAAACAGGAAATCGGGAAGCCATACAAACGACTACTTCAATTCCTGAAGTTCGAAATGATCCCGAAAATACGGAAACGGTCTTCCTGTTTCGTCTAAGCAGACGTAGGTGATCTTACAATCGATGATCTCTTTTAATTCTTTTCGACTCTGGCTTTTTCCGATAGAAGTGTTTCGGATCGTGATCGAACTGTTTCCCACCTTATCGATCTTGGAAAAGATCTGAATGATATCTCCGAGAAGTCCCGGACTTTTGAAAACGACGTCCGCCATACTTACCGTAACTATGTTCGAATATCGGATCTTTTCCATAACGAACATCGCACATCCTTCGTCGATCCACGCGAGCATCTGTCCGCCGAAAAGAAATCCGTGTTGATTGAGATCCCGGGACATTACGATATGCTGGGTCGCGAGTTCCATTCCTTCCAATTTTTGATCGATAAATACTTCCATACTCTTCTAAGCTCCGTTGACAAACGAGGACGAGGGACATTCTTTTTTTAGAATACATTCTTCACAAAATTTTCGATGGGCCTTACAACTTTTTCTTCCTAAAAAAATCAAATACAAGGAAATATCTCTCCAATATTTTTTGGGAAGAAGATTCATAAGGTCTTTTTCAACCTGGACGGGATCGCTCTTTTCGGTCAGTCCCAAAACTTTCGCGATTCGATTTACGTGTGTATCGACCACGATTCCTTCCACAAGACCGTGCACCTCGGATAAAACGACGTTTGCCGTCTTTCTTCCAAAACCCGGAAGTGTGATCAACTCAGCTATCGTATTCGGAATCTTTCCCTGGAAGTCGTTTAACAATTTCCGAGCAAAACCCTGAATCGACTTGGCTTTATTGTGATAAAAGCCCGTGGAGAAGATCAGCTTTTCGATTTCAAGAATATCTGCGTTCGCAAACGATTCTAAGGTCGGAAAGGTTTTAAAAAGAGCGGGAGTGACTTGGTTTACGCGTTCATCCGTGCACTGTGCACTGAGAATCACAGCGATCGCGAGTTCATAGTCTTTTTGGAAGTGAAGAGGAGTGGCGACTTCCCCGAATTCTTTTCTTAAAAGAGAAAAGACTCGGGAAAACCACTTGAGAAAGGAAGAATCAGGCCGTTTTCGGAGCCGACTTCTGGATTCCTGCGTATTTTTTCGGAGCAAGCACGCCCAAGGATCCGCCGTTGTCTTTGATGGCGGCCTTAATTCCTTTTTTTCTCAGAGTGCGAAGCGCTCTGGTAGAAAGACGAACTGTAACCCAACGGTTCTCGTCTTCCAAAAAGATTCTTTTTTTGATAAGATTCACCTTCCAGGTTCTTCTTGTCTTAATGTGGGAATGGGAAACGTTGTTTCCTGAGGCAGTGCCCTTCCCGGTTACTTCACATCTTCTGGCCATAGTAAGGACATAATCGATTGGCGCCTTTCTCTGTCAACCTTTCCGCCGATTTTCTGGCGTTTAAGGCGGATTTTGAACGACTTTTTTCTTTTTGGGTGGAGAATCTCGGAGCCTTACAAAATCTTTGCAAAGCAACCTCCGAACTCATGTTCCGCCTCGCCTTTACAAAACTTCAACTCTGGATCGATCGAATCTGGAACGTAAACCTCCTTCCCTTTTTCCAAAGTAAAAATGTCCTTATTCAACGCAGACTGCAACCGATTCTAAGCGAAGAATACCAAAGGGAACAGATCGTAAATCCGAAGGATACGGGAAATTTTTTGGATCAAACTCGTCTTTTCCAAGAAAACGGAATCCCGCATCGAATTCAAACCGACGTTGAAATCAAAAGTGAAACCTTTGCAGGCGGAAAGCAAAAAATCGAGATCACCGAAAGGCTTCGTTCCGGATTTTCCAACCGAAGTAGATTTTTAATTTGGAAATCTCTTCGGAACCTGTTGCGTTTTTTCGGCCAGAAACCGTGGAAAAAACTTTTTTCCAGAGAGGAACCGGGTTTTACGTTAGGAGCCACAGAGCCGGATCTGCTCAGCGCTGCTTCTCCCAATCCATATCGTCTTTATTTACATTCTTGTATCCGATGGGAGGAATTTTTTCCTTGGGAGGAATGGAAGGAAAAACTTCCCGTTTCCTGGATTCCGTTCGGAACTAGAAAGAAAATCAAAGTTCGTTTTGTCGCAGCCAGAGCCGCTTCCTTTTCCAAACAGGAATTCTATGAAGAATCTTATTCTCCCGAACTCGGCTTCTGCGACGTCTACGCGTTGGGTTATCTCAGGGAAACTTCAGATAAGAACGTGGATCTGGAACATCCTGAATCCTACTACATCGGAACGTTTCTTCCTTCTAAGCTGGAGCGCAAAAATCTTCCGCTCTGGTTAAAGGAACGAAACCTCCTTCCCGATCCGTTTCAGTGGAAGAGCTCCTCTAAGGAACAGATTTTTAGAATTTTTCAGAAGGAGGTTCGTTTTCGAATCCAGCTGGAAGAATTCGAACCCTTGGTTTCGGATTTTATACAGGCAGGAGGGAAACAATTCTCTCTGATCGGCCAACACATGCACGCAAGATTCTTTCAAAGAGCGATCTTCACCTACCATCCGATGCAACTTTCAAACCGGGTCTTTCGCCGCTTTTAGATTAGAATATTATAGATAACTTACGGCGCGTCCCAAAACCTTATTTTATTTTGTCGGAAAGATCTAGCTGCAAGGTTCTGTCCCAGCTTTTGGAAAGAACCTTATATTCTTAGACATTCGAGATCGGCAAACGCTCTTATGATTTCGAATGGATCGGCCCTCTAAGGTTTTCTCTAAGCTCGTTCGACACAAACCCGTAAGATGAAATAAATTTCCTAAGGTTCGTGACAGCCTGAAGGTTCGTCCATTTTTATTCCGAGTGGGAGCTCCGGCGGCGAACGCATATTTTGCATCTTACCGATTTCTCATACAAAATCAGATTCTTTTTTATTTTGCAGAAGCTAACAGAGTTTTTTCGATGTCGATACCGCTAAGACGGGCAAAGTTTTACTGAAAAATTCCGCAAAAGAGATGTTCAACTCAGCCCTCCAGAAATCGTTTTTTTCCTTCGGTTAAACCGGCAAAGGACGAATCCGCATCCTGTATCCTTTATGAAAACAGAATATTCCTAAAACCGAATTCTTCCATTTTAAAATCCGCTTAAAACCCATTTTTTATCGTTCGACTGCGGTTTCAAAAAAAGTTTGAGCCGTTCTCCTTCAGATTTCGCGAGGAAGAGAGGTAGGATCGAATACAGTCGTATGAGCTCCTACAAACGCAGTTTTTTCCAACGGTCGATTCCCGCCTTAAATCGCTCAACGTCTTCTCCGAAACCGATTCGGATCCAACCTTCCGTTTCAAAATCTTTCCCGGGAAGTACAAATACGTCGCACTGTTCGATCAAAGCATCCGCGTAGGCGGAGGAGAAAATCCCTTCCTGAAGAGGCAGAAATGAAACAACACCGCCTCCCGGAGAAACAAAGCCCGCGACTCCGGGAAGTTCTTTCCAAACACTTTCAAAATATCGAATATTTTCTAAAATGGATTTTTTGATCGAAGCGGAAAGCCGAATTCGATTCTTTAAGATTTGAAGCGTTAAAAATTCGGAGATCGGAGAAACGGTATGCGTTAGATAGTCTTTGAAGGAACGCGCCTTTTCGATCAGATCTTTCGGTCCGGTCATCCAGCCGATTCGAAGTCCCATAACTCCGAAACATTTCGTGATCGATCCTGTGGAAACGGTTCGTTCGTTCAGAGCAGCGCCGCTCCAACTTAAGGAGTTTTGAAAATCTAAAAATCGATAGTGTTCGTCAAAAAGAATCCAGCCCTGCGGCTTTGACGCGGCTTTTCGAATCGTTTGAATACCCTTTTCATCCAAAGAAAGCCCGCTCGGATTTTGAGGGTGATTGAAGATCGTAAGATCCGCTTTTTTCGAAAACAATTCTAAGATCGAATCGGAGGATAAATAAGAATTCGGATTCGTTAACAAAGATGCCAAAAGAGAAACGGGTCTTAGTTCCGCTCCTACCATCTTCGGGATTTCATACAACGCTTGAAACGCGGGTTCAAAATAAGCGACGGAAGAATCTTTTTTACAAAGAAGATGAAAGAGGATGTAGAGCGCTTCCCCGGTTCCGGTCGTAATTAAAATTTGGTCCGCGTTTAAACCTGGATAGAGTTTAGCGACTTCTTCCCTAATTTCTTCGCCGCCTCGGTTGGACGCGTCTTCCAAAGAAATCGACTCGAGTTCTTCAAACCCGATATCTAAGCTCCGAAGCAAATCCCCGAAATTACGATTTCGAATCCCGCTCTCGCCTAAATTGCATCCAGAGGTCTTTCTATATTTTTCGAGTCTTTCTTCGATCCAAAATTCTCTCGGTTCCATCTAGGATACAAGAGTAAGAATCGCTCCTCCCAGGAGAAATAGAATTGCAAAGAATCCGAAAGAAATCTGAATCCAAAAATGGATTTTTAAACTGCGAAGCCCGATTCTTAAATAATCCAAATCCTCTCCCTTGGTTTCGGTAATTCTTTTGAAAGAAATTCCGGCGCTGTAACTCCAAATTCCTATGAGAAGAAATAAAATTCCAGGAACAAGAAAGAGGATCAGCCTGCCCGTATCGTTTGAGACAAAAGCCGAAAAGAAAGAGACTCCGGAGAGACTGAAAAAAGAAAGGGAAGCAAGTTTGAGCGCCTTGCTCAGACTCAAAAATTCTCGATTCTCGTCTTGGTTGAATTCGTAAGATTCCATACTTTTAGAATCGGCTAAAATTAGGGTTGAACCTCAGGGAAACCCGATTTTTATGAATTTAATCCTCTTAAAAAAGTCAGTCGGAATCTTTCTAAAACTATGAATCATGCTGAATCCTTGATCCTTTCCTGGACTAAAGATCCATTCTCCACAGAAGCTCGCAAAGAAGCGTCGGCCGCTCTTGAAAAATTCAACAAGGGAGAATCCGGTCCAGATGTCGAAGCCTTTTGTGTTCCACTTGAGTTCGGCACCGGTGGAATGCGCGGTCGTCTCGGAAACGGAATCGGAAGGATGAACGAATATACGGTCGGTCGAGCGGCCCTCGGCTTTGTCGGTTATCTTGCCAAAAAGAACAAGAAGGCTTCCATCGTCATCGCGTATGATTCCAGAAGAAGATCCCGGGAATTTGCGGAAGTCACCGCCGGTATCGCCGCTTCTTTGGGCGTGAAAGTCGTGCTTTTCAAGGAAGTGACTCCGACTCCTCTTCTTTCCTATGCGATCCGTTATTACAAAGCGAGCGGCGGGGTCGTCATCACAGCTTCTCACAACCCGCCGGATTACAACGGTTTCAAAGCATATCTTGCGGACGGCGGGCAACTCGTGCCTCCGGACGACAAAAAAATCATATCTCAAATCGAATCCGTTTCCGATTGGAAAAAGATCCCCATTCTTTCTCCCAAAGACGCTCTTTACAAAAAGTTCGTAAAGTCCGCAGGAAAGGATTGTTTCAGCTCCTACAAAAAGGAACTCGCAAAAGCGGGAATCGTATCTCCGATTCTAAAATCGAAAGATCGTTCCTCTATGAAAGTCGTCTATTCACCGTTACACGGAACGGGCGGAAAATCGATGAAGGAACTTTTAAACGGTTTCGGTTATAAAAACCTGTTCTTGGTGCCAGAACAAAAAGATCCGAACGGGGAATTTCCCACCGTAAAATTTCCGAACCCGGAAGAACCCGAAGCGATGGAACTTTCTCGGAAATTTGCGATCCTGAAAGACGCGAACGCCTTTATCGCCACCGATCCCGACGCCGATCGTCTCGGAATCGGCGTTCGAAACGGAAAAGGGAATTACGTCCTTCTAAACGGGAATCAGATCGGCTCGATCATGGCGGCTTATCTCTGCGAGCGTTATGCGGCATCCAAAAAGAAAAAAAAGGCCGTCCTTGTCAAAACGATCGTAACCACGGATCTGCAGGAAGTCATCGCTAAGAAAAACAAAGTGAAATACAAAAACGTACTCACCGGTTTTAAATTCATCGCGCAGGTGATGGCGAAACTCGACAAAAGTAAATCGGATTTCTTTTTATTCGGCGGAGAAGAATCCTTCGGTTATCTTCCGGTCTCTTTTGTGAGGGATAAGGATTCTCTTTCTTCGGCGCTTCTTCTTCTCGAAATTCTTACCGAAAAAAAAGACCTACTCGCTTATATGGACGAGATCTATCTTCGTTACGGGCTCTTCCAAGAAAGTCTGCAATCCCTAACCTTGGAAGGAAGCGTCGGCAAAGAAAAAATTCGGAAATCTTTGGAATCCCTAAGGACAAGCGACCTTTTGGGAAAACAGATACATCAGAGAAAGATCGTCGGTATTCTCGATTACAAAACGCAGACTGCGAAGGGAAGCGCTTCCAAATCCGCTTTCACGGGTTGTCCTTCTTCGGACGTTATTCAAGTGATTCTCGAAGGCAACGCGAAACTCACGATTCGACCTTCCGGCACCGAACCTAAGATCAAGATCTATTCTTCCTTTCAAAGTCTTACGACTCTCAAGTCCAAGGAAGAAATTCGATCGTTAACTGCGGGGCTTCTTTCCGAGATCAAAGCCTCAGAGGAAATATTTTTAAAATTGGCGGGGCTTACATGAACGACACAGAAATTCAAAAGGAACTTTTTCAACACACAAAAGAATTGGCCGATCATTATTTGATCAACACCTATTCCAGATACAACGTCGCCTTCCGTTATGGGGTCAACGAACTCTTATTCGACTATGACAACAAACAATACATCGATTTTCATTCCGGAGTGGCCGTCACAAATTTGGGGCACGCGGATCCGGACATCATCGAGGTAGTTCGTTCCCAAGCGGACAAACTCTTTCATACCTCCAATCTATTCTACTCCGAGGAAGCGGCTAACCTGGCTGAACTTTTGATTCTCAATTCGTTTCCGGGAAAGGTATTTCTGACGAACTCCGGAACCGAAGCGATCGAAGGCGCGTTCAAACTCGCGCGGAAATACGCGTATTCCAAAAACATTGTGGATCCGATCATTCTTTCCCTCGACAAAAGTTTTCACGGAAGATCGGTTTCCGGGATGAGTTTGACCGGTCAGGATAAGATCCGGAAGGGTTATGGAGAACTTCTCAAAGGAATCGAGTTCGTCGAACCGAACAACGACGAAGCTCTCGTATCCGCTTTCGAAAGATATCAGGGAAGAATCGTAGCTCTTCTTGTGGAACCGATTCTCGGAGAAAGCGGAATCATTCCTTTGACGAAAAACTTTCTCACTCTTTCCAGAGAATTGACCGCGGAAAACGACGCGTTACTCATCTTTGACGAAATCCAAACCGGGATGGGAAGAACGGGAACGTTATTCGCCTTTGAAACTATGGGTTTTAGCCCGGACGCGATGACTCTCGCGAAAGGACTCGGCTCCGGTTTTCCGATCGGCGCCTTGATCGTGGGCGAAAAATATCAGGACCTTTTCACGTTGGGATCCCACGGTTCCACGTTCGGAGGAAATCATCTCGCCGCTGCGATCGCCTATGAAACAATTCGAATCATTCAAACCCGGGAAATTTTAAACAACGTAAACGTCTGTTCGGACGTGGCGTTTTCCAGACTGAACGAGATGAAAGGAAAGTATCCGGTGATTCGGGACGTAAGAGGAAAAGGACTTCATATCGGAGTAGAATTGGCGGTTCCATCCAGACCGGTCGCAGAAACGATGTTGGAGGCGGGACTAGTTGTCAATGCAACGGCGGATAACGTGATCCGGATCATGCCACCCCTTACGATTTCCACGGACTTTCTCAATCAAGGTCTGGATATCTTCGAATCCGTAATCAAACAAAACTAACAAGGATCCAAAAAAGAATGAAGAACGTAGCTGTACTTTCCGGAGACGGAATCGGTCCGGAAGTAATGGAGGTAGCACTCTCCGTTTTAAAAAAAGCCCTCGGCGCAAAAGCTTCCGAGTTTAACTTTAGAGAAGGTTATGTGGGCGGAATCGCAATCGACAAAACCGGACATCCGCTTCCGCCGGAAACCCTCAAACTCTGCGAAGAATCGCAAGCGATTCTTTTTGGAAGCGTGGGCGGACCGAAATGGGAAACCCTTCCACCGGAAAAACAACCGGAACGAGGAGCGCTTCTCCCGCTTCGCAAACACTTCGATCTTTTCGCCAATCTCAGACCCGCGATCATTTACCCCGAATTGAAAAACGCCTCGCCGGTTCGCGCGGACATTATCGGCGAAGGACTCGACATTCTGATCTTAAGAGAATTGACCGGGGGAATCTACTTCGGACAACCGAAAGGAAGAGAAGGATCCGGACAGGAAGAATTCGCTTACGATACGATGAAATATTCCAGAAGGGAAATCGAAAGAATTACCAGAGTAGCATTTCAAGCGGCTCGCAAAAGAAATAATAAAGTGACAAGCATCGACAAGGCAAACGTCTTGACGACTTCCGTTTTTTGGAAAGAAGTTGTCGTCGATCTGCATAAGAAAGAATTTTCGGACGTCCAATTGAATCATCTTTACGTGGACAATGCGGCGATGCAGTTGATCGTAAATCCGAAACAATTCGACGTGATTCTTTGTGAGAACATGTTCGGGGACATTCTTTCGGACGAGGCGTCGATCATCACCGGCTCCATCGGAATGTTGCCTTCGGCTTCTCTTTCGGAATCCGGATTCGGATTGTACGAGCCCTCCGGTGGTTCGGCTCCGGATATCGCCGGAAAAGGCGTAGCGAATCCGATCGCTCAAGTTTTGAGCGCGGCCTTGATGTTACGGTATTCTTTTTCCATGGAAGAGGAAGCGGCTAAAATTGAAACCGCAGTTCGCAAGACGATCGCGACCGGAAAAAGAACGAGAGACATCGCAGAAGTCGGATCTACGGTCGTTGGAACGAAAGAAATCGGCCAGATAATCGAATCCTTTCTCTAAAAAGAGGTTAATGTATGAAAGCAGGTGTGGCTCCCAACGGAAGACCTTATCAGGTATTGATTGCTGAAAATTCAAGATTTCAGGCCAAACAATTGGCTCAGATTTTGGAATCGGAAGGATACCAGGTGATCGGATTCGCGGAAAACGGAAAAGAACTCGTAAAACTCTACGACCAACATCGATTGGTCGATTTGATCACGTTGGATCTAAATCTTCCCGTAATGGACGGATTTGCAACGTTCTTTGAGATTAAAGAAAAGGGAGTTCTGCCGAGAATTGTGCTCGTTTCAGAGGAGAACACGCCTGCGGTTCTCAAGTATCTCGTAGACGAAGGCGCGATGGATTACATTCCAAAGCCGGTAAAAAGGGAAAAGGTGTTGGAAAAAATCAACGCCGCGATTAAGAAAATTCCAAAAGTCTAATCTTGCTTCCAAATCAGATTCAGATTTCTTCCCTCGTCTTTCCTGCGATGACTGAAGAAATCCGAATCTTTTTCCATCGTGCAGATTCCTGAAGATTCGAGTTTTACTCGAATCCGATTCTTATCCAATCGATAACGGACAAAGGTATCCAAATCCAAAAAACTTTTGTCGTTGCCCGCAGGTTTCAAACAATCCTCCAATTCGGAACGGAACAAAGACGCGACGTCCTCTCCCACTTCGTAACGCAACCCGCTTGCGCAAGGCCCCAAAAAACCGAAAAGAGAACCGTCGCTTCTTTCCTCTTCGGAAAAATGCCGAAGAACGGTTTTCTCTGCAATTCCGGCTAACGTTCCTTTCCAACCGGAATGAATCGCTGCGTATTTACCGCTTCGAGAAGACCAAAAAAAGATCGGCATACAATCTGCGGTTTTGATGCAGAGAATCCGATTGGATTCTTCTCCGATACAAGCGTCCGCCGTAGGAAAGGAAAAAGACGGAATTTCGGAAGAATCGAGAATCGTATCTCCGTGAACCTGATTCAAAAGATAGATGAAAGATTCGTCCGATCCTGTTCGATTCGTAATTTCCGTTCTCTGAGAATTCGGATCCAGAGATAGATTCGGGAGTTCTTTTTTTCCCAAGATCAAAATACGAATCTTTTTACCGTCTGCGATCGGGAAGGAATGAGAAAGGGCCATCGAAACCGAAAGTAAATTCTACCCGGAAACTGACGACCGTTAAAGTACGTGATCTACAGAAACCCCTCTCTCAAACTGGAAAAACAGATTTATGAAGCCTAATTTCATTCCAAAAACAAGGGTAAAGATCTGCGGAATCAGAGATCTTGAAATCGCAAAAATTTGCAAAGAAGAAGGCGCCGATTTTATTGGACTCAACTTCGCACCGTCCAGTCCGAGAAAGATCGACATAGCGAATGCAAGAAACATCGTACAATTCTATCAGAACCAAAATGATTCTCCAAAGGTTGTTTTACTTTTTTACAAAAATTCTCCGGAAGACATTCGAACGATTCGAAACTCGGTTCCTCACGATTACGTCCAGTGGGTTTGGGACGATCCCGAAATCGATTCCTCAAATCGAAACGAGATTCTCGGTCAAAATCAAATCTGTTCGTATCGCGTCAGCGAACCGATCGAAGACGATGATTTAAAAAATATCCCCGGTGAATTTTTGATCCTGGACAGTTATTCCAAGGGCGCCGGCGGAGGAACCGGAGAAAGTTTTAACTGGGACTTCGTTTACAGAATCAAAAGAAAGTTTTTACTCGCGGGAGGTTTGAATCCGGAAAACGTGGCTTCTGCGATTGCAAAAGTGAAACCCTTCGGAGTCGACGTCGCGAGCGGAGTGGAATCTTCTCCGGGTCAAAAGGACGCGCAAAAAGTAATCGATTTTATCAGGAACACAAAGTCAGTCTCATGAGTTTAGAAACCACAGGAACTTCCGCGGAATATTGGAGCGACCTCGCAGACGCTCTCAACACTCCGATGATGAAACAGTTTCTCGCAATCAAGAAGGATTTCCCGGATACGATTCTATTTTTTCGTATGGGGGATTTTTACGAAATGTTTTTGGAGGATGCGAAAGTCGCCTCTTCGATCTTAGACATTGCTCTTACCAAAAGACAAAATGCGGTGCCCATGTGCGGGATTCCGTATCATTCAAAGGACAATTATATTTCCAGACTTTTGAGCGCTGGCAAGAAGATCGCGATCTGCGAACAATCCAAATCGGACGACCCGAGTTCCAAACTTATGACCCGAGACGTAGTCCGAATCATAACGCCCGGCACCGTGATCGAGGAGAATCTTCTTTCCGGTTATCAGAACAACTACCTCGCCGTTTTACATCTCAAAAAAAGTCTCGTCTACTTTGCGATGGCCGACTTTTCCACTGGAGAATTGTTTTATTCCTCGGCGTCGATCACGGGATTGGAACGACTGATCGCGGAACTGGAAAAATTTCGTCCTTCCGAAATCTGCGTTCCCAAAGGTGAAGTTTCCTTTTTCAAGGACCTTGAATACTTTAAGAATCTTGAATTTACTCTTTTGCCGGATCAATCCGAAACTACGGAAAAAGATCCGTTCCACATTCTTTCCCTCTATTTAAACGAATACATACGGGAAACCTATCGAGACAACAAACTCGTCTTAAGAGAACCTCGTATTTTGAGTTCCGGAAAATTTTTAGAAATGGATCGCGAGACCATTCTCAATCTAGAACTTGTCGAAAACGAAAAAGAGAAAAATCATACCCTCTATTCCATATTCAATTTTTGTAATACTGCAAAAGGAAAACGGCTTCTCAAACAAAGAATCTTATTCCCGGAATGTGACCCTCTCATACTCTATTCCCGTTGGGAAAAACAGGACATTCTTTTAAAGGCAGTTCTTGCCCCTTTCGTATCCGCTCTGAAAGACATCGGAGATCTGGAAAGAATTCTCACTCGATTCCGGGGAAATCACGCCTATCCGCGAGACTTTAGAACGATCTTAAATTCGATCGGGACAGGAATCAAAATCAAAAAAGAATTGGAAGCGCTCTCTTATCCGTTTTTGATTCCGATGGAAAGATTGCAATCCATCGCAGAGTTTATCGATTCCAAACTGAATCCGAACGACGACCTACCGGTAATTCTGGGAAACGGCCCGTTTTTACGTTCCGGATTCTCCGCAAAACTGGATAAGGCCAGAGAGGCCGGCGTAAAGGGAAAAGATTGGATCTTGGAATTGGAGACCGAGGAAAAGAAAAGAACCGGTCTAAACACATTAAAGATTCGTTATAATAAGATCGTAGGCTATTTTATCGAAATTTCCAGAGTTCAAGCCGAACAGGCGCCAAAGGATTATCTTAAAAAACAAACGTTAGTGGGAAGCGAACGTTTTACGACTCTCAAACTCGAAGAGATAGAAAGAACCATTCTGGAAGCCGATGAGATCATTCAGGAAATCGAAAGAGCCGAATTCAACGGAATGGTGGAGGAAGTTCTCAAGTATTCTTCTTTTCTTTTGGAACTTTCGGAGGAGATCGGGGATTTGGACTTTCAGATTTCCACTCTGACTGCAAAGGATAAATTCGGTTGGATACGGCCTCAACTTTCCGAAGACCGTACTTTAGAACTCGTTGATTCCAAACATCCGGTTGTGGAAGCGACTCTTCCGCCCGGTCAGGAATTTACTCCGAATTCTCTCTATTTGGATACTCAGGATAAAGCGATCGCCGTCCTAACGGGTCCGAACATGGCCGGTAAATCGACTTTTATGAGGCAAATCGCGCTCAATCAGATTCTTTTTCAGATGGGAACATTTGTTCCGGCGAAGTCGGCGAGATTGTCGATCGTCGATAAACTTTTCACCCGTATCGGAGCCGGAGACAACCTCACGGCCGGAGAATCCACATTCTACGTCGAGATGAAAGAAACCGCGAATATCCTCAATCATTGCACGGAAGATTCTTTGATTCTTTTTGACGAAGTCGGTCGAGGAACTTCCACATACGACGGGATGAGCATCGCCTGGGCGATCTTGGAATATCTTTCCTCTCTTTCGATCAAACCGAAAACGATCTTTGCCACCCACTATCACGAACTCACGGAACTTTCCCGTCTGAGCGGAATTTTCAATCTTTATCTGGAAACTCTGGAGAAGGACGATAAGGTTCTTTTCTTACGAAAGGTTCGCGCTGGAAAAGCCAAAAAATCGTTCGGGATTTACGTCGCAAAGATCGCGGGCGTTCCGGAACCGATCGTCAAACGCGCGGCGGAACTTCTCATAGAACTCGAATCTAAAAAGAAAGAAATTAGAATCCAAGAAGCGCAGCCGATGTTATTTGCGGAAACTGAAAAAAAGGATATTCGCTGCGAAACGGAAGAATCGATTCTTAAATTGAAACTGGAAGAGATGACTCCGATCGAAGCGCTCAAAACGCTCGAAGACTTTCAGAAAAAATTACGAAAACAAAAATAACAAAACATCCATCGGAGCGCAGTCGACCCAATTCGTGATCAACTTTTTGAGACCGTCTTTAGCATGAAAACCGATTCCGATTCCGGCTTCGTTTAACATCAGAGCGTCATTGGCTCCGTCTCCGACTGCGACAACTTGGGAAGAATCAATTCTTTCACGATCCCGGATCTCTTGTAAGAATTCGAACTTCTTGACCTTGTCTACGATTTCGCCGGTTACAAATCCTGTGAGAACTCCATTCTCTCTTTCTAATACGTTTGCGCGGACTTCCCCGATTCCGTGTTCGCGTCGAAACATTTCGAGAATGTCCGTAAAACCCCCCGAAAAAACCGCGGTCCTAATTTCCTTTTCCTTGAGACCGAAAAGAAGTTTTTCCACTCCCAGATTGAGACTCAACTTTGGATACAATTCTTCGAAGATCGAAGCGGGAAGTCCTCTGAGATGAAGACATCTTTTTTTGAGCGCTTCGTGAAAGTCCAAGTTTCCTTCCATCGCCTCTCGAGTCACCGAAGCGACTTGGTCGTAAACGCCTGCGAGCCTAGCGAGTTCGTCGATCACTTCCTCTTGAATGAGAGTGGAATCCATATCGAACGTGAACAAAGTTTTCTTTTTGGGATCGAGCAAACGATCCACCTGCAAAAGATCCGAATTCTTATCCGCAATTTTTTTCCGCAGATCGAATAGTTCTTTTGCATCCAGCTTTTTAGAAATTTTCCACTCGATACAGCTCCAATAACCGTTTGTTCGAATCGGTGCGGAGGAAAGAAGAAACCTTTCTTCGGAGTCGAGGGAAACAAAACTTCCCATTCCCAATAGGATTTCTCTGCGAATTTCTTCCGGATTTTGAGTAAGAATTAAGAGCAAGGTGGTGAACCTATTGTAGATACGGAGTGAGAATCGGTTTTAATTTTTGAACCCAGATCTTATACGCGTTTTCGTTCAGATGAATCTTATCTTTTTCCAGCCAGAATTCCTGTCTCAGAGTCGGTCTTTCTTTTTCTCGGAGCCATTGCCAATTGTCTAAGAAAATCACATTTTTATAACCTTGTGCGATCGAGATCCAGGTTAGATTGATAACGGGAGAAACGGTGTTGATACTTTGGGTGCGCACGGGTGGAATTCCGAGAACGACTACCTTTAGGTTCGGGTTGAACTGATAGATTTTTTCTAAAATTTTTCCGAGGTTTGATTCGATAACGTTCAAACACTTTCCTTGGATCAAATCGTTACCGCCGATTTCCAAAACGATCGCCTTCGGATTTAAAAAGAATACGTCCTCTTCGATTCTTTCCAGAAGGAGTTCGGTAAGATCGCCGCCGATGCCGCGATTTACGGATCCGGGAAACTCCTTTCCCATCAAGTCGCTCGGAAACAACTGAATCAAAGAATTTCCTACAAAGACGACGTTTGCGGTTTTGATCCTAAGATTTTCTTCACGGTAAATTCCGCGCATCGTTTTCCAGAGAGAACGATACTGTTCGAATTTTTCCGAGGATCGATAGCCGGCTCCAGACCAACATTCGAAGTCGGAACTGGAGTAATCTGTATATGTTTTTTTAATCAGGACTGAGCAGGAGGTAAAAAGAGAAAGCAAGGAAAGAGTAAAGAGATACCTTACCAAGGTCCGATCACTGCTCCTGAGGTTCTTTCATGTGAAAACGTTTGTGCCAATCTGCGATCTGAGCTTGGAGGTAATCTTCAGAATCGCAAATTCTAAACTCGATCGGATTGTTGGAAGCAGTATCAATGAGCTTGGCTTCTATATAACCGTTCTTCAGCTTATTGATTTCTATTTTGTATTTCATCCATTAACTCCAGTAATGTCAGATTTTTAGATGGATTCAGGCTTTCAAACCGATTCTAAAAAAAATGAACTTACTCTTTCTAAAATTTTAAAAAAGAATAACCCCTGGTTCCGACATTTCCAAATTGTATTTCAATTTTTTTCTTCAGTTTTTTTGAACAACAAGGCGCATAACGTATTCTTGTTCGATAAAAAAGAAATTTCCTTTTCGCTTAGTATCTAAGACCAACCATTTTCGATTTTTCTCTGTTACACGGAGAATCGTCAAAAAAGGGACACGTACTTAACAATCTATACTGTGTTCAGACTCAATTTAATAAAAAAAAGTTGCTGGGAAAGCGTAAAAAATACCCAAAACACCTTTTTTTCAGGAGAAAAACCCTTAGGACTTTTTAAATTTATACAGCTCAGGGAAGTTTTTTTCAGAATAAAGCGCTTCCATTTCCGAGTCTTCCGGAAGCACTCCTCCATCCGCGAGTTCCGGGAAAAATCCGGCGTCTCGAATCATTCCAATCGTTTCCACCATATCCGATCCTTTCACGTTCAAGTAACCGGATGAGAATAAAGAATTCGCCGCAAAGAGGGCCATAGCCGATAAACTTCTGAGATGTCCTTCCCTTCCCGCCGCGATCCGAATTTCAGAGTCGGGATTTACCAAACGGAAAAGACAAAGAATTCTTACGCAAAGTTCCGGAGTCAGCACGCTCGGATTTTTGATCGCGTGACCTTTGACTGGAATGAAAAAATTTACCGGTATCGAAATCACGCGAAACGTTTTGAGTTCAAAGGCGACATCCACGATGTCGCGCAGAGTCTCTCCCATTCCTACGATCACGCCGCTGCACATTCCGATTCCTGCTTTTGATACGGAACCTAGGGTTTCCGCTCTCTGCGCGTAAGTATGAGTGTCGCAGATTTCCGGATAATGATTTTGAGAAGTATTTAGATTGTGGTTGTAACGATCGAGCCCGGCCGCTTTTAAAAGTTGAGCCTTGTCTTCGTCCAAAAGTCCCGCTGAAAGACAAACCTTCAGACCTAATTCGTCCGTAATTCTGCGGATTGTGGAAGCCAGTTTTTCTGTCGTAGGGCGATTCGGCCCGGTGCCCGAGGTCACCATACAAAATCGATACGCCCCATTCTCCTTTGCCTTCACCGCATCTTCGTAGATTTCGGTTTCGGATTTCATCGGATATTCCTGCACTCCCGAGTTTGCGTTCTTTCTTTGTGCGCAATAGCCACAGTCTTCGGGACAATGACCGTTTTTGATATTATCTAAGATATGAATTCGAACCTTGTTTCCGTAATAACGATTTCTTTCTTGAAAGGCCCGGTCCAGACAGTTTGTAAGCGGAAGAGTTCCATCGAGAATTTCCAGAGCCTCTTCTTTTGTGATTACGCTTGGAACTTCGGAGAATATTTTTTCGACAGTATTGAGTGTTGCAGACATTCTTCAGACAGGTTCGAGGGTGGGAGTTTTCTTGAAAAGTCTATTTCCCTGAATAAATTTCCGCCAATGTCTCACGGATCGCTTTGAAAATCTTTTCCAAGGAAACGTCGGATATCACATAAGGAGGAGTTATGTAAATCACGTTTCCGAGAGGTCTGAGAAGAACCCCCTTCTCTAAAAACTTCTTCTTAAGAATTTTGTTTCCCGGATAAGTGTAGCCGTTCTCTGCGCCGGCCTCCAATTCTAAAACCGCAACGGCTCCCATCACTCGAAGATCTCGAATCAGCTCGGGGAATTCTTTCCCTATTTTTTCCAATCCTTCTTTCAGTTTTATTTCTAAGCGAGAGACTTGTTCGAGACGTCGTTCTTCCAACATCAGTTTTATGGAAGCGATCGCGGCGGCGCAAGCCACCGGATTTCCAGTCATGGTATGTCCGTGATAAAACGCCTTATCCGATTCCGGTCTTACAAAGGCGGAATGAATCTTTTCGGAAGCCAGAGTCACCGCGATTGCAGCCGCTCCGCCGCTCAGTCCCTTCGCCGTCGCAATCAAATCGGGTTTGATCTTTGCCCTTTGATATGCAAAGAAGAATCCGGTTCTTCCGAAACCCGTAAAGACCTCGTCGACTAAAAGAAGGGCTCCGTACTTTTGAGATATTTGTTCAAGACGTTCTAGGACTTCTTCTTTGTAAAAGATCATTCCCCCGGAGCCGAGGATCAAAGGTTCGATGACGATTCCCGCAATCTGTTTCGGATTCCTTTCAAAGAACGTCTCGATCGCGTCCACACATTCCGTTTTGCAAGAATCCGGCTTTTTTCCCGCCGGACAAAAGCTGCAATTCGGACTTTCAAATTCCTGGGTGGGAAAAAGTAGTCCCGCGAAAACCCGATTGAAGACGGAATCTCCCCCCACGCTCATCGTTCCGATCGTATCTCCGTGATAAGAAGCATTCCATTTTATGAATACGTTTCGCTCGGATTCTCCGCAATTTTGAAAATACTGATACGCGAGTTTGATCATGATCTCGACCGCGGTCGATCCGTTATCGGAATAAAGCACCTTCCGAAACAATCCTTCCGTCACTTTAAGAAGTTCGCTTGCAAGATTTTCCGCAGGATCATGCGTAAAACCCGCGAGCAAAACGTGATCCAGTCGATCGAGCTGGTCTTTCATAGCCTGAATGATTTTTGGATGATTGTGTCCGTGGATGCTGACCCACCAAGAGGAAATCGCGTCGATATAAGAATTTCCAGCCTCGTCGTAAAGAAATTCTTTTTCGGCACTTACGATTTTGAGCGGTTGTTCCGGTTCATACTGAAGCGTAAACGGATGCCAAATCATTGAATCGCGTCCCTCAAAGTAAAGTCAGGGTCAAATTTTCGAGAACATTCTTCCTGAAATTGTTCCCGACTCATTCTCTCTTTGGAGTTTAAAAAGAAAAAACCCAAAGACGGAACACCGCTCCATTCTATAATCGTTCTCATATTGTCCTCCGTCGTTTTATCGGGGATTCCTATAAAATAAACTCCTTTGAGATCGATCTTTCTACTCTGAATCGCTTCCAAAGAAAGCAGGGTTTGATTGATCGCCCCCAAAGATACGGGCGCGGTCAGGATCAAAGGAATTTCCGATTGTCGAATGAGATCGATCGTGAGCGTCTTTCGAGTCAAAGGAACCATCAGTCCCCCGGCGCCTTCCACAACGATGTTCTCTTCTCGAATGCTAAAAAGATGTCTCGCCAATTCATCCGCGTCGATTTCGGTTCCTTCCAACTCGGCCGCATAGTGGGGAGAACCCGCAAAACGAAAGGAATAATAATTTTTTAGAAACCGGCTTCCCTCCAAACCGCTGAGTTCCATCGCAGAAGACCGATCGCTGTCGTCCCCGGTTTGAATCGGTTTGAAATATTTGAGTCCGAGAGATTCTCCGTATTTCGCAAGAATCAAAGAACTCAAGAGAGTTTTTCCGACGTCGGTTCCGGTTGCTGAAATAAAAACGGACATCAGAAGACCGGCAAAAGTGAAATCAATTTATCTAATATAGAATCCGTCGTATCGGAATGAATACAAATTCTTAAACGAGGAACGGCTACTGTGGGAGGCCGAATCGCTTTTACGTAGAGTCCGTTCTCTCTGCAAAGTGCGGCCGCTTCTAAAACGCTTTCCTCCGACGGAAAAAGAATCGGAACGATCTGGGATTGAGAATTTGTCTTAGGATAATTTTTGGTTTGCATCAACTCGCGGAGCCGATCCGATTTTCGGAAAAGATTCTTTCTTTCCGCGTCCATCGTTTTCAGAAGCGAAATCGAGATCGGGATTGCGTGCGCGATCGCAGGCATAGGCGCTGTTGAAAAAATAAACGTCCTCATCTTGTTGATCAAAAATTCTCTTCCGATTTTAGAAGTCCCGATCCAAGCCCCTTCCAGTCCGAGCGCCTTTCCGCTCGTATACGTTATAAAATCCACTTCTTGAATTTTTTCTTTTCCGAGGACTTGTGACGCTCTTCCACAGCCTTTGTCTCCGAAAACTCCGATCGAATGCGCGTCGTCTAAAACAAGAGTTGCTTCGTATTTATTTTTTAAATAGACAAGATCTTCGATCGGCGCCAAATCTCCGTCCATACTGAAAACGGTTTCGGATACGATGACTTTTTCTCTTTTCCTGGATTTGCGGAGCGATTCTTCCAGATGATCCAAGTTTAGATGTTTGTAATACGTTTTTTCGGCACCGGAAAGACGAACCCCGTCCAAAATCGAAGCGTGATTGAGCCGATCGGTGAAAATTTCTGTCTTCGCGTTCGCGATGCAGGAAAGAAGTCCGAGATTGGCGGCGTAACCGTTTGCGACAAACAAGGCGCTTTGTGTCCCGGTCCATTCGGAGACTGCGTTTTCGGCTCGATCAAAACTTTCTCTGTGCCCGCTGACTAGACGAGAAGCGCCGGAACCGGCTCCGTAGAGATCCAGACCTTCTTTTAGGCCGGCGATCAGCTTCGGATGTTTTGTGAGCGAAAGATAATCGTTGGAAGAGAAATCGACCCCGAAAGGAACTTCCAGGGTGCGATACAGGAAATCCTTTTTTAAGGATTCCAGAACGCTCGAGGCCTTCTGAATGAATGCGGATGGATTCAGATTCTGAAAGCCTCTCGACTGAAGTTTAGAGCATTTCCTTTACTTCATTTCTTTCGGAAAGAAGTTCGTCATGAGTGATTTTGAATTTCTCTTTTGCAAAGTCGTTCAAAGGAAGACCTTGGATGATCTCCACTTTTTTTCCGTCGGACTTCAAAGGGAATCCGAAGATCAGACCTTTTTCGGCTCCGTAAGAACCGTCGGAAACGATCGCAGCGGAGAACGCGTCGCCAGGCGCCGTTGGATTGATGATTCCGCGAACCGTGTCTACGACTCCGTTAGCCGCGCTCGCAGCAGAAGAAGCTCCTCTTGCTTTGATGATCTCAGCCCCTCTTTGTTGAACATTCTTGATAAAATCACCTTTTAGCCAATCGTGATCGGAGATCACGTCGGTCACCGGTTTACCGGAGATTTTCGCGTTGTAAAAATCAGGATACTGAGTGGAAGAATGGTTTCCCCAGATTCCAAGATGAGTCACTTCTTTTACGGGAACTCCCGCTTTTCCGGCTAACTGCGATTTGGCTCTGTTTTCGTCGAGCTTTGTCATAGCAAACCAACGATCTCCCGGAACACCTTTCGCGTTGTTCATCGCGATCAGACAGTTCGTATTGCAAGGATTACCTACGACGAGAACTCTTACGTCGTTTGCCGCGTTCTTTTCGATCGCTTTTCCTTGATTCACAAAAATTCCGCCGTTGATCTTGAGGAGATCCCCTCTTTCCATTCCCGCTTTTCTAGGAACGGATCCGACAAGCAAAGCCCAGTTGATATCTTTGAAAGCAACGTCCAAATCGGAAGATACAGTCACTTTTTGGAGAAGAGGAAACGCGCAGTCTTCCAATTCCATAATCACACCTTTCGCCGCAGGGACCGCAGCTTCCAATTCAAGCATTTGAATTTCTACCGCAGTATCCGCTCCGAACATCTGTCCGGAAGCAATTCTAAAAAGTAGAGAATATCCGATTTGTCCTGCTGCGCCCGTAACGGCAATTTTGACTGTCTTACTCATATTTGGCCGACTCCTAAGTTTTTAATTTTAATTTTTAAGTTCTTGATCGATCACTTTGGTAAACGCTTCCAGAGGCTGAGCGCCTTCCACCATAATTCCGTTGATAAAGAATGCGGGGGTTCCGCTGACTCCGTATTTCTCGCCTTCCGCCATATCCGCTTCCACTTCTTTTCGAACCGCCGCGTCGTTTACACACTGACTGAATGCCTTCATATCCAGACCTGTGGTTCTTGCAAGATCCAAAACGCGTTCTTTGGGAAGATTACCGGAATTTTGAAAGAGGACGTTGAAGAATTCCCAGTATTTCCCTTGAGGAGCGGAGCAGTTCGCGGCGATATGAGCAAACATAGCGTTCGGGTGAAAAGACAGAGGATAGTCCCTAAAGACCCAGCGAATTTGATCCTTATACTTTGCGCGGAGTTGAGAATTCACGTCCTGACTTCTTTTGCAATAAGGACATTCAAAATCCGAAAATTCGATGATAGTAACTTTTGCTTTTTCCGGACCGAGGGAAGGATTGTTTCCGGCAAGAATCGAATCGTCTCTCATCGCAGGAAGTTCTTTTACCTTTACGGAAATTTTATACTGATTGCGAAGTTCTCCAAAGATAGAATTGCGAGCCTCTTCCTTTTTTTGAGAAAGCAGATGATTTTGGATTTCGGCTTTCACCGCTTCAAACGACTTTCCTTTGAGCGCAGGCGAATTCTTATATTGCTCGTAGATTTCTCGCATTTCCGCAAGAGTCGGTTCTTGGACCGCAGGTTCCATCAGATCCTTTTCGGAAACGTTACGCTCCTTTGCTGCCAAGGCCACGACCTTTTTGCTCGCGAATTCGGAAAGAACACGATACAAACGATCGTTGGTCTCGGAATGAAATTTCCGAGCCAGTTTCGGATTTTCTTTTTCCACGTCTTTGATGGTATAATTCTTACCGTTGATTTCGGCTACTCCGTCAGGGGAGAAATAGGAAACGATCAGAGGAGAAGTGACTGCTATGTAGAGTAAAAAAAGGCCGGTAATCGTAAGAAGCGGTCTTGATTCCTTTGTTTTGAGTTTGGCAATTATGTCTTGCATGGAAATATTTCCCCCGATGGCCTCGTACAATCGAGACTTGGTTTCCCTACTAGCCAGGTTAGAAACCTCGGGTAAGCTGGCAAACGATAAATTCGAAGGGTATTTCAGAGGGCCTTGAAATCCAATCCGAACCGTTCGAACCCCGTCGTTTCGACCAAAATTAAAGGAGAAAGGAAATTTTTTTGAAAAAACCCTAAAGTGAATCCCCTATTACCGATATTGAACATAGAGACTGTCTCCTTCCCGTAACAGCAGACAAAAGAATCGAAAGGAGGTGCGGGTTTATGACTGTAACCGGATTGACGATCCCAACTTTTTCGTTTTCCTGGCCCCAGCCTGTAAAAGAAGCAAACCAAGAAAACACAGGGACAAACACAAACACTCAAGAAAAAGAATCGGTTTCCGCAGCTTTTCCCCCATCAAAAGCGGAGAAGAACGAAATCAAACCCGAGGAACTCGTAATGAAACCTTCTCCGGTTTCCTTTGAAGAAAGAATGAACCAGGTGATCAGCCCGGAGCAAATGAAAAATCTGCTTTCGATGATGGTTCGCTCCAGAATGAGCGACGATTCATCGGTTCACAAAATTGACGTAAGACGATAGAGGGATTTTGTTTTTTACTCTCGGACTCATCTACACCGTAGGTTTAGACATTCTTTTGATACTCGTCGGTCTGGCGGCCTTCGCCGGACTTGCCTTCTTATTCTTTCAAGAAATCATTTACCCCGCTCTGAAAAAACAAAACGCGGGAGCCGGAACTCCTCCGGAAGAAGGCGATCGCTTCGTACTCGTCGTTTCTGAAAGTCAGAGAAATGTTCGTTTCAGCGTAGGACAAAAATCGGGAGACATCCGTACCTTCTGTAACGCGATCTCCGACGATCATATCGTTTTCAATTTCAAGAAAGCGAAAGAATCCGAAGACTATGAGATTCAGATCATGAGAAACGCACCCGTACTTTTCAAACCGCCCGCGATGCCGACCTTTTCCAGAATGGACTCAACCGAAAAGTTGGATAGTTACGAAGTGATCGGTAAAAAAGCGGATTTTAGGATTTCGGACAAGGTCAACAAGGAAAGGATGACTCAGTATTTTGAAATCAGTCTTTCTTCGGAATTTTTCATCAACAACTTCGGTAAGGAAAGAATGAGATTTATCTTTACGGTATCCAGAATCCATCCGGGATTAAACAGAAGAACCCCGATCAAAAAAGGATTGTATACGTTCGGAAAAGAAGAAAGAGCAGGCGGAGACGAAGAAGAATAAGTTTAAGAAATCTTAATATTCTTTTCGGATTCCGAAATTCCGTCCTCTTCCACTTTTAAGGAAAGAATCTGACAACCGAAATGAGTTCGGTCGCTAAACCCGGCGACCTTTTCCTTCAAAATCTGCTCCACTCTCGCCGCCTTTTTACGCTCGCAAAAAAGAAGCACGGACGGTCCGCTTCCGGAAAGCGAATATCCGATCAGATTCTTCTTAATCTGATCCAAAAGCGGATTGAGTTCGAACTCGGAATGCATCCGATACGGAGTGTGAACACGATCCTCCAGCGCCAACTTTAACAATTCCAGATTGCCCGAGTCCAAAAATTCCATCCAAGTGGCGACCCGGCTCATATTAAAAATCACGTCTTCCGTGGAATAAGCGCTCGGAAGAGTTTTACGGGAAAGATGCGTGGAAGTTTCCAAATCGGGAACGAGCAGGAAACAACGGACACGTTTTGGAAACTTCTTTTTTACAAACTCGAGTCGAGTTCCGTTAAAATATGCGAACACAAATCCGCCTAAGTAAGCGGGAATCGTATTGTCCGGATGTCCCTCGATCTGAGCGAGATGAAACAGAAATTCATTTTCCTTCGGAAGGGGAATCTGCCGATAGAAATGTTTGTGCGCAAATCTCGCAGCGCAAACTCCGGCGACCGCCGCGCTCGCGCTCGAACCCAAGCCCCCTTTCATCGGAAGATTCAGGTCCATCACCAAAGAATACGGGATCAACTTTTGCCCCGAAAGAAACTTCTGAAAGTAAGAACGATAAGAGGAAATGACAAGGTCTTCGTCCGGAGCAAAGGGAAGAACGTCCAATCCCTTCACGGATACGTGAAATTCTCCATCGGGAAAAAAACGGAATTGGAAGCGATTGTAGATTCGAAACGCAAGCCCAAAAAGGTCAAAGCCCGGCCCTAAATTCGCCGAGGTTCCCGGAACGGTGATGGAATATTGACGGATCGATGTCATGTTTTGAAAATCATCGGATTCCGATTTTGAACCCGCTTTGTCGGATAAAATCTAAGCGAGGAAGAAACCGAATCGCAAAAATTACGACCACGATTTCTCTCCAAATCAAATCGTCATTTGCTTTTCCGTTTTAGAAATTCGGATTTTCGGACATTGATTTTTGAGAAAGAAGAGTTCACCAAATTCTATCTCAAACGCGCTTAAAGTCCGTTTTCTAGTATTTTTAGTAAAATCGTTTTTGTCGGAAAGAAGAAAGCCTATAAAAGAAATCTTTGCGAAAAAGAGTTTTCCCGATATAAGAAGAGTGAATTCTGCCTGATTATGCACTTTGGAATCGCGGATCTAATTGTACTTTTATCATACGTCATTCTCGTTTTATTTTCCGGCTGGTTTACTTCTCGAAAGAAGGACAAAGATTCTTCTTCCTACTTTCTTGCGGGAAGAGAACTCTCCTGGATTCCTCTCAGTTTTTCAATCGTCGCGACGGAAACTTCGACACTCACGTTTCTGAATATTCCGGGACTCAGTTACTCCGGAAATCTCACCTTTCTCGGTTTGGGGTTGGGTTTTGTTTTAGGAAGAATTCTCGTGGCGCAACTTTTTATTCCTATGTATTATCAGTCCGGATTCATTTCGGTTTACGAATGGGTGGGAATCAAATACGGAAAAATTTCGCAAAAGACGGTAACTTACCTTTTCAAACTGACAAGAATCTTGGGAGACGGCGTGAGGATGTATGCTTCCGCGATTCCTGTCGCGATCCTTCTTGAAGTCTTTCTCAAACAATACGGCGCGATCAACGTCGAAACTCTGCAGATTGAAATTCTGAGTTTACTTCTGATTTCCGGAATTACGATTCTTTATACGGTTCAAGGCGGATTCCGTTCCGTGGTTTGGGTGGATTCGATCCAATTCGTAATCTATGTCGGGGGCGGAATTTTCGCCTTTGGCTATTTAGGATATCTTTTGACTCAAAATGGATTCAACTTTTCGAATCTATTCCAAGCTGCATCCGACGCCGGCAAGTTAAGAATTTTTGAATGGACCGATTTTTCCTCCGCGTATTTTTTTCCAACGGCGATCTTAGGAGGAATTCTTCTTACCTTGGGAACTCACGGCGTAGACCAGATGTTTGTGCAAAGAGTTTTGGCTTGTAGATCCGAATCCGACGCGAAAAAGGCGATGATCTCCTCCGGAGTTTTTGTGTTCTTCCAGTTTGTTTTGTTTTTGAGCATAGGAGTTTTGCTGTTTTTCTATTATTCGAGCCAAAACCTTCCGAAAGACAAAGTCTTTTCAAAATTTATTTTGGAAGAAGTACCTTCTCCGATCACCGGCTTTTTACTCGCGGCGATACTCGCCTCCGCGATGTCCACTCTTTCGAGTTCGATCAACTCGCTTTCACTTACGACCAAAGTGGATTTGGGAATTTCGAAATTCGGTTCCGCAACGTTGAGCCTTTTTTGGGGATTGATTCTGCTGCTCAGTTCGCTTCTTCCGCTCTTTTTAACAACGGGAAAAACCGGCTTGGTGGAATTGGGACTTTCGATCGCTTCCTACACGGTGGGTCCGATCATCGCGGTCTTTTTGACCGGAAGAATTTCAGCATTTTCTTATATGCAAGAATTGAAAGATAACTACGCGGCAATTTCCATCGCTTCGACCCCGATCGCAACGTTGATCTTCGGAAAATGGACCGGTTTCGGGTTTACGTATTTGGTTCCGTTCGGAATCGGAACCTGTCTTATATTCGGTTTTATTTTATTAAGAATTCAGAATCGTCTTTCTCTTCAAAAATAGATTCTAAAATTCTTTTGTATTCGGACGCCTTTGTAAAATGAATATAATGATCTCCATCCGGGACTCTATAGAATTTGGAATTCGGAAAGAATTTTTGCGCCGCGGGAATATCTTCTTCTAAGAAGTATTCAGAAGCGCCGCCGATAAGGAAATTCGTCTTCTTCAAATACGGACTTTCCGAATACTTACTGAAAAAATCCCGGAGCAAGCGAGGGGATTTTTCGATTCCTTCCACGTTCAGTTTCCATCTGTAACCGCCCGATTCCATTCTTTCCAAATTCATTTCCAAAAAATTCCGGATAAACGCATTAGGAAGAATTTTAGAAAGAGCCGCGTCTATTTCCTGTCTCGTTTTGAAATTGGAAACATCGGTCCGCAAACAAGCGAATTCAAGATCGTAGCGCAGAGGGTAGTCTTTCGGAACGATGTCTTGGATCAAAAGGAGAGAAGGAATTTCCGGATTCCGAAGCGCAAAACCCATCGAAACGAGTCCGCCCATGGAATGACCTAAAAAAACCGGATCAACGATTTTATTTTTACGAACCCAAACCTCGACGTCCTCGACCATCGAAGCAAGAGAATGTTCCATAACGTGAGGAGAATCGCCGTGATTGCGTAGATCGAGCAGATAAACGTCCGAATACCCGCTCAAAAAATCTCCCACCGTCGCCCAGTTCTTTGAAGAACCGAATAACCCGTGTAAGACCAAAATGGGTCCGCAAATCGGCTCCCGATATTTTTCATTTCGGAAAGCGACTTTACGAAAGTTCAGATCTACTCCAGACATTCTTTCTGAATCACTTTTAGAAATTGATGATATTTTTTTCCGTATCGATAAGGCAGGGTTTGAAGATCCTTGCGAAACAAATCGAACGTTTCCTTTTTAGAAGGGTTCTTCCCGCAATCCAGACTTTCAGAATCCTTCGTCATAGTTTCCAATCGTTTGGAAATCTGCGCGGCGAATACGGTCGCATAATTACCGTTAGGTTGCAGTTGCAGATATCGCATTTTTCGTTTTCTTTCGTCGTTTAAAAAACAAAAAACGTCTTTTTTGCAGACGGCTTCTTCCGTATATTTTACGCCTAAGAATGCCGCAAAATCTCCAGGGCCCTTGTCCTTAAATTCTTCCGCGATTTTCCAGAAAACTTCCGGATTGACCCTAAAAGGTTTTCCCCTCTCGCCGGGAGTAATCTCTCCCGGGTTTTTGGAAAGATAATCTCCGAGTTTGGATTCCTTCTTTTTACTTTCGCCCTCTTGCAGAATTTCTAATATTCTCTGGAGAACCACCGCCCTTCTGATTTTTAAATAGAGATACTCGTCTCCGTGATAGATTCCGTTTTCTTCCAGGGAACTTAAGTATTGATAAACGGATTCAAGTTCGGTTAAACCGGTGTTCGAGGAATACAACATACGATCTATGGAACGGATTACGATTTTGTAACCGCCTTTTTCCTGGATGTTAAAAAGGGATTGTGTTGGGGCCCAACCGCTGAGCCCAGCGCCGTCGGAGACAAAACGAAAATTCTTCTCGCTTTGTTTTTCCTTTTCGTTCTTGCTCTGGACGATTTCTCCGAATCCGAGTCTTCGGAGAATTTCCGATTGTTTATCCGGAAATAAATAGAGAGGAGCGTTCGGCTTGAGAACCAGCCAATCTCCTCCCCAAAGATAAGGAGTTGACGCAAAAAAAACGAGGATCAGTACGATCCGTCTCATCGTTTACTTGCTTAAATCCCCGATCATTTCCGCGATTCTTTCCACGCCGCGTTTGATATCGGCTTCGCCCATAGGGTAAGAAAGCCTGAGAGCATTGTCTTCTCCGAATGCAATTCCGGGAACCGCTGCTACTTTATACTTTTCTAATAGAACGTTACAGAACAGTTTACTCAAGGACGTTTCCGAAGATTCTTTCCTAAGCCTTTCAAATCCGGGAGTTTTGTAGACGTCGTTTAAGTAAGGAAAAACGTAGAATGCGCCCTGCGGATTCTTACACTGCACTCCGGGAATCGCGTTTAAAAGAGATACGATGACATTTCTTCTTTGTTCAAAAGCCTTTCTCATCTCTTCGACGCAAGCCTGGTCCCCGCCGATCGCGGCTTCCGCGGCGGCTTGGGAAATCGAAGAAGGATTGGAAGTCGACTGACTCTGAATCGTTTCCATGTTCTTTACTATACCGATATCTCCGGCTCCGTAACCGATTCTCCAACCGGTCATCGAATAGGTTTTGGAAACTCCGTTGATGACGAAGGTCCGTTTTTTTAGTTCGTGAGAAATCATCGCGAGATTGGAAAAAACGAACCCGTCATAGACGATCTTTTCATAGATATCGTCGCTCATCACTTGGATACCGCTGGAAAGCACAATTTCTCCTAAAGCTTCCAGATCCTTTCTGGAATAAGCGGCTCCCGTCGGGTTGGACGGGGAATTTACGATCAAACACTTCGTTTTCGGCGTGATGGCCTTTTTTAACTGCTCCGGAGTGATCTGAAAATTACTTTCCGGAGTAGTCTGAACGATTACGGGAACACCTTCGGCAAGACGAACGATGTCCGCATAACTCACCCAATACGGCGCGGGAATGATAACCTCGTCCCCCGCGTTTAAAGTCGCGAGAAAGTAGTTATAGATGACCTGTTTTCCGCCGGTTCCTATGATGATTTGATTTTTTTCATAATCGAGACCGTTGTCTCTTTTGAATTTCTTTACGATCGCTTCTTTGAGTTCGACAGTTCCGGAAACAGCCGTATAACGCGTCATTCCCTTATCGATCGCCTTCTTTGCGGCTTCCTTGATATGGGTCGGGGTTTCGAAATCGGGTTCGCCCGCTCCGAAACTTACAATGTCCTCTCCTTTTTTTTTCAACTCGTTCGCTTTCGCCGTGATTACGAGTGTAGGAGAGGGCTCGATGACGTTCAGCCTTTTTGCGCTGAGATCCATGCTGTTCCTCTTTTTGTGTTTCTTACTTTAATAACAATTCTACCGATCTGTTTTATCGGAAAGAATCAGGCGTTGTTCAGTTGAAGCTGAGCCAATTCTTCTTGAGCTTCCCGGAATTGATCCAGAGTATAAATTTCGTATTCGTAACCTTGTTCCGTAAGAAACAGCTGACGATTCTGCCCGAATCTTTCTTCGTTCGTATCTCTAGAAATCAAAGAATAGAATACGGCGGTGTTGTCGTGTCCTTTCGGTCTGAGGATTCGTCCCAATCTCTGCGCTTCTTCCTGTCTGGAACCGAAGGTTCCCGAAACCTGAATCGCAATGTTAGCATCCGGTAAATCGATCGAGAAGTTCGCAACCTTACTGACCACGAGAGACTTGATCTGTCCGGAACGGAATGCGTCATACAAGGTCTGTCTTTCCGGAAGCGGTGTTTTACCGGTAATCAAAGGAATATTAAATTTCTTTGATATTTCTTCCAATTGATTGATGTATTGTCCGATCACGAGTAGATGAGACTCGGAATGTTTTTTCATGATGAGTTCGATCGCCTTCATCTTCTCCGGATTTTCCGAAGCGAGTCTGAATTTCTCGCGATCGTCCGCGATGGAATACTTCAGACGAAGGTCGTCGTCCATGTTGACTCGGATTTCCTTACACTTCGCTTCCGCGATCCAGGATTTGCTTTCGAGTTCTTTCCAAGGAACGTCGTATTTTTTAGGTCCGATGAGTGAGAATACGTCTTCTTCCAGACCGTCCTCTCGAACCAAGGTCGCAGTCAAACCGAGTCTTCTCTTTGCTTGGAGTTCGGAAGTCATACGAAAAACGGGAGCGGGCAACAAATGAACCTCGTCGTAAACGATCAGTCCCCAGTTGTTCGCGCTGAAAAGATGAAAGTGGGTAAAATCCCCCCCTTTTTTCTTTCTATGGGTAAGAATGTTGTAGGTCGCGATCGTGATCGGACGGATCTCTTTGACTTCTCCGGAATATTCCCCGATATCTTCGGGAGGAATATCGGTCTTGTCGAGGATTTCGTTTCTCCACTGACGAATCGAAAGTGTGTTTGTCACGAGGATCAAAGTTTCCGCTCCTACGATCTGCATCACTCCGATTCCGACAATCGTCTTCCCTGCACCGCAAGGAAGAACGACAACTCCGGAACCGCCTTCGTTCCCGCCGCCGGCGTGAAATACTTCCACACAGGCTCTCTGGTAATCGCGCATTCCGAACTTTTTACCGCTGATACTTTCCGGTCTTAGATTGAATCCGTATTTATTTCCTTCGTCGTAACCGGCGAGGTCTTCCACTGGAAAACCGATCTTGATGAGGGCTTGTTTGATATGTCCTCGGTATTCTTTTTTTATATAAATCTTATCCGGAAACGTAGATTCGATAAACGGCTGCACCGCTCTGTGATTTCCGATCTCTTGGAGAAATCCTTTTTCATTGGAAATGATTGCAAGTTCTCCGGATTCTTCTTTGACAAGTTTTACCTTTCCGTAACGACTGATCTGTTCGCGGATTTCGTTCACGATATTTTTCGGAACGGAATATCTGGAGAATTTTTCGAGACATTCTACGATTTCATCCGCAGACATCTTGATGGAAGCGGCGTTCCAAAGTGAAAGTGGCGAAATTCTGTATGTATGAAGGTATTCCGGGCTTTTTTCTAGTTCTGCAAATTTGGAAACGATGCTCTGACAAGCCTCAAATTCGGGATTATCGACCTCCAAAAGCATGGTTTTATCACTCTGAACGATTAAGGGTTTGCTCATTTGTGTCTGGTTTCCTGTTTGTTTAGACTGAAAATCGACCCCTTTCTGTCAAGAAGAATGCGAACATAAGGTTTTTTCCTTCGTTCTCTCGAGTAGGACTTCCAAAGTTTCACAACGTTGAGAGCAGAATCTGAAAACAACCGCTCTTTTCTTCCTCCGGCTGCAAGGTCGTCAAAGAATAACCGTGCAAAACCGCGTTTCCGGGTGCGCTCATCGGTTCAATCGCTATGCGGTTTCCGGAAAAGTCAGTGTAGATTTGAACGTAAGAAAGTGGGATCTCGTCCGAAGCATTCGAATAGGAATGAACGGAAACCTGATACGATTCGTCCCACACTTGTAAAAGAACGTTCGGTTCTTCTCCGTAAAACAGACAATCGAGTTTTGGCACACGCTCCGAATCGAATACGGTCGTATCTACTCCAAAAATAGGATATACCGGAATCAAATCTTCTTGTAAGGGAATCTGTTTCTTTAAGTTAGACCGAAGTTGCGTTGCTATCGATTGAGAATTCATCCGAAAATACGGATGATAGCCGTAACAAAAACGAAAAGGAACCGAATTTTCATTTTGAAAAAAGGTTCGAAGGGTCAAAACCTCTTCGTTTGAAATCGTATGCAAGGAATATTCTTCGCGAACTCGAATCTTACTTAAGGATGTGCGAGAAATCGATTCGTCAGGAATCAATTCGAAAAAAACGGAATGGTCCGTTTTATCGATCACGCTTCTCCTCCAGGAATAAGCGAGACCGTGAGACGGATAACCTTTCGCGTCCTTGGTCCCCAAGTCGTTCAAGGAAATAAATTCTTCACCAAGTTGAATGGTCTGTGCCGCGTGACGATTGACCCAAGGATACATCAGAAAAGAACCGGAGCTAAAAAATCTTTCCTTTGGATCAAAACCCGCGACGATCTCGAGTTCCTTTCCGCTCTTGGGATTTTTCCAGGTCCAAGAAAGAATCTGGTTCCCCGGTTCGTTTAGTTTCAATCTTGAGTGTTGACTCGCTATTTCAGTCACGGCGGACAAGCCTTCCGCCAAACCGAAAATATTTCCAATCAAATTTGAATTCTTTTTTAAAACTTGGGTCTTAGGAAAGGAATTGAAAGCCTGCTTTGTCGGCGGATACTGACCATTCCATAGGAGAATTTCTTTGAAAGCACCGATTCTGACTTGGACCTATTCCCTAATTCTGACCCTCTTCGTAACAAACTGTTATATCCCTGTGAATGCGAACCTCGGAGGCCCCGGTAAGTCGGCCGAACTCAGAGAAAAACTTCTCACTGGAAGAAACGAAGATAAGATTCTAATCATTCCAATCGACGGAGTCATCAGCGACGAAGGCGAAAGAACCTTTTTCGGCGGTCAGGAAGACTCGATTCTTGCCGGAGTCAAAAAGCAGCTCGAACTCGCGGAATTGGATCCGGAAATCAAGGCCGTGATTCTCAAAGTCAATTCTCCCGGCGGTTCCGTAACTTCCAGCGATATCCTTTACAGAGAAGTTCTACAGTTTAAAAACAAAAAGAAAATTCCGGTAGTTTCACTTTTTATGGATACTGCGGCGAGCGGAGCCTATTATATCGCAATGGCGTCCGATCTCATCGTCGCTCATCCTACTACCGTCACCGGTTCCATCGGAGTCATTCTTTCCGGAATCAATTTCAAAGAAGGTCTCGACAAATTGGGAATCAAAGACCAATCCATTCGCTCCGGTGGAAACAAAACGATCGGTTCCCCATTGGAAGACTTAACTCCGGAACAAAGAAAACTTTTGCAATCGATCGTCGACGATCTCTATGAAAAATTCTTCGAAGTAGTCAAAGCCGGTCGTCCCGGAAAAAATCCGGCGGAACTTCGCAAGATCGCGGACGGAAGAATTTTCACGGCGACCCAGGCGTTGCAGCACGGTTTGATCGATAAGATCGGTTATTTCGACAACGCGATTCAGGAAACGATGGCGCTTCCTAATTACCGCAAAACTCCGGGGAATACGAGTCCTCGAATCATCTACTATTCTCAGAGCGCGGAAAAAAAGGCGAACTTCTATCAGGTTCAATCTCCGGAGTTAAAAATAGATTCTCCGATTTCAAAAATTCTCGGGACCGGAAAACAAGTTCGTTTTCTTTATCTCTGGTCTTATTGAGAATATAAGAAATTTAGAATTTACTTTTCGGAAATCTGATGTTATTTAATTCTTTACCCTTTCTCTTTTTATTTCTTATCACATATTTGATCTACTGGAACGTCGAAGGACCCTGGAAAAAAAGGGTCCTTCTCGTTTCTTCGATCATCTTCTACGGATATTCCCATATCGCGTTTTTGATTCATTTCCTCCTTGTGATCGGGATCAACTATTACTTCTCCGCAAAACTCTGGGAGATTCGGGAGCGCGGAGAATCCACAAGCGGACTTCTAAAATGGGTCATCGTTTTAAACGGTATCAACCTCGCCTTCTTTAAATATTACTATTTCGTAATGGATTCCATGAGTTCTCTCACGGGAATGGAACTCTGGCAAAAACTCGGGACATCCGTTGAAATTCTTCTTCCGCTTGCGATCAGCTTTTATACGTTTCAGTTGATCGCGCTTCAAGTCGATATACACAGGGGTTTTATCCCTAATCGCATCGGCGCAGGCGACTATTTTCTTTTTATCCTGTTCTTTCCTCAGTTGATCGCGGGACCGATCATGAGATCCACCGATTTTCTTCCGAAACTCGATCATCCCGAAATCGATAAAAACCGTATGAAACTCGGGATCTTTTTATTGATCTTCGGTCTTTTCAAAAAATCGGTTCTTGCGGATTCTATCGCCGGAATCGTCGGCCCGATGTATCTCGAACCGGGTTCTTATCACGCGGCATCCATATATATAGGAATGGTGGGTTTTGCCTGCCAGGTTTATTGCGACTTTTCCGGTTACACGGATATCGCTAGAGGTTCCGCGTTCTTGCTCGGTTATGATATCCCGGAAAACTTCCGAGGTCCGTTTCTTTCCGTTTCCTTCCGCGAGTTTTGGGGAAGATGGCACGTAACGCTCTCCACTTGGCTTCGGGATTACATCTACATTCCGTTAGGCGGAAGTAGACAGGGAGAATTCAGATCCCAGTTGAACATGTTTATTACCATGTGTCTCGGAGGGCTTTGGCACGGAGCCAATATCGCGTTTGTGCTCTGGGGAGCGTATCTCGGTCTGATCTTGGCTGTGGAAAGAATCGTAGAACCGAGACCGACTCCGGGAGTTTCCAACACTCCTTCCAACGCCGTTCGCATATTCAGAAACGTAATTACGCTCAATCTATTTATCTTTTCCGGTCTTTTTTTCAGAGGCGGTTCCGCCGGTAAAAACGCGGTTCCGTTTATGTTGGATTTACTCGGAGCTTACAAAAACATTTTCGTAGGAAAAATCATCCCTCGCTGGGAAGAACTTCTTTTATTTATTTTACTGACGATCGGATTGAACGCATTTCAATATTACCCGCAGCTCATGTCTAAAATTGAAAAACGGTCTACGATACTCATTCCGATTCTCGGCGTAATTCTTCTGCTGCTTTTGGGCGTTTTTGGAGACGGCGGCGGCGAATTTATTTATTTCCAGTTCTAAGTCTTTTTTCTAATATAGAAAAAGTCCGGGACAAGAAGAAAGGAGGCGATCTTGAATCGAGAACGGAACGAACGTCTACCTTTCTTTCTTTCGGTTTTTGTTCTTCTCATCCTGATCGCCGGCTGCACCCCGAATTGGATCCGAGAACTTCCGGCTGCCGGACCTTCCGAAAAGGATATCAATTCCGTACCCGGAGGAATGTATATCCGCAATAGGCCGGAACGTTCGCACATGAATACCCTCTTTTACAAAAACGTAGTTCAGGAAAGAATTTTCCTGAACTCGGCGGAGCGAACCTTCGAAAAGTCGATGCGGAGGGAGGTTAAGGATAAGAACGAATACACGACTTATATCGTAAGCGGAAAAGGAAAGTATTCGGTATCCGGAAACTGGGTTTTACTGGAAACTCAGGAAAAAGGAGAAGCTGAATTTCAAGGAAACGCGGAAGCCTTCGAAATCGTATATTCGCCTTTTATTCACAAATTGTTATATCACTATGATTCTTCCACAAAAACTCTCGTCCCATTGTTATACGAGTCCGGATATAAGGAAAAAACTTTTGGACTCATGGACGGGGTCAGCCAACCCTATTTAGAGGATAAATATTTCCAAATAGCGCGAAAAAACTTTTTGAGAAAAGAATTTCAGTTTCACGCCTATTTTTATAAACCATGAATCTATCGGATTATATCAAAAGATACTTTCAAAGAGTTGGCTGGTTTCTTCCGAGTCTGAATCTTCTTTTCCTGATTTTAATCGTTGTGTTTCTCGAAGGATCCGATTTAGACGCGAAAAAAAGAATCATTTTTTATCTGGTTTCGATCGCCCTTCTCTATCTGATCAATTACATTTCCTTTATACTCTTTCTGACGAAGAAATTTTTACCTTCCGAAGAGGTGCGCGGAAAGATGATGAAACGTTTCCGAAAAGGGGACGACAGAATGCAGAGTTATCTTTTCCCGCTTTCGATCGACGACGACCACTACGAAATCTACGGAAGAACCCTCACCTACAATCCGATAGGCGGCGACTTTTATAATTTTTTAACCGATCTCAAGGGAAACTACTGGATCGGAATCGGAGATTCGGTTGGACACGGATATTTGGCGGGAATTTTCAGTATGATGATCTTTCAAAAGATGTCGTTGCTCGTTCATCTGTATACCGATCCCTACGAAGTCATCGAACAAATCAACGAAAGCCTTTCGGCGAGAACGCAAGCCTATCCCGGAATCAATCCGAGTTTATACGCGACTTTTCTTCTGATCAAAGCGGATAGAGAAGGAAATTTTCAACATTCGGGTTTGCATCCGAGTTTTGTCCACTATAAGAATCAAACGAAGGAAAACGAGATCGTGGAAACGGACGGTAAATTTATCTCCACGACGATGAACTCGAGCTTGAAGAACGTGCAGGGCAGAAATCAGTTTCGACTTAAATCCGGAGATATCGTATTTTGCTTTACAGACGGGCTTTATGAACAGAAGAATAAGGGGAACCTGTATTTCGGAGAAAGCCTCTTTCGATTTTTAGAAGATGTTCCTAAAAACGATCTGAAAAAAATCGCGGACAATCTTTTTGCGGAAATTCTGATTCATACCGGAGGAAGAATTCAGGACGACATGACGATCCTGATGATTCGTAAAAAATAGATGTTAGAATTGACTCCGCTCGAAACCAAAATCCTTACCAACCTTTCCTTAGAAGACAGGGATGCCCGCAAATTAGGAAGAATTCTTCAAGACGTGGTCTTAGTCACCGGTTTGAATGAAGACGAACTTTTGGAATTCATACCGTTCGGTCTCGAAGAAGAAATCAAACTTTTGAAAGTCGAATACAACTTTGCGGTTTTTAAAAAAGCCCTCATTTCGAAATTGACAAAGAGAAACTATCCTTCCCCCGGCTTGTCCGCGCCGATCCCGGAAACGTTACGCCCTTCCTATTGAGGCAATCTCGCTGTTTTTTTTCGACGATAGCCGGTCGTTTAGAAAGAACCGTTTTCTTTTCCCTTAAACCGCAATGCCTTTACACGAAGGAAAGAATTACTTCTTCATTCTTGCGGATCCCGATTCTATCGTTCGATTTACGTCGAAGATCGATCCGTTTTACGACTTTGAAAAAAAAGGAATCGAAGAACTTCCATTTTTATTCGCGTCACCCGGAATCGTCCCGCGATTTTTGTATTCCATAGAATGGAACAGAACCGTATTTCCGAGTAAGACGATCGACTCTCGGGCTTACTTGAGTTTTGAAAACGGAAAAGTCCGTTCGGACACGGAGCGGTTTCCGGAGACGACGATCGAAATCACAAAAGAAGGATCCTTTCCGGTAAAACAAAATCCGTATCTGCCGCTCGGAAAAATCCCGTTTCTATTTTCAAGGAGCGAAGACGAGATAACAACGATCGGAACCGTCGTTTCGGGAGAATTTATACTGTTTCGCCAAAAAAGAAACAAGACCGTTTCCACACGTTATCTGTCACTGAAAGACATCGTAAATCCGGAGTTAACCGAAACCGAAGTTGAAAAAAAGATAGAATCCCTTTACTTCGATCAAAAGAGCAAGAACTTCCTTTTTCGTCTCGTCAAAATTCTTTTCGCAGGAACGCCCGCCGAGGAACAAACGATCGTGTCCAATCTTTTCAGTCACGAACCCGAGTTTGCCGTTTTTCTTCGCGATCAGATCTTTAAGATAGAAATCCTGCCGCTCATCCACGGACCGTTCTTAAATCGGATCCTAATTTCCCTCGACGAAAGAATCGTTCGATTTTCGTATCCGAAACTTTCTCCTCCGGTAAAAGCGATGATCGAAAAAAACATCTCCAAAAATAAATTAAAAAACATCCTCGATTCTCCGCCAAAAAAACCGGAACCGGGCGAATCGCTTGAAGAAAAAATAGAAAGTGAAATTTACAGAAACTTTTCAAGAAAGATATATTATGAAACCGGAATATTCCCGATCTATCGGGAACAACAAGACGATTCGAAGAGCGATCCGAGTTTGTCGATGGAAACCCCCTTTCGGAGCGTCCCAAAAACCGAAAGATTCAACTTTCAGATCTCGGGCGTTGGGGCGGTCCGACTCTACGCGGTGACTGAAAAAACGGTCCTATTTCAGATTCTTCAATGGATCGAAATCGTACGAATGGATACTTTGATTTCAAGGCGGGAACGGGACGAACAATTCTTTCTCAAAATTCCTCCGGGAAGAATTTTGGAAATCCCTTTCTTTCCGGAATTCAGACTCTTATCAGGAGCCGGAATCACGTCGGAAAGAAAGACATTCGAATTTTGTTTATTAGGTTTTGCTTATTGATTGGACCGGATTCTTTTGACCCCATCCTTCCAAATCTGAATTTCTTTTTCTCTTTCCGCGGCCTTCATTTGCGGCGAAAATTCCTTACTGGTCTTGAGTTTCTTTTTGAGTTCGGAAACGGATGGAAAAAATCCCCTTTCCAGCCCGGCTAAAAATGCGGCGCCTAACACGGTTGTGTCGACATTCGCCGGACGGATCACCTTTTTCCCCAAAATATCCGCCTGGTATTGCATCAGCCAAGAATTTCCGGTCGCGCCTCCATCCACTTTGAGGATCTTCAGCTTCGATCCGGTATCGTTTTCCATGGCCTCCACGAGTTCGTAGGATTGAAGGGCGATCGACTTTAGAGCGGCTCTCGTAATTTGTTCCGCGCTCGTATCTCGAGTGAGTCCAAGGATCGCTCCCCTCGCGTTCATATCCCAATAAGGAGCGCCTAACCCGGAAAATGCGGGAACAAACACGACCTCGTCTTCCTTTTTCACGGATGCAGCTAACTTTTCGGAAACTTTAGATTCTTTAAAAAATTTTAGGTTGTCTCGAAGGAATTGAACGACTGCCCCTCCGATAAAAACGGATCCTTCCAAACAATATACGGTCTTTCCTTCCGGTCCGCATCCGAGGGTTGTCAGCAGATTGTTTTTCGAGATTTGGAAGTTATTTCCGGTGTTAAACAAAAGAAAACATCCGGTTCCATAGGTGTTCTTCGCTTCGCCGGGTTCCGTGCAGAGTTGTCCGAAAAGCGCTCCCTGCTGATCTCCCACAAGAGAAGAAATCGGAATTCCATCCGGCAAACCGTTTACTTTTTCCGTTCTTCCGAATAAGGAACTAGAGTTATGCGCCTCCGGAAGGATCGATTCAGGAATTCCTAAAATTTGAGTGAGCTCCCTGTCCCATTCCTTCTTTTCGATGTTGTAGATCAAGGTTCGGCTCGCGTTTGTATGGTCGGTCTTATGCGATTTTCCGTTCGTTAACCGATAGAGCAAATACGTATCGATCGTTCCGAATAATACCTTTCCCTTTTCGGCTTTTGCCTTTACGCCCTTCACGTTGTCAAGAATCCATTTGATTTTGGTTCCGCTGAAATAGGCATCCATCACGAGTCCGGTCTTTTTCCGAAACACAGGTTCGAGACCTTTTTCCTTAAGATCCATACAGATTTCGGAAGTTCTTCTACACTGCCAAACGATCGCGTTGTAAACGGGCTTACCGGTGTCTTTGTCAAAAAGAACCGTTGTTTCCCTTTGGTTCGTGATCCCGATCGCAACGGCGTCGCTCGGTTTGAGTTTTCCGTTTCGTATCGCTTTGAGAATCAACTTCTCCGTTTTTGTCCAAATCTCCTCCGCGTCGTGTTCCACCCATCCAGGCTTAGGATAGTGTTGCGCGAATTCCGAATAGGCGCTGGATATTACGTTGCCCGATTTGTTAAAGCAGAAGGTCCGAATGCCGGTGGTGCCAGCGTCGATTCCGATGATATACTCACTCATTGACGATTCTCCCAAAGATTTAAGAATGAAAGATGGAATTCAATTTCGGACGCAAAAAGATCGGTTCTTAGACTTCAAGTTCCAGACCTTCATACGCCATGATGATCTGTAGTTGATTGTCCGGGTCGAACATCTCTTTGTATTTTAAGGCCCTCAGATAAACTGCGTCCAACTTTTCGTCGTCATACGAAGGATCGTGGTGAAACATCACGAGTTTTTTGACGTTGGCACGGAGCGCGATGTCGGTCGCCATCGAAGCGGAACTGTGTCCCCAGTCGATTTTCTGAAGCGATTCTTCGAACGTATATTGGGTATCAAAGACAAGGATATCCGCGCCTCGAAAATAATTGAGATAGTCCTGGATATTTTCCATTTCGTCTAAGTTGAATTCCGCGTCGGAAGCGAAGATTAAGGATTTGCCGTCCTCTTCAAAACGATAGGAAAAACTTCCTCCAGGATGACGCACGGATTTGGAAATAGCGGAAATCGATTCGGTCACGGGAAAAGCTTTTCCTTCCGGAATAAACTTATAATTCTTCGTAGCCCGAAAGCCGTCGTAAGGAACCGGAAAGTGAGTAAAGCTGTGTTGGTATTTAAGACGTTCTTCCAAATTGTCTACGGAACTCAAAATTTCGAAGACGTTACCGGGGGAATACAGAGGAACAAAAAAAGGAATTCCCTGAATATGATCCCAGTGAGTATGTGTGAAGATCCACTTCGCTTTTCCTTTTCCTTCCAGAAAGCCTTCGTGTAATATCGAATTGCCGAGTTCTCTCAAACCCGTTCCTCCGTCGATGATCACGAGATTGTCTTTTTTATCCCGGATTTCGATGCAAGTCGTATTTCCGCCGTAAGTGCTCCAGTTGGAGAGAGAAAGAGAATCCAAAAATGTATCGATCGCATCCGGGCTTTGGATGTCTGCAGGAGTCGCTAAGCTGAGAATTTTTTGTACTTTGCCCCTTATGGATTCGCCTCGAACCGAGGAAGAAATGGAACCGCGTACACCCCAAAATTTTATGCGCATAATTTAAAAAAACTGACCTGAAAAGAAGAGGATTTTTCAGGAAAATGTTGTCTAAAATTATCAATTCCTTCAGGATTTCCAGCTAATTCTTTTTTATTTATGAAAAATTTCTTCTTGGTAGAGAACGTTAGGAAAAAAATTTTGTTTACCGAGTACACTGATCGATTAGGATTCAAATAGGTTCCGAGCAAAGCAAACGTGGAAAACTTCAACACAGAAATCCTCACAGAAGGAACTACCTGCACGATCCGAATTCAAGGGAGCATCAGCCTTAAAAACGCGTTTGCTCTCAAAGAGCTGATCATCAAAAAACACGGAGAAGGTTTTTCAGATATCGTTCTTGACTTCGCCGGTGACGCTTATTTGGATTCTTCCGGAATCGGAGCCATCTTCAATTCTCAAAAATACGTAACGGAAAGAAACGGTTCCCTCAAACTCAAAAATATCAGCCGAGACGTAATGACGATCTTGAAGATCGCAAATCTCGACAAACATCTGGACATCATCCGTTAGGTTCTCCTTCTGGAAGTTTTTCGGATTTATACTCGATCTCCTCTTCGAAATTTCACTTACATCCTCAGAAATCCGGAGACTTTCCAAACCCTTTCCATCGATCCTTACGATCCGAATCAAATCGATTCTTTCCTGGAAAAAAGAGGATGGAATCTCGACTTCATTCTCAACACGCACGAACACGCGGACCATACTTCCGGAAACGAAGTCCTCTTTCAAAAATACAAACCGATCGTTTATTGTCATCCCGCGGGCATCGGTAAAATTCCGCACGCGACTCATCCGATCAAAAAGGGGGATCGAATTCTTACCTCGTCCGATCGTTATCTGGAAATTTTGGATACTCCGGGTCATACGTTCTGTCACGTTTGTCTTTTACTCGTGGAACAAGGAAAGTCGAAGGCGATCTTTACGGGAGACACCCTTTTCAACGCGGGCGTCGGAAATTGTTACCGAGGAGGAGACCCTGAGATCCTTGCCCGGACGATTCTGGAACAAATCTATCCACTGGAAAACGAAATCGTCCTTTATCCGGGACACGATTATTTGGAATCGAATTTAAAGTTTACTCTTTCCTTAGATCCATCCAATCAATACGCAATCGATACATTGAAAGAATCCGATCGCCTGCAAAAGGACGTGGAATTTCTGACGACCACTCTCGGAAAAGAAAAGAAGATCAATACGTTCCTTCAGTGCGATCGTCCATCAAAAGATTTGCTCGAAAATCTCCGAAAGAAGTCGACTCTCCACGTTACAAAAAACGATCCGAAATCCGTCTTTGTTTCTCTGCGTTCTCTGCGGGATCATTGGTAAAAAGATTCGGAAATCGTTTGCCGGAAAACCCTACCCTGAAGAATCTGTAACCAGGACGGTTCTTTTTTGGATCAGAAAATTTTTCCGGTCTCAAACCTTGGGTCTTGATTTTTGAACCGGGTTCAAAAAAAGAATCGAAGATAGAATCTCGACGATCTCCAATTCCCGATCGGATTAAGTCTTATGAAACAATATGATATCATCGTAATCGGAACCGGAGGCGGAACCAAGTTGGTAACCCCTCCTTCCAAGCTCGGCTACAAAGTCGCAGTGATCGAAAAGGAAACTCCCGGCGGAACGTGTCTCAATCGAGGTTGTATTCCGTCCAAGATGTTGATTTATCCCGCTGAAATTTTAACCCTTGTAAAACACTCCGAAAAGTTTCAGATTTCGTTTCCGAAAAAACCGATCGTCGATTTCAAAGCTCTCGTGGAAAGAGTTTCCAGAACGGTGGATGAGGAATCCGCCTCGATTCTTCCGGCTTATGAAAAAAACCCTAACATCGATTATATACACGGGGTCGCACAATTCGTTTCCGATCGTGTAATCCGTGTTAACGGGGAAGAATTGACCGCGGAAAGAATTTTTATCGCAGCCGGCGCGAGACCCTCGATCCCGGACATACCGGGTTTGGAAGGAACTCCTTATATGACAAGTCGCGAAGCCCTGCGGAGAACGGAACTCCCAAAATCACTCGCCGTCGTCGGCGGGGGATTTATCGCCTTGGAATTGGGTTTCGCCTATTCTGCGTTCGGCTCCGAAGTCGCTTTTTTGGTTCGCAACAGGATGATCAAAAACGAAGACGGAGACGTCGTAGACGAATTCGAACGGGTTTTCTCAAAAGAACAAAACGTATTACTTCATTGCAACATTCAAAAGATAGAATATAAGGAGAATCGGTTTTATTTGGACGTTATCGTCGACGGAAAGCAAACCGCTTTGGAATCGGAGGCCTTACTCGTCGCAACCGGAATTCGGCCGAATTCCGATCTGCTCGGACTTTCCAACACGAAAATTAAAACCGACAAAGACGGATATATTCAAGTAAACGAATATCTCGAAACGACCGCTCCGGGAGTTTACGCGCTCGGAGATATCATCGGAAGATATTTTTACAGACATTCGGTCAACTTCGAAGGCGAATTCCTCTTTCGAACTCTCTATCAGGAAAAGAAAAGAACGCCGATCGAATATCCTCCGGTCCCGCACGCGGTTTTTACTCACCCGCAAGTTGCCAAAGTCGGCAAAACCGAAGAGGAACTCAAAACATTAGGAATCGATTATATCGCAGCGAAAAATCCATACGGTTCGAGCGCGACCGGAATGGCTCGGCTTTCCGACTCGGGTTTTATCAAAATTCTTGTGGAGAAAAAAACTAGAAAAGTTTTGGGAGCCCACGCGATCGGGGACGAGGCTTCGAACGTGATTCACCTTTTCGTCCTTCTGATTACGATGAACGGAACCGTCGACGACCTTCTAAAAATGATCTACATCCATCCCGCGTTACCCGAGATCGCGCGTAACGCGGCAAGAAAGGCGAATGAAATTCTTCAAACATTAGAAACGACGGGAACCAAAGAAAAAATATGAAATTTGCGCTGCAAATTGAGAACTTAGTCAAAACCTATTCCGGCGGAGTTACGGCCCTCAAAGGAATCAGTTTAAACGTGGAAAGCGGGGATTTTTTTGCTCTACTCGGTCCGAACGGAGCGGGAAAATCGACTACGATCGGAATTCTGAGTTCCTTAGTGAACAAAACATCGGGAAAAGTTCAGATCTTTGACGCGGATATCGACGTCGATTTGGCAAAAGCGAAATCGTACATCGGAGTCGTTCCTCAGGAGTTCAACTTCAATATCTTCGAAAGAGTGGATCAGATCGTGGTCAATCAAGGCGGTTATTACGGTTTGGATCGTAAGTTGGCCGCCGAACGCGCCGAAGGTTATTTGGCCCAACTCGGACTCTATGAAAAACGTAAGGAAACCGCCGGTCGACTTTCCGGAGGAATGAAACGAAGATTGATGATCGCTCGGGCTCTGATTCACAATCCGAAAATTCTCATCTTGGACGAACCGACCGCCGGAGTGGACATAGAACTCAGACGTTCTCTTTGGGAATATCTCCAGAAGTTGAACGCCTCGGGAATTACGGTCATCTTAACGACTCATTATCTGGAAGAAGCCGAAAGTCTTTGCAGAAACATCGCGATCATCGACCAGGGAAAAATCGTTGAGAACACTTCGATGAAGGACCTCCTACAAAAACTGGATCAGGAAACATTCATTTTGGATTTTACGGGTAATCTCAATTCTCATCGCAGCGCGCCAGGCATCGAAATCAAACAGATAGACAACTCCACTTTGGAGGTTTCCGTCTTCCAAGACGCGTCCTTGAACGATCTTTTCAAACTTCTCGATCAGAACGGAATCAAAATCAGCAGCATGAGAAACAAATCGAACCGATTAGAAGAACTCTTCCTCAAACTGGTGGAGAAAAAACTATGACCCTCACCGAAAAATACAACGCATTCAAAACGATCGTCATCAAAGAGACCGTACGAATCTTGAGAATCTGGATCCAAACTCTCATCCCTCCGGGAATTACGATCACGCTCTATTTTATCATCTTCGGTAAGTTAGTCGGTTCTCAAATCGGAAACATCGGAAATCACACGTATATCCAGTTCATCGTTCCGGGTCTCGTGATGATGTCCGTGATCATCAATTCGTATAACAACGTCGTCTCCTCCTTTTTCGGAGCCAAGTTTCAAAAGAACATTGAAGAACTTCTCGTCTCACCGACTCCGCCGTCCCTGATCGTGCTCGGTTATACGATCGGGGGAGTTATTCGAGGTATTCTTGTCGGAATTCTCGTGATCGCGATTTCTCTATTTTTTACAAAATTAGAAGTTCATAATTTTCCAATGCTGATGACGACGGTGATTTTGAGTTCCCTTCTCTTCTCCTTGGGAGGTTTTTTAAACGCCCTCTTTGCAAAAAAATTCGACGACGTGACGATCATTCCAACATTCATTCTCACCCCGCTAACTTATCTAGGGGGAGTTTTTTATTCGATACAGATGCTCCCTCCTTTTTGGCAAAACGTTTCGAAACTCAATCCGATTCTTTATATGGTGAACGCGTTTCGATTCGGCTTTTTAGGAGTCAGCGATATCCATCCAGGGTTCGCGCTTCTGATGATTTCGGTCTCGACTCTCGCTCTCTACGTGCTTTCCGTAATTTTACTCAAAAGAGGAAGCGGAATCAGAAACTGATTCCACAAACACATGAGTATTCAAGAAGATATCAAACAAAGATTACTCCAGGAATTGCAACCATCCCGATTGGAGGTTGTCGATTTCAGCGAAGAGCACTCGGGTCATACGGGAAACCCTGAAAACAAGAAGGAAGGAACTCATATCAGAATCGTTCTAATCTCTTCGGCTTTTTCCGGCAAATCCAAGGTGGAACAACACAGGGTCGTGTATTCCATTCTAAAACCCTGGATCGATCGCGGACTTCACGCGATCGTACTCGAAACCGGAGAAAACGAGTAAATTCGGATTGTAACAAAAACGGGATCGAAAATGCTAAATCTGAGATCTCAGAAATCGAACGGACGACGAGATCCGGTCTAAAGAAAGAACGATGACAATCGATGAAATAAAAAGTAAAATAGAATCCGGTCTTCCGGATTCTAAGGTAACGATACTCGATCCTTATAAGGACGGAGTACATATCAAGGCAGTTGTGATTTACAAAGGATTTGAAGGTAAATCCATTTTAGAACAGCATAGAATGGTCTATGAAACTCTAAAAGAAGAACTAAAACAAGAAGTGCACGCGCTTGCACTGGAAACGAGGACACAAGAATGAACGACGCGGTAAAACAGAAGATAGAAGAATTGGTAGGCTCGGACAAGGTTTTCCTTTTTATGAAAGGAACTCCGGATGCGCCTATGTGCGGCTTTTCGGCGGGAGTAGCAAACGTTCTCAGAAGTTTAGGAATTCAATACGGTTCCTTCAACGTTTTGTCCGACGAGGTCATCCGTCAGGGAATCAAGGACTTCGCAAATTGGCCGACCATTCCTCAGCTCTATGTAAACGGAGAATTTATCGGCGGTCACGACATCGTAGTCGAGATGGCGAAGTCCGGCGATCTTCAGAAAAAAGTCGGAACGATTCCCGCGTGATGAAACTCTATCACTTTCTTGGCTGCCCTTATTGCGCCTATGTTCGAGAAGAATTTTCGAAGATGGGACTCGTCCAGGGAAAAGATTATGAACTCGTGGAAGCGAGCCGGGGAACTCCCGGCCGTGAAGAAGTGGTTCGTCTCGGAGGAAAGAGTCAGGTTCCTTTTTTAGTCGACGGTTCTATTCAGATGTATGAATCCAGAGACATCGTAACCTATGTAAAACAAAAGAAGGCCTCTTAAAAACCCAACAAAGTTAAGATCTTATTTCCAACATCCCTGTTTTTACCTTCGTAAGGATAATTGTGAATGTACAAAACGGGGTTGAAGTTCAATTCTAAAATTCGATAGTCCCCTTTCCTTTCCAAGTCCTTCAGAATGATATCGACTCCGCAGATCTTAGCTCCTACCGATTTGGCCGCCTTCACAGCCAATTCTTTATAATAAGAATCCGCCAAATCGGTGACGTCGATCGAATCTCCTCCGGTGCTGATATTGGAATTTTTTCTAAGAAAAACCTTCTGCCCTCTTTTTGGAATCGAATCCTTTGAGAAGCGCGATTGTTCCAGGACATCGACTTCGGTATCACCGAGCTGAATTTTCTCAAGCGGAGTAACGTGCCCGACCCCGCGTCTCGGATCTTCGTTTTTTTGCGCAACGAGTTCTTCGATCGTATGCTCTCCGTCCCCGGTCACGTTAGCCGGAATACGATTACAAACGGCGACGGTTTCTTCTCCGATCACTAAAAAGCGGTATTCATTGCCTTCGGCAAACTCTTCTACGATCACCGATTCGGAATGATTGAAAGCGATTTTGACGGCTTTTTTAGCGTCGTCCGCGGTGGCATTCGGAAGAAGGATCGTGATGCCGATTCCGAAATTGGTGGTCACAGGTTTTACCACCATTTTTTTTTCCTTATGCGTTTCCCAAAAGGAAAGCGCCGGCTCCGGTTCGCCGAAACTATCTCCCGCCGGTACCAGAAGTCCAGCCTCATCCATTACGATTTTTGAAATCGTTTTATTCTCCATCACAAGAAATGTCATGTAAGAATCGAGTGCGGTTTTCGAGGCTTCCTTCACATACTGAACGTGACCGGAAGAATTTTTCAATCGAAGAAAATGATTCTTACGATCCAAAATTTGAACCTCAAGACCGCGATTGAGCGCGTCGCGGATTACGATCTGAGTGGAAATTTCAAGGTCTTCGAAATCCTTGAGTGTAAATATCTCGGGAGAAATGAATTCGCCCGATTCTAATTTCAATGATTGCATAATTTGATCGTGGGATAATGGGTTTGAGATTCTTCTTTTTCCAACTGTTCCTTTTCCTGAAAAGACCGTTGCGATTCCTTTTCGATCTTCATCAGAGTTCCAGGAGAATATTCCATATAGGAAAGAGCCCTGCGATTTTCTCTTGCGAGTTCCATTCCTTTGTCCCTAAATTCGATTCCACGTCTTAGGATTTCGCATAACAATTTCCCCGAAGGAGTTTTTTCAGGATGTTTCCATTTTTTAATCTGAAAGTCGATCGATTCCTGGTACGTTTTTCTTCCCGTGTGAAGATCCAAAATTTTGGCAAAGTGCCTTAGAGATTCCGAATATTCCGCTCCGGTTTGCTGAAAGTTTTTTTCAGAATTTCCGACTTTGATTTTGAGCTCCGGATTTCTTCCTTCCCAGATCACCTTGTTTAGATTTTCTTTTTGAATTTCATTTTCCTCCGAATCGATCGAAGGCGACGGACTTAAAAGGGAATCCAGAAGAATCAATTGTGTAAACGCAAGATTGTGTCTGCAAACCCCCAGCGGAGAATATGGATCGATGTCCAAGGAACGGATTTCTATGTATTCAATTCCTCTTCTCAGGAGGGCGTCGAGCGGTCTTTCGTCCCCCTTTGGAACTTGTTTCGGACGCACCGGAGAATAGAATTCGTTCTCGATCTGAAGATAATTCGGATTGAGCTGCGCGTTTTCATTATTCGAAAAAGGAACATACTTTTCATAAGGCGTATGAACCGCGTAACACATACGATCCACGTATTCCGCCAAAGAATTATAATGAATTCCTAATGTATCCTGAACCTTACTCGTATAACCGATTTCACTCATCCGAAGAGAGGTCGCGTGAGGAGAATACAAAGTAAAATCCTTATGTTTTTCGAATCGGAGATTTCCCGGGTTCGGAAGAAAGGTAGAATCAAAAACGGAGGAGGATCCGGTGAGATAGGTCAAATAATGAACCCTTCTCATAAAGTTTCGGATAACGTGAAGATACAAAGAGGAAATTTCCTCTTTTGAAAAATTGGAAACGTCTTTTCCTAAAAATTGTCTCAAGAAAACGTTTGAAAACGAAAAATTGTAGTGAACGCCTGAGATGGTCTGCATTCTTCTTCCGTAACGAAGCCCCAACCCGTGACGATATACCGTCTTCCACTTTCCGGACGCGGAACTTCCATACTGACCCAGAGGGATTTCATTTTCGTCCTCGGGAAGAATCGGAGGCATACTGAAAGGCCAGATCAATTCGTTGTTCAATTTTCGAATCGTATATATATGCAAATCTTGTAATTCTCTAATATTCGCTTCGATTCGAGGACGGGGATGCGTCGCGTATTCGAGCTGAGGCTCCGCGAAGTCGGTTTTGATATAATGGTTCGTCAGACTTGAGCCTAGATGTTCCGGATGCGGAGTTCTTGCGAGAGTTCCGTCCGGATTGACCCTCATACTTTCCTTCTCCAATCCGTGCTTTGCTTTTACGGCGTGTCGAAGGAGAATTTCGAGAGAAACCTGGTCTATCTTGGATTGAGTAAATTCTTTTGTTTTCAAAGTCCGCCTGTGGCCCCTTCTCCACGTGGATCGCAAGCTCCGTAGAGCATTCCGTTCTCTCTTTTGACCGAGAAAAGTTTTGCAAAGTTCGGTGCGATCCTAATATCGTGTTTTCGAACCGAAAGACCGTCGAAAACGTTTCTTTCGTTCACCGACTTCTCGATAAATACCGCGTCCGGAAAAAATTGATGATGCACCCTTCCACGCGCAACGGATTCATACAACGTCAGTTTAAAATCAAGATTATAAATCAAGGATTGTAAAACCGCATTCACAATATAAGAACCTCCCGGAGCCCCCGTCGCTAAAAACGGTTCCTTATCCTTAAACACAAGAGTCGGAGACATACTGCTCAAAGGAGTTTTCTTAGGAAGAATCGAATTCGCTTCCGCGCCGATCAAACCGTAGACGTTCGGTTCTCCGGGGGCGCGACTGAAATCGTCCATCGTGTCGTTCAATACGATTCCGTAACCGGGAACTACAACGGAAGCCCCGAATCGAAAGTTGATGGACTGAGTTGTTGAAACCGAGTTTCCGTCCCGATCCATTACGGATATATGAGTTGTCTGAGGAGATTCCACGCCAAAGTTTAACTCTTTCAAAAAGGAAGAGCTGCTCGAGGCGGCTTTCGGATCAAAGTTCGAGATCTTTTCCTCCGCGTATTTTTTGGAAAGAAGTCGATCGATCGGAATTTTCGTAAACTTCGGATCGCCTCCTAAAATCGCACGATCGGCGTATCCACGGCGCATTGCTTCCGCGAGAAAATGATAGTACGCGGCGGCGTCCTTATCATACAATTCTTTTAGCGATTTGGTTTCAATCATAGACAACATCGTAAGGAGATGAACTCCCGAAGAAGGAGGAGGCATCGTATAGATCGTATAATCTCTGTAAGTCGATTTAAGCGTTTTCTCTTCGATCACGCGGAAATTTTTCAGATCCTGTGAAGTGATGAGACCGCCGTTCCTTTTCATAGAGCTTACAATCGAATCCGCTATCTTTCCTTGATAGAATTCCCTTTCTCCGGTTTCGGAAATCAACTTTAGAGTATTTGCAAGGTCTTTTTGAACGAGTAGGGAACCGACTTCCGGAACTTTCCCTTTCGGAAGAAAGATTCCTTTCATTTCATCGTCCATGTCTTTCGATGATTTCTGAATCGCCGAAAATAAATCCGGATAAACAGGAAACCCGTTCTCCGCCAAACGAATCGCAGGTGCGACGACGGTCTTCAGAGAAAGTTTTCCGTATCGTTTGTGAATCTGAATCAAACCCGCAACGTTACCCGGAACACCGACTGCGCGAAATCCAAAAAGAGAATCTTCCTTCGGTTTCCGTTTGTACATATTGCGGGACGCAGCTATAGGAGCTCTTTCACGAAAGTCAAAGGCGATGGGCTCTGGGAATTCATTTAGATACAGAACGAGAAACCCGCCTCCGCCCAAGCCGGTCGAATGAGGTCTTGTGACGGAAATCGCAAAGGAAGTAGCAACCACGACGTCCACAACGTTCCCGCCCAACTTACCGATCTCAACTCCGGCCGAGGTAGCTTCGGGCGAATCGGAGGCGATCATCAGATTCTTACTCTCGCTGAAATAATCGGTATGTTTTCTTTGATTAGAAGGAGTAACTAGTAAGTCGGTCGAAACCTTTTTACCTTCTATCGAAAGAGGTATGTCCTTACACGAAAAAAGGAAAAGTATCAGTATGATACGTGCGTATTTTTGTTTCATCGGATCCCGGAGAAATTTGTAAGTCAGGATTTTTTGCCGTGAGAGAATTCCATATCGATTCCCTCTTTTCCGGCGCTCAGTTTGGCTTTTCCGCCGGACTTGAGTTCGCCAAAAAGAATTTCTTCCGAGATTCTTTTCGAGATATGAGCGTCGATCCATCTCTGAACGGGTCTCGCTCCGAACTCCGGCGTGTATGCTTTTTGTGCGATATAGTCGAGTACATCATCCTGAAACTCTAGTTCAATTTGTTTAGAATTCAAGCGCTCTTGCAAAAGAGCAAGCTGTTTTGCAACTACTTTGGTTACATTTTCCTGGCTCAGAGAAGAGAACTCGATCACGGCGGTGAGACGATTTCTGAACTCGGGAGAAAATTGTTTTTCGATCGCCTTGAGACTTCGGTCTTCCAAAAGATCGTTCCCAAAGCCGACAGGATTTGTGGAACGCTCCCGGGCGCCGGTGTTCGTAGTCATCACAAGAATCACCTGACGGAAATCCGATTTTCTTCCGTTGTTGTCCGTAAGAGTCGCGTGATCCATGATTTGAAGAAGAATATTATAAATGTCTTCATGAGCTTTTTCGATCTCGTCGAGCAAAAGAACACAGTGCGGATTTCGATGCACAGCGTCCGTAAGTTGTCCGCCCTGCTCGAACCCCACGTAACCGGGAGGAGATCCGATCAAACGGGAAACCGTATGTTTTTCCATGTATTCGCTCATATCAAATCGAATGAGCTCCACTCCTAAAATCTCCGCGAGTTTCCGGGTCAACTCGGTTTTGCCGACACCGGTCGGACCGGCAAAGAGAAAACTTCCCACAGGTTTTCCCGGTTCGGAAAGACCGCTCCTAGAAAGTCGAATCGATTGTACAAGTTGATCGATCGCGGAATTCTGTCCGTAGATCTTGGCTTTTAATTCTTCGTCCAGGTTTTTGAGTTTTTCACGATCGTCGGCTTTGACGGTAACGGAAGGAACTTTTGCGATTTTCGAAACGAGCTCTTCGATTTCCCTAACCGTAACCGTTTTTTTGCCGCTTTCTCGGAGACGAACGCGGGCTCCCGCCTCGTCCAAAAGATCGATCGCTTTGTCCGGAAGTTTTCGATCCAGAATATAACGGGCGGACAACTCGGCCGCCTGTTCCACCGCGGAGGCCGAATACTTCACTTGGTGAAAGGATTCGTATTTTCCCAAAAGTCCTTTTAAGATCTCGACCGTTTCCGGGATCGAAGGTTCTCCCACTTCCACTTTTTGGAATCTCCTGGAAAGTGCATGATCTTTTTCGAATATAGTTTTGTATTCCTTGTAAGTCGTGGTTCCGATACAACGGAGCTCACCGCTTGAAAGCGCCGGCTTGAGAAGATTGGAAGCGTCCAAAGATCCGCCCGAAACAGCGCCGGCTCCGATGATCGTATGGATCTCGTCTATGAAAAGAACGTGATCGTCTTGCGCGGTGATTTGCGTGACTACGTTTTTGAGTCTTTCTTCGAATTCTCCTCGAAACTTGGTTCCAGCGAGTAAAAGCCCCATGTCCAGAGAATATACTTTCAAATTCTTCAAAGGTTCCGGAACCTTTCCATCCACGACCATCTGCGCGAGACCTTCGACGATCGAAGTCTTACCGACCCCGGCTTCTCCCACAAAGATGGGGTTGTTCTTTCTTCTTCTGCAAAGAATGTGGATCGTCCGATCGAGTTCGTCCGCCCTTCCTATCATCGGATCGAGTTTTCCTTCTCTTGCTTTTGCCGTAAGATCCACGCAAAATGCTTTGAGAGGATCTGAGACTTTTTCGCCTTCTTCACCCAGAGTTTCCTTTTCTCTGTTTTGATTGTCCTTTCGGATTCCGTGAGAGATGTAGCGAACGATATCCAATCTGGAAATATCCTGCGATCCGAGAAAATAAACCGCGTTGGATTGATCTTCCCGGAATAAGGCTGCGAGAACGTCCCCCCCGTCCATTTTTTTATTGCGAGTCGATTGAACATGAAATTCGGCGAGCTGCAGAACGTGCTGCACTCCGATCGTGTAGATCGGATCCACTTCTCCGGAGGTTTCCGGAAAGGATTCGAGTTCGCTGTCGAGATAATGACTTAGATCCTTTCTCAACTTTTCGATATCGGCGCCGCAGGCTTCCAAAACCTCTTTTCCGACCGTGTCGTAAGTAAGCGCGAGAAGAATGTGTTCGAGCGTGATAAATTCGTTTCTTCTTTGTTTAGCTTCTTCCCAAGCCTTTTTTAAAGTTCGTTCCATTTCTTCGGTAAGAATCATGATTCTTCTTCTCCTTCCTCCACTTCCATCGTACAATGAAGCGGGTATCCGTGTTGTTCCGCCAACTGCTGAACTTGTATGACCTTGGTTCTCGCCACGTCGTGCGAGTAAACGCCGCATAACGCTTTTCCCGTGATATGCGCTTTTAACATGATCTGTTCGCTTTCTGCTCTTGTTCTGTGAAAGACCACTTGTAGTATCCAAACTACGAATTCCATCGGCGTGAAATCGTCGTTGAGTATGATCACCCTGTATTTGGAAGGACGTTTGAGCTTGACCTTCTCCTTGGTCAAAGTCTGTTCTTCCGTATCAAATCGAAAGATCTCGCTCATGGATCTCGACTTCCCTTATCCGCGATCGCATTGTCTCGGAAGAATGTTTCGCTCGATAATTCCTTGAGCGGAGAGTGTTCGTTGGTTTCTTGAATCATTTCCTGCATGTGCAGTCTTTCTTCTTTTAAAAAACGTTCAATCGCATTTCTCGCTGCGGGATGAAAAATCAGATGAGAACTATAAGTCGTCATCGCCGGGAAACCTCTTAGAAACTTATGCTCTCCCTGCGCGCCTGCCTCGAAAACTTTTATTTTCTCACGGATGGCATAATCGATCAATTGATAAAAACAACATTCAAAATGAAGATGAGAATGGTATTCGACGCAACCCCAGTATCTTCCGTATAAGAATTCACCTTTGCGGAGATTGAACGTTCCGGCGATCGGGGTCCCGTTTCTGAAAGCGATCACGAGCACCATCTTGTCTCGAAAGAGTTCGAAGGCGGAATCGAAAAATTTCCGATTGAGATAAGCGGAGCCCCATTTTCTGGAATGTGTGTCCTCGTAAAAACTCCAGATCGAATCCATATCCGATTTGGATATCCGATCTCCTTCTAAGATTCGAATCTCAAGACCGTAGCTGCGAACGATTTCCCGTTCCCGTTTGATCTGCATCCTTTTCTTGGATTTCATCGCACCGAGATAATCCTCAAAACTTTCGTAACCGGGGTTCATCCAATGAAATTGATGCGAAAGCCGAGTCGCAAAACCGTACTTCTCAAGAGCTTCCGATTCTTCCTTTTCTAAAAAAAGAAAGTGAACTCCGGAAAGACCCTCCTCTTGTGAAAAGCGAAGGAGTTCCGGAATCATATAAGAACAAACTTCTTCTAGGCGCATCTCTTTTGAATAAAGGATTCTTTTGCCGTTGGCCGGGGTAAACGGAATCGCAACAAGACCCTTCGGATAATAATTCAGACCCGATTGTGCAAAAAATTGAGCCCATTGAAAATCGAAGATATATTCTCCGTAAGAATCGAATTTAAGAAAGAGAGGAATGACCGCCGCAAAGCGTCCGTCTTTCCTTAGAACGCAATATCGCTGAAGCCAAGAAGTATTCTCACCGATACAACGAGAGACTTCCAGAGAACGTAAGAAGCCGTATTCTAAAAACGGATTTTTTGGATCGGAAATCGAGTCCCATTCTTCCTTGGGAATCGAAGAGATAGAATCCAAAAATTCTACACGAATGCCTTGGGAAGATTGGGAAGACATGCTATTCCTTGGACTTGTTTGATTGCAGTTTTGTCAGATATCCAGGGAAAAATGCTTTCGAATCTTCTGAACGGCACGATGAGTGATCACCTTGATATTGGATTCGGAAAGTCCGGTCTTTTGGGAAACTTCGCGGACGCTCATTCCGTCGAGTTTGAGATGAGTAAGAATCTGTTTTTGTCTTTCATCCAAAACGGTCAGCCATTCCCGAAGAATCTCCCTCGCCTTCTCCGGTTCTTCTTCCTCCATCGGTTCCGGAGACGCAAAAAATTCCAGATTTTCGGTGGTAAAATAACGGTCTCCGACCTTTCTTTTCCGAAGATAATCGATGGTTTTATACCTTGCGATCGCAAAAACCCAAGGCGCCGGATGACGTTCCGCGCGGTAAGAATCCCGAGCTTTATGAAGTCCGATTAATATTTCTTGGACGAGATCTTCTCGATCCTCCGCATTGTTGATGCGCGGAATCAGATAAGAGCGAAGGACACCCGTTACGAGTCTAAGAAATTTTTCATAGGAAGTTTGATCTCCCTCTCTCGCTTTCGAGAGGAGAATTGCACATTCTTCCCAGATTTCTTTTTTAGCTGACATGTAACTAACTACTTGGAACCTTCGAATATAGAAACAGTTGAACCTAATTTCCTTCCAGCTTGAGGCAGGAAGAAATTATTGTCCAACCATTCTTTAAAATTGGAAAATTTCCAATATTATAACTTAGAATATGTTGAGTAAAGAAGAGAAAACCGAATCGCTAATCCGAAAACTGGGGACCGAACCTCCTTCCAGAGAGAATATATGGGGAAATCTTTTATTTTTAATCCCTCTATTTTCGATCGGTTTCATATTATTCTGTTTATCGTTTTACCCGATCACGGCTCCGTTAATTCACATTCCAACTTTGTTTCCTGATTTTCTCTGGATTGCAATCGTCGGAGCGATTTCATTTTGGGTTCTTTCTCGATTGAGATTTCCGGAGGAATCTTTTTCGAAAACCTCTAAACTTCCTATCTTATTCGGTCTCGTCTGGATTTTATATTCCTCCGGTTTGTACGGTTGGGATTTGATCTCGGGTCATGAATTCAGCCACCACATAGGACGTTGTTCCGCGATTATATTTCTTTCCAGTATTCTACTGTGCGGAAGCGGATTTTCTCTTTTAAAAAAAGGAAATCCGGGAAATCCGATTTTGAGCTCTGCCGTTCTCTCGGTTTTTAGCCTGGCTCTTGCAAACTTTTGTCTGAAATTTGTTTGCGGCGATCAGTCTTCGTATCATATTTTCTTTTCACACGGCCTTCCGAGTCTATTTTTATTTTTTATAGGATTCTTCGTACTTAAGAATATCTTGAAGTGGTAATACACTGCGAATTCAAATTTAGACGCTTGTTCCTTGTTAAAAGCATTCTTAATTTCTTGCAATTGTTTATATAAAATTGCGTTGGAACTCCGACGGCTTTTCCGTGAGAATCGCGCGCCCCACCCTGATCTTGGGTGGAGGGGTGATGAGCGGACGTATAGGGAGCGAATCATTGAGTTCCGGTGGCGGGAATGAATCGGACTTCCGCATATCATAAAAAGCGCATACTTCCAAACACAATTCTCTTTCGATTACTTTGTCGGAAGAATCACTCTTGTTTTTTAAATCACTATTTTGATCTTCTTTATTTGTTACGACAAAATATCATCGAAAAAAAACCGCTTGAAATCGAAACGAGTTCCTATTGTCAAAATGATTTGCGATCCATCCCCTTCTGTTTTATCTGGGGCTTTATCTTCCTTTCGATCCTTCGGTGGAACCTCGGATCCATTCCCTAACAGATCATAAAAATTCCCAAGCGGTTCGAAAAACTTCCTTCTCTTCCGCAAACCGAATGAGTTTGGATAAGAACGGATCCGAAGAAAGAGTGGAACTATCGCCGATACAAAGCAATAAATCCTTAGCCCTCGTCATTCCGACGTTGATCCTTCTCGATTCCTTTAAAAATCCGGATTTTCCTTCGTCATTGGAACGGACAAATCCCAATAGAATACAACGATTCTCCCTTCCCTGAAAAGAATCGATGGTGGACACTCTGATCTTTGTAAGATTTGTTTCTTTGAGTTTTTCGGAAATCAATCGAACCTGCGCTCGATATGGAGAAAGTATCGTGATATCTTCTTCTTTCCAACCTTGTTCGCTTAACAAAACACAGATCCGAATCTGTAAATCGGCTTCGAACGGATTTGTCAAACTATCATCCACTGCGACCTCTTCCGTGTCCGTCCCCGCCGTATCGATCCATTGAAAAGAATGGGGAAACGGAAAATCGTCCGAAAAATTCGAAGCTCTTTCTTCCAACGGACGACCCGATTTCAAAAGATTCGAATAAAATTCTTTCGACGAAAACTCCGCGATCTCATCCTTCATTCGATACTGGGTATCAAGAAGAAAAACGCGTCCCGACGCAGCGAGTCTTTCTGCGGCTTTCTCAAACAAGGTAACTTCCAACGCATTTTTTTCCGAGAACAAAGTCGGCGGTAACTGTTTGTGATCTCCCGCAAGAATCACACGATCCGATTTCAAAATCGGAATCCACGAAGAAGGTTCGAGCGCCTGGGAGCATTCGTCTAACACGCAATAATCGAAGTTTCTTCCTTCCAAAACTCCCTTGGCCGCCGCGACGGGCGTGGAAACGACTACAGGATGAGAGGAAATCAAACTGTCTATCAGACCGGCTTCTATCGTTCGAATCGTTTTTTTGAGTTCTTTGACTTCTTGGAACAAGGACCTTCTCTCTTCCCTTTCTTTTTCACCGAAATTTCTTTTGTATTTCTTGGCTTGTTTGGATAACTCGACGACTTCCCTTCTGTATTCGCTTAACAATTTTCCGTCCGGATGATGAAACAACTTATAGTCCAACGTGGATTGAAGAGCCGTTTCGGAAACTCTCGCAGGATGCCCCAGTCTCAATACGGAAATTCCCCTTTCGGAAACGGATTCCACCAAAAGATCGCAAGCGGAATGAGTCGGCGCAGAAACCAGAACCTTTCTTTCTTCGAAGACTAACTGACTCACGATTTCGGATAACGTGGTGGTTTTTCCGGTTCCGGGAGGACCGTGTATGATCGAAACGTCCTCGGAAAGAACCGAGTGTAACACCGCATTCTTTTGGGAATCGTTCAATCGGGAATCCATCCTTTCCCATACGCGATTTCGATCGTTCTCCCGGATGGAAATCTTATCGGGTTTTCCGTATCCTAAAAGAAGTTCTCGATTGACATACGATCGACTTCCCTTCTTGGCTTCGGAAATCGAATCGAGCGCGCGAAACATTTCCTTATAGGAAGTTTCATCCGGTAAAAGATCAATGTGGCATTTTCCTTCTTCGGACCATTCCGGAACCTCGTCGATCGCGATTCGAATTCTTTCCTTATGAAGGGAAACGATTATAGCTCGGGTCTTCTCTTCTTCTTTTCCGATCTGAATCGGAGCTCCGGATTGAAACTTGGAAGGATATTCTTCTTGTTCGGGAAAACGAAAGGTAAGAATCCAACTTCCGTCTCGGCCGATGGATTGTTCCTCGTAGATAAGAGGGTATAACGTGATGCCGAGCCGGATTCGATCTTGTATGGAACGCGAAAGCCAGTCTTTGGAAAAAAGATTTTCCTCTTCTCTTTTTTCCCGTTCGAGTTCTTTGCGAACGGCTTCCAATTCTTCGAGAGAATCGGAAAATTTTTGTTCCTTCAAAACCGGTCCGGAGAAAGGACTACGATTCTGTAGACCTGAGATTTTTGATCGTCCCTTGTTGGAAGGCTTTCCGCAAATCGAATCGCACTCGCGAGAGTCGTTCCCGTAGTCGTTCCCGCAAAAATTCCCTCTTTCTGATAGAGATCGGATTGATAGAGAAGCGCTTGTTCCCGGTCCACTCCTACGTATTCGTCCACGATCTTCGGATCAAACGACTCAGGCAGATGAATCGAGGTTTCGTTCTGAACCATCTTTCGTATGAATCTGGATTTCTGACTCACTCCCATGATCACTCGAATGGAAGACTTCTTGGATTTTAAAAAACGTCCCGCTCCGGAAAGTGTTCCGCCGGAACCTCCTCCTGCGACGAACGCGTCGACGTTCCCTGCAAGGTCTCTCCAGATTTCAGGGCCTGTAAAAAGATAATGTGCGTTTGTATTGGCCATGTCCGTGTATTCGTTTAAGATCACGGTGTTTTTTTCTTTCTCTTTGATCTCTCTTGCTTTTTTTAACAGAGCCTCGTCCCAATTCCCTTTTGCTTCCGGAAGAATTTCGACATGGGCTCCGAATGTTTGAAGATCTTTGATTTTTTGAGGATCTGTGTCTCCTGCGACCAAACAACGAAACTTATACTGACGGATCGTGCTGATCCAGGCGAGACTGAGTCCGGTAGAATTGTAACCCGGTTGAATGATCTGCCCGCCCGGTTTCAATTCTCCTCTTCTTTCGGAAGAAAGAATCATGGAAAGAGCGGTTCTGTCCTTCACCGAGCCCGTTGGGTTGCAGAACTCCGCCTTGAGATAAAATTCCACATTGGGAATATGAGAACCGATCTGGTTCAGACGAATGAGCGGAGTGTTTCCGATCATCTGAAGGATCGTTTCTTTTACCGGTTTTGCTACGCTGAGTTCCCGTCCAAACGATTTCTGAATGTTATTCAGAGCGCCAAGGAAACTGTTTCCAAACTCGTCAATTGAACGGGAGATTTCATCAAACATATAATTTGTGCAGAATTATATAGCGTACAACCAAGGTTCAACTTCTTTCTGTTTTTTTTCAAACTCTCCGATTTTCGATTCGTGTTTGAGTGTGAGACCGATATCGTCCAGTCCGTTGTAGAGACAGTATTTACGGAAAGAATCCACTTCGAAAGCGTAAACTTTTCCGGTGGGACCGGTCACGGTTTGTTTATCGAGATCGATCGTAATTTTCGCGCCGGAGTTGGAAGACACCGCTTGGAATAATTCTTCCACTTCTTCGGATTTTAAAACGACGGGAAGCATTCCATTCTTAAAACAGTTGTTGAAAAAGATATCCGCATAAGAAGGGGCGATGATACAACGAAAGCCGTAGTCTTCCAAGGCCCAAGGCGCGTGTTCTCGAGAGGATCCGCAACCGAAGTTGTCCCTAGTTACTAAGATAATAGCGCCCTTATAACGGTCCTGGTTTAAGGAGAATTCAGGATTGAGTTTGGTTCCCGCGTCGTCCAGATATCTCCAGTCGTGAAAAAGATGAACTCCGAAACCGGTTCGTTCGATCTTTCTCAAAAATTGTTTCGGTATGATCTGATCCGTATCCACGTTCGGTCGATCGAGTAATGCCGCGATTCCGCTGAGTGTCGTAAATGCTTTCATAATTTCTAAATTCTTTCCCTTATTTCCAGTTTCGGATGTCCACGAAATGACCTTCGATCGCCGCGGCTGCAGCCATCTCCGGGCCTACGAGGTGAGTTCTACCGCCCTTTCCTTGTCGGCCTTCGAAGTTACGATTGGAGGTGGAAGCGCATCTGTCGCCCGGTTCCAGAACGTCGTCGTTCATCGCGAGACACATCGAACAACCGGGATTTCTCCATTCAAAACCGGCACCGGTAAAGATCTTATCCAGACCTTCCTGTTCCGCCTGACGTTTCACTCTTCCCGATCCTGGGACCACAATCGCCTGTACTTTGGAGGAGACTTTTTTGCCTTGGATCGTTGCGGCCGCCGCTCTCAAATCTTCGATTCTTGAATTGGTGCAGGATCCGATAAAAACTTTATTGATCGTAACTTCTTCGATCTTTTGTCCCGGTTTCAAATCCATGTATTTTAACGCGGATTCAATTCCGATCTTTTCGACGGGATCGGTCGCGTCCTTCGGATCCGGAATCACACCTTTTACGGAAATCACCTGGCTCGGAGAAGTTCCCCAGCTCACCATCGGCGCGATTTCGTCCGCGTGCAAAATTACGGTCGTATCAAACTTCGCGCCTTCGTCGGTAACGTAGTGTTTCCATTTTTTGACCGCGAGGTCCCACTCAGCTCCTTTCGGCGCAAAGTCTTTTCCTTTGATATAATTGAATGTGGTTTCGTCCGGTGCAATGAGCCCGGCTCTGGCACCCGCTTCGATCGACATATTGCAGATCGTCATGCGCGCTTCCATGCTCAACGCTTGGATCGCGGATCCTCGGTATTCGATCACATAACCGGTCGCACCGGCGGTTCCGATTTTACCAATGATCGCAAGAATGATGTCTTTTGCCGTAACCTTATCGGAAAGTTTTCCATCCACGCGAATTTCCATCGTCTTGGCTCTTTTCTGAACGAGGGTTTGGGTCGCAAGAACGTGCTCTACTTCGCTAGTTCCGATCCCGAAAGCAAGGGCACCGAAAGCCCCGTGCGTCGAAGTATGAGAATCTCCGCATACGATCGTCATCCCAGGATGAGTCAGACCCATTTCGGGTGCGATTACGTGAATGATTCCCTGGTCCGGATTTTGAAAGTCGTAGAGACGGATTCCGTTTTCGTCGCAATTTTTTTTAAGAGTTTGCATCTGGATCGCCGAGATCGGATCTGCGAGACTCATGTCTCTGGTTCTTGTGGAAACGTTATGATCCATCGTAGCGAATGTGGCTTCCGGACGACGCACCTTTCTTCCCGCGAGTTTGATTCCTTCAAAAGCCTGGGGACTGGTGACTTCGTGGATGAGGTGACGGTCAATATAGATGATATACGAGCCTCCATCCAGTTCCCCGACTAGATGGTCTTCCCAGATTTTTTCGAACATTGTCTTCATTGTGGATTCTGTCTCCCCGAAAGAAATTCTTCCGGAATTAGTGGATTGGATGGATTTCTCGGAAGGAGAAAGAGCGCATCCGTCTGTATTTCCATCGTTGGGAAATCGGGTCTTTTCGTCTACCCGGATCTATTCTAAGCGGTCTGGAATGAATTTGGAAGAATGAAAATTCTATCTCGCTCGAAAAACGAAAACCGTTTTGCCGAGACTGATCTCGTCGAAATCGTATAAGACCCGAGGCCTGAGAACTTTTTTCCCGTTGAGGTAGGTTCCCGAATCGGAGATGAGATCGTAAAGTACGAACCGATTCTTTATCTTTCGAATTCTTGCGTGAAGTTTACTCACGTTCGGATCCGCGACCAAAACGTCTGACAATTCCCCCGCACCCAAGGTCGTTTCCGCTTTCCGAATCGGAATTTGTTTTCCAGGAGTGCGCCCTTCCTTTTGAATCAGGGTTGCGAGGTCGTAGGCTTCCGCCGCTTCGAACTCGGATTCGTTCACGGGAAGGGAACGAGCCACGTAAACTCCTTCCGGATTTGCATAGGGCGACGTGTGAAACTGATCCCCGTACATTCTCTGATAGACTTCTCTTTCTTCGCCTCTCGCGTGGAACCTACGTTCCGCCTCTCCATCGGACGGTTTAGAAGATTCTTCCGGTTCCTTTTCCCTTTTGAACAAAAGTAAAAGACCGATCAAAGTAAGAACGAGTAAAAATCCGATCGTGGGAAGAAAAACTCCTGGACTTAAAAAAACGAATCGAAGCTGTTTCATCGCGCCGGGTTTGTAAGTGTAATTGAACTTTCCGCCTCGACTCGATTCCCAATCACCCCGTAAGAAGTCGCCTTCCCCTTTCCAAAAATCATTTTGAAACGGAGAATCATACTGGACCAAGGCCGGATATTTGTGAAAGTATTCGAGGTCCGTCAAAAAACGGGAAACGGAATCGGGTGCGTCCAACTCGAACAATTCTCCGCCGTAGATTCGGACGAGTTCTCGGTTTGAAAAATTATTCTTCCCAAAAATCTGGATCGGAAGACCGGAAGTGGACAAACCCTGTCTGAGTCCGGGAGGAAGTTTGTATTCGCCATCCGAAACCAAAAGCGCAAGATAGGATTCCCTCGTCAAAATCGTATTCAATTTTTGGAATACAAGATCCAAATTCACTCCCGTGTTGGAATTACTGAGAGAGCCCGGAACACGCGCTTTCAGAAGAGCCGTCTGTCGATCTAGATCTTTTTCAACCACAAGGAGATCGTCCGAAAAAAAGATAAAACTAAAGTGATCCTCGTCTCCGCTCGCTTGAACGATCTTTTGCAAAAGACGCGTGTTGAAATTGTTCTCCTCCAAGCTCGTTCCTGACTGAACGAGAAAGACCGTATGAACGGATCTGGATCCTTCTTTGCGGGTGACCTTGGGACGGAGAACCGTTCGACTCTCCGAACCTCTGGATTCTCGGATGAGAAAGTTTTCCCTTTCTAAGGGAAATTGTTTTTTATCTCGGATCGAAAGTTGAATGAAAGGAAACGAGGACGCGTCGATTTCCTCCATTATAAATGGGGATTTTTGGGCAAAAACCGGAAAGGTAAATAAAACCAGTGTTAGGAGGACTGCATAACCCATCGTTCGCTCGAGTAGTTTCTTAGATCAGCTTCCCTGTTCAAACAGTTTTTTTCCGTAATCGGAACTCGGATTCAATTCTCCGGATTTTCCGCGGGAAACGACCTCGGCCCATTCTCCTTGATAGAGGATACTGATAGTATCGGCTATCGCTTCCACGATTGGGATTTCGTGGGTGATAAAAATGATCGAAAGACCCCTTTCTTTTCGGAATTTCATAAGAAGTCTCAGAGCCTCCGCTTCGCTGATCGAGTCAAGAGCGGCGGTTGGTTCGTCCGCGACGACGATTTCCGCTCCTGAATACACAGCAAGTAGGATGAGAATCCTTTGTCTTTCTCCTCCGGAAAGATTTCCTGGAAGTCCGTCGAACGCGCGTTTGGGATCGTGGATATAAATCGATTCCAAAAGTTGGAGAATTTTTTCCTTTTGCGCGTATTCGCCGTTGGTTAAGGAGAATGCTTCGAGAATCTGAGAACCGGTCTTTCGATACGGGTGAAATCCCCAAACCGGATTCTGAGGAACGAGTGCGATTTTTTTACCACGAAGCGGCATCCATTCCCTTTCCGTAAAGTAACGGGCGTCCATTCCCAAAAATTGAAACCGATCCGATCTCAAAAAAAGTTCCTTGTCGCTCATCCCTAATAGACAAGAGGCAAAGGTTGACTTTCCGCTTCCGGATTCCCCGACGATACAATGGACTTCTCCGGAGTTCAGGGTAAAATCGATTCCTTTCAGAATATGATGTCCCGGCGTGGAAACCTTTAGATTGGAAATTTCGATTACGGGGGACTTCACGAAAAGGAACTATTCTAAATTGAAAAGATTGTATTCGACAATGCTGCAGAGGATATGTCCGATCAAAATATGCGATTCCTGGATCCGAGCGGTGACCTTGCTTGGAACGATCACATCGATGTCAGCGAGATTTTTCATCTTACCGCCGTCTCCACCTAACAGCGATATGGTTTTTACTCCGCGGCTTTTTGCTTTTTCCAGCGCGAGAAGGACGTTCTTCGAATTTCCGCTCGTGGAAAGACCGATGAGCAAATCCCCTTTTCTTCCGAAGGCTTCGATTTGACGAGAGAATACTTCTTCATAACCGTAGTCGTTCGAACAAGCGGTCAAAACCGCGGAGTCCGCGGAAAATGACATCGCGGGAAGCGCCTTTCTTTCGTTTCCGGATTTATAACGCACAACGAGTTCCGCGGCTATATGGGAGGCGTCGCAAGAGGAACCTCCGTTCCCGCATAAAAAAACCGTGTTTCCCGCTTGCAAAACTTTGGAAACCAATTCGCCCGCTTTTGTGATATCTTCCAAAATCGAATCGATTAATTTTTGTTTGGTGGAAATAGAATCTCGGATCTGACCGAGAGCGATTTCTTTGATATCCATTTTAGGTAATACCTCTTTTTTTCCGTATCTGTTCCAATACTCGAAAGAATTCCGTCTTCGCTTTTTCAAAATCCTGAAGGGAAAGATTTTCCGTATAAGGAGAATTCTCCTTTTGATTTCCGCTCACGTTTAAAAAATACAATTCGTCCGAAACGATCGCTTTCATTCTCTTCGTGGAATTGGACTGGAAGAATTGTTCGAATTCAGGGCCCATATATACGAGAAGAATCGCAAGAAGACTCGGCTTCAGGCGGATGAGAACCTGTTGTTTCCAGATCGGTTCCCAATTGTAAAAGTCCTTCCAAGATTCCTGCGTAGAACCCGATTCTCCGTACAAGACTTTCAGATCCTCCTCGATTCCCTCGGGTTGGAAACGGGAGAACACACTTTTCAGATCCGCGTGTTCGTAGGAAAGAATTCGATTGAGTTCCGCCTCCGGAACGAATACCACACCCGAAATTTTTTCGTTCTGAAGACTCAAAAAATTCCCGGTCGAAACGACGAGAGAATATTCTCGTCCGCCTTTTTCCTTTCCTTCGAGACGAAACAACTTCGGACCATTCTTAAGAATTTTATAATATTTCGTTTCATGAACGACGCCCGAACTTTTTTTACGGGTCACGAAAAAACGATCCGCTTTTTCCCGAAGTTCAAAAAGTTCGCGTTTGTATCCGTAACTTTCTCGCACGGGAGGAGTTTCGTCGACGTGGCCCCGTTTCTTCTTTCGTCCGCGAAAGAAAGAAAGGATTCTTTTAAAAAACGACTTAACTCCCATAACCCTCTTTCACGTTAGACGGTCTTTCTATGAGCTTCTTCTCAAGCTCGTATTGTTTTGCGTCTTTTAAAAAAGTGGAATAAGCGGAGGAAACCGCGATGACCCAACCCGGAAATCCGTCCAAAAATCCGAATTTAAAAAAATACGTTTCGATAAACTTGGAGAAAGGTTTGTAAATCGTGCGAAGAACGGAAAACCGCTTTCCTTTTCGTTGTCTCGTCATCGCGACGATCGAAGAAAACTGGTTGATCGTGTTCACCTGGTGCGTGAGATCTCGAAAACTGTAGTGGATTATATCTCCCGAAAGTTTTCCGCCCTTTCCTTGAATGCTGATATAATCGTGCGGATTTTCTCCGACCCAAATCGCATTTCCTTTTTTAAAGATGCGGTACCGAAATTGAGGATACCAACCGGAATAACGGATAAATCTGCCGAGATGAAACGTAAGACGGGAAACCTGAAAGCCGTCCCTTTCTTCGAAGCCTTCCTCCTCTTTGAATTTCCGAAGGGAACTTTGTAATTCGGGCGAAACACGTTCGTCCGCGTCCAGAGAAAGAATCCAGTCGAATTTACAAAGCGAGATTGCGTCGTTTTTTTGTTCGATATGACCTTTGAATTTTTGTTTGAAAAATCGGACGTTCGGATAGGATTTCGAAATTTTTTCCGTATTATCCGTGCTATTCGAATCGAGAACGACGATCTCGTCCGCGATCTCAAGACAGGATTCGATACATTCGCCGATATTTCTTTCTTCGTTATAAGTGATGATGGCGACCGATAATTTTTTTCCTTGGGTAAATGGAGGGGTTCCGGTGTTTTTTTCCGTTTTCTTTTTCTTGGCTGGAATTGTTTTTCCCATCTGTTCGATTGATTCCTGGAATCAGTTCTTTTTTCTAATGGTAGAATGAATTCTTTCTCTGTCATTGGTTTTTTAAGGGAATTTTTTAAGAACTTCCGAGGAGCAAACGTTGAAAGAAGGAATCGTAAGGAACATGGAAAGGCTTTCCCTCTTTTCACTTTGTTTGTTTTTACTCAGCTTTCCTCAATCGGTCAGCGTCTCCCAGGTCTTCGCGGGACTGACCATCGCGGCCACCTATCCTCTCCTCTTTCTCCAAGACGGATATCGGGAACAATGGAAAAAAATCCGGAGTTACTTTCTGATCTTTTTCGGAATCTATCTCCTTGTGTTTTTATCCTCGCTCGTTCTAGCGGAATCATACTTTCCCTTTTTTAAAAAATTCCTCAAACAATCCGAGTTCGGAGATTTTTGGATGCTCTTGATCCTTCCGGCCTCCTATTTGACGGCTTCTCAAAAAAAGAATCAAACGACGCTTCGAAACTTTCTCTACGCGTCCGCCGCGATCTCCGTAATTTTAGGTCTTATCAGTTTATTTTCCGAGGTAAGAATCGGAAAATTTGTCGCCAACGGATTTCGTTACGCGCCCGGAGATCGGTTGCAGCATTTTTCCGGAAACATCGGGCCGATCAAACTCTATCTTCCCATCGGAATGATGAATACGCACCTAACGTTCGGAGGACTTTTGGGTCTGATTCTTCCCGGACTACTTTTGGATTGGCTCGGACAATGGAAAGAAAAGAAGAATTTAATGTTTTACGCGAAAACGATGCTTCTCCTAGGCGGGTGGATCGTTCTTTTTTTCAACCAAAGTCGTTCGATCTGGCTGGGTGTTTTCGTCTTTCTGGTCGTAGCCACGTTACGCGGAACCTTCTCTTTCAAGGAAAATCTACCGGAGTTTTCAAACAAAAGCAAATGGATCGCGGGAATTCTATTTCTAACCGTAATACTATCCGCGACGTATCTTTTTCGAAACAACTGGCTGATCCGAAGATCGGTTTCTCAAATATTCGAAGTTCATAATACTGAAAATCAAAGATATTTTATCTATAAGAATACGATCCCGCTCGTGAAAGATCATCCACTTCTCGGAGTCGGAGGCGGAAACTACAAGGATTCTCATTGGAAAGAATCCGCAAAAATGATCGAAGCTCAGGAACAACTCTGGTATGAACTCTACATCACTCCGAGAGGACACGCCCACAACGATCTCCTGCACTTTGTCGCCGTGGGAGGAATGTTCGCCGGAATTTTGTTTTTGTGGTTTTGGTGGAAGTTATGGGATCGTTTTTTTAGAATCGATCCCAAAGATACGGGAAGTCTTTCGATTCTTACGATCGGAATACTGAGTCTTTATCCGGCCGGATTTTTTCAGTGTTATCTTTTGGACGACGAGGTTTTATTACCTTTCTTTGCTTTTTGCGGAATCTTTTTAGCCGGATCTCAAAATGCAGTCGTAAAAAAATCTGAAGATTCCATTTCGCCTAACGCGCAACAAACGGAAAAGAAAGAATCGGACGGAACTCATTTTCGGATTTTTACTGTGAACTTCTTAAAAAGCGGTTATACAGTCGATTTTCAATGGAAGCGCATTTTAAAAATCATCGCAGCGATCTCCATTCCGCTTCTTTGTTACTGGTTATTCTGGCTTCCCCGTTTGAATCTCGAGCCTCTGGAAGTTTACAATCGAAGGGTTAGAGCTTCCGATCCGAATCTCATCAAAACGGTTCAGAAAAATATCCTAAAGCGGGAATTATCAGAAGACCAAAGCTCAGACTCGAACTTGAACGTTAGACAGGCTTCTCTTCCGTTTCAGGTCGAAGGCTGTCTAACTCATAGATTCCCGAACCCACCGTCTCCCCGGAAAACTCCTTTCAGCTTTATGATCTACGTCCCTTCCAACGCGACTAACGCTCCTAAAAAAGCCGAGATCACCGTCGTTTCAAGGGATTCTTTCGATCAAGACCAACTCTATTGGGCGCAAGGAGAAACGGATCTGGGAAGGATCGAGGTCTCTTTAAGACCTGGAAAAAACGAAATTCTTATTCCGAACTTTTTAGAAAACACGACTCCCAAAGAATTTCCGGACGGAGTTTTCTTTCGGGATTTCAGGATTGTCTTTTCGGACTTTGAAAAAGAAGGAAGTGTGGACTTTCCAAAACTCTATTTTGGGAAAATTTGCGATACGGTAATTCCGCAGAGGCGATAGAATTACAGACATTGAAAACTTTGGTACCTGGAGCGAGACTCGAACTCGCACGAGATTGCTCTCACAGGATTTTAAGTCCTGGGTGTCTACCATTCCACCATCCAGGCAGATACAAAGTGACAGGCGTCGCCCGGATTCGAACCGGGGATCAAGCTTTTGCAGAGCCATGCCTTACCACTTGGCCACGACGCCGTTAAAAGGTATGATTTTAAGGGAAAGTACAGTGTCAATAGAAAAGTCTTTGCAGCCAGTCTTTGTACTTCCTTTTACATTATCCCATCGATCGGAAGTAAGAATCCGACCCGATCAAGACGGATTTTTATGAAACAAAGAAGAACCTATTTTTATCAGATGGATTCTCGAGGCCGCCTCTTTCACGAGGGAACCGAATTGAACGACCCGGACTTTCTGGACTTTTTTATTTCCAGAATTCAAAAAAATGAAACGGGAATTCATCCCGAATTTCCTTATCTTTCCGCTTGTGCCGGAGAATGGAATTTCATCCTGCCCGCGACCTCGGTCTTCGTATTTCGAAAATGGGAAGCCGAAAAACTTTTTTACTCTCCGAACTTATCCGTCCCTTTCCAACCCGATCAATTGAGGATGTACGGAAATTCTTTGGTGCATCCGGCGCCAAGAAAAGAATGGGGATCATTTTCCAGCGAGCTCCTCCTCGAATTCTCGCAAAAAATCGAAGAACAGGAAAACGATCTCTACTTTCACCACAAAACCGGAGATTTTAAGATCCGAATTCTTTCTTAATGCCGATTCTTTTTTTAAAGTCTCGGATCCAAACAAAGGCTCATCACTCGCTTTCGAGAAGTTTTTAATCTTCCACAAACCATACAAATCTCAGTAAGAATTTAATCTTTTCAAGTTATCAATTTCAATATAAAACAGAGACAAAAATTGCCAGCTGATCCCAACCAAATTGCATTTCATTAAATTTGAATATTCAACTAATTGAAATTATCTTTCAGAATCCGTCCGTGTCCGATTAGAATTCTTCTTGCTTCGAATCCTCCGACGCAAAACAATAAGCCACTTTTTCAATGCAAGGAAGGAAAAATGTTATCTCAGGAAGATTTAGGAGAACTGAACGGCCCGTTGTCCATCAGTATCGCGACTCGAAACGCGGAACTCAGACCGCATTTCGCAAGAGGATTCGGAGTCCGTTTGAACGAAGATCAAACCCATTTGACGGTAATGGTGCCGAAGGCAGTCGCAAAGGATTGTTTGGACGATATCGAAAACAACCGTTTGATTGCGACGACCGTAGCTCACATGTCTTCTTTTAAGACAAGACAGTTCAAAGGAACGGTAAAACGAATCGCAGATTGTTCCGAAGAAGACTACGAATTGATGAAGGGAATCCGGGATGCAGGTTCGGAAACGAGCAGACTGTTCTTCGGCTCCGACGCCGGCGTCGGTTGGGGAAAATATCGACTCAAACCGGGAATTGCGATCACTTTCGAACTTTCGGAACTCTTCGAACAATCCCCGGGAGCGAAAGCGGGAGAAAAATTAAAATGATATTAGCAAAGATTCAATCCTGTCTGCAAGGAGTGGTTCCAAGCATCATGGTCACTTCTTCCAAAGACGGAATTCCGAACGCAACCATCGTAAGTCAGGTTTATCAAGTGGACGACTCTCACGTCGCAATCTCCAATCAATTTTTTGGAAAGACTCATAAGAATGTGGTGGAAAATCGCCATGCCGTTCTTCAAGTTTTGAACCCGGAAAACTTGGAACCCTGGATCCTTGAAATCTATTATCAAAGAACGGAAACCGAAGGCGAATTGTTCGAAGCGATGGAAATGCAGTTGGAAGCCATTGCGTCGATGTCCGGAATGAGCGACGTATTCAAACTGAAAGCGGCCGATATTTTCGAAGTTCGTTCCGTAAGCAATCTCGTCGAAGCGAAGGAGACCTAATCGTGCCGAACGATCAGGAGATCGAAGACTTTAAAAAACAATTCGTCGAAAATCAAAAAGGAATCGAAGAATTAAACCAGAAACTCCATCGAAAGACGAGAGAAGTCGAGATCATACAATCCATTTCGGCAGAAATTTTAAACACCCTCGATCTCGATCAAATCTTCGAAAGGATTATGAAAGTGATGGACGAAGTATTTGGTTTCAAACACGCCCTGATTCTTCTTCTGCAAGAGGGAACGGAGATTCTAAAAGTCGTAGCCAGCCGAGGATACGAAGAAGCCGGGATCGGAGCCAAGGTGGAATTCGGACAAGGGGTGATCGGGGTCGTAGCAAAGAGACAAAAAATCATGCGGATGGTCGGGATTTCGACTCAGATGCGTTATGCGGGACAGGTAGGTCAATCGATGGGAAAGGAAGAAAAAAGAATCGACCTCCCAGGTTTGAAAGACGCCAAAAGTCAGATCGCGATTCCGCTTCTTGTGAAAGAAAGACTGCTCGGAGTTTTCGCCGTTGAAAGCTCCGAGATGAACGCATTCAAATTGCTGGACGAAATGATTCTGAGCATCGTAGGAAATCAAATCGCCGTTGCAATCGAAAACGCGGCCGCCTATCACACGCAACAACAACTCTCCGAAGCCTACAGCCGTTTCGTTCCTAAGGAAACTCTCGCGCTCCTGAGTAAACGTTCGATCTTAGAGACTCAGCTCGCGGATCAAACGGAGGGATTGATGACGGTGATGTTTTCCGATATCAGGGGTTTTACGACGCTTTCCGAAAAGATGACTCCCAGCGAAAATTTCCGTTTTATCAACGACTACCTCGGAATGATCGCCCCCGTGATTCGAGAACACCACGGGTTTATCGATAAGTTTATCGGAGACGCGATAATGGCTATCTTTCCCAGCCGCGCCGAAGACGCGATCGAAGCCTCTTTGGATATGAGAAAAACGCTTCGGAAATTCAACGAGATCAGAAAAGACCGGAATCAAGAGGCGGTGGATATCGGAATCGGAATTCATACGGGTCATCTGATGCTCGGAATCATCGGTCATGAAAATCGAATGGAATGTACGGTCATCGGAGACAGCGTAAATCTTGCTTCACGGATCGAAGGCCTTACGAAACAATTCGGATGTCCTATCGTCGCAAGCGAAGTGACGATCGCTTCTCTGCGAGATTCAGAGCGGTTTCCTCACGAATTTCTGGATGAAGTTACGGTAAAGGGAAAATCTCAAGCGGTCAAAATCTACAAGATCAAAACGGAAGACTGATCATTCCCATTCGATCGTTCCCGGAGGCTTGTTCGTAAGATCGAAGAATACGTAACGAATCCCGGGAATCTTGAGAACCTCGGTTTTGATTTCCTTTAAGAGTTCTCGTCTCATCGGAAAGAAGTTAGCCGTCATCGCCTCCTGAGATTCCACAGGACGAAGCACGATACTTTTTTCGTTTTCTTTTTCACCGATGGGAAGAAGGACCACGGGCATTTGCCAGATTTGATTGTAAAGTCCGGCTTTGAAGATCAATGACTCGACAACGGAATCCGCTTCTCTGAGAAGATCGGAGCACTTTTTATCCAAGTGCATTCCCGTAAAACGGAAGGTTAGATTCTTTACTTCCTTTTCAAAAGGAAGAAGAACTACCCGATTGATAAAGGAGAATTGGTTGGAAAGATGAGTCGCTACACGATCGAGAATTTTCCAATCCGTTTCGACGTCGTTTAACACGACGCAGTTGGCGTAAGATCTACGATCTCCTTTCACTCCGACGCTCGCGACCGGAAGAATTCTTCCGGACAATCCGTTCTGAGTGGAAAGATAGGAATCGATTTCCTTTTGATCCTCGTCCGTGCTCGTTTTTTCCACGGCGAGCATTCGAACCACAAGACCGGGGCCGGGAAAAGGATGTCGTCCGACCCATTCCGGCTCCAAGCCGAGAAGAAGTCCGAGGTCTCGAACCTCGTCTTTGTAAAGGTCGCGGATCGGTTCGATTACTTTTCCTTCTTCGATGAGTTTCTGGATCGCTTCGACTCGATTGTGATGCGTCTTGATCGTATGAGAATGTTTGGTTCCGCCCGATTCGATGGTGTCGGGATAAATCGTTCCTTGACCGAGGAGCCAATCCCCGTGTTCGAGATCCAGTTCTTTTACGGCGCGATCTCTCGCTTCCAAAAAAAGATTTCCAACGATCTTCCTTTTTTCTTCAGGATCCGATTTACCTATTAGGCTTTCGTAAAATAGATTCGATTCGTCTCTCACCGTTAGGTGGATATTCTGGGATTTTAGTTTTTCCTGAAGCGGAAGCACTTCTCCCTTCCTCATAAATCCGGTATCGATTAAAAACCCGAGAACCCTTTCTGCTCCGAGCGCTTTGCAGAGAAGAAGATACGAAACCGTGGAATCGACTCCGCCCGAAACGAGCATAAAAACTTTTTGTTCCGGCTTCACTGTCTCTTGGATTTCTTTGATTTTCTCTTTGAGAAATTGATCGATTCCCCAGGTGCGAGAAGCTCCGCAGATCTGAATAAAATTCTCAAGAAGAACGGATCCCTTTTCGCTGTGACTCACTTCCGCGTGAAATTGAATTCCGAAAATTTTCTTGGAAGAATTTTCCACAACCGCGTAACCGCAGTCTTTGGAGGAAGCGATCCTGGAAAATCCTTCGGGGAGTTTTACCACCTCGTCCGCGTGATTCATCCAGACTTGTTCTCCGCCCACAAAATTCTTCAATAAAGAATTTCCGTTTTGAGAATGAAGTTCCAAGGAAGCAGGTCCGTATTCTCCCGTACCGGATCGTTCCACAACTCCTCCCAAAAGTTTCATGATGAGTTGGTGACCGTAACAGATTCCTAAGACGGGAATTCCGAGTTCAAAAAGTTTTGTAGTGATCGTCGGAGAGTCCGGTTCGTAGACGCTTTCGGGTCCTCCGGAAAGGATGATGCCTGAATATTTTTGATAGCTGGAAAGTGGTTCTTCGTTGGAAAGAATTTCTGTATAAGCGCCGAGTCTTCGAATCCTGGATGCAATCAGGTGAGCATACTGCCCTCCGAAATCAACGACGGCTATTTTCTTTTGGATTTCCATTCCACCCCTCAGAGAACTTTGATAGAGACTCGGATTCAGGAAAAAGAATTTTCCTGGGGGAAAGATTGAAAAGTCTGGTCATGAAAGGAACAATCCATGGAAACAATCAATCCAGAGACCTACGACGGAAGACAAGATCATATCCCGGCCCTAAAAACTCCCGAAATCGAATCTTTCACCAATGTTTACGAGGGAAAGGATTATACAATCGATTTTACGGTTCCAGAGTTCACCGCGGTTTGTCCTAAGACCGGTCTTCCCGATTTCGGAATTATCGAAATTTCCTATGTTCCCACCAATCGTTGTATCGAACTCAAATCTTTCAAAGAATACATTCTGAGCTACAGAAACGTCGGCATCTTTCACGAATTTGTAGTCAATAAGATCTTAGATGATTTAGTCAAAGCGATCGATCCGAAATACTTGAAAGTGATCGGAGATTACAATCCGCGCGGCGGAATCAAAACGATCGTAACCAGAGAATACAAAAGAGCATAACGGGATTTTAATTCACAATGGATTCGATTACATTCTTAGGTTATATTGCTTCTCTTTTGACAACGGTTTCTTTTCTTCCTCAGTTGATCCGAATCGTTATGGGAGGAAGCACCAAAGACATTTCGAGAAACATGTATATTGTCTTTATCACGGGCGTTGTTTTTTGGTTTGTCTACGGATGTCTCAAAGAGGACTTTCCGATCATCCTCGCGAATATCTTTACTTTTATCTTCACTTCCATCATTCTTTATTTTAAATTAAAAAACGACGCAAAGGGAGAATGAGGAAATAATCAATCCTTTTTCAAGTTGCTTTGCCGTAGTTCCGACAAGAACGTTCGTTTTTTTTAAAAGGTTTCCGTAGGTCCTATAACGTTTCGGGCCTTTTTGCGCGGAATTACGTTTCATTTTGCATTAGAGAATATTACGGATTTCCCCCCTCCACCACCCTGCGGCACGATTCATAACGAGTGACGCATGGAGTTTATTAGGGCGGTGCGCGGGTTTTACGAAAAAAAGCAGCAACTACTACGGCTTCTCCGGTTTAGATGGCTTTAACCGTTTTCTTTTTCGATAATTCTTTTTCGGCATTTTAGTATATTTAGTTTTACTAATATGTAATATCGAAGATTCAAAAAGCAGTTCCTCACAGGACTTTCCTATGAAAATCGGAAATATTTTCATTCTCATCTTACGCTGTTCCGATCGTAGATTTTAATATACTCATTCCATTCTTCGAACGATGTGATCGGCCGCATCGGATATAAAAATGTTCACCCCGTCCGAAGTGATTCCATAAGGAATCCCGAAGGAGGCCGCCGTTGTCGCGCTTGACGGACAAGGCGCCGCGTAATGAACCCCGGAACTTGTTCCTGATTTTCCGGCACAACCCGAAATGGTGCTCGTTGGATGAGGAGAGGTGAGACTGATAGTTCGAATCAATCCACTTCCAGCATCGGTAAAATAAAGTTTGGATCCGTCCGAAATCAAAGAAGTAGGTCCCGAGAATGCAGCTCCTGTTCCTACCGCCGAGTCGTAAGAACCGGTATTTCCTCCTGCTAAGACCGAAAGAGTCGACAGAGATAAATCCAGCTTTACGATCGCATCTGCATCCGTGCTTGCGATAAAAAGAGAATTCCCTTGTAAGTATAACCCTTTCGGCGAATTCAATGGAGTCGCCATAGCCGGACCGCTCCCAATCCCGGCAACGCCCGTTCCCGCGATCGTATTCACCGTCCCTGCCCTCTGATCGATCATTCTGATTTTATGATTTCCCGTATCGGAAACATAAATTTTCACCCCATCCACCGAAAGATGATTCGGTTTATTCAGCTTCGCGCTTCCAAGCAAACCGTCTACAGTTCCGAACGCATTGGGTGGAACGATATCATAGGTTGTCCCGGTTCCTAAATCGTATTTTACGATGTTAGAAGAATTCTCACCACAAGCGTAAACAAAAACGCCGTCGGTCGCGACTCCCTTTACGTTACTAAAATTAAAAAGATCCGATACAATTCTTGTGCTTATCTCGATTGCCCTGACTCTATCGTTTAGAGTATCTGCGACAAAAATTCTTTTTCCATCCGTCGCAATTTGCCCCGGAGTATTGAAAGTCGCAGCGTTTCCGATTCCATTCGAATAACCGTTAATACCAACCTTACCCGTAAAGATTAAATTGGTAAAGGGCGGAAGTACTTCCATATTTCCCGTTAGAAAAGAAAGATCGGAGAGAATCGAATTTCCACCGGATATCGGGCCGCTCGTTCCATTCTGACAATGAACCCGAATGTCGGTTATATGAGAACTTACGATCGATCCATACATCATCGCCACTTTACAAAATTGCCCGAAAGGATTGGAAGTGACCGTTAAGTTGAACGTTTCAGAAGCAATCAAACCCGTCGGCATTGTAAAATTTCCATCGGCAGTAACGGTAAACGTATCGGAGTTTACTAAATTTTTCAACGTGACACTCCCGGATAAACCGGTCACGGTTCCACCAACGCTGTATTGATTCACGCACGTTATGGAAGGAGTGGAAACGTTTGCACCGGCTATGACGCCTGCTCCGGAAGTAATACTACAAAGTTGCTTAGGACTACTCGGTTGATTCGAAACGCTGATTGAATAAGCTCCTCCGTCCGCAACCGCGGTTGGAAACACGAAACTTGTTCCCGACGGCGAAATTTCATCACCGCCGTTGTTCTTCAATTTGAATCCGGACCCGGATAGACCTGAGATTGTACCACTTACGGTATAAGAGTTTGTAGAACAGGTAACAAGGACATTCGTAATATTCGACGAGGTTACGGTACCGCTTGAGTTAGAAACCGAACAAACCTGAGCCGGAGTAGAGGGATTTGCGGAAACCGAAACTGCATAACTTCCTCCGCTCGCTACCAAAGTTGAAAACGTAAAGGAAGATCCCGTCACGCTAAGGGAATCGGCTCCGTTGTTTAACAAAATCAAACCGCTTCCGGATAAACCGACGATACTTCCGCTCACCGTGTAAGCTGTAGAAGAACAAACGACACGGATATCGGAAATGTCTCTCGAAGCAATCAAACCAGACGCGTTAGTAACGGAACATATCTGATTCGGTGATACCGGGTTCGAAACTACCGTAACAAGATACGTCTTTTGATTTTCGAGTTGGCTTTTAAATTCAAATACGCCGTTCGAAGAAACGTTTACAGTCTCATCCCCATTCAGTTGTAATATTAAAGCCGTGCCCGTAAGTCCGGACACTGTTCCCGAAATTTTAAACGGACCGGACCCGCCAACTACGGAAGTGAGCGGAAAACCAAAAATTCCCTTAAACGAAAAATCCGAATCATTTCGATTTCCCAAACAGCCGAAGAAAAACAGAAAGTAAAAAGCTAAATAGAAAGGAACGATTCCAAAAATTTTCATACGTTTTCTCCCGGGTATCCTTGCTTCAAACGACTTGCTAGGTTTGAAGTCAGGATACTCTACTGAAAAAAAAGCTTCTTTGGAATTACTCTTATAAAGCCAAAATCGCTACTTTATAAGATCCTAATCTGTTCTCGGAAACTCCGCCATTTCAAATTGAAATCAATTGACGCTATTCTGTTTTCGAAAATAGCTGGGCGCAACCCCCGCTTCCCTTTTGAAAGTAGCGTTAAAAACCGAAAGAGAATTAAAACCGCTTTCAAAGGCGATTGTAAGAATCGTTTTTTGTCTCGCGTTCAGTAGAAGTTTTTTAGCTTCTTCAATGCGATAACCGTTCACAAAAGAATTAAAATTCGTGTTCAGATGCTGATTTAAGAGTTCGGAGAGTTGATGAGCGGATATTTCCAATCTATCGGCCATCGATTTTAAATTCAGATTCGGATCCAAGTAAACCTTCTCCACTTCCATAATGGAGGCAATCCTTTCCTTCAAAACCTTTGTGTCCAGCCGGCCGAGCGTGCTCTTTTCATATTGAAGACGGATCATCGTCTCCGACAGCAGATTGAAAGTGATAGGATAGATCTGGCTTACAAAAAAAGTATAAACCACGATAAAAGAAAAGAAGAACAGGAGCGCTTGATACAACTCCAAAAAATGACCTTGAAAATTAAGCAGGAACCGAGTTCCCATAAAAATACTGATAAACGTGGAAAAGAGCGCCATGAGAAAAATCGCAAAGATATGAAACGGCCAACGGATTCTTAAAAAATTTCCATTGAATATCTTATAAAAATTTCGGGCAAGAACGAGCAGATAAAAACACGGAATAAAGGAGACTGTATAATAAAGAGGCTGATACCGGCTTTTAAAATCAGGATTTAGATCCCGAAAGGTAGGATTGGTTAACGAAATGAAGACAGTATCACAGAGATAATAAATCAAAAAAACAAACGAAGGCAGAAGATGGACGAGAATTCTACGATCAGAGAATCTCTTACCGATCAACATATTAAAATAAATAAAAAGCGAAGGACCGATCAGAATGATAAAGAAAATTTCAAGCGCATAAAAGTGAGAATACTCAGGCCAGTAACGATTAAGGATAAGATATCCTTTGATTAAAAAGATTCCCATCGACATAAAGATTCCGAATAATATCCAATTCCTCGCAGCAAATCCCTTCAGGATTTGCACGAACGCGAGCATAAATGAAAGAAGAGATCCGAATAAATAAAAAGTATTTAACATCTCACAATCTCGGAAACAATGAAATAAGAATTCTATATAGCTATTTTTCAATAGACGATGATTCCGTTAAAACAACTGATAAAAATCGATCGTTTCCTCAATTTCAAAGAGGAAGCGGAATTTTTAAGAAAGGTCCATTCCGGTTTCCGCAAGAAACCCTCTAATTCAGATTAAAATTCTCTAAAGCCGAGGATGTCATATCGAGTCGACTTCCAAAGCGATCTTCTCTGAACTGTTTCGGAGTGAGACCCGTTTCCGTAAAAAAAGCTCTGTGAAAGGAGGAGGTTGAATTAAATCCGACGGCCATTCCGATTGATAAAACCGTTCTTTCGGGTTCTTCCAAAAGCATACGTTTCGCCTCTTGTACTCGATAGGAATTAACAAAACGGTTGAAGCTCAGTCCTAAATATTCGTTGATAAAGGCGGAAAGATGATGCACTGAAATTCCGATTTCTTCAGCAAGGGCGGGAAGCCTCAAATCCTCGTCTAAGTAAACCTTGTCCTCTTCAAAAAGGATTTTTAATTTTTGATCGACCGCGGGAAGATTTAGATTGTTAAGAAGATTGTATTTCATCTGCGATTTCCGATTTGGATAAGGAGCTCCTTTGATTTTCAATTCTTCGGAAACGAGATCGGAATGGTTTCCGAATTCTTCCGCGCGAACGAAATTTCTTTTTTCCAGAGGAAGAATTTCGTGAAGAACGATCGGTGAGATCAGAACAAAGTATTCGTCAAGGATAGTCAAAGTCAGATTTCCCGCAAAGCCTTGCAGTTGTTTGATCGCTTCGAAAGCCTCTACGATTAAGATCACCGTAAGAAAGGGAAGTAGATTCAGAGTTTCCCTCCGAGTCTTTCTAAAACGAAAGAGAATATCGATAAAGATAAGAATGTAATAGATACAGATTAGGAAGGAAACCGTTGAGATCAAATTCGGAAGATCCTTCTTTGCGAAAATTTTCCAAACCGCAAATACAAAGGCGGAAGCGAAAACCGTCTGAACTCCGATCCTGAGCGGATCCATTAGAGTCCATTTCGAAAAAAGGCCGCTCTCATCCTTGAGAGATCTCAACTTTCTTTGGAAATGAAAGAAAACGAGCGCGGCCAGAATCGACGAATATACAAAGAAGAATTCCAAGATCGAACAATAAGGTCCGCTTTCTGCCGTACAACTGCTTTCGGAATAAGACCAAAGAATCGCTCCCAAGGAAATAAAAAGAAGAGCTCGATAAAATTCCAATTCATAACACGCTTTCCTGAAGCGCAATAATCCTATAAAAATGTAAAGCAGAGCCGATATGGTTAAGAAGCGATAATCCATAATTCCCCTTTCAATAAAAAATCACCTAAGTATAATTCCGAGAAGGGAAAGATTCCCCCGAAATGATAAATTCGGAGGAAAATATTCCGAGGAAACTGCTCTAATTTTTTTTATTTCAAAGGTTATAAGGAGTTATCCGCCTTATAGCTCGACATACGATTTCGGAAAGGGTTTGGGATAAACTGGATGAGGGAAGAGAGAACCCCCGACTTCGCTTAACAAAGAAAGCCGGGGATTTAAAGAAATATCTTATTGAGGTTTGACTTGGTCTTTGAGAGATTTTCTGGAATTTTCCAAGGCTTCTTTGTCTTTATCAATGCCGGACTTTATGTTCTTTTTTTCTTCGTCCGCGGCATTCTTAATGGCTTCTTTTTCGGCCTTTCCGGATTCCTTCACTTCGTCGATCATTCTTTTATTTTCTTCTTTTGTAGAATTGATCAACTCTTGGTTTCTCTGTTTTTGTTCTTCCAGACCTTGAAGGATTCTTTCTTTATTCTCCTTAAAATCTTTTAGAATTTCTTCGATCCGCTTTCTTTGTTCTTCCGTTACGGATTGAACGGTCGCTGCGTCTTCTTGAAGTTCCTTGAGTTCATCCTCGGATAACTTTTCTTCCTTCTGATTTTTACCGTCTGAAGTAACTTTTTCTCCGGCGTCGGCTACGTTGGTTTGATCCGGATTATCATTATCCACGACTTCCACGGAACCGTCGGACACGAGCGTCTCCGATTTGTTTCCTTCGACTTCTACTTGGAAATCGGTTCCACGAACGGCCGCGGTGACGGTAGGTGTGCTTACCTTGAAGCCGGAAGATTTGTCCAACTTGGTTCCAACTTTGGAAAAGATCTTTCCTTTGTTGAGGCTTAAGTCCGCGTAAATTTCCGCGTTTTTAGAATCCACAAAAATCTTGTTGAGAGTAAGAATCGTGTTTTCCTTTACTCTTACGATCACTCCGTCCATCAATTGCACGTCTGCGTAGGAAGCCTTTCCAGTTTCGATCTTATCTTCCGGAAGAATGAATTCAGAAACCCCTACTTTCTTTTCCTTCCCCGCTTTATCCGTAAGTTTCACGGAACCTTTGATAAAAGTAAAAACACCGCCCTGAAGATCTTCTTTTTTGGATTTACTACAGTCGATTGCGAATAAGACGATCAAAGCCAGGCATAAACCTTTTTGAATCATTCTGGTTCTCCCATTTAAAAATTCTTTCCCGGCAAGGTAGCACGAAATTTATTTCTAGTCCAGAGTTTTCCCTCTTTTGAATCTCATTGTGGATTGCTATTTCTCAAGAATTCTTCTCATGCCCAAATTCGAAGGGAAAAGAACCAAAGAAAAGGAGTTGCCGTCTAAAGGATGATTAGAAAATTGATCTTGGAACCTGTTTTTTAAGCGACCGGGAGACCAACCCAGGAGAATCGAAGCCTATGGCGACTAAAATTGCGTATGTAGATAAGGACAACTGCACTTCCTGTAATCAATGTGCGGACAATCTTCCGAAATACTTTCAGATGGATGACAATGATACTTCGGAAACTCATATCGGCGGAGAAACCATCAACAACGCTGCGATTCCCGAAGAAGACTGGAAAATCGTTCAGAAAGAAATGGACGAATGCCCCGGTGAATGTATTCAGTGGAAAAAGTAATTTTCACGCTTCTTTCCTGAAGAAACGCAAAAGGCGGCCCTTGAGCCGCCTTTTTTGTGCCCGAATTCTCAGCTCAAAAAATCGAAGCGCTACAACTGTGGAATTCTTCCGCAATTGCAAGAACCGCGCCGATTTTCTTCCGAAAAGCGAACCTCTTTTTAAAACTTTCTTGCAAACGGCCTTCAAGTCCCTTTCGAGTAAACCAAGAAAAGAGAATCTCCTCTTCATGGTAAACTCTACGATGACCGGTTGAGAGGATCGTTCAAGGCGTTAAAGATCAATATTCCTGTTCAGATCTTGTAGATCCTAAGAGTTCGTCCGGAATATCTTCCACCCGATCTCCGATCTGAATCGCAAGTCTGCTTCCCACTCTTCCCGGAAGACATTTGAATTTTTTTCTTTCTCCGACCTTTACTGTCATTTCGGATCTCGTCGAAGTGTTTTCGAGTTTTACGACGTCTCCTACGGAAAGATTCATAAAGTCGTTGATGGAAACGTCCACGGAACCGACCTCCGCGATGAGCGGAATTGCAACCTGATCTAATCGCTCTTGGATCACGGCGCGGTTCTCGTCCAGTTCTCCTTTCCGAATCGAAGAATACCAATACTGAGCGGACAATTTATTGATGATCGGTTCGATCGTGATGTAAGGAATACAAAGGTTGGTCATCCCTTCCACTTCCCCGATCTTGGTTTCAAGAGTGATCAAAACCACCATGTCGTTCGGAGGAACGACCTGCGCGAACTGAGGATTGGTTTCGATGTTTCCCAAACGAGGTCTTAAGTCGATTACCGTGGACCAGGATTCCCGCATGTTCCCGAGAATTCTTACGATGATCCCTTCCATTACGCTCATCTCGATCTCCGAAAGTTCCCTGGAAATCTTCGCCTGTTCTCCCTTACCGCCAAACAGACGATCGATGATCGTAAAGGATATCGAAGGATCGATCTCTAAGATCGCGGACCCGCGCAGAGGATCCATGTTGATGACCGCGAGCGTCGTCGGATTCGGAATCGAGCGTATGAATTCTTCGTAAGTCAACTGATCCACCGAAGCCACGTGTACCGAAACAAGAGCTCGAAGCTGCGCGGAAAGACCGGTGGTCGCAAGACGGGCGAACGTCTCGTGCATCATCTGCAAAGTACGGATCTGGTCTTTCGAAAATTTATCCGGACGTTTGAAGTCGTAGATCTTAACTTTCTTCTGTTCGGAAACGGACGCGTAGTCCGACTCGTTTACTTCACCCGAACTGATGGCGCTGAGCAGCGCGTCAATTTCATCCTGCGATAAAATCTCTGTCATTTCTTTACCTTCGCCACTAAGTTAGACACTTTCCAAAAGCCTCCTTGTTCGTCGGGAACTCTTCGGAGAGTGTATGTATATTCGTATTTAGAACGGAGTCGATTCAATCTTCTTTCCACAAAGACGGTCACCTTGGCCAGACTCGGTGTGACGTTTTCGACACTCTGGATTCTATAAGAATTCAAGAGCCCGGCCCTGGACTCGGTGAGATACTTTTTGAAATTCTCCAGAAGGAAATCTCTTTCGGATTCCTCGGCGCGATTGTATTCTTCCGAATACTGATCATAAGCCTGAATGTATTCCGGAAAATAAATCCACTTGAAATGATGCGTCCAATTTTTTTTCTTTTCGGAACCGAGAAAAAGATGAATCACCTCTTCAGGTTCGAGTCCGTCCACGGTTGGGTCTTTTTCGGGAATCGCCGAAAGAACCGGCTCCTTGTGTTTTTCCTCATAAAAGAAATAGGGCTGATTTCGAGAACGGATAAAAAGAGCGGGCATCTCCGTGATATTCGGATGAAAGTAAGCCGTCACAAAGTATTTCTTACCGGGATTCAAATCGAAGCGGGAATTCAGATCGATCTCCTTGGAAAAGACCTCGTCCTTGTGCAGAATGATTTCTTTGATTTCTTTTCCTTCCAGGGATTCGATCGTGTTTCTGCGTTTTAAAACGGGATCGATTCTTCTTTCGTCGTCCCTTTCCGGAATTTGATTTCCGTCTTCGTCTCGAACTACGATTCGATAGGATTCCAAATCTCTTCCGGAAGGAAAGATTCTGACTACTTCATTTCCTGTGTTGGTGATGGACATTTTTACGGGAATCCGATCATTCTCGCGGAAGTGAATCTTTTTCAGATCCAAGGAAATGATTCCTTGTTGTTTGAGATAATTTTCGGAAACGGAACCTCGTGCGTCCCGTTTCGGGAAGGCCGTTAGGATCCAAGGAGTTAAAATTAGGACGAGGAGAATCCGGATCATTCTGGTTTATTTTCGGCACTTTCTCCGAAAAGTTTTGAAAAAATCCCGCTTTTTACTTCAACCCGGGGCTTTTGCGTCCTCGATGATCATTTCACCGATCCGAATGAGGCGTTTTAGGATGGATTCGACCTGGTCGTAGTCCTTGTAACACGCGATCAATTTTTCCATCGGAGGTTGTAAAAGTGAAATCGCTTTCGCAGAAAGAACCAAGGAACCAAGGTTGTCTTCGTTTAACAAATTGAAGGATTCGAGTTCCGTTAAAAACCGGTTGATCTCCTTGATCAACGCCTCGTCGCCAATATCGTTCTTTTCGAAATAAGATTCAATTTTTAGAATGTAATCGGTTAGAACCTGTTTGATCCTCGCCTCGTCGTCAGTCGGCCTTCTTTTCGCGGTCAAAGAATTGATGACTCCGTATTTGGACATCGCGGTTTCGTAATACGAATTCACTTCCTGTCTTTTGAAATTTACGATCCGAAAAAGTCTCAGAATCCCTACGAGATGATCCGGAAGATTTTTTCCGTCGTTGGTCTCCATGATGGCGACCCTGCACTCGGACTCTTGCACCGAAAACGTGGAAAGTTTTTCGAGAATTCGATTCGTGCTGGAGCCGGAGGAATAAGCCGCCAGCTCCTTTACAACCGGGAGAAAACTCCCCGTTTTGGTTTTGTCCGATTCGGTCGTCATGGGGTCGAGGTTGGTGCCGTTCTTTTGTCTACGATCAAAACTTTTTTGATTACGGTTTTCGAATTTCCTGCGTTTACGATCCGGTCCACGACGTCGTTTCCGGAAACCAATTGTCCGAATACCGTGTGAAGTCCGTCCAAATGCGGAGTGTCCACTTGATTGATAAAAAATTGAGAACCGTTCGTGTTCGGTCCCGCGTTTGCCATCGCAAGAGAACCTTTGATCGCCCTGTGAGAGTTTAAGGTCTCATTGTATTTGTATCCGGTTCTAAAAAGAATTTCAAGGACCGATAATTTTTTCGCGTCTTCGAAAGCCTTTTCGATTTGTTCGCGTTTCGATTCCGCTTCTTCCCTGCTTTTGATTTGAAGTTCGCCCGCGACCGCTCTTTGCAATTGATACTGATAATAAGGAGCTTCTCCGGCTTTTAACTTATCGAGACCCAGGGACTTACCGTTGATCTCGTCGTCGAATTCATAACCCGGTCCTCCGGTTCCGTCCCCTCTCGGACATCCGCCTTGGATCATAAAATCCTTGATCACTCGGTGAAACGTAAGTCCGTCGTAAAAAGGTTTTTTTACCTTTTGTCCGAATCGAGTCGTGAATTCTTTTTCTCCCTGTGCGAGATCAATAAAGTTCTGAACCGTTTTGGGCGCGTCCTTATCGAAAAGTTCAACCGCAAGATTTCCCTGAGTTGTAAGAAAGATCGCGTAGATAGCGGGCTTATCCGGCAAAGGAACGACCGCGTTATCCGGTCTCGGAACCACCACCGAAGAAGGAGAATAAGCGACCGGTTGATATCTGGATTCAGCAAACGGATTTCGATTGCAGGCAAAAAAACAAAGTAAAACTAAGATCAGGGAAATTTTTCTCATAACTGCCATTTTTCAGCTTCCTTCAAAGATTCCAGCGCAATTTTTAATTGTTCTTCCTGTCTTTTCCGAGAAGTTCCTCCGTAGGAAATTTTTTTATCGGCGGAAAGAGAAAGAGAAACGGCGTCTTCGTATTCTTTTCCCGCGAAGTGTTCACAAATGGAAATTCGATCGGATTCGGGAAGATCGAAAAGTGTCTTTTTCTTTTCAACGCAAATTCCGACCAAGGATCCGACAAGTTCATGAGCCGTGCGGAATGGAATTTTCTTTTGTCCGACTAAAAAATCCGCAAGATCGGTCGCAGTTGCGAAACCGTTTTTCAGAGAAGCCTCCGCCCGTTCCGGAACCCAGACCCAACCTTCGACCATCGCTTGAATTCCTTCCAAACTGATCTGTACGGTTTCGATCGAATCGAAAAGCGCGAGTTTATCTTCCTGCAGATCCCGATTGTATGTAGAAGGAAGACCTTTCAACAAAACCAAAATATGATTTAGATTTCCTACTACCCTTCCCGATTTTCCGCGGATGAGTTCGGCTATGTCCGGATTCTTCTTTTGAGGCATGATGGAGGAACCCGTCGTCAAGGAATCCGGTAATTTTAGAATTCCGAATTCTTGAGAAGAATAAAGAATGATGTCCTCGCAGATCCGAGAAGCGTGAATCATCAACTGACTCGCGGCAAATAAGAATTGTAGAATATGATCCCGGCTTGCGACCCCGTCCATGGAGTTATGCGAAATTTTTGCGAGCCCCAATTCTTTTTTTAGGAATTCGCGATCGGTCGGATAATTGACCCCCGCCATCGCTCCAGAACCGAGAGCGAGTTCGCTCGAAGACTCAAGGGCAAAACGAAAAAATTCCTGATCTCTTTCCAAGGCCCAAAACCAGGAAAGCAAGTACTGTGACGCACGAATCGGTTGAGCGACTTGCAGATGCGTATAACCGGGAATGATCACGTCTAAACTGAGTTTCGCTTTTTCATAGAGAGACTTTCTCAAGTTTACGATCGATCTTAGAATTTCCTTTCCCTGATTGAGAATAAAAAGTCTTACGTCCTGAGTCACTTGATCGTTTCTGGAACGAGCGGTGTGTAATTTTTTTCCGGTCTCGCCGATCAATTCGGTAAGACGGGATTCGATGTGCATGTGGATATCCTCGAGTTCCGATCTGAATTCGAGTTTTCCTTCCTCCAGCTCTTTGCGGATCTGTGAGAGCGAGGTTTCGATCTGCGTCAATTCTCCCTTGTTTAGAATTCCGATTTTTTGGAGCATTCTCGCGTGCGCGACGCTTCCCTGGATGTCTTCTTTGTAGAGTTTATGATCGAAGGAGACGGATTCTCCGATTCTTTCCAAAATCGAAGACGCTTTCTCTTGAAACCTTCCGCCCCAGAGTTTTTTTTCATTTTGAGTCATAAGAACTTCGTCAGTTTATTTTTTACGGTTCTTTCTGGAAGTCTTCTTCCAAACCTTGGATCCAGTTTTTCAAAACTTCCAGCTCTTCCTTCGATATTTTCGCGTTCGGATGAAGAAGAATATAATCCCCAAGCGGCATTTCTCCTTCCTCAAGCGCTTCCAGAATTTCATCGCCTTTTTTCGCCTTGTCCTTCTTGCTCAAGGTTTCCCATTCCGAAAAATTCAATTCCGCTTTTCCTTCTTCCACGTGATGATAGAGATAGACGTTGACCGGAAACAATTTTGTGTACCAAGGCCAAACCGTCAGATCGGAGTGACAATCGTAACAGGATTTCCTCAATATCTTTTTGACTTCTTCGTTTCCTTTGATTTCGTTCGGGTTGGTTCCGCTCGGCGCGGTCAGCGGGAGAAATTGGAGCAAAACGAATGCGGTTAACAAAACGAGAAGAATTTTCTTTTTCATACGATTACCTTGGATCATTTCGATCCTTTCCCTTTTTTTTAAAATAGAAAAAACGGATTGAACTCCGAAAAAAATTTACGAATCTGTTCCACTCGGGAGAATGCGTCTTTCATGCCTGATTTTCTTACCAATCTACCCGTGACCGTCTGGATCGGCGGAGGAATCTTTCTGATTCTTGCCGAATTTTTTATTCCAGGAACCTTCGTCGCCTTTTTAGGAACCGCCGGTATTCTTACCGGAATCCTATTGTATTTTTTTGACTTAAGCCTCGGTTGGCAATTGGGAATCTGGGCTTCTCTTTCGACCGGGCTGATTTACGTGGGCAGCCAGACGATCCGAAAAATTTTTCCGGCTCAGACCGAACACGCGGTTCCAACGGACGATCAGATCGGACGACTCGTTCCGGTCGTCAAAGACGTCCTCGTGGAAAGAAAGGGAGGAAGGGTTTTATTTCAAGGGGTGGAATGGGACGCGATTTCAAAAAAAAGCCGCATTCCTCAAGGAAGCCAAGCAAGAATTTTGAGCAGAGACAATCTTACCTTCCTCGTGGAACCCTTGGAACTTCCGGAAGAATGAACTTAAAATTAAAAAACTAAAAGGAGAATTTATGACAGCAGGATTTATATTCACGTTACTCTTCATTGCGTTGATCTATCTGATTCGGAAGACGTTTATCATCGTACCGCAACAGTATTGTTTTGTCGTGGAAAGAGTCGGAGTTTTCAAAGGAGCTCTGGAAGCAGGATTTCATTTTCTTTGGCCGATCATCGAAGTCGTAAAATACAGACAAAATCTAAAAGAGATCGCAATCGACATTCCGCCTCAGATGTGCATCACGAAGGATAACGTTTCCATTTCGGTGGACGGAATTCTTTATCTCAAAGTGGTGGATCCGTATAAGGCTTCTTATGCGATCGAAAATTTTATGCTCGCGACTCAACAGCTCGCTCAAACCACGCTTCGTTCCGAAATCGGTAAACTCATCCTGGATCAGACTTTCGCGGAAAGGGACGACATCAACTCTCACGTTGTGCGCGCTTTGGACGAAGCGACGGATCCTTGGGGAATCAAGGTCACTCGTTACGAAATCAAAAACATTTCTCCTCCTAAAGAAATTCTTCACGAGATGGAAGAACAAGTGAAAGCGGAACGAGTCAAACGCGCGGAGATCACGATCTCGGAAGGGGAAAAACTCTCGCGGATCAATCGTTCGGTCGGAGAAAGAGAAGAAGCGATCAACGTTTCCGAAGGAGAAAAGATGAAAAAGATCAACGAAGCGGAAGGTAAGGCTTTGGAGATCGAAGTCATCGCCGCGGCGAAAGCGAAAGGAATCCAGATGATCGCCGAATCCATCTCAAGAGAAGGAGGTTCCGAAGCGGTCAACTTGCAGATCACGGAAGACTATCTCACGGGCCTTGGAACGATCCTGAACGAATCGAAGGCTACGATTCTTCCCGCAGAACTCGCAAACATCGCCGGAGTGTTCGAAGGACTTTCCAAAGTCACCGGCAAACTTCCCGAAATCAAAACGGGAAAGGAGGAAAAGTAAGATGTTTTTTCAATCCGCACAAGCGACGTTTGTCACCATTTTCTGGACCCTTTTCGGAATCTACTTCGCCTATAAACTCTACCGTTCGATCCGAATCGTCTCGGCGCAGGATTGTATCGTCGTGGAAAAATTCGGCAGATACAGCAGGACCTTACACGCGGGTCTTCATCTTCTCTGGCCTTTTATCGAAAGAGACGCCTACTATCACACTCTGAAAGAACAGGCGACCGACGTTCCTCCGCAAACCTGTATCACCAAAGACAACGTAAAAGTGGAGATGGACGGAATTCTATATCTGAAAGTTTTGGATCCGCACAAGGCAAGTTACGGGATCAACGACTATCAATTCGCTTCCTCTCAATTGGCGCAAACCACGATGCGCGCGATCATCGGAACGATGGATCTGGATGTTACGTTTGAAACGAGAGACGCGATCAACAGCAAAATTCTCGAAGTGTTGGACTTAGCCACCGAGTCCTGGGGAATCAAAGTCAACCGTTACGAAATCGTAAACATCACTCCTCCAAAGTCGATTCTCGAGGCGATGGAAAAGGAGAAAAAAGCTCAAATCACAAAAAAGGCGCAGATCTCACTTTCCGAAGGGGATAGAGACGCAAGAATCAACCGTTCCCTCGGTTTCAAAGAGGAAGCGATCAACAAATCCGAAGGGGAAAAACAAAAACGGATCAACGAAGCGGAAGGGGTTGCCAAAGAAGTCGAAGCGATCGCGGTCGCTACCGCAAAGGGAATCGAACTCCTCGCACAATCCATCAATTCAAAAGGTGGAAAAGATGCGGTTAAACTCAGAATCGGTCAGAAGTTTATAAAAGAATTCGAAAAGATCTCCGGCAAAAAAACGGAAATCGTACTTCCGATGAATCTTACGAACTTCCGATCCATCTTGAAGTCGGTCTTGGGAACCACGGATACTCCTTCGGCCAAAGGATAAGAATTTTTGGTCCTTCCGTAAAAGAGCCGGTTGGGCCGAATTCTACTAGAAATCGGACAAAAAAACTTCGAGCCTTTTTTGTCGAAAAGGTTTCTTTTGCAGGAAGAATCGAAACTCGGCGCTTTCTATGAAAAGATATCGAAAATCGGCTTTCAAATCCTTTTGAAAATAACCGAACAAGTCATTTTCAAAAGGATTTGTTTTAGGAAAGATTGCGGAACTTGCGAAGTTTTCGGATCGGACGTTTGAAGCGAGAGATCGAATCGAAATAAAAAACCCGGCCTAAGACAGCCGGGTTTTTATCTAACAGAGATTTAGAATATTCTATTTTTCTAAAATTACAACCTTCTGCTTTGATCCACGATTTCCGTGATTTGAATTCCGTAAAAATCGTCCATTGCAACCAATTTCCCCCGGCCCACCAAACGGCCGTTTGCAAGAATGTCCAAGTCCTCGCCTACGTTCTTATCAAGCTCAACGACGGTTCCCTCGTTCAGACCGTTTACGTCTTTGATAAACATATTCGTTCTTCCCAACTCCACTGTGAGAGCGAGATTCACGTCCATGAGCAGATTTAAGTTCGTCGATTGGGACGGAGAGGCTTGCCGGTTGGGTGATCTCGGAGCCGATGTTGGCGGGGCCGAAGGTCCGAGCGCCGCGGAAATATCCGCAAACGAAGGAGAATCCGCTCCACCGCCCAAAGCGTCTCCGCCGCCGGTTCCTCCTCCACCCAACAGAGAATCCAATTCCCCGCTGAGATTAAAATCGGACCCGCTCGCTCCGCCGCCTCCGGCAGCAGCGTCTCCGCCTCCGCCCGTTAATAGTGCGTCTATGTCTTCCTGTGAGAGTGACCCTTCTCCCATTTTTCCTTCTCCTAACCGAATCCGATAGTAAAGAAATCGACAGAATCCAAGATTCCTACAAGAGTATTTTCAGATTCCAACGAGGTATTATTCGCTTGAGTTCCCCTTTTACACAAGATTCTTCTTCCGAAGACCGTACGCTCTCCGAAGTGGATTTTACGAAAACGAAAAGTTTTCTTCACGGGGAATTGACCACCCTCGGTTTCTCCGCCGCGGAACTTCCCATCGTATCTTCCGAAAAAAAAGATCTGAAGATAGAATTTCAAGTCTCCTCGATTTCCAAAGCGGCCCTTTTGGATTGTCTCCAGATTCTCAAAAACCATATTGAAAATCTAAGAATTCATACCTTCGAACCCGGCTACTACTGCATCCAAGCCCTAAACGAAAATCTATTCGAAACAAAAAACCTTCTCGATACGATCCGCTTTCGATTCTACTCGGGAAGAACGAAAAATCGAGTCGAAATCACCAAAAAAGGCGATTTTACAAGGGAAGAACTTTTCGCCACACTCTCGCTTTTTAAATTCTTAAAATCCGGAAACAACGCAGAAACGGCCAAGCCGGAAGAATTATTGGCGGCCTTAGGGGTGGAAGTGTTTGATCCGGGCGTCGCGGAAAAATACGGAAAGTCGGTCACCTTTGATCACGTCGCCGGATACGAAGGCGTAAAACAACAGATCTTAGAATCGATCATCCTTCCTCTCAAAAATCCGGATCTTCTCGCGGAAGTTTCCAAACTCACCCGGAAGTTTCCGACCGATATCCGACCTCGGGCAGTTCTTTTCGAAGGGGATCCGGGGGTCGGAAAGACCACTATGGCAAGGGTCGTATCTTGTATGACGGGACTTCCTCTGATCTACGTCCCGGTGGAATCCATCATGAGCAAATACTACGGGGAAAGCGCTCAAAACATGGCTTACGTTTTTGACGCGGCCGCCCTTTTTCCAGCCTGTCTCATCTTTTTGGATGAAATCGATTCCTTAGCCGGAAGCAGAGAAGAAGGAATGTTCGAAGCGACTCGAAAAATCCTTTCCGTCCTTTTACGCAAGATCGACGGCTTTAGCAGCCAAAGAAACTCCGTTACCATAGGAGCCACCAATCGAAAACAGGATTTAGACCATGCGCTTCTCTCTCGATTCGATCGAACCATCTACTTTCCTCTGCCGGATATTGGCGAAAGGGCGAAGGTTCTGGAGACATATGCCGTTCATCTGACAGAGAAGGAAAGAATGCAGATTGCCGAAGGATTGAAAGAACATTCAGGAAGAACCATACGCGATTTCTGCGATCTCGTGGAAAGAAAATGGGCTTCTTACCTCATTGAAAAAGGATTGAATCCGGTCCCACCACCGTATGAACTGTATTTGGAAACCAGCTCCGTATCTTCGAAATAATCGCTGATTTTTCAATAAAAAGTCGTGCATTGATTCAATCCGGAGTCTATTATTCCGATAATACACATAGGGTTCTATAATTAGGCGTAACCTAATTTAAGAATTCAAATATCCGCTTACTAAGGACAAGGGGAAATGAAACTTCAAAAGCTATTTTTAGTGGTTCTCGTAGCAATTTCAACTGCGGTATTTTCTCAGCAAAATTCCAATGCAGATCAGAAATCACCGTCGGACGCTCAATTGGGCGCTTCCATTTTGGATACGGAAAAGAAACTGGATGAAAAAGTATTCGAACTGAACCAAAGACTCACACGTCATACGGTTCTTATGAAAATGAAAGTTCGAGTTCTTCCTTTCAGAACGGTTCTTTTCAAGGGAAAAGCGAACAACGACGAATGCGCCCCCGCTCTCAACCAGGAAGATCCGGCTAACAATTGTATTCGTGTGGAAGTATACGATTTCATCCGCGACGAAGAAAGAGGTTTGAACAAAACCGTTCAAGGTTCTCTCGCGAAGTACATGGAAATCTATTACGAAGGACAGAACAGCAACGATCCCGAGCCAAGAACCGAAGCTCCGAGAAACATCAATAAACTGAAATCAAAAATCTATAAGAATAATATGATTTTGGAAGATAAGATCATTTCCGAAGTTATGGACAGAGGACCGAACAGCCAGCCTGGTCATAACGATAAGATCGAAATTTTCTTTCAAAAAGACAATTATCCGGAGTATGGTCGTCCAGAAACCCCTGCCGAAAAAGGTGTTGGAAAATACATTCTCGCAGGCGTTGAAAACACCAAAACTCACCCGATCCGCAACTCTTTCAAAAAAGAATTTTATATCAAACACCTGGATCAGTTTGATAGACTCTTTACCAAAATTTTCGATTATAACGATCAGTTAGGAAACGAAAATTATAAAGAGAACGTAGACGCTCTGAAGGAATCTCTCCGCTACTAAGAAGTGCGTTACATTCTCCCCTGTCCCCGATGCCAGACGGAACTCAGGATTCCCATTGATTTGGGAAAACTGACCGTCCGGTGTCCGCGGTGCTATGAATCATTCCTATTCGATCCGGATTCTACCGGTCAATATAAGTCCGGATATTTCGAAACGGACTCGAAGCCAAACAGCCCTTATCGAAAAACTTCTCTCGAAACTTTTTGGGAGAATTTAAAGAATTCCTTTTCCGGCGTCAAAACGAAGTTTCAGGATTTAGGAACTCTGGGACAAACCCCCGGAAAACGATTCGCCAGAAATTTACTATTGATTCTTCTTGCGATCGGAATCGTTCGAACCTGTTTTTTTTCTCCGTTTACCGATCTCCCGAACTCAAATCCGATTCCGAATTCTTCCCAAGAACCGCAGGAGATTGTTCCCGAAGAACCTTCCGTTCCGAATCCACCTTCCGAACCGGAAGCGAATCCCAAGTTTCAAATCTGATTCTTATTTGCATCAGTGAATCTGCTCATTTGCAAAGAAGAATGGAGAATCGCGAACTCTAACCGTTTCCGTATCACCGACCCGATCAAAATAAAACACATATCGGAAATTCTCAAAAAGCGGATCGGCGATCGAATCAAGGCCGGAATCGTAAATCAAAGCCTCGGACAATGGCTGATCGAAGAATCCAACTCGCACGAAATCGTAGGAACTTACAAACCTATCTTAAAGCCGAAACGCCGTTTTCCGGAAGTGCGAATTCTGCTCGCAGTGAATCGTCCTCCCACGGTTCGAAAAATTTTAGAACTCTCAGGAACCTGGGGAGTCTCAGAGATTCGTTTTTTTCTTTCTAAAAATTCCAGAAAGGATTATCTCACCTCCCCCGTTTGGAAATCGGAGGAAATGGAGAAAGAGCTTTGGGAAGGAATGGAACAAGGAACGAACATTTTTCTTCCCAAGGTTCATTTGGATTTTCAGAATCGCCCGGAAACGATCCTTTTGGAAACGGAAAAAAACGGGAACTTTCCCTTTCGATTTCTACTCGATCGAAAGGGAAAATCGATCGTTCGGATTTTCGAAAATCGGAAAAACAAAAATTTTGAATATTCCAATTTTGGAATTTTGGCGGCGATCGGACCGGAAAGCGGCTTCGTAAAAAAGGAAGTCGAACTCTTCCAGAAATACGGATTTGAAAACGTCACGGTTTCCAGTCGAGTGCTCCGAACGGAAACGGCGGTAGCCTTTTTATTGTCGCGTTTGGAAGAGGTTTCCCTTTTTTAAAAAGTCAGATTGCTCGAAAACAACACCTTCTGTTCGTCCTGAGCTACATACTGATTCGAAGAAGTATCATAAACCCATTTTCTTACGTTTTGAAGACGAACCGCTGCAAATCCGAGATTGATCGCGAGTTCAAGAGCTCCTTGAGAACGATCGTCCAACTTAAAGGCTTCCTTATTTTCGTCGAAGCCCTTCTTCATATAATAGCCGTTCAAAAGAACCAGACTTCCGATCGGAAGATAAACTCCCACGAACACCCTTGAGTTATTCGGTCCGGAATAGTTCTCGTAGTTTCCTTCCAACGCGATCTTATAAAAATTAAATAGGACTGTCGTATAATATCCTTTTACCTTCGGTCCGTCCGGATCCTTTAGTTTCGCGGCTTCCAGTTTTGTCTGAGGAATGTTGCTCTGTAGATTGCTCTGATATCTTTCCAATTCGTAAAAACTGTCGAAATACATAGGAATATAATTCGACGTCATGTTTCTATATTCCGGTTTGATCTGCACATAGACGTCTTTCCCGCCCAAACGAAGAACGGCACCGTAGTGAGTTCCATGAGCGCCGTCGATCTGTTTGATTTTATTCACGTCGTAATAAGGCGTGAGCTCTATGTATTTGGCGCTCAGAAGTTTGTATTCGAAGTCGTAACCGGAAATCGTAAGTTTTTCGACGGACTTTACGAGAGGATTGTCGTTGTCGTCCACTCTGAGTTTTCCAGTCGTATCGAATTTCAGTTCGGTAGGAGCTTTGTTGTCGAATGCGGTCGTATAACCGATCGCAAAACGATTTGCGAAATTATCCTGATTGAATAGTTCTTTTAGATTCTGATTCTTCTCCGGTTTTTTATCCGCGGGAATCATTTCTTCTTTTTTTTCCTTCGTCTTTTGGTCTTCGATCAAAGCGCGGTAGGATTCTTTCTCTTCGGCTCCCACTTCTTCATAGACCTTTTTTCTCCCCGCCTCGTCCGCTACGTTTCCCTGCCCGACGGTCAACATCGCGAAGGTTTTGGATCTGCCGGTGATGATGTCGAAAAGTTTGAATCCGGCGGCGATCGGCCGGATATATACGCGTGCGGAACTCACCTCCCGAGTGTAGATCGAGTTTGAAAAAACCTGAACTCCTCCGAAGTCGCTGTTCATATCCGCCTGAAGACCGACGTTGTAGACGTCCAATCTCTGATTGTTGATATAACGGTTTACAATCGTTCCGTGACCGATATAACCGTCGAACATCTTCCCCAAATAAGCGGAATACGTGATTTCTCCGGGAGTATATTTCCCAAACTGACCGAACCAGATATTGTTGATCAAACGAAGGTAATCGCTCTTTTCGTTGTAATCGAAAGAGCGGAGCTTTCCGATCTTGGAATTTTCCTGCTTGGGTTCGACGTCGTAGAGAAGAAAGTTCAGGGGAACCGTTAGAGAGGCTCCAAAATCCCCGCCGAAGTTAAAATTCGCCGTTGGGGCAACATAGAGGTAGTAATCCTTATTGTATCGGTTGATCCCCATATCGTAGGTGAATGGATCCGTCGGGTGCATATACTGCCTTCCTGGCGGGGTCCAGAGCTGCGTTCCCTGTGAGAAGATCCCTGAAACGGTGACTAAGAATAAAAAAAGAAATAAAAAGAAGTATTTCGAGCGTTTGATCATAGTTGGATCAGTTATCCATTGAAAATTCCAAGGGGAACTTCGTTAAATTCTCTCCGTCAAGGTTCCTACACCATTATCGGTTCGTATTGTGCCAGTTTCTGAATCTATAACCGCTGAAATTGCGGAAATTATCCGATGAATTGGCATCAGAGGAAGAATAGAATCAGAACCCGCAGAAAATGCAATGGAAATTTTTTGACAAATCCATTCGTGTAAGCAGATTTTTAGTTTAATATAACAGATTTTTGTTTGACATATTCTATATAGTTTCCAGGATTCAAAAAAAGGAGAACTAGATTCTATGCCTAGAAATTATAAACCAGAAACCATCGCGCTCCACGGGGGCCAATCACCTGATCCAACTACGACTTCCAGAGCCGTTCCCCTCTACCAAACGACTTCTTACGTTTTTAAGGACACAGATCACGCCGCAAGACTTTTCGGCCTGCAAGAATTCGGTAATATTTACACAAGACTGATGAATCCGACCACGGACGTTTTAGAACAACGGGTCGCAGCTTTGGAAGGCGGAGTCGCGGCGCTTGCGACGGCGTCCGGTCAAGCAGCGGAAACTTTAGCCCTTTTGAATATAGTAGAAGCCGGCCAAGAGATCGTCGCATCCGCTTCTCTTTACGGCGGGACCTACAATCTTCTTCATTATACTTTCCCGAAACTGGGAATCAAGGTTCACTTTGTGGATCCTTCCAATCCCGAAAATTTCAGAAAGGCGGTCAACGACAAGACCAGAGCCTTTTACGCGGAAACCCTCGGAAATCCAAAGTTAGATACACTGGATCTGGAAGCCATCGCCAAAGTCGCCCACGAATCCGGGGTTCCTTTTATCGTAGATAATACCCTCCCTTCTCCGTATCTGGTGAACCCGATCGAACACGGAGCCGATATCGTAGTTCACTCTCTTACCAAATTTTTGGGCGGTCATGGAACTTCGATCGGAGGTATCATCATCGATTCCGGTAAGTTCAACTGGGGCAACGGGAAGTTTAAGAATTTTACCGAGCCGGATCCGAGTTATCACGGACTGAAGTTCTGGGACGTCTTCGGAAAATTCGAACCGTTCGGCGGAGTCAATATCGCTTACATCATCAAAGCGAGAGTGCAAGGTTTAAGAGACACCGGCGCGGCCATTTCTCCTTTCAACGCTTGGCAGATCATACAAGGCGTGGAAACCCTTCCGCTTAGACTCCGCAAACATTCCGAAAACGCCTTGGCCGTCGCCGAATATCTGAGCAAACACCCGAAAGTATCTTGGGTCAACTACCCGGGTTTGAAAACCGACAAGAACTACGCTCTTGCGAAAAAATATCACAAGAGAGATCTCTACGGTGCGATCTTGGGATTCGGCGTCAAAGGCGGAGTCTCGGAAGCGAAGAAGTTCATCGACGGTCTGGAATTATTCTCCTTACTCGCAAACGTAGGAGACGCAAAATCGCTCGCGATCCATCCGGCTTCCACGACTCACCAACAGTTGACTCCGGAAGAACAACTTTCAGCGGGTGTGACTCCGGACTTCGTTCGTCTTTCCGTAGGTCTTGAAAACATCGACGATATTCTTTTCGATTTGGAAGAAGCTCTGAAGAAAGTTTGATCCGAAGGGAATCGAACTTTTTTAGCCATGGAAGCCACTTTTCTTTTCGAAGCCGGTCCAAGAAAGTAACTGAAAAGTTATCCGGTGGAAAGGAAAGTGGCTATCAAATTGTATGAATGACTCGGGATCGATCGGAATTGTAGAAACAAAATTTGCGGAGTTCAAAGAACTTCCTTTGAACAACGGATCCGTTTTATCTCCCGTCACGATCGCCTACGAAACATACGGACGACTTTCTCCTTCCAAAGACAACGCTATTCTGATCTGTCACGCCCTCTCGGGAGACGCACACGCCGCGGGCTATAATTCTTCTTCCGATAAAAAACCCGGATGGTGGGACGACTATATCGGGCCGGGAAAGTCTTTCGATACCGATCAATACTTCGTCGTCTGCTCCAACGTCATCGGCGGTTGCAAAGGTTCTTCGGGTCCTCTTTCGATTCATCCGGAATCCGGCACGCCCTACGGCTCCCGTTTTCCTTTCGTTTCGATCCAGGACATGGTGCGCGCTCAGAAACTTTTGGTGGAATCCTTAGGAATCAACAAACTCCTCTGCGTCGCCGGAGGTTCTATGGGTGGTATGCAAGCCTTGGAATGGAGCATCGCTTATCCGGATTCTCTTTTCAATTGCATCGTGATGGCTTCGACTGCGGAACACTCCGCGATGCAGATCGCCTTCAACGAAGTGGGAAGACAGGCTATCGTCTCCGATCCGAATTGGAACAACGGCCTCTACGACGAAAATTCTCCGCGCAAGGGTTTGGCGCTCGCAAGAATGGTAGGACATATCACCTATCTTTCCGATGACAAGATGAGAGAAAAGTTCGGCAGAAACCCGCCTCGCGGAAACATTCTTTCCACAGACTTCGCCGTGGGAAGTTATCTCATCTATCAGGGCGAAAGTTTTGTGGATCGTTTCGACGCGAATTCTTATATCTACGTGACCAAGGCTCTCGACCACTACAGTCTCGGAAAGGGCAAAGAATTGACCGCAGCTCTTGCCCCGGCGACTTGCAGATTTTTAGTCGTCTCTTACAGTTCGGATTGGTTGTATCCGCCGGCTCAATCCAGAGAAATCGTAAAGTCTCTCGAAGCGGCGGACAAAAGGGTTTTTTATTTGGAACTGCAATCCGGAGAAGGACACGATTCGTTTCTTCTCAAAAATACGAAACAAATCGAAATCTTAAAAGGATTTTTAGAAGGTTCGAACTGATCCGATCATGACTCCACTGGAAAAAAAAACATCCGTCGATCTCACTCTCAAAGAAAGACCGGACTTTGCCTACATTCTCAATCTAATTCCTTCCGGTTCGAGAGTTTTGGATCTCGGTTGTGGGAACGGAACGCTCCTCTATCTCCTCAAGGAAAAAGGAATCCGCGGACAAGGAATCGAAAAAGACGAAGACTGCATCGTGGAATGTATCCAACGCGGGGTCTATGTTCATCACGGCGATATCGACGAAGGACTCGAGCATCATCAGGACAAACGTTTTGACTTTGTGATTCTCAACCAGACGATTCAGGAAACGAGAAACCCGGGAGAGATTTTGAAAGAATCCTTACGGATCGGAAAAAAAGTCATCGTCGCGTTTCCTAACTTCGGTCACTGGAACGTTCGCTGGACGATTTTGACGACGGGAAAAACTCCCGTGACGGATCTTCTTCCCTATCGCTGGTTCAACACGCCGAATCTTCACTTTCTTTCAGTCCTGGACTTTATAGAATTCTGCGAGATCCAAAAATTTAAGATCGAAGACCGGGCCTACTTCCGAGATCTAAGCCGTGTGAAATTCAGACCCAACTTCTTTTCCAAACTTGCGCTTTTTGTAATCTCTTAAGAAAGGGAATGTTTCAGACCGATTTCTATGAGATCGGAGAAAACTTCTTCCATCGGAATTTTTGCCGCGGCGGCTTGCTGCGGAATGAGACTCGTCTCCGTCATTCCGGGTAACGTGTTCGTTTCCAAGATATGAGGTTCGCCGTTTGCGATGATAAAATCGGTTCGAGAATAACCTCTGCAACCCAAAGATCTGTGCGCGGAAACCGCGAGTTCCTTTACACGTTTCATCTGATCGTCCGAAATTCTCGCGGGAGTGATTTCTTTAGAACCTCCCGACTTGTATTTGGACTCGAAGTCGAAAAATTCTCCGCCTGGAACGATCTCGGTTGCGGGTAACGCGATCGTTTGTAATTCTCCGTTTCGATAACGTTCCAAAACACCGCACGAAACTTCGGTTCCTGCAAGAAAGGCCTGACTCATCACCTTGGTATCGGTTTGAAACATGGTTGCCAAATGGGTTTCGAGTTGGGAAGAATCGCCGATCTTATGCGTGGAAACGCTGGAGCCTCCTTCGACCGGTTTGAGAAACTGGGGAAACCCGAGACTCGCGAGCTTGGAAACGGCGGCGGCAGGAGAAGTTTCGTATTCCGATTTGCGAATCTCAAAAAACGGAGCGACTTTCTGTCCTCCGTGCAGGAAAATCTGATTCGCCCGGGTCTTATCCATAGCGATCGCCGAGGCGGTCACACCCGACCCGGTATATGGAATTCCTAATACGCTCAAGAACCCCTGAATCGAACCGTCCTCGCCCTTTCCGCCGTGAAGTCCTAAAAAGACGATCTCCGCGTCGAGGCTCGGAAGAATCGGAGATTTTTTTACGCCGTTCCTTTTTTCAAATTCTTCCAAAAAAGAATCCGGAGAATTGACTGACTCAAATGGAATCTCCATCCGATAATCTAAAGGAACGACCCAACCTCCGTCCTTGGTTAAGAGAATGGGTTTGACCGAATGTCCCATCGTATGCAGAGTCTTACAAATAAAACATCCGGTTCGAATCGAGATACTGTGTTCCGTAGAACTGCCACCAAAAAAGACTGCGATCTTAGCCAAAAAAATTTCTCCAAAAAAAATGGGTTCGGTTCGAACTTCGGGAAGAAGTTTAGAATCTTTTGCATCCTAATTCTTCTCTTCTCCTCTGAAAACATCTTTTCGGAATATCCTTCCAAGCCGATCGGAGAATTCAAATCGGAGTATGATCAGTTTTGGTTTTTGTATCAGAAGGAAATCAGAGCGGGAGAATCCGAAATCATCTTCCGTCCTTTTTATTCGAGTTACAAAGAGGAAAAGTCCGCGTATCGTTTTCAGACCGTCCTTTATCCTGTCTATTACAGCGAAGAAACCAAATATTGGAAAGTCTGGACCTTTCTCTTTTTTATCACGGGAACTTCTCAGTTGCACGAGGACACGGGAGAAGATTCGGACGTCTTAAGTCCGCTTTTATTTTGGGGATCGGGCGATACTGCGAGAGAAAAGTATTTCGGCTTCTTCCCGTTCTTAGGAAGAATGCGAAACAAGGTTTCCTATTCCGAACTCAGTTTCGCGCTTTTCCCGCTCTACTCCAATTGGAAATACAAAGACTACGAAGCGACCGGAATCTTATGGCCGATCTTTCTTTACGGTTCTTCGGAAACGAGAGAAGAATTCAGAATTTTTCCTCTCTTCTCCAAAAAGATCCACCGCGGCAAATACGAACGTTATTCCTTTCTCTGGCCTTTCTTTCAGTGGGGAACAACCTATCAGGACAAAAAAGAACCGGTGCGTTATGCGATCTTCTTTCCGTTTTTCGGATTCAAGGACTCGGAAGCAGGCAACATGAAATCGCGCGGGTTTTTCATTCTTCCGCTTTTGGGATCGTTTATCGGATACGGATACGACAATCGAACGGGTGAAAAGGATTTCAACGCGCTATTCTTTTTTATCCAATACGGAAGCAACCAGGACGAGGATTATAAAAAGCTAATACTTTTTCCCTTTTACGGGAACTACCGCTTCGCTTCCAAAGAAACTACTTTCGTAAGTCCGTTCTACTTTCACCTTCAATCCGACACGTATCATATCCAATCGGACGACACGTTTTTGATTCCGTTTTTTTTCAATTCGAGAAGACGTTATGTTCAGTGGGATCGGGACGAACGTTATCTCAAAGTCTGGCCTTTTTTTAAATACCAAAAAGACAGAGAGGGAAACGTAGCCTGGAATCTGTTATCCCTTTTTCCGATCAAGTCCGAAGTCGTGGATCGGATCTGGGATCCGCTTTGGTCCCTCGTGGAATATCAAAAACTTTCCAACGGAGAAAAAAGATTCTCGGTTTTGATGCGGGCCTATTCTCAGAGATGGACTGAAACCGAATTTCACGCTAGTATTCCGTTCGTATTGGAACTTTCGCTGACGCCCGAAAAAACGTCCTGGAAATTCCTTTACGGTCTCATCGGTTATGAAAGAATCGAATCGAATCGGAATCTACAACTGCTCTGGTTTATCAAAATATGATCGAAAAATTAAAATCCAGATCCACCGAATTCTTTTACGCGAGCGGGTTTACCATTCTCCTTGTATATGAGAGTATTCTAAACCTTCCCTACAGCTTTTTCAAAAGAAAGGAAATCCTGGATCAGATGTATATCACAGGAGTCGGAAGCATCTCAGTCGTATCGATCGTCGCCGTTTTTACTGGAATGATCATGTCGCTTAACACCGGACTCGGATTAAAAGACTTCGGAGCGGAAGGACAAATCGGTCTTTTGATGACGATCACTTTGACTAGGGAGATGTCTCCCTTTATGACCGCTTTGATTCTTTCCGCGTCGATCGGATCCGCAATGGCCGCCGAGATCGGAACGATGAAAGTCTCCGAAGAAATCGACGCGTTGGAAGTGATGTCCATCGATCCGGTGCGTTATTTGATCTTTCCGAGAATCCTCGGTTTTTCCGTAATGGTACCGGTCCTTTGTATTTATTCCACGATACTGGGAATTATCGGAGGCGCGATCGTCGGATATTTCCAACTCGGAATCGATTACTTCACTTATTTTAGGGACGTCTTTGATCGAATCGCGTCCATCCCTGGACTCAAGGATTTGTATGTGGGAATTCTCAAAGGATTTATCTTCGGAGTCATCGTCTCTTCGATTTCCTGTTCCCACGGACTTAGAACGTCGGGAGGCGCGATCGGGGTCGGACGCGCGACCAGGGAATCCGTAGTAACTTCCTTTTTGATGGTGATCTTTACGGGTTATATGATCACGGCGCTTCTTTATAGAGAGTAGAAAAATGGAACCCCTCGCAATCGAACTCAAAAACATTCACAAAAGTTTTGGAAGCAGGAAGATTCTTTCCGGCTTGGATCTCCAGGTAAAAAAGGGAGAGACCCTTGTGATCGTGGGCCCATCCGGAACCGGAAAGTCGGTTACGCTCAAACATATCACAGGACTTCTCGAACCCGACGCCGGAGAATGTTATATCTTCGGAGAAAGTATTTCCAGAGTGAACACGAAGACCAAGGAAAAACTTCGCGCGAGAATGGGAGTTCTGTTTCAGTCGGGAGCATTGATCAACTGGCTGACGGTCTTCGACAACGTCGCCCTTCCTTTGAGAGAACACAAACTCGCTTCCGAAGATAAAATTCGAGAAATCGTAATGGAAAAATTAAAATTAGTGGATATGGTGATCGCAAAGGATAATTTTCCGAACGATATTTCCGGGGGAATGAAAAAAAGAGCCGGAATCGCAAGAGCGATCACTACAAACCCGGAGATCATACTCTACGACGAACCGACCTCCGGTTTGGACCCGGTGATGTCTAACGTGATCAACGAGTTGGTTCTGAAAATTCAAAAAGAAACGGGAGCCGCACAAGTTGTGGTAACTCACGATATGTCCAGCGCTTACATGATCGCGGATAGAATCAGCTTCGTTTACAAGGGCAAGATCGTATTTACTGGAACGGCCCAAGAGATCCAAAACTCCGAGAACGAGCTGATACAACAATTCATTCACGGAAAAACCAAGGGTCCCATGATCCTGGAAACAAAATAGAAACAAACGAGAGATCTATTAGGAGAAACGAATATGAGTTCACTGCGTTATTTACTCGTCGGAATCATTTTTACCGCGGCCGTCGGAGTCGTAGGTTATTTTACGATCATCACCGAAGGCGGCCCCGTCAAAAAGCGCGGAGAATTTATGAAGATCACTTTTCGAAACGCCGAAGGAATCAAAGTCGGAAACAAAGTCACCGTACAAGGAGTTCCCTTCGGCTATGTTTCCTCGATCCGACTCATACAAATCGACGAGAACGGATTAGAAGTGCAAAGCGGGGATCTGGGAATCGGAACCAGAGTGGAAGTCACCCTCCTCCTGAAGGAAAAGATCAGACTTTACGACAACTACGATATCATCATCAAAAACGAAAGTCTTTTGACCGGTCGAGTCATATCGATCGATCCGGGAACGACCGATCCGGAATCGCAAAAACTGAAAACGAGATCGACTCCTGTTACGATGATCGACTATAAAACGGCCGGGGCTCTGAAAGGACGGGTACTTCAGGATCCGCTCGTGAGCTTGTCCGAACTTATCTCCGAGAACCGAGGCGATATCCGAAAAACGTTCTCCAATATAGCCGATATCACCACAAAAATCAACACCGGAGACGGAAGTTTGGGGAGATTGATCAACAACGACGACGTTCACAAAAACGTAAACACGGTTCTGACGGACGCCCAAATCGTTCTGCGCGAACTAAGAGAAGGACTTGAAGACACAAGAGAACAAGCGCCCGTAACGAGCTTCATCAGAGCCGCTTTAAGCGCTTTCTAATATTTTAATTTAATTTTATTCTATATTATGATAAACCAATATACCATTTCAATCATAGGAACAGGGATTATGGGCCGGGGAATCGCCTCGAATCTTTTAAACGCAGGCCACAAGGTCCGGCTTTACGCAAGAAACGCCGAAAAGATCCGTGATCTCGAAGGAGAAAATTCCAAAGTTTTTAAAAGACCGACTGAAGCGGCGGCGGAAAGCGATCTCGTAGTTCTTTGCCTGACCGAGGACGAAGTCGTCGAAAAAGAGGTTTTACGATCTCGTTTATTGGAAACGAATCCGAAGGTCATCCTGGATTGCGGAACAACTTCCCTTCCTCTCACGTTTCGTTTGGCGAAAGAATGCGCGCTGAATAACGTTCGATTTTACGATTCACCTATGACCGGATCGAAAAACGCCGCAAGAGACGGGCAGATTCTTTTTATGATCGGAGCTCAGAAGGAAGAAGTCGTAGACGTTCAATTCTTCCTGGATATCTGCGGAAAAAATACGGTCTATTGCGGTAAGGTCGGAGACGGACAAAAAGCCAAACTCGCCTTGAATCTGATCCAAGCGGGAATTTTCGAAATCTATATGGAAGGGTTTGCGCTCGTTCAAAATTCAGGCGTCGATGCGGAAATACTAAAGGAAATCCTTCTTCAATCCGCGGCAAAATCGGGAATCGCAGAATTCAAGTTTCCATTCGTATTCGGCGGAAACTACGAAACCCATTTTTCGCTCAAGAACATGAGAAAGGACGTCTATCACGCGATGCAACTCGCGGAAGAATCCAAGACAAAACTTTCCCTTTGTCAAAATCTTCCTGAAATTTTTGACAAAGGAATACAAGCGGGATTTGGGGAAGACGATTTCTGTAGCCTCAACGAAGTTACTGCGAAGATCCGTCCTCCCAGATGAGCGCCTCCGTAATCGCCTTTCCCTCTGCGTCCACTCTCAAACGAATGTGAACGTTCTTTTCTTTTCTGAGACGGGCTTCGTACTCTCGCGCTTTTTCGTCATTCACGTAATATCTTTCGTTCCCGATCTTGAATCTGCCGTAGTCGCAGGTTCCGCGCAAATAAACCCGACAGTAATTGCCGTTCTTGAGTAAATCGGGATTACAATCTTCCACAAAGAATCCTTCTCCTTCCAGAATTTTTCCGGAATGAGAATAACATACGCAGTGAGAATTCTTCGAAGTTTCGCTTTTCAAAATCCTTTCCGAATCGATCTGCGAACAAAGAGCTTCCGTCTGGTAGGAAATATTATATCTCAAATAATGTCCCGCGAGCAAATCCCTCGGATCATAACCTTGGATCGGAAGAATCAATTCCTTCCCGGATTTTTTTCCAAACTCAAGATAAAGAATTTCAGAAGCGAAAAATAAAACCGGAATTCCAAAGGAAACGAGCAGCAGATATTTTAGAATTCTCATTCTTCTCCTCCGAGTAAGGTTCTTACCTTACCCTTGTATTTCAAATATCCGACCGTCGAACCGATGATTAAAATTCCGGAAAGAATCAATCCGAAACCCGTGTAAGTCAAGGAGCCGAAGACATCGAAGTAAAAAAATAGAAATCGGATCCCGATGATCGCAATCGAAAGGTCGAAGATTTTTTTGTGAGAACGAAAGGCGGACGCGATTCCCAACCAAAAAAGAAGGAACAGAAAAGCAGGCAGCAGGGAAATCGAATAGTTCCAAACATAAGAAAAAGACGAAACCGCTTTCACGTATTGAAACGGAAATGGAAAGTAAAGAAGGAACAAAAAGACAGCACTCAAACCCAGTGATTTTTTTTGACTCTTCGAAAACTCGGAATTGGAAATCAAAAGATAAGCCGCCGGAAAAAAAGAAAGGAAACGCAAAGAAAGACGGAGCCAGGAGATGTCGGGGTTTAAAAAGATCCAACCTAAATCATCCGGAGATTCGGGCGGACTTTTTTCGATAAATCCGCGAAAAGAACTTCCTGCGATCAAAAACAAAACGGCCCAGAGAAACAAAGATCCCTTTCTCGAATCCAAAGAAAACTTTTCAGAAGCTAACCAAAGAGTGAAGTAACCGACCGCGGAAAAATAAAAATAGTCGGTCCAATAAAGAGTCTCCAAGGAATATTCTTTTTCGAAAATCCATCCCGTGACAAAAATCTGAAACCCGATCAGCCAAAGATGAAGAAACGTTTTCGAATCCGTCGATATCAAAAATAAGAAATTTAGAATACACCAGAGCATCGCAGCTTCGTAGTATTTTCCTTCGAGGTTGTAAACCTGCGAAATCAAACCGATCATTCCTAAAATCAAAATAGAATTGAGAACGATCAGCACGTTTAGAAGATTCGGATTTTCCCGTTTTAAAAACCCGGCCATCGCGATTGAGGCCAATACGAAAAGAGCCGCGCCTAATTTTACAAAATCGGAAATTTCCTCCCAATTTGCGGCGATGATCGCGATGATCCCGATTCCGATCACCACAACTCCTAATATTAGAAAAGAATAATACAAGTAAGGAGTTTTTCGGCTTTCCTCAAAACTGAGAATCGATTCGGATTGTTCCTTGCCGATCAGCCCCGCTTCCACCCATTTTCTTAATTTGTGTTCCAGACGCATAGATGGCAGAATTTTACTGCGGACGGATGGAAATACAAGAAGTTTTCCCTATCAAGAATTTTGAAAATCGGAGGAGAAATGCCAAAGCGACTTGTTTATTAAACCGCATTTTCATTTCGAGAAAAGGGAATCTAAAAATCGAAAACCGATCAGCCGCGGTCTTATCGAACGCAATCGATTCCGCCTAACGTTTACTCCTCTTCGGATCCGAAAGCGCGCTTCATTACGGATTGATAACGAGCCGCGTAGAGATTTTCCGCGGTCGGCTTCGGGTTTCCGATCTTCTCCAGACGTTTTTGATTTTCCGCGATTCGATCTTCGTTCAAAGGGTGTGTGGATAAAAATTTGATCACACGTTTGTCCGGATCCACCCCGCCTTCCTCTTTTTCTTTTTTCTCGATGAGAACAAAGAAGGATTCCAGCGCGCCAGGATAGTATTTCGTGGACTTCAAATATTCGAAACTCATTTCGTCCGCTTCCGCTTCCGCCGAACGGCTGTTAGCGAGGGTAAGAATTTCTCCGCCCACTCTCGATCCAAGATTGATGAGATTGGCCGCTTCCGAACCCAAAAAGATCGTAAGACCGATGTAGATCGTAAAATAAATTCCTAAAGAACTGATGATCTGTTTTACGGAATGCCTCTTTTCCGCGTGCGCGATCTCGTGTGCAAGAATGGCTGCGAGCGTAGCCTCGTCCTGGATCAATTTCAAAAGACCCGTGTAGACGAAGATATATCCTCCCGGAGTACATACGGCGTTGATCGTATCGTCGTCGTCGAGAATGGAGATTTTATAAGGAAATTCTTTTTTGTATTGGATCTTATCGGATTTTAGAATTTTGTCCGCGACGGACTTTACATATTTTTCAAGAACCGCATTCTTGAGGATATGCATTCCCTCTTTTCCTTCCTTAGCGTTTTCTAAAAACGATTTTCCGATCTGGAGATCCAACTCGACCGGAACGACGGATTCTATAATTACGCCGCAACTCCAAAACGAAACAACGGATATCAACAGAGCCAACTTCACCGCGATCTTTTTCATACAAACATTCTTTTTAGGGAGGAAGTAAGAATCATAGCAGAATTTTTATTCCACGCTGAGGGTCGCCTCGTAACCTCCGTAGGCGCGCACATTGATCACTCCGGATTGGAAGAGGAGATACTGCCCCTTGATTCCGGTGAGAACGTCTTCGATGATCGGATTTTTTTCAGGCGAAAGGGAAAGAATCTTTTGCGGAAAATTTAGAACGGGATAGCGAATCCGAGTCGGTTCCGTTTGCGGAGAAATACGATAGTCCAGATCGAGATCCAAGTCCTCTATTTTTTGTAAGAACTCTTTTTTTCTTTCGGAAAGATCGATCTCTTCCGGATCGCCGGCGACCATCTTCTGCCAGGTAGTGCGATCGGATAAGACCTTGGACAATTCTTTTTCTATGATTCCGGCGTCTCTTCTCGAAGTGACTTCCACCAAAGGAATTCCTTGCACGGCGCCTTGATCGACCCAACGGTTTGAGACCGGATTCTCCTTTGTGATTCCGACCTTAATCGCGGAACTGTTCGCCAAATAAACCGTATGCGGACGAAAACAGTGAGAATCGCCCCAATCCGGTTGCCTGCAAGTTCCAAGATGATAGTGGCAGGTGTCCGGCCTTAAAATACAGAGATCGTTTTCCGCGAGGGTTTGAAAGCAGGTAAAACAGTTTCCTTGATTGAAACTTTTTTTCGTGATTCTTCCGCAGGAAACGCAGCGGATTCTTCCCGTAAATTCGAGTTTGTATTTTTTTCCGAGAGAATTTAGAATATTAGAATTTTCTTGTATATGACTTTCCTGTTTTTCAGACGATTCCGAATCATAGGTCGCCCAGTTCCAGATATATCGGACCGGATCGATTCCTTCGTGGTCCATCATTCTCAGAAAACCGGAAGCGATTTGTCTCATGGAAATAACAATTCTCTTCCGGAAAGCGGTCTTAGAATCGGATCCACTTTCACTTCCAGAATCCCGTTCAGCTTAGAACCGGACCAATCAAAAATCAGAATACGATCCTGAAACTCATAATGGCTGATCTGTCCATTGGAAAGATAAAAGGCCCGTAGAGAATCTCCCGGGTTTTCCTCCGAAGAGATCTGCACCACGTTCTTACCGGAAATTGTAGTTCCGGTATAGAGTTGAACATTCTTAAATTCTTTGGAAGCCGGGTTTTGATTTGTCTCCGCATTTAGAGAAGAATCGGAAACCGAGGACGGATGTTGGTGACGAAGCAAACCGCAAAAGAAAGGCCCCGGAAGTTCGGGAACGGATACGAAACAATCCGACTTTTCCCATTGTTGTTCCTGGCTCGCGGGATAAACTCCCCGAAGACTTTGGGCGACTTTCGCATACGTATAATATTTCAGCCTTCCGATCAACTCCTTGAGCTGATATTCCTTCCAAGAATGTCCGTCGGCACCGACAGACACATTCAAAATAAAGAATATAATAAAAACATATATCTTCGGTCTCAGAGAGTTTATCTTTTTTTTCATCTTAGTAGAGATAGTATTTTTTAATTTTCTCATTGTATTCTTTTTCGGTGGAACTCAAAAATTCCGAATACTGTTCGTAAGTTTTTCCGGATTCGATCGCGTTTCGAAAAGAGGAGGTTCCCCAAAGGAAATCTATATTATGAGTTCCATCCGGATAAGATCTCCATTTGAAATCCTTTCCGTATGAATTTTTGACGCCGGTGATCAGCTTATAAGCCATCTTCAGCGGGTCGTATTTCCGATTGACGACGGTTAGGCGAAGTCCTCTGCAGATCTCATTCTTAAAAGGTCCGAAGACTGGTTTGAAAAACACGGTTTGATAATAATAATCTCCGCCGGAATTCTGATTTAATTCTTCCGCCAATTTTTCCGGCTCGGTCATCCAAGGCGCACCGAAATAGACGAAGGGCGCCGTGGTTCCACGTCCTACGGAAACGTTCACTCCTTCCAAGAGAACGAGTCCGAGATAATTGATCGCGGAATCCACCATCGGAAGATTCGGAGAAGGAGTCGTCCAAGGAATTCCCTCCTTGTCCCAGTCGAAGGAACGTTTCGCATTTTTGGGAGATAGAACTTCCAACTGAATTTTTTTAGCAAGATATTCGTTGTTATAAAAATTCGCGGATTCTCCCAACGTAAGTCCGCTGAAAAAGAGAGAAGGAAATTCTCCGGCGAAGTTGAGAAATTTTTTATCGATGATTTCCCCTCTTCCTTTCAGATACAGCGCCGGGTTTACGTGATCGAGAAGAATCAATCTTGTGGAAGCGGGATCGGGAATTCCATCCATGATTCTTTTTAAAACCGTGAGATACGTATAACATCTCATTCCCATGTCCTGCACGTCGAAGAGGATTGCGTCCGCGCCTTTGAGAATCGCGGGGAGCTCTGCGTTTTTGACCCGATAGATATGATAGATGGGAAGATTGAAAAACTCATCGACCGTCACGGGTGATTTACTGAAGTCTTCTTCCAATCCGAGAAATCCGTGTTCCAAACCGATGAGATGTTTGATTTTTACGTCGTGCTTTTTAAATTCTTTAAGAATTTTCTCCGGGCTTCTTCCGATCCCCGAAGGATTTGTGATGAGAATGACATTCTTTCCCGAAAGTCCGGGAAGGATACTGGAGTAGAATTCGTTTTCAGAAGGAACAAGCTTTGAATCGGAAATATGTTTCCGAAAGCCTTTTTCAGCGCAGGCAACCGAAGGAAGGAAGAGAAAAAAAATGACTAAGAGAAAGAATTTTTTCTTTATTTTTGTGTAGAGCATCCGAAAATTCCTATTTTGTTTAAGAAAATCCCCCAAACCTATTCTTCAAGGAGAAAAACGACAAAATGAATCGTTTCCCTACCATCAGGCTTATCGCAGCCCTAGCAGTTATTACGTTCGCAGTCAACTGCGGTTCTTCCGGATCCACACGTGGAAAGAAAAAAGAATTCTACGAAAAAGAAGGTAACAAAGTTACCGTGATCGGAGAAGCTCCTATCTACAACGGCGACAAACAGATCGCAAAACAAAGGGCTTTGAAAGACGCAAAAATAAACGCGGTTAGAAAAGTAATCGGAGAAGAAATCAGCAACAAGAGCAAGGCTTCGGACGGAGAAAGTTTAGGTTCCAGCCTTCTTTCCAAGACGGACGCTTTTGTGAAAAGTTATGATATCGTAGACGAAGCGGAAGGAAAGATCGATACCCAGCCGATGCTGAAACTCACGGTAAGATGCGAAGTGGAAGAATCTAAAATTTCCACCGCTGTCGACAATCTTCTTGCCGATGTTGGAAATCCTAGAGTTGCGGTTTTGGTTCTCGGAAAAGTCGGAGGAGCTCCTGTGTTTCCGGCCGGTCCGAACAATTTCGGAGAAGCCGAAATCATCAAAGCTCTGAAGAAAAACGGGAACAAGATCATCGATCCCGCACTGACAGCGAAAAAAGTAAGCAAGAATCAAGTGGATCCGGAAAAAGTCGAAGGATCTCCTTTGATCAAAATTCTTGCGGAAGCCCTACAAGCGGAAGTTCTGGTTTTGGGAACCGTGGAAACGGAAGACCAACAACCTCTGGACTCCGTAAACGGAAAGTCTCTGGAAAGAACCATCTACAACACCGCTGCGACTGGAACTTACAAAGTAGTTCTTCTTTGGGGTGACGGAAAAATCGTAGATAGCGGAACTGCGGACGGACGCGGCGCTGACATCACTCAAAAAGTTTCCAGAGAAAAAGCGGTCTCCGAGTGGGCGGCCTCCGTTTCTAAAAAAGTAAACACGCAGTTAAAAGAAGAATGGTTTAACCTTACCGAAAATAATCCGATCGTTCTGAAGTTCACCGGACTCAATGCGGACGAGGCGACTAAGTTCAAAGACGACCTTACCGAGTTTACCGCCGCAAAAGAAGTGAACGTAAGAACTTCCGATACAAACGGTTCCGAGTGGGAAGTGATTTATCCCGGAAAAGATTCCCTCTTCCAGGAAGAATTGGTCTACAAAAAAGACAGAGGATTTTCTTTCTTATCCAGCAAGTCGTTAGAAGTGAAATCGGCAACTCGAGGAGTTGTGACTTTAGAATTCAAACCTCTGAAGTAAATTTCAATTTCTCGATCCAGAAGAAAAATACCCGGAAATATTTCCGGGTATTTTTTTGCCCGCCAACAATTCCGCATAACGTATCGTTTTGATAAAACCAAACCTTCAAGTTTTTAAAAGAGAAGGATCGCAAAGAACTTCGAAGATTTGGAAATCTAAGGAGAATCTTGTCGTACTTCCTACAAGATTGTGGGAGAGAAAATTTTCCTTGCTAAGAGCCGATTTTTATGATAGAGAAAGTCTCCCCGATTTTATCCCGCACTCATTGCGAAACATTATTCAAGGAAGATATTTTGTGGGAGCTACTGCAAAATCTAAAGTAATTTTCACCGGGAAAAATACGGAACTCCATATCAAGACTCGTCCTAACGGAATTCTTACCGTAAAAAAGTTCGCGGTCCCCACCCTCATCGGGTGGAGGA
>NZ_NPDU01000020.1 GCF_002811985.1 Leptospira adleri
GTTGCATCAACTAAGTGGGGAACTAAAAAGTATGTTGACATGGAGAAATTAAAAGAGTTAAAAACTTTAAAGCTCATGGCTTGATCGTGTGAGGAGAGCTCTTCTCAAGTTCTCATTTGTGCGAAACTTTAAGGACACTATCTAACAATGAGCCCATACACAAAACGGTTCCGCAGTGTTTTAGAACGGACTGAACTCATTCAAAAAAGCTCTTAACAAAAAAAATAAATCCGGAAAACTCAACCGACAAACAAATTTTTTAGGATAAATAAAGACAAAATTCTTCAAAGTTTCCTACAAAAAAGAACCAAAAAAAGAATTTCGATCTAAAACATCACGGATAGCTCGTAAAGATAGAATTCGAACTGTATTCAAAAAATGATATATTCAGAACGAAACACTCAAAAAAGACTCTTACGATTTTTTCTAAAACGTAAAATTTATTCTTTTAAATTGAGCTCTTCGACGATTTCCAAAAGAATTTTTGTTTTTTCCATGGGATCGGGATCGACCAAAATTTCTTGTTTTTTGGAAAATTCGAAGTTGAGAATGGAAGCGATGAAATCGATGGGAAAAGGATGAGTCATGAGTTCGTTCATTCTCAAAATAAGATCCTCTCCCGCGCCTTCCGAAAGAAGAATCCTTTTGGTCATAAAAAGAAGTCTTTCGAATGTTTTTCTAAAATCTTCGTCTTTTAAATATTCAAAATCAGGTTCTATCTTTTCGATTCGAGCGACTCGGAAGGGTTCTACCGTTTCATAGTCTATTAGCTTTGCGATTCCTTTGCCTTCGAGAAGAATATTGGATCTTCCGTCCGGAAGGGGATCTCTTCGGATGATCTTTCCCCAACCGAAAACGGTTTCAATTTCCGGATGTTTGGAAGGAGTTCTTGATTTGGCTGGAAGAATGGGGGCTACAGCCAATTCTTCACCGGACTCCATACAATAATCCAACATCAACCTGTACCGAGGCTCAAAAATATGCAATGGTAAGTAAGTCCCAGGGAATAGAATGATTTCCGGCAAAGGAAAGATAGGGACAGTAGTTGTTGACACGGGAAGGATACTATAGCGGCTTAGAGAGAAACCGTAAATCAAAATCCAAAGGCTTGGTAGAATTTGTATTATTTGGACCGAAATCGTCTTCAAACTTCCACAGAAAAACTAAAAGACTTAAGAATCATCGTAATCGGTGATTTTATTTTGGATGAGTATCTCATCGGAGAAGTAAATCGAATTTCTCCGGAAGCTCCCGTTCCCGTCGTCTGGGTAAGGAAAGAAAAGATTACTCTAGGAGGGGCCGGAAACGTAGTCAAAAATTTATCGAGCTTAGGAGTGAAATCCATCGTCCTCGGAAGAGCCGGAAAAGACGAAAAAGCCAAGAGTCTCCTCGAACTTCTTTCCAGCGAAAACACCGATTGGGAAAAAAACTTTCTTCTTCAATCGGAAGAAGTTCCGACTATTCTCAAGACTAGAGTTATAGCCGGACATCAACAAGTTTGTAGGATCGACAAAGAAGAATTAAAACCGATCACAAAAAAAGAAGAAGACCTCCTCATCCAGGCGTTCTTAGAAAGAATCGATTCTTCCGACGCGGTAATTTTATCCGATTACGATAAGGGAACTCTTACCCCGAGACTGATCCAAGAAATTTCCAAAATCTGCGTGGATAAAAAAAAGATCGTTACCGTCGACCCTCAAGTAAGTCATTTTTTTCTCTACAAAGGAGTGAGCATTCTTACTCCCAATCACCATGAAGCTGGAAAGGCGATCGGAAGAAAACTGGAGACGGATTCCGAAATTCTCCAAGCTGCAAAAGAAATCACGGAAAAACTTTCCTGTCCTTCTCTCATGATTACAAGAGGAGAAAAAGGGATGAGTTTGTATCTGAGTTCTCAAAAAGAAATCTTTCATATTCCTACGGTAGCAAGAGAAGTTTTTGACGTAACCGGAGCGGGGGACACTGTGATCAGCGCTTACACAGCTTATCACGCGGCGGGACTCAATCAGTTGGACGCAAGCGTCGTTTCCAACGCCGCCGCGGGAGTCGTCGTAGGAAAACTCGGAGCCGAAACCGTAACCCCGGAAGAATTGAATTCTTCCCTTCAATCCATGGGAACTCTTTCGGGATAGAATATGGATCTGAAAAATCATATCATTCCCTGGGAAAAAGCTGCCTCCTTTTCCGATCAGATTCGAAATTCTAAAAGAATCGTTTTTACAAACGGTTGTTTTGACCTAGTCCACAGGGGACATATCACTTATCTTTCTCAAGCGAAGGAACTCGGGGACTTTCTCTGGATCGGACTCAACGGCGATCTTTCGGTAAAAAGGCTCAAAGGGGATCACAGACCGGTCGTCACCGAAGAGGATCGTGCGATTCTTCTGGGAAACCTTCGATTTGTGGACGCGGTGACGATCTTCACGCAAGATACTCCGTTGGAGCTATTACGCCTGGTTCGACCTGCGATTCACGTCAAAGGCGGAGATTATAAAGTGGAAGATTTACCGGAAACCCCTTTGGTCCGAGAATTCGGAGGAGAAGTCAAGATCTTGCCTTTTGTGCCCGGAAAATCCACTTCACTTTTGATAGAGAAAATCCTGAAACTCTAAAACGTCTTCTTCTCATTTTTTTAGAGACAGAATTCCGAGAAATTCCTGTTTGAATTTCTGGAAACTCCCAAAACTCTGTTCTGAAAGGCGGGAATGGAAGTTGTCGAAGACTAAGTTTATCTTTGTAACCGGAGGGGTGAGTTCTTCACTCGGAAAAGGGGTCACCGTAGCGGCTCTGGGATGTCTTTTGGAAAGCAGGGGATATACCGTCTCTCTCCAAAAAATGGATCCTTACATCAACATCGATCCGGGAACTATGAGTCCGTATCAACACGGGGAAGTCTACGTCACCGCGGACGGAGCCGAGACGGATTTGGACCTTGGTTATTACGAACGATTTACTCATTCCAAACTCACGCGTAAGAATTCGGTTTCCACCGGACAAATTTATAATACCGTTATTCAAAGAGAAAGAAAAGGGGACTACCTCGGTCGAACAGTTCAGGTGGTTCCGCATATCACGAACGAAATCAGAAATCGGATGTATATCGTCGCCCGAGAAGAAAACCCGGATTTTATCATCGTCGAAATCGGAGGAACGGTCGGCGACATCGAATCCATTCCATTCTTAGAAGCGATCCGTCAGATGCGTTACGAACACGGAAGTTCCAACGTTCTCTTTGTACATCTCACGTTAGTTCCGACGATCACCGCCGCCGGAGAAGCAAAGACAAAACCAACGCAACATTCCGTAAAAGAATTGCTGGGCTTAGGAATCCAACCGGACATTCTCGTTTGCCGCGTATCTCAACCGATGACAAAGGAAATGAAAAATAAACTTTCCCTTTTTTGCAACGTAAAGGAAGAGAACGTCATTTCCGCGAGTGATATCTCCACTTCTATATACGAAATTCCTAAAATGTATAAGGAAGAAAAACTCGACGAGGTCGTTTTGAAAACGATGGGCCTCGAACTCAGAACTTCCAAGTTCGACGAATGGGATTCGATGGTGAAAGGACTTCTCGCCACAAAACAAACCGTTCAAGTCGCGGTGGTGGGAAAATACATTTCTTTGCAGGACGCCTATCGTTCCATCTACGAAAGTCTTTCTCACGGAGGAATCGCTCACGAAACGAAAGTCGAATTCGTAAAAATCGATCCCGAAAATCTAGATAAGGAAAACGTAATAGAAGCTCTCAAAAACGTACACGGTATTCTGGTTCCCGGCGGCTTTGGGGATCGTGGAATCGAAGGTAAAATTCTCGCGATCCAATACGCAAGAACGCAAGGAATTCCTTTTTTCGGAATCTGTCTCGGAATGCAGTGTGCGGTCGTGGAATACGGAAGAAACGTTCTCGGTCTCAAAGACGCAAACTCCACAGAAATCAGACCGGACACCGAAAACCCTGTGATTTCTCTTTTAGAAGAACAAAACGATATCGAACAGATGGGTGGAACGATGAGACTCGGTTCTTATCCCTGTAAAATCAAAAAGGGGACGCTTGCCTTTTCGGAATACAAATCGGAACTCATACACGAACGTCACAGACATCGGTTTGAATTTACAAATCGATACAAACAACAATATGAGGAAAACGGAATGGTCCTTTCCGGTTCCTCTCCGGACGACAATCTTGTAGAGATCGTCGAAATTCCAAAACACAAATGGTTTATCGGGGTTCAGTTCCATCCGGAATTCCAGTCCAAACCGACGGCGCCTCATCCTTTATTCGCTGGATTTATCGGCGCCGCCGTGAAATACTCAAAGAAAGGATAATCATGAAAGACAATACCTGCACGCAAAGAGAATTCCTAAACGGAGCCAAGATCGGAGGAGATCAGCCTTTCTTTTTGATCTCGGGCCCTTGTGTGATGGAAAACCGCGATCTTCTCGATCGGGTCTGCGCAGAGATGATAGAAATCTGCGGCGAATTAAAAATTCCTTATATTTTCAAAAGCAGCTTTGACAAAGCCAACCGTTCTTCCGTAAATTCTTACAGGGGTCCCGGACTTGCGGAAGGCATTAAGAATTTAGAATATATCAAAAACAAATACAACGTCCCGGTTCTTACGGATATCCACGAGACCCATCAAATCGGACCTTTGAAAGACGTATTGGACATCTATCAGATCCCCGCGTTTCTGTGCAGACAAACCGATCTAATCGCCGAATCAGCGAAAACCGGAAAATGGGTGAACGTCAAAAAAGGACAATTCTTAGCTCCCGCCGACACCCGTCATATCGCCGTGAAAATGAAAGAATCCGGAAACGACAAAGTTCTCGTAACAGAAAGAGGAACGAGCTTTGGTTATGGAAATCTCGTTTTCGACGGAAGGGCCGTACCGATCATTCATGGATTCGATATTCCCGTGATTTTCGACGCGACACATTCCGCACAACTTCCGGGTGCGGCCGGAAACAGCACCGGCGGACAAAGGGAATTCATCCCGAGCATTCTTCGTTCCGCTGTTTCCTTAGGAATCGAAGGCATCTTTATGGAAGTGCATCCGGATCCGGACAAGGCGCTTTCCGACGCTACGACTCAATATCCTCTTTCTCAGATCAAAAACCTCTTAAAGGAAATGATCGCGCTGGATCGTTACGTTAAAAAAGAAATCCTATCCTCCGCAAATCATTCGTAATCGGATTTTTCATGGAACACAAAGCGGAAAGTCGAAATCGGGTTTTATTCTTTCTGATTTCATTCGGGCTTTTCGCCGGTCAGTTTGCGGACTGTAAAAAAACGAATTATGAAAGAGTGGAGAAGGAAAGAGAAACCGGAGCTTCGATTTCCATTCGTAACTTCAAACGAGAAGCCTACGACCAAGACGGAAAACTCCAATGGGAACTCAGGGCGCAGGAATCTTACGTCTATGTGAATGAAAACAAAACGATCTTTTACAATATCGATTTTGATCAGTTCGAAAACGGAAAATTCAAATCCAAACTCCTCGGCGAAAAAGGGGAGATCAACCATAAGACAAGACTTATGAAACTCGAGGGGAAAATTTTTCTTCGAACGGACGATAACAAAATCCTCACCGCAAAACAGATCGAATACAATATGGACACGAAGAAGTTGGAATCCAATTCCGAGGTGACCGTAAGCGCCGACGGAACCACGATTCACGGTGTCGGATTACGCGCCGATAAGGATCTGAACAAGTTTACGATTCTAAAACCTTCCGCGATCACACAAGGCGGAACGAACCCGCTCAAAGCGGCCGGCTCGAAATGATTCGAAAGGTTCCGCTTTTGATTCTATTTTGTTTTGCGTTTTCCCAAAATCATGGAAACGTAAAACCTCCTCTTTTGGTGGGAAGCGAAACGGCGGATCGGAAGTTCGTAAGTATTCCCGAAAACGTGGAAAAGAAAAATAACGCGCCGAGTTTTCCCACGCTCTGGGGCGGCTCCGCTCTGACGCAAGAAGACAAGACCGTTTCCGGTCTCAAGATCACCGCCTTCATCTTGGAAGGCGGGGCCTGGATCCAACACAAAAAAGTCAAACTCTCTGCGAATCAGATCGAAATCTACGGAAAGGACGCCTTTAAAGGATTTTTAAAAGGAGGAGTTTTTATCCAAGATGGAGACAACGGTGTCACGTTACGCGCCGGTTCGGGAGAATACGATAAGCTCGAAGAAAAGATTTACATCAAGGATCGTCCCAGACTCTTTCATACCGATAAGAGCGGAACCAAGACGGTGATTTCCGCGACCTTTATCGAAAGAAACCTTGCGAAGAAAACCACACTCCTTAAAGAAAACGTAATCATCGCTCATCCTCAAATCACGATTCTTTGTAAAGAAGCGGTCTTTGAAGAGGACGAAGACAAGATCACAACGGATCCGAATCCGATTCTCATCGCGAAGGACCGATATCTCACCGGAGATCAACTTACGTTTTATACGAATGAAAACCGCGTCGAACTTACCGGTGAAAGCATCCTCTTTCAGAATTATACGGACACCGAAAAGGTAGAGAAACAGAATTCGAAAGAAAAACAACAGCCGACCGAAGAAAACGCAAAAAAGGAAGTTAGACGAATCGCGATTCTCAAAGGCGATCGTTTAATCAGCGATAAAGACGAAACCGGAGAGAACAGAGTCGGTCTTTACGGAAACGCCACCATCTATCGACATACCATGAAAATGAACGCTGAAAAAATGATCAGCTATGGCAAAAATTCCACGAAAGTGGAAGCCAGAAATCAGATCACGATGTTTGATCGAGAAAACCGATTGATCCTCTCCGGGAATGTCCTTGACTACTTCAAAAACGAACAGTACATTCATTTGACCGATTCCGGAAAAATCGATTTTCTCGATAAAAAAACGGACGCGATCACGAGCACGATGACCGCAATCGAGTTTGAACGATTTATGGATAAGAATGAAACCGTAATTCGAGGAAATGTTCTAATAGAAGGTAAGGATTCTTCCGCAACGGGAGAATACGCCACATATTTTGAAAAAGAGGAAAAAGTGTATCTTGAGGGAAATCCAACGTTGAAAAAAAACGGCAGAGATATTCATGCAGGAAGAATCATATTCTTTCCTAGAGAAGGCCGAGCCCTTTTGACAGATGGAATCGTTCCCGGAAAGTAAATTACGATTATGAGTAAAACCTTCCGAATGGAAAACCTGGTCAAGGTCTACAACAAAAGAAAGGTTGTGGATGGAGCCAGCTTCGATATCAAAAAAGGAGAAGTGGTAGGATTGCTCGGTCCCAACGGAGCCGGCAAAACCACTTCTTTCTATATGTCCGTGGGATTTGTCAGACCGGACTCGGGTAAAGTTTATATCGACGGACAAGACGTAACCGATTCTCCCATGCATATTCGCGCGAGATCCGGGGTGGGTTATCTCGCGCAAGAAGCGTCCATCTTTCGCAAACTCACCGTCGCCGAAAACTTGGAAGCCATCCTCGAAACGATGAACCTTTCCCGCGCCGAAATCGTCCGAAGAAGGGACGAACTTCTCATCGAATTACAGATCATGCGCGTCGCCAATCAGAAAGGTTATACTCTTTCCGGAGGAGAAAGAAGGCGTTGTGAAATCGCAAGAGCCCTCGTAACCAATCCCGACTTTATCCTGTTAGACGAGCCCTTCGCAGGTGTGGATCCGATCGCGGTAAAGGACATTCAAACGGTGATTCAATCCTTAAAAGACAGAGGTCTCGGAATTCTGATCACAGATCACAACGTGAGAGAAACCTTGAAGATCACGGACCGCGCCTATATCATGTACAGCGGAAGAATTTTGATCTCCGGTTCCACGCACGATCTTGTCAACGATCCGGAAACGAGAAGAATTTATCTGGGTGAGGATTTTACGCTGTGAATCTCAGTCACTCACTAGTTCAGAAACAAACCCAGAAACTGGTGATGACCCAGGACCTAAGACAGTCCATAGAACTTTTACCCTTATCCACGCTCGAACTTTCCGATCGTATCAGCTCCGAACTCGTGGAAAATCCCATGCTCGAGGAAGAATACGCTTCTGAAAGAAATCGAACTCCCGATCTTTACAGCAGAGACGATCTCAAGCGTAAGGAAAAAAATGATTTCCTAAAGAATTCGGATATCACCTGGCAGGATAATTTTTCCATCGATCGCGCGGGTTCCGGCGGAACGGATGCGAGCGACCGAAATCAAAAATACATAGAATCTTCCCCCGAAAAAAGTTCCCTTTCCGAACACCTTCTCTGGCAGTTGCGACTTTCCAATTTAAAACCGGACGAGATCTCCATCGGAGAAATTCTGATCTCGATGCTCGACGATCACGGATTTATCTCCGTTCCCATCAAGGACCTTTGTGCGGATATGAAGCTGAACGAAAAAAAAGTGCGAAAGATTCTTGGACAGATTCACAGACTGGACCCGATCGGAATCGGCGCAAAGGACGTTCAGGAAACTCTTCTGATCCAGGCAAAAATCCTCAAACCCGAAGATACAAAACTTCACACTCTGATCGCAGATCATATCAAGGATTTGGAAAAACTCGATTACAAGACGATTTCCAAAAAGATGGAACTATCCCTAGAAGCGGTGGAAAGCCTCGCTTCCGAGATCAAAAAGCTGGAACCGTATCCGGCCACGTTATACACCCCGAACAAACCGGATTATGTGATTCCTGACGTCGTAGTCCGGGAAGTCGACGGAGAATTCGATATTTATATCAACGACGAATGGATCCCACGACTTAAAATCAATAAAGAATATAAGAATATTCTAAAAAACGCAAAAGACTCCGACAAGGAATACATAACTACGAAACTCGGCTCCGCGGAATGGCTGATTCGATCCGTCAACCAGAGAAGACAAACGTTATTCAAGGTCACATCGGCGATCATAGAAATGCAGACCGAATTCTTCCGTAAAGGAATTCAATTCATCAAACCTTTAACTCTAAAAGACATCGCAGAAAGACTGGACATGCACGAATCCACGGTTTCGAGAATCACCTCCAACAAATACGTGCAGACTTCCCGAGGAATCTTAGAGTTGAAATGGTTTTTCTCCTCCGGGGTTCGTTCCGCCGAAGGCGGAATCGAATCTTCCAAGAAGATCCACGATCTCATTCGAAATCTGGTAAAAGAAGAACAACCCGAAAATCCTTTGTCCGATCAGGAAATTGTGGAAGAAATTCAGAAACAGGGAATCGAGATCGCGAGAAGAACGGTCGCCAAATACAGAAAGATCCTCAAAATTCTTCCTTCGAGTCAGAGAAAAAAAGTAAAGTCCTTGGAGTCCAGATAATTCTATGTCCATGCCGGGAATCAACGTTTCCAACATTCTCAACGAACACGAAGAATTGGGGCTTCGTCTTTTGGCGGGAGAAAAGGGTCTCACCAATCGGATCAACATGTCCGAGATCAATCGTCCCGGTCTTTCCCTCACCGGTTTTTACGAAAGTTTCGCGCACGATCGGATTCAAATTTTCGGAAAAGGAGAATGGGCTTACATCACTTCCCGATCCCCGGAAGACTTAAAACAAATCGCCGCGGATTTTTTCAGCTTTCATCTCAACTGTATCATCTTTACTCATGGAAATCCTCCACCTCCGATCTTTCAGGAAAACTGCGAAAGACTCGGAATTCCTCTTATGATCTCGGACGTTTCGACTCATAAATTCATCACACTCATTTCCGGAATCTTAGATCGAAGCCTCGCGCCAAGAACGATGAGACACGGTGTTTTGATTGAAGTGTTCGGAATCGGAATTCTTCTTTCCGGAAAAAGTGGAGTCGGCAAAAGCGAAACCGCCCTCGAACTCATCGAAAGGGGACATCGTCTGGTCGCGGACGATATGGTCGAAATCAGAAGGCTTTCCGAAAGTTATCTGATCGGAACCTGTTCCGATCTTTTGCGTCATCACATGGAAATCCGCGGATTAGGAATTTTGAATATTAAAGATATCTTCGGAATCGGATCCGTAAGAGATCACAAACTCATCGAACTCATCATTCATCTGGAAGAATGGACCGAGGACAAGGACTTTGATAGAACCGGTCTGGAAAATCCGACCGAAGAATTGCTCGGAGTACAGATCCCGCTCATCCGGGTTCCGGTTCGTCCGGGAAGAAACATTCCGATCATCGTCGAAACCGCGGCGATGAACCAACGTCTGCGTAAATTGGGCAAAAACGCCGCGCAAGAATTCAATCAAAAATTAAGTCAATATTTACAGCAGGGTAAAGTTGAAAGAAATTCTCCTCAAAATCAATGAGAACGGAACCGGTATGCACGCAAGACCGGCGTCCGTGTTTGTAAACTGTGCTTCCAAATTTCCTTGTGAAATCACGGTTGTCAAAGACGACGTGGAAGTAAACGGAAAGAGCATCATGGGACTGATGATGCTCGCTCTCGCGCCGGGAAACGAATTTACGATTCAGGTGCGGGGCGATAAAGAAGACGAAGCCCTGGAGGCTTTGACGAATATCGTAAAAAACGATTTTGCCTGATCCTTTTCTCTTTTCGCAATGAACGACGAAACCAGATATTATCTAAGAGATTTACTCATCTTAGGTCTGATCATTCTTCTTTCCGTAATTCTTGCCGAAGCCATTCAATTTTCCGGCAGCGGTGTCCGAAACGACGATATCGGATTTTTAGATCGAATCGTAGTTTATATTTTCTTTTTTATTCCTCTCTTTTCTCTTTCGCTTCTCGTTTCTTACTTTTATAGAAACAAAAGAAATTTGGAAACAGGGAGACTCAAAAGTTCGATCCGTTACAGACTGACCCTTTCCTTTATTTTCGTCGCCTTACTTCCTTCCGTGCCGATCCTCTTTCTTTCCTCGAACATCACCGGAAAAATCTACGAAAGATTCTATGGAATCGATATCGAAGAGGCCCTTTCTTCCGGCGAATCCCTTATCCGAAACGAAGAAGAGGCGAAAAAGAAAATTCTAATAGAAAAAACGAGACTTTTGGAAAGTTTTTTAAGAATCCATCCGCTCAACCTCGAAACGTTAGTCGCCGGCGCCTCCAAACTCAACCTGATTCAGAGCGACGAATTCTACGTGGGTATCTACGAAAACGAAAAATCTATATTAGAAAATCGCGGTTTAAAATATAAACCCTACGAAAAAGATTTTAAATCTTTCTCCAAATCCTCGCTTTGGACGGAATTTACGAGTTATCGAAACGATTATTGTATGTATTATCTGAGGGTTCCCTTTCCGATCGGAAAACGGATTCTTCAGACCGGAATTCGGATCCACAAAGGTGAGGAGAAAATCGTCTATTCACTCATTTCCACCCGCAGAAATTACGATCGCGCGGATTTGGCGAAAGAAAAACTTCCGTATCGAATTCGTTTGATATTCAGCATTATCACCGTTTCGATTTTTTTACTCGCGATCTATTTTTCTCTTCTTTTCGCGAGAAGAATTTCAAGACCCATCATAGAACTCGCAAACGCCACTCAAAAAATTTCGATGGGCGACACGGACATCAGCTTGGACATCCGCGAAACCGGTGAGATCGGCGCTTTGATCGATTCTTTCAATCAGATGGTTCAGGATCTCAAATCCAAAAACGCGGAACTCATGCAAAGCCAAAGAATCGCCGCGTGGAAGGAAGTCGCGCAAAGAATGGCGCACGAAATCAAAAATCCTCTGACTCCGATTCAACTTTCAGCGGAAAGGATTCGTAGAAAGATGAAATCCGAAAATTGGGAGCAGTTTCACGAGGTCGTGGAAAACGGAACGGATACGATCATCAAACAGGTTCGGGTTTTGGAACATCTCGTAAACGAATTCTCCGACTTCGCCCGTATGCCCGCGCCGAAACTCATCAACCAAAATTTGGAACCGATCATCTTAGAAGCGGTGAAACTTTTCGAACACACTCCTCAACTCAAAATCGAAACAAGAATGGCAAAATCTTTTCCGCAACTTTTTTTGGATCAAAAGATCATCCTTCGAGTTTTGACTAATCTGATTAAAAATTCCATAGAAGCGATCGAAAGAAAAAGAGACAAGGAAGAACTTCCGGATTACCCAGGTTCCATTCTAATTTCCGTTTCGATCAGCAGAAAGATTATGCGAAGGGTGGCGATCATTTCAATCGAAGACAACGGTATTGGAATTTCATCAGAACTGAAACAAAAAGTATTCGAACCTTATTATTCCACAAAAAACAACAACACATCGGGAATCGGTCTTGCGATCGTTCAAAAAAGTGTGATTGACCATAACGGGCATATCTCGATAGATTCTTCCAGTATGGGCGGTTGTCGTTTCCAAATCGAACTTCCGGTTTCCTAAAACGCAATGAAAATATTTATCGCCGACGACGAACCTGAAATCAGAAAATCACTGAAGGAAATTTTGGAAGACGAAGGCTTCGAAGTCGAAACGTTTTCCACGGGAAAAGCGCTGCTCAAACAGCTCAAAGGCGACCGACCTTCGCTTATCCTTCTCGACGTTTGGCTCGGAAAAGAAGACGGAATCGTAGTCTTGGACGAATGCAAAAAACTCTATCCGACTCTACCAATCCTTATGATCTCCGGTCATGGAACGATTGAAATCGCCGTCGCTGCCACTAAAAAAGGAGCTGTGGATTTTTTGGAAAAACCTCTTTCCATCGAAAAAGTTCTTCAGGCGATCGAGAACGTCGTTCAACCGGAGGAAAAAAATCAAAACGTTGAAATCAAATTAGAATATGATGAAATACTAGGAAACTCTCCCGCGATTCAAAAAGTGAAATTTGCGATCGCACAGGCGGCTTCCACGAACGCCCGCGTTTTTATCTACGGAGAAAACGGAACCGGGAAGGAGCTAGTAGCCAAAACTATATTCAAAAATTCTAAACGAAAGGATCAACCCTTCGTGGAGATGAACTGCGCCGCCATTCCGGAAGAATTGATCGAATCGGAACTGTTCGGTTTCACAAAAGGAGCCTTTACTGGAGCGACCGATTCCAGGATAGGAAAGTTCGAAGCCGCGAACGGGGGCACTTTATTCTTAGATGAGATCTGCGACATGTCTCTTTCGACCCAGGCAAAAGTATTAAGAATTCTGCAAGAACAACGTTTCGAAAAATTAGGAAGCACCGAAACGATCACCGTTGACGTTCGAATCATCGCAGCCACCAATATCCCGGTGGAAGAGGCGATCCGAGACGGTAAATTCAGGGAAGACCTTTATTATCGTTTGAACGTGATCCCGATCACGATTCCCCCTTTACGGGAAAGAACTTCGGACATTCCTTTGTTAGTCGATTATTACATCTCAAAAACTTTGGAAGAGAACAACCTTCCTCCTAAAAAAATCGAATCGGAAGCGGTGTCGATCCTTCAAAATCACTTTTGGCCCGGGAACATACGGGAACTCAAAAACATCATGGAACGACTTTGTATTATGACCGTAGGAGCGACAATCACCGCAAGCGACGCAAGGGACGCACTCAAAGGTTTTAAAACCGCAAACGAAATGGTGGAACTCGGCGATTTCAGAAAGGCTAAAGAAGAATTCGAAAGACAGTATATTATAAAAACATTACAGACCAACGAGGGGAACGTTACTAGAACCTCGCGAGTTTTAGGAATCGAACGTTCCCATTTATACAGAAAGATGAAGTCGCTTAACATTTCTTCGGATCAGTACACCGATGGATAAACAAATTCTTACAAGCCTGGGAAGAATTTTAGGCGATCTGCGCTTTTTGATCCAAAAAAAACAGGTTCCAATCCTTCAGTTCGCCGGTGAAAAACCGCCGGAAACAACCGAACTGGTTTGGAAAGAGGACTGGAATCCCGGAGAAGTCCAAAACGATCTCCGACTGGAAGCCGAAGGAATTCAAGTAAGACGACCGGCTCGGGCCGCGGAAAGAAACTTCACTTGCAAACTCTGCACGGACCGAATCAGCGCGGTGCGGAATTTCCTCGTAAAAGGAAGAAAACCCGTATTAGTACTTCATTATACTGGAGAAATCGCGCCCGGAAGACCTTCCTTTTCCAAAACTTCGCCGGATCAGATTTTTAGAACCAAGGACGCGGAAGAATTATTCGGAAGAATGATCCTAAAACAATTCGGTTTTAGTCATCGGGAATTCTATTATCAGGAATACCCCGCTTGTATCTTTGCTCATTCCAAATCGAACGCACAGTACTGGAAACTCAGAACCGAAAAATGCGAAACTCAAGTTAAGGAAACGATCGAATCCGAAAAAATCAAAGGAATCATACTTTTAGGAACTAGCGCGATCGCGGTTTATGGAAAGGAAAAAGCCCTCGAGATGATGGGAAGAACGTTAGACTTCATTCCGGGAATCCCGATGGTAGTATTACGTTCTCCGGAAGCGATTTCCGCGATTGAAACCAAACGTAAGAATTTTTCCGGTTCAAAGGAATCTTTTGAGTTTGAGACGATCAAAAAAGAAGAAATTTCCATCAAAGAAAGTATTCTTTCCCAACTCGCGCTCTTTCAGAGCAAACTCAAGGACGTACTTTGATCTATTACGCGGAGGTCGCGTTTGATCTTCCGATCGAGGAAGACACATTTACTTACGAGGTTCCTCCCGGAACAAAAGTCGGAGTTCGTGTTCACGCAAAACTGCGTAGCCGGGAAGAAGAAGGTATCATAGTTTCCGTCCATCAAAACGAACCGGACTATAAGGTTCTACCGGTGGACAAAATCATCGATAAAACTCCGATCCTACTCCAAGAGCAGATCGACTTAGCATATTGGATGAAGGATCAATACATCGCTTCCTTGGGAGAATGTATCTATAAGATGATTCCCGCGGGAAGAAGACAGGTCAAACTCGAAAGTTTCCCTTCGGACGCGGAAGGAAAACCGGTAAAACTGAACGAAGAACAAGATGTCGCTTATCAAAATATCGTCTCGACTTTCGATCAAACCGCCGTTCATCTTCTCTTCGGAATAACCGGTTCCGGAAAAACGGAAGTTTACATTCATCTGATACGAAAGATTTTGGAAAGTTCGGATCGATCCGTGATCCTTCTCGTTCCGGAGATCAGCTTAACCTTTCATATCATTCGAAAATTAGAAATTATCTTTCCCGGCCAACTCGCGGTCTTACATTCCGCCCTCAAGGTTTCCGAAAAATTCAAGGCCTACAACGAACTTTTGACCGGCAAAAAAAGAATCGCGGTGGGCACGAGGAGCGCGGTCTTTGCTCCTGTTTCCAACGTGGGCCTCATCATCATAGACGAGGATCACGATTCTTCCTTTAAGGAACATTCCAGTCCGAGATACCACGCAAGACAAGTGGCGATGCAGAGGTGCAAAACGAACAACGCAGTTCTCGTATTGGGGACCGCAACGCCTTCCCTGGAGATTTATCATCTCGCAAAGGAGGGAAAAATCCATCTGCATACTCTCACCAAACGCCCCGAAGGTGTGGTGCCTCCGACCGTTCGTATCGTGGAAAATCAAAAAGAATCCAACGTCCTGAGTTCGGAACTTTCCTTCGCGATCAAACAGAGATTGGATAAAAAAGAGCAGGTCATTCTTCTTTTGAATCGAAGAGGTTACAGCCCTCTGATCTATTCTCCGGCGACTTCTTCGTATGTCCCTTGCCCGAACTGTACTACCAATCTTTGCTATCACAAAAAAGGAACCGCAATCTGTCATCTTTGCGGTCATACGGAAACGTTAGATTCTCTTGAAAAAAGAATGGGGGAAACCTTAACTCTCAAAGGAACGGGAACCCAAAAGTTGGAAGAGAATCTTCTCGAAGCGTTTCCTCAAACCCGAGTGGAGCGGCTCGATCAGGATTCGATTCAGGATCGAAGTTTGTTAAACGAAGTCATATCCCGCCTTCTAGGAGGAGAAATAGACATTCTAACCGGAACACAGATGATCGCAAAGGGTCTGGATGCGTCCCAAGTCACGTTAGTCGGCGTTTTAAACGCTGGGATCGGCCTCGGCCTTCCGGATTTCAGGGCGAATGAAAGAGTCTTTTCTCTTTTGACACAAGTCGCAGGAAGGGCGGGGAGATCGAAACTCAAAGGCGAGGTCCTCATTGAAACCAACGCTCCCGACCATCCGGTCATTCAGATGGCGATGACCCAAGACTATATTCAATTTTATGAATGGGAAATTCCTGTCCGAAAAGAGTTGTTCTATCCGCCATTCTCAAGATTGATTCGAATCGTTTCGAGATCCAAAGAGGAAGCCGTTTCTCTGGAAACGATCGAACTCGTTTTTAACGCGCTCAAAAAATTCTTCCCTTCCAAGGACACCGTAATGCTCGGTCCCGCTCCTTGTCCTTTTTACAGAATCGATTCCAATTTTCGAAACCATATCATCCTCAAAACGTCTTCGATTCAATATTGGAGAGAAATCATAAAAAAAGAAGTTCGTCCTCTCAAACTCTCCAAAAAAGTTTATCTTGAAATCGACTTCGATCCCTTAGATTTGGTGTAATATGAAAATCGGATACTTTGGAACCCCGGAACATTCCGCAAAACTTCTGAAAGCGCTCGTCGATTCAAAGCTCGTAGAAGTCCTTTTTGTAGTCACCAATCCCGATCGACCGAAAGGAAGAAGCAGAACTCCGGAACACGGTCCTGTCAAAAAGATCGCCCTCGGACACGGACTTCCGGTGTTTCAATATGAATCCATCAAAAAAGAAAAAGACAAAGCCCTTTCCGATTTCGGTTCTTTTCCAGCCGATCTCTATATCGTATTTGCTTACGGATCGATTCTTCCTTCCGAGGTTTTTAGACATCCGCCTCTCCGATCGATCAACTTGCACGGCTCCCTTCTTCCGGATCTTCGAGGAGCGTCTCCGTTGCAGACCGCACTTTGGAAGGGTTATACAAAATCCGGAATCACGATCCAATACATCACGGAGAAGATGGACGAAGGGGATATTATCGCTTCGCAAGAGGTGGAAGTGACTCCCGAAGACGATACCGGAACTTTGATGGATAAGATTACGCAAGCAGGAATCGCGACAATCCTTGACTTACTTCGGAAATTCGACGGCAAATCTTTTTCCGCGACACCGCAGGATTCTTCCAAAGCGACTTACTGCGGAAAGATCAAAGCCGAAGATAGAATTCTGGATTGGTCTTTGAATGCGGAAGATCTTCACAACCGAATCCGAGCGCTCTTTCCGGACGCGGTGGCGACGACTCAGTTCCGAGAGAAACGGATGAATATTCTGAAGTCCAAGCTCAGCGAACTTACGCCGGAACTTCCCGCTTCGCCTGGCAAATTGAAACGATTGGACAAAAAAGGCCTTCTTACGCAGTGTGGTGATGGTAGATTTTTGGAAATTCTGGAATTGCAACCGGAAAACAAGAACAGGATGTCCTCATCCGATTTTCTCAACGGTTTCAGAATCCAAGAAGGGGAAACATTCGGGTGAATCAGGAACAAATCAAAGAGAAATACCTTCCGATCGGAGGATATATCTTATTCTTAGCGGCGGGTCTTCTATTATTTTTCAGCGCCGCATTCTTAGTCGTCTTCGTAAGAACCAAAAGTACAGCAAAGGTAATCGTTCCCGATCTGGTCGGAAAATCTTATCCTGAAGTTCACAACGAACTCAATCGTCTTCAGTTGAAGGTGCGTCTGGAAAACAAACGTTATCCGGACAAGACTGACGGAATCATTCTGTATCAATCCATTCGTCCGGGAAGGGAGATCGAAGCCGGAAGTAAGATCGTTCTTGCGGTCAACACTGGCGTGGATCGACTTCTGGTTCCCGATGTTCGCGGACAATCCATCGATTCCGCAAGAGCCAATCTTCAAAAAGTTCTCGCGGGAGAAACTTACGTAGAATTACAAATCGGCGGGATTACTTATATCGAACCGCAAGCCGATCAGCTACCAAACACCGTGATTGATCAAATCCCGGAGCCAGGGAAGAATACGACTTCTCGGGAAAAAGTATTCTTACTCGTGACCAAGGCGCCTTCTAAAACCAAAGAAGAATTTTCACCGACTTCCTTTCAAGGTGCGTCCTTTCCGCTCGTTCAGAAAAGCTTAACCCGTTCCGGAATCAAGAGTAGGGTGGAAGAAATCATCAATACAAGAGTTCGCACCGAAAACGGGCTCATTCAATCCGCAAGAATGGAAGGAGACGAGATTCGTTTCAAAGTATTCTACTTTGAACCCGAGCTCGCGGTGGAAAGCGGATACGAACTTTTTTCCTACGAAGTAGATGACAACGGAGACTACAAAGCCGTTCTCAAACCGGAGAATCAGGACGTAGCCGACGTTCTCACACTTCCCGTGGCTCTCAAAGACGGAGAAAAGTTTCAGACCGTATTTTATAGAAAGGGAAGCGTGAAGTTGACCCTTCTGGACGCAACCGATTCCAAAGTAAAATCCAAATCCTACGAGAGTGAACTTTGAAAATTTCCGCATCCATCTTAGCGACCAAACTTACCGAACTCGGCAAAACCGTTCCCGATTACGATCCTTCCGCTATCGATTTGATGCACATGGATGTGATGGACGGGAACTTTGTTCCTCAGATCAGCTTCGGAGAAGCTCTGAGCAAAGAAGTGAAGGCTCTGACTTCCATTCCTTTGGACGTTCACTTGATGGTTTCCAAACCGGAGAACCACGTTTCCAAATATTACGAACTCAATCCTTATTGTATCACCTTCCATATCGAGACGACGGATTTTCCGGTACGACTCGCTCAGGAAATCAAATCCCATGGAACCAAGGTGGGAGTTTCCCTCAATCCGGGAACTCCGGTTTCTTCTCTGGAAAACGTTCTTCCGTATATCGATCTGATTCTTTTGATGACCGTGGAACCCGGATTTTACGGACAAAAGTTTATCGTAAACGGAATGGAGAAAATCCGCAAAGCAAAAGAACTCATCGGATCCAGACAGATCGAACTGGAAGTAGACGGCGGGGTCAACGACACGAACATACAAGAGTTAAAGAAGAATGGGGTCGATATCGTGGTCGTGGGTGCGGGACTTTATAAGACCGGAAACCCGGTGGATAACGCAAAACATCTCAAATCCTTAGCGAAACCTTGAACCTGCTTTTTGTCGGATCATTTCTTGACAGAGGGACATATTGTCCAATATTGGTAAAAATCATGCATTCTTTTTTTGTACATTCTTTTGTACGGAAAAAATGATAAAAGGAAAACGATCCCTTGGTAAAGCTTAGATTACAAAGAACTGGAACCAAACACGACCCTCATTATAGAATTGTTGCCGCTGACAGCAGAGCGCCTAGAGACGGAAAATTCGTAGACATCGTTGGTCACTACCATCCAGCACAAATCAAAGAACAGACTACCTTCCATAAGGAAAAAATTCTTACCTGGCTGAAAAACGGAGCTCAACCTACAGGAACCGTTTTGAACCTGTTTAAAAACGCAGGTATTTGGGCTGAATACAAAACCACCCTGAAGAAGTAATGGAAGAATTGCTGAAGTACATCGTTGCTTCTCTCGTTGAATTTCCCGAAGAAATCGTAATTCGGGAAATCGAAGGAGAAGAACAAAACATCATCGAACTTCGAGTTTCCCCGAAAGACGTGGGAAAAGTAATCGGTAAGAACGGTCGTATTGCAAAATCCCTGCGCGCGATTCTTACTGCGGCTTCCGTAAAAGCAGGAAAAAACTTCTCGCTCGAAATCATTGACTGAAGGCTGGATTTCACTCGGCCAACTCGGAAAACCCTTTGGAATCAAAGGGTTTCTTCGTTTTAACGTGAGAGAAACCGTTCTCACCGAATTCAAACTTCCAATCCAACTAAAACTTCGAAAACCGGATCCGAACTTTCCGGAAAAAGAGATTACCGTACTTGAGTTGCAACCGCATACCGGCAAATTCATCGTACGGATCGAAGGAATCGATTCTCCCGAAGCGGCGGAAAGACTGACGGGAGGAATTCTTCTTTTACCCGCTCATTTACTTCCCAAGATCCAAACCAAGGACGAATTTTACATCTCCGATTTGATAGGATTAGAAGCCGTGGACCAATCCGGAAATAAATTGAATTGGACCCTTCGAGAAGTTTTGGAAAACCCGGCGCATCCGATTCTTGCATTTACACAAAAGGAAGGACCGGAAATCCTAATTCCCTTTATCCATATCTATGTCGGAGAAGTTGACTTAGAAAAAAAAACCGTCGCTCTGATTCATCCGGAGGTATGGAATGAAGTTTAATTTCATCACACTTTTTCCGGATAAAATCCGTTCTTATTTTTCAGAAGGGCTTCAGCAAAAAGCGATCGAAGCCGGAGTATTTTCAGTTAACTTAGTACAACTCCGGGATTTCGCCGGAAACAAACACAACCGTGTGGACGATACGATCTACGGAGGCGGTCCGGGGATGCTCCTTCGAGTTAAGCCGATTCACAAGGCTTTGGAATCTCTTGGAGAAGACAAAGGCACGGTGATTCTTACATCTCCTTCCGGGATTCCATTCCATCAGGGCATTGCTACCAAGTTAAAGGAAGCCGGAAAACCTCTGACCTTCATTTCCGGATACTACGAAGGCGTGGATCATCGTGTTGCAGAACATCTGGTTGACATGGAAATGTCCCTTGGAAATTATGTATTATCTGCCGGGGATTTGGCCAGCATTTGTATAGCGGATGCGGTGTCCAGACTTCTGCCGGGTTTTTTAGGAGCAGGGGAAAGCCTGTTGGATGAGTCTCACAACCATCCCGATATTTTAGAATATCCGCAATTTACAAAACCCTCGGAATACAATGGATGGAAAGTTCCTGACGTCCTGCTCAGCGGCAACCACGCTTCCATTTTAGCGTGGAGGGAACAAAATAGAAAGAAGATCGACCCCGATCAAGAGAGGAAATTATGAATCAACTTTTAAGAGAAGTATTAACTCCGGACGCTGAAAGAAAACAAAACTTCGCAGTAGGCGATACCGTTAAAGTACATTATAAAATTGTTGAGTCCGGAAAAGAAAGAGTTCAGGTTTACGAAGGCGTCGTAATTTCCATAGCGAACGAAGCGAACGGAAAAACTTTCACCGTCCGTAGAGTTTCTTACGATATCGGCGTAGAAAGAATTTTCCCTCTTTTTTCCCCAAGAATCGCAAAGATCGAACTGATCCGCAAAGGTAAAGTGAGAAGAGCGAAACTTTACTACCTCAGAAACCTCGCTGGAAAAGCGGCTCGTATCAAAGAACTCAAGGGTGGTAAAACTCTCGTGAGTGAAGATAGAAAAAGACAAATTCAAGAAGATTCTGCTGCCGCTGCCAAAGCTGCGGCTCCTGCTGCAGAATAATCCCTGTTTGCTGGAAACTAAAACCAAGTTTGAACCGGAAGAACTCCGGTTCTATTCAGAGTCCATTCCCTGTGGAATCGACGAAGCAGGAAGAGGTCCTTATGCAGGGCCTCTTTCTGTTGCTTTAGCCTCTTTTTCAAAAAACACGTTGGAACAAATTCTGGAAGGTAAAATTCTCCAGGGACTGACGGATTCTAAAAAACTATCCGAGAAAAAACGGGAGGCCTTGTATCCCGAAATTCTCAAACACGCTCAAATTTCCTACCGAACATTCTTAAGTCCTCAGTACATCGATCGGGCAGGAATCAATCGAGCCGTTTTAGAGGGGATTCGAAAATGCGCCAAATTGGCGATTCGAGTTTCCAATTCCACTCATCCGCTTCAACTTTTGATCGACGGCAACTATAACTTCAATCGATATCCGGAATGGAGCTTTTTAAAGAACCGATCGGTTTTTTATACGAAAGGGGACCTAAGAATCGTAAGCATAGCAGCGGCTTCGATCCTCGCAAAAGTAAGCCGAGATCGATATATGGTCTCCATTTCCAAAAAATACCCTCGTTACCAATTTGAACAACACAAAGGATACGGAACAAAACTTCATGAGGAACTGATTGTTCGCCACGGTCTTTCCGATATTCATAGAAGAAGTTTCACCGGAAAATTCTTAGAATCTTAAAAATTGTTTCTTTATTTTGAAATTATTTTTTGACAAAGGATAGAAAACCCGGCGGGAACCTCGTACCAGGTCCGTATAATGGTTAGCTCCTTTCACGTTCCAGAAGAGGACGGATTCTTATGAAACTTTCCGCGGATGTTTCCGCTGGGAATCTGCGTCTCGATTTGGGAAGAAATTCGGAACTCGGTAAATCCGAATTTCAGAACTTGTCTTTGAATCCCAGGGTCAAAGCCTTGGTTTTGGAGATTTTTCCGGGAGGGGCTTGGATTTCTTTAGCGGGGAAAAGAATCAAAACAAGTTCCGATTCAACCCCCATGTTTGTGGGAGAAATTCTTACGTTAGCCGCTAAGTCGGGGAAAAGGGGCGTCGAACTGAAAATCATCGAAAGAGAATTGTCCACCATCGATAGTCCGCTCTCAAAACTCCAAGGAATCGGAATGAGCGTTCGGGATTTATCTGAGAAAATGTACTTACAAAATCCGTCCGATAACTCAGTGGAAACTTCGCTCCTCCGAGTTTTAAAATCATACTATCCATTTATAGAATGGACTCCGGAATTACCGCATTTCCGTTGGGAGTTTCCCGAAGGAAATGCCGAAGGAACCTTGGACGTAAGACAAGAGATGAAAAAATTTCTGTTCCGCATTCAAACCGAAAAGACGGGAAAGACACTCGTTTTATTCCTTTGGAAAGAAAGAGCTGGTGAAGACCTACAAATCAACGCTACTTTTGATAATTTTAAAATGTACTTGCACGCTTGCCAAAACAAAGAAAAATTTAAGCGAATTTTGAATGAGTCTTCTGTGAGCTTTCAAGGATACAATATTGCTTATAAAGCTTCGCTCACTCGGAAGGAATGGAATGCGTAAATGATCAGCGTGGCACTTAAATTCATACCTAAAAAGGACGACGCTCCCGTAATCATCGCGTCGGCTTCCGGCCTTCTCGGTGATGCCATTCATAAGATCGCGAAAAGAAATTTGGTTCCGATCGTGGAAAATCCGATTCTCGCCGAAACACTTTCCGAACTTCCCGTCGGTCAGGAAATTCCGGAAAATTTATACAGAGCGGTGGGCGCAATTTTTTCTATGATCTTAGAATTGGATTCTAGTTCGGGAAAAAGGAAAATTTAAAATGAAAAAGTTTGCCGTCTCTGAACTCAAACCCGGGATGAGGTTTACAAAACCTGTTTATCTCGATAAGGAAAATCTATTCATTACCTCCAACACTCCGGTTACCGATAGCGATCTCGATCGTTTGAATAAGTTCGGAATTCAGGAAGTGATGACCGCGGGAGAATTGCTTCAAATCGGCAATTCTATGGATTCGGATCTTTTGGAAACGAGCATCGACGATATCATCGTAAATACGATCGTGGACGACGATCTGCAACCTCTCAAAGCCATCTACGATAACCTCAACCGAATCAAAGTTTCGTTTAGCAATCTTTACAGGGAGACTACGCAAATTCTTCAGGATGTTTTTAAAAAAACGTTAGAAGAAAAACCTCTGGAAGTCACTCCCGTAAGAGAAATTGCGGAAAAACTGACCGACTTTGTTCGCTCCAATCAAAATATTTCTTACTTAATTCTTTCAAACAATCCGAGCGGATATTATCTCTACAATCAGATCGCGAACGCGACTTTCTATTCTCTCATCATGGGAAAATTGCTCGAATATTCCAGACCGAAGATGATCGATCTCGGAATCTCCTGTTTGCTCGCAGATATCGGTATGTGCAAGGTTCCCGCGACCGTTTCGGAAAAAAACGAACAGCTTACCGACGAAGAATTCAAAACGATCATGAAACACACAATTTTGGGTTACCAGATTCTTTCACAAAGAATGAAACTCAAAAACAACCTCGCCATCGTCGCCCTTCAGCACCACGAGAGATACGACGGAAACGGCTACCCTCAAAAATTGGCTTCCACTGCGATCGAAGAGCAGGCGAGAATTTACGCGATTGCGGATAACTTTTCGGCTTTGGTCACCAATCGTCCTCATCGAAAAAAGATTCTCCCTCACGAGGCGATCAAATCGATGATCAGCATGGATGTCGGCAAGTTCGATCTAAAACTCGTTCGTTCCCTTCTCAATCATCTTTCCCTTTATCCAGTGGGTTCCTGCGTGGAACTTTCGGACAAACGAATCGGAGTGGTCTTGGGCCCAAATCCCGACAAACCGATCCGACCTTGTATTCGTATTATAAAAGATGAATATGGTGAGATGGTTCGAAATCTCATCCTCGTGGACCTTCTTCGCGACACGAATCTTTTTATTTCCAGGCCCTTGGACTTGCAGGAAATCACAGCCTGATTTTTTTCTTTGCAAGACTTCCGAAAACAAAAAGGAATCGAAGGTGAAAATCTTGCCTGTGATTTCCTGATTTCGATCGGACACGAAATTCTCAGGCGAAATTTTCGATTTTCGCGCGCAGAAATCGACATAATCTCCCGCAAAGGAGAAGAGCTTCATTTTATCGAAGTCAAAAACTGGAAAGGATTCGAGATTTTCGATCCTCGCATCTCCTTAAACCAAGGAAAACAAAATAGAATGAGAAGAGCTGCGGAAGGTTTTATGGCAGCAAATCTTCCCTTTCAAAACCATTTTGTCTCATTCGATCTTGTCTTCATAAACTCAAAAAAGGGATGTGAATATTATCCTGGACTCTTTTGAAATAGTTCGTTAAGGTACTTCCAACAACCACCGAATTCTTAAATTGTCTGCGGGTTCTCAAGGAAGAGAGCCTTAAATCGTTACAAGGAAGTAACTATGAAGAGCATCCCGATTTTAGGAAATCTGGCCGAATCAGATGATTTCGGACCGGATCCGGTCATTCTCCGCAAAAGGGGAATGCCGGTAAAAAAGCGAAAATTTGAAGATTACAAAAAGAAACTGGAGGATCCGAGCTATATCGATTTTGCAATCGATAAGATCGCGATGGAAATCTCCCATTTTCTTTCCAAATGAACCATGAACTTCTCGCTTAACGGGAATTAAGCGACGGCCCTGTTTTCTCCGTAATTTCCGGCGTTCTGGAAATTCAGGGCCTCTAGAAGGTGCCTTTCCTCCACGGTATCACTTGCTTCCAAATCCGCGATCGTCCTTGCAACTTTTCTGATTTGATTGAACTTCCGAATGCTGAGTCTTCGCAATCGAATTTGATTTTCGAGTATGTCCTCACAGGCTTCATTGAATCTAAGAATCTGATTCACCGATTCTCCGCGAAGTTGTCCGTTGAAATAAATCCCTTTCTCTTGGTACCTTCGATTTTGGATTTCCGCCGCTTCGTAGATTCGGTCCCTCGTTTCCTGGAGATCGATTTGAATCCTCTTTCTGTCCTTTTCTTTGGATGGGAAGATTTGCACTTCCAGATCCACTCGATCACGAAACGGTCCGGAATAGGGGGATTGGTATTTTTTAATCCTCTGCGCATTACACCCACAGGAACCTTTTTCCACTCCGTAGAATCCGCAGGGACAGGGATTGGTTGCGGCCACGAGCAAAAAATGAGCGGGATAGGTTACGCTTCCGGTGATTCTAGAAACCGTTATACTGCCTTCTTCCATCGGTTCTCGAAGCGCTTGTAATACGCCTGATTTATATTCCGAGAGTTCGTCTAAAAAGAGAACCCCTCGATTTGCTAAGGTGACTTCTCCCATTCTTAGATCTCGAGCTCCCCCGACTAAGGAGATATCCGAGGTAGTGTGGTGGGGCGCTCGGTAAGGTCTTTCCGCATACAATTGTTTGAGCGGAGATTGAGCCGATTGGATTCTTAAAATATCCAGAGCCTCCGATTCCACGGGAGGGGAAAGAAGAAGGCCCAACATCCTTGCCAAAAGACTTTTTCCAGTTCCCGGCGGCCCCGTCAAAAGAATGTGGTGCCAACCCGCCGCCGCAATTTGTATCGCACGGAACGCAACCATCTGATCTTGATACAACTCAAATGTCTTCCCGATCCCCGGAACGTTTACTTGTATCGTGGATTTGATTTCCGGATTTTTCCGATTCTCCAATACGTCTTCTAATTCTTTCAAATGAGAAATTCCGTAGACATCGAACTTTTTTAAGAGCGCGGCTTCTTCCTTGTTTTGAAAGGGAAGAATCACTGTATCATATTTCTCCGCGGAAATTCCGGAAAGAATCGGAAGAACCCCCTTCAAAGGTTTGAGACAACCGTCTAATCCCAATTCTCCGAGAAGTAAGGTCCTCTTTAATTTTCCGGAAGGAAAGATTTGTCCCGTGAGCGCAAGAATTCCACAGGCAATCGAAAGATCCAATAAGGTTCCTTCCTTTTTTCTGCCGGCCGGAGCCAAGTTTACAAGAATGTTTTGAAACGGACAAGAATAGCCGCTGTTCTCCAAAGCGATTCGAACCCTTTCGGAAGACTCTCGTATCGATTGGGCGGCCAAACCCGTAATCATAAATCTCGGTAATCCCCGTTTCAAATTGATTTCCACAAAAACCGGAAATGCTTCCAAACCTTCTAAATTTGCCCCCGTCAAAGAAATCCAAGAGTTTTTCATTCTTTCCCTCCGGAATGTACGGTTCCCGTCTTGGTCTCGCCAAAGTTCTTTTGTTTCTTTTTTTTACTCGATTCATCCGTAAAACACAGGAAAGGGAAAGGTATCGATTCCAAACTTAGAGCGGGCGCGTTAGAAGAATTAGATAGAAAAGCGGATTCCTGGAAAAATTAAAGAGAATTGAGGAGGATTCTAAAAAAACTAGTTTCAAATACCTTCCCCCTCTGTAATTTTGCACTGAAATGTTTCGTATCACGGTTTTCCTGCTTTCAGGGATCATTTTTTTTCTTGCAGGCTGTGGAAACCGACTGATTCGCAAAGATGTCGTTGCTCAAATTAACGAACACTACGCGGATAAGACTTATTACTTGGTTCAAGACAAAAAGGTTTCCAACACGGAAACCTTTAAGAAAGGGATGCTCGTTAAGATCTACGTCGAATCGACACCTTCGATGGTAAAGATCAAATGTTATCCTGCGGATCACAAAAGAGAATACGCCATCGGAAGGATGATCATCTATCAATTGAACGATGAATACAGCGGAAAGAAGATTACGATAGAGGATCTGGATAAACTGATAGCAAATGAACTCGTGGAATATAAAAAGAAAAAATAGAACCTCCCGAAGAGGCGGTTCAAGATCGGCGGCACGCTTGTCCGATACTAAAAAGGTGAACGGAAAGTTATTTTTGATCCCCCTTATCTCCTCTTTGGTTCTATCTTCTTCTTTGGGAGCGGATCCATTGAAGAATTACGACGCGGAAATTTCCGAATACACCAATAAGGATTCCTCTTTTTTTACGGACAAAGAAGAACGTAAAATAAAACAACTGTTCTCTCAATCTCCGGAAAACTGGCAAGAAGAGAAGTATTCTCTCAATTATCACAAAGACAAATCGAATCTGGAACTTCCTAGCTTTATCAGCGTCAATCGAATCATCTCCTCAAAAATCGTAAGCCACAGCGGCGTGGTTTATAAGAATTACGTCGTAAAACCGAAGGACACACTTTCTAAGATCGCTCGAATCATGAAAACTTCGGTTCAGAAAGTGAGTTCCGCAAACGGACTCAAGAAAAACTCGACACTTCAAGTCGGTCAAAATATTTCTATTCCGGTCCAAGTTCGAAACGCGAGCCGGGAAAAAGTCGAGTTCCGCAAAGTATTTGTTTCTCCGGTCGTAAACGCAAAAATGACTTCCCGTTTTGGAAGAAGAAAGGACCCGTTTCATACCGGTTCCGGCGGTTATCACAGCGGAGTAGACTTCGGAGGGGCGCAAGGTTCCCCGATTTTAGCTTCTGCTGACGGAGTAGTTTCCTTTACCGGAGTAAACGGCGGATATGGAAACACGGTTATCATCGATCACGAGAACGGTTACAAAACGATGTATGCTCATTGTGCAAAAATTACGATCGAGCAGGGAACGAGAGTGAGCGCGGGAACGGTCATAGGGGCCGTTGGCAGAACCGGATCGGCTACGGGACCTCATTTGCATTTTGAAGTTTTCTTAAACGGAAATCGGATCAATCCGGAAGCCGCTTTGAGAAAGACGTTGAAGATTGTGACTCCTTTAGACCCCGGTAAGTTTGCCAGACTCTAACATCCTTTCGAATCGGATGTTACTCAAATCTCTGAAAGAAATTTACTGATCGGATGTTATGAACGCGATTTTTTTAGAACTCAGGAAGAACACATTTTACACGCTTATTCCTGTGATCCTTTTTTTTTCGTATTCACTTTCGTATCTTCTGCGTGCAGTGATCCTCGCATTCTTAAATCCTAGCGTTCAAACCACAACCTCCAATCTCACGTCGGTTCGAAAAATCGGGCCTGAAACCAATCGAGCCTTGTCTTCTTACGAGGAAATGGTCCAAGGAAATCTCATTCGCGGCGTCATCCCAAGGGCGGGCGAAGTCGCGACGGAAGGAGAACTTTCCACCGCCCCCCCGGATACGGGAGAAGGCGAAGAGATGAGAATCACCGGAACGTTGAGCGGTCATTGGTCTTTTGCGCGAGTGACCATCGTTGAAAAAGGAAAACCGGACGCTCAGGAATTTGCGACCGGTGAAACCGTCGCAGGTTATAAAATTCGCTCCATAGCGCTGAACTACGTCGTTTTAGAAAAAGGGGGAGTTTCTTTAAAAGTAGAAATCGGTCAGACTCCGGGAGAAGCGAGGGCAAAACTCGGTCAGGACGCGGCTCCCAAAGGAGATCCCGGTCAAACCTCTTCCGCGGACACGATACGCAAGGTTCTTTCAAGACAAGACGTCAACCGAAAGCTAAAAGATCCTGCAGCGTTGTATAAAAACGCAAGATTTGGTCCGGCCTTGATCAACGGTAAGATCGCGGGTTACAAAATCTACAGCGTCGCTCCGGATCATATTTTTTACGCCTTGGGCGCGAGAAACGGAGACACGATCAAACGAGTCAACGGAATGCCTTTGACCGAAACCGAAAAAATGTTGGAAATCTGGGGATCCGTAAAAACTGCCGATAAGATTACGGTAGATGTGGAAAGAGGTAGCCAGATTCTCACCTACGAATTTATTATCAGAAACTAAAAAAAAATGCCCGGAACAACCAATCAATTTCCAATTTTTAGAATTTTTTCCATTCTTATGCTCCTGCTTTTGGTGTGGGACCGACCCGTTTTCCCTCAGAATAAAAAGAAAATTTCCGTAAAAACCAAATCGGCGAATTCTCCGGAAGAGCCTGCGGAAAGAACTTTCTACGCCAATTGGAGAGATACCGAGCTCAATGATTTCTTAAAGGGAATGAGCGCAATCCTTAGAAAAAACATTCTTCTTGATGAAAGTTTAAAGGGTAAAAAAATCACGATCATTTCTCAAAAAGAAATTCCGATCAAAAACGCATTCATCTTTATGAAATCGGTTTTGGAATCACTCGGCTTCGGGGTCGTTGAAGAACCGGATCTGATTTCCATCGTTAAGATCAAGGACGCGCTTGCGCGATCTCCGATCGTCCGCGTTGGGAAAGAATTGATTCCGGAAACCGAAGTCGGAGATTTTAGAAACATCACACAGATCATTCCTGTGGAAAACGTAAAACCGGAAGAATTGGAACCGATTCTAAAACGTCTGACTTCACCCAATACCGACGTGATCGTTTATAAGAATACGAACACGATCGTTCTTTCGGGCTCCGCCGCAGATATCAACAAACTCTTACTCTTAGTCAACGAGCTCGATCAAAAGCTGGAAGATGCGACGCCGGGCGCGGTCTCTTCCGCAGGCGACGTTCATATCTATACTTTGGAACACAGTGAAGCGGAAAAGATCGCGGCGACCTTGGTCAAGTTGGACAATCCAGTCGTTCAGACCGAAGAGCTGAGTCCGGAGAAAAAAGCGCAGGGACAGGTTCCTGGAAAAGTGGATAAGATCAAAGCGGTCGGCCACAAGGAATCCAATTCCGTAATCGTAACGGCGACTAACTCGGAATGGACCGAAATCAGAAAGATCATCAAGGTTTTGGATTCTGCGAGAAAACAGGTTCTTTTAGAAGTGCTGATCGTAGAGTTGACTTCCAGCGATCTCAACGACTTCGGTATCGACTGGAGATACAAAAGCGAAGCATACGGTCAGTTCAACACCGGTCTTTCCAAAGAAGGAAATATCATCAACTCGAACGGGCAGGTGAATCCGAACATCAACACCTTGAGCGGTTTCTCTTTGGGTTTTTTAAAAGCGGGTTCGGAGCAGATCATCGGTATTTTGAGCGCGAACCAAGGCAACGAAAACTTCAACGTCTTGTCGGCTCCACAAGTTTTGACCGTGGACAATCAGGAAGCGGAGATCAGCGTAGGACAGGACGTTCCGGTAAGAACCCAGAGTAGAAACGCCGGAACGGGCGGGGCAAACGCAGTTACCGTAGACAACTATGAATACCGTCCTACCGGGATCAAACTCAAGTTCACGCCTCACGTAAACAAAAACAACAAGATCACGTTAGAACTCTTTCAAGAAATCAAGAACATCGCGGAGATTGCGCTCGCGGGTGGGAACCCGACTTTCAATCGTCGCGAGATTAAAACCTCGGTAACGATCGAGAATACACAATCGATCGTAATCGGCGGTTTGATTTCTACGGACAAACAAAAAAGAATCATCAAAATTCCTCTTCTCGGTGATATTCCGTACATGGGACATTTGTTCAAAAGAACCACCGAAAAACTAAAGAAGACAAACCTTATGGTGTTTATCACCCCGCACATTCTTGATAGCAGGGAAAACGCGGATAAGATGACGGTGAAGAAAAAAATGCAGCAAGAAAGATACGAACTCGAAAGGGAAAGAATTCTCAACAAAGAAAAAGAAATCAAAGAAAGAGGGGACTAAGTTGAAAACTCTCGGAGATATCCTAATCGAAGAGGGGATCATATCCGAAAAAGATCTGGAAGATTCCCTGAAGGTTCAGAAAAAGAATAACCTTCCCCTCAGTCATATCATTCAAAAAAAAGGAATCGCCGGAGAATCCGATATTCTTCGCGCGCTTTCCAAACTCTATCACTTGGAATTTCGGGAGAAATTGGAATTCTCCGGAATGGAGGAAGTCTTTCAACAGATTCCTCTCAAACTCATCCAGAGAAGTAGAATCGTTCCGTTTCAACTTTCCAAAAAGACGATACGCATCGCGGTGTCGGATCCTTCCGATCTGCATCCGATGGACGACGCGCGTAACTTTCTGAAAGGTTATAACGTAGAATTCGTTCTTGCTCCCGAGCCGGAAATCATGCGGATCATTCATTCGCAATTCGATACAACTTCCTCCGCGGCAAAGGAAATGCTCAACGAGATGGAAGGAAGTTTTTCCGAACTCGCGGAAGCCTTTGAAAACGATTCTCTCGACTTAAGCGACGACGCGCCGATCATCAAGATGGTCAACGTAATTCTTTCCCAGGCCGTAAACGAAAGAGCCTCGGATATCCACATCGAACCCTACGAAAAATCCTTAGTCGTTCGTTATCGTGTGGATGGTATTTTGCATAACGTTCTCAGCCCTCCCAAATCGTATCACGCGGGAATCTCTTCGAGAATCAAGATCATGTCGAACTTGAACATCGCCGAAAACAGACTTCCACAAGACGGTAGAATCAAACTCAGGCTGACCGGTAAGGACATCGATATTCGGGTTTCCACGATCCCTTGTCAGTTCGGGGAAAGAATCGTGATGAGGCTTTTGAACAAAACGGATCAGAAGTATTCTTTGGATACGATGGGATTCTATCCGGAACTCGTAAAAACGATCCGGTCCTTGATCATCGAACCGCACGGAATCATCCTTGTTACAGGTCCTACGGGTTCGGGTAAGTCGACGACTCTTTACTCCGCGCTTAGCGAACTCAACACCGAAGAGCGAAACATCATCACTTGCGAAGATCCGGTCGAATATCAGTTCGAAGGAATTTCACAGATGCAGATGCAGGAGAAAATCGGACTTACGTTCGCGACCGGTCTTCGAGCCATTCTCCGTCAGGATCCGGACGTCATCATGGTGGGGGAGATCCGGGACGAGGAAACGGCTAGGATCGCGATCCAAGCGTCTCTGACCGGTCACTTGGTGTTTTCCACGCTTCACACAAACGACGCAGCGAGCGCCGCGACAAGACTTGTGGATATGGGAATCGAACCTTATCTGATCACTTCGACAGTTCTCGGATTTATGGCGCAAAGACTTGTGCGAGTGATCTGCACTCATTGTAAGGAAACGTATAAACCGACCGCATCCGAACTCGAGTCGATCGGAATTTCGAAGAAGACTCTTAAAAACGGAACTCTACACAGAGGGAAAGGCTGTTCTCATTGTATGGGGACAGGTTTTAAAGGAAGAACCGGGATCTACGAACTTTTATTGGTGGATTCTCATATCAAAACGGCTATTCTTCATGGAAGCGACGCCGGCAAATTGAATGAGATTGCGAGAGAACACAATTTCAAAACCTTAAAAGATTACGGAATCAGAAAGGTAATCGACGGCGTTACGACGATCGACGAAGTACTCAGAGTCACCTAAACAAAATGGCAATTTATTCTTACGTAGCATTCAATAAAAAAGGGAAAGAAGAAAAGGGAATCATAGACGCGGCTTCCCTTCAAGCGGCCCGTTCCAAATTAAAGAACAAGGGTCTCTACGTTCGAAACATCTCGGAGGATTCCGAAAAAAAAGATAGAGAGCTATTCCCTTTCTTAGCGAAGTATTTTTATAGAATTCCCCGCAAGGAAGTCGGACTGTTTTCAAGACAACTTGCCACGCTTCTCGGAGCGGGAATTCCTCTCGATAAATCTCTCGCGAGCATCGTCGAACAAACGGACAATCAGAATTTTAGAAAGGTTCTTACGGGAATGCAGGCGAACATCACCGAAGGTTCTTCGCTTTCCGAAGCGATGAAAAAACACCCGGACGTTTTCCCGAGCCAGTTTCCTTCTCTCGTAGCGGTCGGCGAAAAAACCGGCGACTACGAAGCGACTCTGACTCGGCTCGCTGAATTGGAAGAAAAATCCAGCGAACTCAAAGCCAAAGTACAAGTCGCGATGGTGTATCCCTTCATCATGGGTTCTCTTTCCATCTTCGTTACGATCTTTTTATTGACCGTGGTCATCCCTCAGATTCAAGAATTGTTTTTGCAGTTCGACGCAAAACTTCCTTTGATCACTCGGATCGTAATCGGAGTATCGGATATTCTCATCGGGTTTTGGTGGCTTCTGCTCGCGTTGGGTTTTGGCGGAATCGTGGGTTTTATCTATTACAAAAACACTCCAAACGGAAAAAAGAATTGGGACGAATTCATCCTCAAGGTTCCGATTTTGGGCTCTCTGGCTCGTAAGGTTTTGGTCAGCAGTTTTGCGCGAAACATCGGAATTCTTCTGAGCAACCGTGTACCGTTGATCACGACTCTTTCGATCGTGGAACGGATCGTGGATCATTCCATTTTTGGTGAAGAGATCAAAAATGCGGTCGATCGAATCAAAGAAGGGGAAAAACTTTCGGCTTCGTTCAGCGGATCGGTGATTCTTCCGCAGATGGTGATCGGTATGATCGCCGCGGGGGAAGTTTCGGACCGCGTTCCGGAGATGATGAACAAACTCGCCGATATTTACGATACCGAAGTGGATACCGCGATTAAAACGATGACACAATCCATGGAACCGCTCATGATTGTGGTAATGGGTCTTCTCATTGGAACGATTATGGCTTCGATCATGGTCCCAATGTACAACTTGACGCAGCAACTTCAAAATATATAATTTAGAATAAGGAGAATTCAATTGAATCTGTCCAAATTAAAAAGAAAATACAGAAAAGGTCTCACACTGATAGAACTCGCTGTTGTCGTGATCATCTTAGGAGCGCTCATCGCTCTCGTTTATTCCAACTTTCGCCCGGGTGAAATCAGCGACGACACCGCGGCTCTGAAACTTAAGAAAGACGCGTACGAATTGCAATCCCATCTGGAACGTTACGCGCAGAGATACGGCTCTTATCCGAGCGACGAACAAGGATTGGAAGCTCTCGTCGAAAAGCCGACTACGGGAGACGTTCCCGAAGATTGGAAACCGATCCTGAGTAAAAAAGGCGCGATCAACGATCCTTGGGGAACTTCTTATAAGTTAAAAAGAGATTCGGGAGGAGACGTTCAAATCTTCACTTTAGGTAAAGATAAAAAAGAAGGCGGAGAAGGCAAAAATGCTGACTTCAATATTCTCAACGAAGACGATTATCCTTCCGATTTCCGCAGAAAATAAAATTCCTTCGCCTTTCCGGTTATGAAAATTAGAAATATCCGGAAAGGATTTACCCTGATCGAGTTGATCGTGGTCATCGCGATCCTCGCCGGGTTGATCAGTATTCTTGCAACTACCGCCGCCAACTTCATTGTTCCCTCGGGTTCGGACGCGGCGCAAACCCTCAAACAAGCCGCCGAGTTTTGTTATCGTAAATCGATTCTTACAAACACCACTATGGTTTTAGAATTGGATATAGAGAACGATACATATACCGTCAAAAAACTGGTCAGAGACGAGGGCGGACTCAAAGAAGTTTTGGTTTTTAAACCGCAAAATCTTCCTTATAATTCCGAAATTATCGATATCACGGACATCAGAGGTTTTCGATATACGAAAGGAATCGTCAAGGTTCCATTTACTTATCTCGGCATCGCCGCGGACTACAGCGTTCACTTGGGAAACGATCCTTCGATCTATCGGACTTTGATCATCTACAGATACGGAGGAAAGGTTTCCGTTTTGGAAGGAGAACAATTTCACACTTCTTCCAATCTTGCAACCGATAAGAATTGGAAAGAACAACAGGATGAAAACGAACAGCAACAACCTTAAATTCTTTTCCCGACGGATCCAAAATTCTTTTCGAAAGGGTTTTAATCTCATCGAAGTTTCCATTGCGCTCGCGTTAGCCGGAATCGCGATGACTTATACTTACATGGTCATCTCAAACGGAATCAAACAACAAAGGCTCGCCGCGGTAATGTCAAACGCGGTTCACCTCGCAAAAATCAAAATGGCTCAAATCGATTCGGTTTCGGTTCTTCAATCCGATAACACAACGGGAGAAATCCCCGGTTATCCCGGTTACAGTTTTAAAACTCAGATCGGAGAAGAAGACATGGATCTTCTCAAACTCGCCGGCAAGGAAGGAAAAAAACCGGAAGATCTCTTGGGGGGAAGAGATTCGGAGATGAACAAACTCATCATGCGCAGATCCGGACAGGCCAACCAGGGAGCGTCCACCGCGGGCATCATCCGGGTTTTTAGAATCAAGGTTACGATCAATTATCCGACCGGAAGCGGAACGGAATCTTATACCGCAGAAACTTTCAAATCGGCGCAATATTAAGAAAACAGAATGAAGACTCGAAAAGACAGATCCGGACGGCAAGGTTTCACTTTGATCGAAATTTCGATCGTCGTGATGATTTTGGGGGTGATCTTTACCGGGATTTTTTCCACGTATTATACGGCTCTGAAAATTTCCAGAGAATCGTCTTCTCCGGGAGGAGCTTCCAAAAGAGATATTCTTTTGGCGATGGAAAACGTGAGAAGTACGATTTCAATGGCGTATTTTCATCAAACGCAAAGAAGATTGATCTTCGTCGGAAAAAACGACGGCCGAGGAATCGACCGCAAGGATCGTTTGGACTTTGCCGCGACCCATCCCAATTCGGAAGAAACATCCATGCCGGAGGTAAGAGAAGTCGGATTCTATCTCAAACCAATGCAAGAGACTCCGGATTACTATTATCTCATTCGAAGGGAAGACGAAATGGTGGATCGTTATCCGAAATCGGGCGGAACGGAATATACCCTCTTAAGTCACGTCAAAAGTTTTCAATTAAAGTATTCCAGAACCGGCGCCAAATGGGAAGACGAATGGGATTCTAAACTCACCAAGGTTTTACCGAGACTCATAAGAATCGAAATGATCGTAAATTCCGGCAAAAAGGAGGTCCGCTATGAAACTCTCGCGTTTCCGGGAATTCTTTTTAAATAATATTAGAATTTTTTTATACTTTAACAATATCGAAAAAACGGAACATGTCATCGGTTTTCGCACTCGAATGGGGTTCCGAAAATCCAGAGAAGGATTTATGGTCGTAATCCTGGTGATGGCGATCGGAACCGCTTCCTTTTATACGGCGACCGAATTCGGCGAAAAAGCGTTAGGCGAACGAAGAATCGCGCAGGCGGACGCGGACGGTTTTCGCGCTCTGCTTCTCGCAAAAGCCGGCTTCCAAGGCGCGTTAGGCGCTCTTAAGAAAATTCCGGAAGAATATCTTTATAAAAGCGGGATCGCGCTCAACCCGCCTCCGCTTCCTATGGGCGGAGGAACGATCTACTATAAGATCAGTTCCGAAGACGGAAAGATCAATCTCAATTCGCTCCTCAATCCGGACGACAACCAACAGAATCTTCGGTCCGTGGAAATGGTTTCTCGTCTTTTTGATAAACTCGGAATCAAAAGGGAAAAAATATTTCCTATTTTCGATTGGATGGATACGGACTTACAGGAGACCGGAGGAGGGGCCGAGGACGGATACTATTCTTCCCTAAAACCTCCCCGTAAAAATAAGAATTCGTTTATGTATTCGGTTTCGGAGCTCGTTTCCGTAAAAGGATTCGATCGAGAACTCGTCTACGGGTCCTTAAAACCGGCGGATTACGAGGAAAAATATTCGAACGCGTTTCAGTCCGAAGAGGAAAAAGCCCTGATCGGAGACAGCGATTTCGTTCTGGCGAATAATATCACCGCCTACATTCCGTCCGGGCAAAACTCGGACGATAGAATCAACTTGAACGCCGCGCCTTATTTTGTTTTGATGTCTTTATCCGATTTTATGACCAAACAGGCCGCGATGCGAATTCTCAAATTCAAATTGGAGCAGGGCGGTTTTATCAAAGAACTGAAGGACATCGAGAAATTCCAGGAATTTCAGATTCCCACCGCGGGAGGACTCACTCTCTATAAGGAACTCGCCGGGGAAGGAACGGATGTTTCCGGCGGAAGGGTCAAGACCAAGGGCGAAATTTTTAGAATCGTGGCGGTGGGCCAAGTCGGGAAGACGATTCGCAGAATCACCGGTATTTTCGACCTTACCAACAGCACAATGCTCTATTATATGGAAGACTAAAAGTTAGATGTTTATTTACGATCAATTTCTTGCAATCGACTACGGAACGAGCACGATCAAAGGAGTTCTCTTCCAAAAAGTTCTCGGTAAACTGAGCATCCTTCGCTCGGAAATCATGAGCATTTCTCACGGAGAAGAGGAAGAATATCGCCACAACATTCTTCGTTTTATCAACTCATATTTTCCCGGCGAAACGAGCATCGTGCTCAATCTTCCTCTGGATCGTTTATTCGTAAGAGAACTGCACATTCCGCTTACGACCGTCAAAGCGATTCGAGAAGTGATCCCTTTCGAAGTGGAAAATCGAATTCCTTTTCCCATGGAGACGGTCGAGGTCACGGGAAGTATATGGAGAATCGATCAGGAAAAATCCGATGTGATCGCGTACTGCGCCCACCATTCGGAACTCGACTTCATCACGTTTCCGTTCCTGGATACGAATATCGTCTTCCGAGGTTTGTTCGTCGATTCCGTGAGTTTGTCAACGGTCGTCACTGAGCACACCAACAAAGAAATCACTTATAAAAATTGCGCCCAAGCCGATATCGGGGGAAGAGTTACGATTTTAAACATTCTCTCCGAAGGAAAGGTGGCTCATACAAGATATATTTCCATGGGTGGAGACACTCTTACGGAACAAATCGCATCCGATCTCAAAATTCCTTTTGAAAAGGCGGAGGCAATCAAACTCTCCCTTCAATTCGAGCCGTTTTCGGGAGAAGACGACGGTTTAAATCTGTTCGCAAAAGAATTCAAACTCAAAGTCGCCGATATTAAAAAATCCTTTCAGAGCGTTTCTAAGTTCGCGGAGAAACTTTCTTCCGAAATCCACAGAAGTATCGTCTCCATGAACGAAACGGAAAGACCGGAAGTATTGTATCTTTCCGGCGGAGGGAGTAAAATTCGAGGAATCGAATCCGTCTTCGGAGAATCTCTCGGATTGATTACGAGAAGATACGATTTTCTTTCCTTGGACGGAGATACTTTCTCCACCTGTTTCGGAATGGGTTACCATTTCGGATTAGCAAAAAAAGATAAAATCGATTTCATCAATACTCCTCACGTAAAACGGATCAATAAAAATATTCTAAACTTCGATCAGTTTCTTCCGCACTTGATCTTTTCCGGAGTTTCGCTCTTTATCCTCATCACGGTTTTTTTCGTGGGAATCGTCATCGACAAAAGGAAATTGAGCGCGAGCGAAAAGCTTCTTGCGGAAAAATTTCAAAGGGGTTTCGGAAGATCCGCGCCCGAAGACGTTGATATTTTGGAATACGCGGCTAAACTCAAAAACGACGAAAAAAAGAAGACCGAAATCTACAGACTCTATCTGAGCAAACCGAGCATTCTTGATATTCTTTTCGAACTTTCGATGAACTTTCCAGCTTCGGATATGCAGCCTTTCCAACTGGATCAATTCGACTACGATCAGGATCAGGTGAAGATAGGCGGAAGGGTAAACGAGTTCAGCGAGATCGGAGTCGTACAAAGATCTTTGGAGAAGTCCCCCATGTTCAAGGATATTGAAGTAACCAACAAAAGGATGATGCAAGGGATTAAAACCTATAAGGTATCCTTTACGATTACGATGAAGGTAGTGAATAAGCCCGTCGGCGCGGAGGAATCTTTTTAAGATCGTTATGCTCGAAAAATTAGAACCCAGAGAAAGACTGATCGTACTCGGCGGGATCGGAGCGATCCTATTATTGATCGTATTCTTAGCGATTCAAAAGATCGTAAATATCCGTCAGGGTTTGACCGAAAGAGTACAGGATTCGAGAACCGCTCCCGTAAAACTCGACAAAATCATCCAGGAATACAACGACTTTCGTTCCCTCGATTCTTCCGGAGGAGATTCGGACGTCAGTGCGATCTACGCAAAACTCGACGAAATTTTCGTAAGATACGGCTTGAAAGAAAAAATTTCTACGATGAAAGATTCTTACGCGATCGAAGATAAAAAATACAAACGGACCACGATCGACATCAACTTTAGATCGGTCACGCTCGACAATGTATTTCGACTCGTTTACGACATAGAAAAGAACAAGATGATCAACGCGAGAGTGGAGTATCTCAACTTTAGAAAACCGTTCCAGGGGAAGGAAGTTTATGACGTAAACCTGAAACTGTCGAGCTACAGTCGAGAAGGCAACAAACGATGAAAAAAGAAGAAGAATTTCAGGAAGAAACGGCCCTCACGCCGGAGGAGGAAGAATTCTTAACTCTGGAACTTCAAGAAGAGGAAGAAGAGTCCGCTCCTCGATTTACGCTCAAACAAAAAATCTACCTGATCGGAACCGGAGTTTTCTCCTTTCTATTTTTTACGATTCTCCTTTTTCCCCTCGACGAAATCGTTCGCAGTTCTTTGAATTCTTCTTCTACAAAAACCGGAACGATCATCAATTTTCGGGATCTTAGCATTTCCATCCTTGGAAATGTGACTCTCGACACTTTGGAAATCACAACTCCTTCCAATCTTAAAATCAAATCGGAAGAGACGGTTTTAAAAACCTCTCTGCTCGGACTTATGAAACGCAAGTTCGACGGTAAGTTCAAACTCGTTTCTCTGAAGATAGATACGGAAAACGGACCATTTGCAAAAATCCCAAAAATCGAAGGTCAAGGTAAATTTGAAAATTTGGATTTAGGAATTTCAAGAATGGCCGGAGATCTGGATATAGAAATTCCGGCCGGTTCTTCCGGAATGATCATGGAACTTCCCGAAATCCCGTTACTCGGCGAGCTCAAAAACGTTACGATCAAGAAATTTCTGACTAAGATAAACCTTCAAGGCGGGAATCTTATCTTCAAAGATTTTACCTTGGACACTTCGATTGCCCGTTTTGATATCACTGGAAATATCCGCTTGTCCGAAAATATTCAATTTTCCCAACTCAATCTTAAGATCTGTTTAGAATTGGATCGGAACTTTGCCTTGGAAAGACAGGATATCGAAGATATGCTGACCGTTTTGAGCAAACAGAGCAACGAGAAGTGCATTCCTTTGATGGGAACGATCGGCAAACCGGAGGCAAAAATTCCGGGTTTGTCGGGCCCTCCGGCAACTCCCTAGTTTTTTCGGAACGTATAAAAGTCCGATCCTAAGTTCAAAACGGATTTTATAATTTTTAAGAATTTTAATCCGTAGATTTGTTATTTCAACGTTATGGTAAACGTTGCTCTTAAAAGAATTTTTCCCTTTCTTCTATTTCTTTTTTTCTTTTTATTCTGCGATTCCCGTCCTCGAACGCCCCCTTCCAAAGAACAGTGGAACGAATTTAGAAAAATTCCCGAAAACCATCGGAAAATTTTAACCTTTGAAAAATTTCTTCGGCTGAATCAAGTGTTGAACGTGGTTCCCGCTGAACAACTTCTGAGACAAGGAACCGATTGGAGACAGGCTGAGAGTCCGCCGTTTTCAATTCCTCCTCGAGATTTATGGCCGAACATTCTACCAACTTTGCGGGTGATTCGGGATTTGATTCTTCCCGAGATCGGCCCGGTGACGGTGGTCTCCGGTTTTCGAGACGCAGAATATAACGTCAAAGCGGGCGGCGCGAAATCCAGCCGACATCTGCTTTTTTCCGCCGTCGATCTGGTTCCGAATCGCGAAATCGACCGTATTGAATTGCACAATCGCCTTTTAAACCTTTGGCAGAAAAAAGGACCGGAGAAGAAGATCGGCCTTGGGTTGTATTCTCGAAACCGTTTTCATATCGACACAAACGGTTTTCGTAAGTGGGAGAAATAATTTTTTGAATTCGAACCAATCGATTCTTGAAACCCAAAGATTCGAAATAAAAAAAGGTCCGAGTGAAAAACCCACCCGAACCTTTTTCCAAAGCCATGCCTTACGCTGTAATTACGGCGTTGATTAGAAATCTTGAATCAAGAACATCCTGTGGTAGATCCGCAGGACATACATTTCAGACAAGACCCGTTCCTCACCATTTCAAAAGACCCACATTCCGAACAAGAATCACCGGTATAACCTTTGATTTTCGCGAGTTTGACTTCTTCAAGAAGTGCAATTCCAGTCGGAGCCGGGGTTCTTTCTTTTGAAATCATCTGAGAATAAGAAATGGTTTCCACTTCCTTTTTAGGAGGGGCTTCCGCAACCGCGGTATTGTGAACGACGGTTTCTTTTTCACGAACGTTTGATTCTGCGGTAGCTCTTTTCGAACCGATTTCGTCTCCTCTCAAATCTTCCGGAGCCACTTGTCCGAGATCGTATCTTCCGAGATAGGTGATCGCCAATTCTCTGAAGATATAATCGATTACGGAAGTACTCATCTTGATGTGTTTGTTTCCGGAAACGATTCCGTTCGGTTCGAATTTGAAGAAAGTGAACGCGTCCACGTATTCTTCCAATGGAACTCCGTGTTGCAGACCTAAAGAAACGGAAATCGCAAACGCGTTCATCAAACTTCTAAACGCCGCTCCTTCCTTGTGCATATCGATGAAGATTTCCCCGATCTGACCGTCTTCGTATTCGCCGGTTCTCAAATAAACCTTATGACCGCCTACGATCGCTTTCTGAGTATAGCCCGCTCTTCTGCTCGGAAGTTTTCTTCTGTGAGAGATATACTTCGTAATTACTTTCTCTGCGATCTGAACCGGATCTCTGGAGATCATCGCTTCTCTAACCTCGTCTTGTTCTTCGATTTCGATTCCATTCAGGAGTTCCAATACGGAATTGAGAGGTTGAGAAAGTTTCGATCCGTCTCTGTAAAGAGCGTTCGCCTTGATCATCATCTTCCAGGAAAGGAAGTATGCGTTTTTCACATCCTCAACCACCGCGTCTTCGGGAAGGTTGATCGTCTTGGAGATTGCGCCGCTGATAAACGGTTGAGCCGCCGCCATCGTGCGGATATGAGATTCGTAGGAAAGAAATCTTTTTCCGTATTTGCCGCATTTGTTCGCACAATCGAAAACCGGATAGTCTTTCTCTTTTAAGAAAGGGGCGTTCTCGATCGTCATCGTTCCGCAAACGTAGTCGTTTGCCTTGTTGATTTCTTCTTTGGAAAAACCTAAGTATTCCAAAAGGGAGAATCCGGGAACGTCGAAAATTTCTTTTGCGATTCCGAGGTTTCTGATAAGGAAGTCTTCCCCTAAATTGAATTTATTGAACGCAAAATTGATATCAAAGGCGAGAGGAAGCGACGCTTCCACCTTTTCTAAAATCTCGTTCGTAAAACCTTTTTCTTTCAGAGCTTGTGTATTGACTACCGGAGCTCCGTTGAGGGTAGCGTGACCTTTGCAATAGTTCACGATCGCTTCGATTTCGGAAGGAGAATAACCCAATTTTTTCAAACCATAAGGAACGGATTGATTGATGATTTTGAAATAACCGCCGCCAGCGAGCTTTTTGAATTTCACCAACGCGAAGTCGGGCTCGATGCCTGTCGTATCACAATCCATCACGAGACCGATCGTTCCCGTAGGAGCGATTACCGTGACTTGTGCGTTTCTATAACCGTATTTTTCGCCCAGGGAAAGAGCGAGGTCGGAATCTTCTTGCGCCGCTTTCAACATATAAGAAGGGCAGAACGCAGGGTTGATTCCCACAGGAGTGATCGTCAAACCTTCGTAATCTCCGGAAGGAGCGTTATAAGCGGCTCTTCTGTGGTTGCGAATCACACGAAGCATGTGTTTTTTATTCTTCGCATATCCCGCAAAAGGACCTTGCTCTTTTGCCATCTCCGCAGAAGTAGCATAGGCGGTCATGTGCATGATGGAGGAAATCGCTCCGGTGATCGCCATCGCCTCTTGGGAATCGTAAGGAATTCCCAAAATCATCAAAATGGAACCTAGGTTTGCGTAACCGAGACCGACAGTCCGGAACTTATAAGAAAGTTCCGCGATTTCCTTCGACGGAAATTGCGCCATCGTAATTGAGATTTCAAGAATGATCGTCCAGAGTTTGCAAAGATATCGGAAACCCTCCACGTCAAAATTTAAGGTTTCCAAATCCACAAACTTTTGCAAGTTCGCAGAAGCAAGATTGCAGGCCGTATTGTCGAGGAACATATATTCGGAGCAGGGGTTCGACGCGTTGATCGGACCGTCTTCCGGACAAGTATGCCATTCGTTGATGGTAGTATGATACTGAGTTCCGGGGTCCGCACTCGCCCAAGCCGCATAGGAAATTTTTTCCCAGAGTTCTCTGGCTCTGAGAGTTTCCGAAGCCTTCGGTTTGCGTCCTTCCGCTTTGGCTCTTTCTTTTTCAGTTCTAAAATAGAGATTCCAGGGTTGGTCTTGTTCTACCGCAGTCATGAACTCGTTCGTAAGACGAACCGAGTTATTGCTGTTCTGACCGGAAACGGTATTGTAAGCGTCCGATTGCCAATCGGTCGTAAGTTCTTCAAAAAGAATCTCTTTGTAACCTTGTTTGGCAAGATCGATCACACGTTTGATGTAGTTATCGGGAATTAAAACTTTCTTTGCTTCTATGATCGTTTTTTTGAGAGAAGAATTTTTCTTAGGATCAAAACGATCTTCTCCTTCCATTTCGTAACAAGCGGAAATGATCGCGTTGAGATGACGGTTATTGAGCATAGATCCCGTCACAAGGGAAGCTACTTTCTTTTCTTCCGTAACTTTCCAATCCACAAAACTTTCGATATCCGGATGATCCACGTCGAGACAAACCATTTTCGCGGCACGACGAGTTGTACCGCCCGACTTGATCGCTCCTGCAGCGCGGTCTCCGATTTTTAGAAAACTCATCAGACCGGAACTCTTTCCTCCACCGGAAAGAGGTTCGTTTTCTCCTCTTAGATTGGAGAAGTTGGTCCCAGTTCCGGAACCGTATTTGAAAAGACGAGCTTCACGGACCCAAAGATCCATAATTCCGCCATCGTTTACGAGATCGTCGTCCACACTTTGAATAAAACAAGCGTGAGGTTGGGGGTGCTCATACGCGGAAGCGGATTTGACGAGCTTTCCCGTAGAAGGATCCACATAGTAATGACCTTGCGATTTACCATCAATTCCGTAGGCCCAGTTCAAACCTGTATTGAACCATTGAGGAGAATTGGGAGCCGCCATCTGAGTAGCGAGCATATAAACGGTTTCCTCATAGAAAACCTTTGCACTTTCTTCGTCGGAGAAATATTTATATTTGTATCCCCAATAGGTCCAGCATCCGGCGAGCCGGTTGAATACTTCAAGAGCGCTTGTTTCACCGCCAAAACGATCTTCCGGTTTTAGGGATTCCAATTTTTCTGTATCTGGAACCGATTTTTGAAGCCATTCAGGAATCCCTTCCTCTTGCACCTTTTTCAGATATTTAGGAATTCCTTTTCTTCGAAAGTATTTCTGCGCGAGGATATCGACTGCGACCTGGGACCAACCTTCGGGAACGCTGATATCGTTTGCTTCGAAAACTTTGGATCCGTCAGGGTTGCTGATCTTGGAATTGCGTTTCGCCCAACGAATTGTAGACGATTCTCCACTTTTGGGGGCCGTAAAATGGCGGTTTAACTTCATAAATTTGCTCTCAGACTCCGTAAGACTAGTAAGAAGGGATTATGTCACTCTAAGAAAAAGGAAAAATGACCCAAAGCCTTTTTTGGCTCTCCTTTCTCCGAAGTTTCAAAATTTTTCCTACAAAAAGTTGTAAAAACACGTTCCAATGCGACAAATTAAGGTTGCGTGCTTACCCCTTTTTGAAAATATAGGCCTAACTACCGAGGATACTCCCCTTTAGCTCAGTCGGTAGAGCAAGTGACTGTTAATCACTGGGTCGCTGGTTCGAGCCCAGCAGGGGGAGCCACCTTCTTATCTCTTCAGCCTAAATTCACTTTTCTCCCTTCTTTGGTTCTTTTTAGACGAGGTTCCAATACTTTGGTTCCTAAAAAACTTCTCTTTTGTTTAGTATTTTTACAAAAAAAGACCTTTCACCGTCCTTTCCTTCGAAAAAAAAAGACAGTTTCATAAATGGAGCTTCGCCGGTCGGAAAATTCTTTCCATTTTTGAAAAGAATCGGATTTTTCCTGATGGAGATAGATTTTCTCTAAAAAAACTACCACTTCGCTTGAGAACAACATTGAACAGTGAGGGAGTTGAGAATAGGATGAAAAAGAATCGAACCTCTTTCTCATAAATAGGAACAAAAGTACTTTCAGGAATGTTTCCTACTTACAAAAAAATCAATTCTTAGAATATTCTAAATCTATTTTATACCAAAAGGTAAGATTCTTCTTAATTTATTTTTATAAGAATCGATAGTCTTTATAAAAATAAACCGGTCATTGAGAAAATGAATAGACTTTCAAATTCAGCAACAACCGGCTCTTGCTTGCCTTAGGATGGATTTTTAGCCGGCTTCAAAGATTTTAAGAATCGGAAAATCGCCTTCAATTCGGAGTCGCTCATGTTTTTGTAAGACTCCCAAGGCATGTGACTGTGCGAAATCGACTTCCCTTGCCGAAAACGAGCTAAGAATTGTTTTTCATTCCATTGAGTGATTCTTCCTTCCGAATGAGGAGTTAAATTGGGCGGAGTCAAGGGTTCTTTCGATGGATCCGAATCTTCCATAGGAGTTCCTCCCGCAAACGGTTCTCCGATATATTCTCCGATCATACTTCTTTTAGTATGACAACCGTTGCAGTTTGCGACGCTGTTCGCAAGGTAATCTCCGTAAGCGATCGTCTCGCTTGGTTCGATCGATTTTAAAACCTCGCCATTAGGACCGACCGGTTTTACTACGAACGCTTTTAAAACTTTCCCGATCCAAGTCAATTCGTGCGCGGGCACTTGATTTTTTTCAGGCTTCATACTACGCAGAAAAGAAATGATCGCTGTTAGATCTTCGTCACTCGTGTTGTGAAAGGGCATAAAATCCAAAAGGACCGTATGATCCGGGCGAACCCCATATCGAAGAGCCCGAGCAATTTCCGAGTCGGAAAAACGGCCGATTCCGGTTTCGGAATCCGGAGTGATGTTTGGAGAATAAAAAGTTCCTACGGGAAGCGCGAATTCTCTTCCCCCGGACAGAACGGGGCGTACTGACGAAGCGGAATTGGACTGATGGCATTCAGAACAATGTGCCGCTCCGTAAGCGAGGCGTTCGCCTCGCGCGATTATCGCAGGATCCTTGGAAGCCTTTATATCAGGATAGGGAGCTTCGTATTTTAGATTTTGTCGAAATACGGTTCCAAGCGCAAGCGCAGCGATCAGAAACAAAAAAATAATTCCAGTCCACTTCAAAAATTTTAACATCTCGTTTCCTCATTCTTTATTGAATCAATTTCATTTAAGGATCTTTTTGTTTGAACAATCCTCAAATTTCTAATCCATAAAGACAAAGGAAGACTCAGACTTTGCGTGTTTTACTCGTTTCTTGAATATCCTATCCTCATTTCAAAGCTCCATCCTATAATTCGATTCTCGTTATAAAAATCGTTTCTCGATTTCGATAAGGCCTATTCTAATAATAGAATATTTGACTATCGTTATACTCTTTCCTTAGAACCGAAAATTTTGCGAGCCACAAAACTAAGAAAAAAGGAAACAAGAGATGCGATCAACATTCCGTAGCCGATAAAAACAAAGGTCAGTTTAATCGCGGTGATTCGGCCCGTAAAGGTCGCAAGAGAATAGGGGACGATCGGCCAAGAAGAGAGGAAATAGAACATGAGTGAATTTTCTATCCAATCAAAAACGAGAAATCCAAAGGGCAATACGTTGAAGGAGACGGGTAATTTAAAACGAATCGCGGTCCTTGTATAAAAGGAAGCGATCATAAAACAAACTGCGATGGGAAGAAACATATCCAGAACGTCCTGCCAAAAATACAAATTCCTTCCGACCTCGCCGTAAAATTGAAAGACATCCACCAATTCTTGCGGTGAGAAAAAGGGACGGAAATCCATCTTCAAAGGAAGTTTTTGGCCCGCAGCCACGGGAATCAACTGTTCTAAAAATTGCATCGATGCGGAAATGAGAATGGAAGCAAGCGTATAAAAAAAGATCTTCCAACCGGAAGAATGTTTTTCTATAAATCCGCTAAAAGAAGACAAAAATCTAAAGTTCATAACACCTCTTTCGATCAATGCAGCTTTGATCGAGTAATGCAAAGAACTATAGATTTATTTATAGGTCAAGAAGTTTGAATTTCCCCTTAAAATGGAACGTTAGGCGTTCTTCAAAACAAGTCTTCGTCGGAATCAGAAGTTGCAGCTTTGGTCCCGGCGGAAGTTTTAGCGTCTTCTCGAAATCCAGCCTTATTCGTTTTTTTGGATTCATCTTTCGTAAGCGCCTCGATCTTTCCTTCCGCGGTATCCAGAATTCCCTGGCATATTTTTTTAAGCTCCATTCCCCGTTCATAGGCCTTGAGAGATTCTTCCAAACTGAAATCTTGCCGCTCCAGCTTTTCTGCGATCTGTTCCAGTTCCAAAAGCGCCTCTTCGAATGAAATTTTAGATTTTGATTCAGCCATTTTATTTTCCCTTTCGAATCACCTGCATCGTTCCGCCTGCAAGCAATACTTGTAATTCTTCTTCCGGCTTTGTTTGTTCCGGAGAACTGATAATCTTTCCTTTTGTGTTTCTTACGATGGAATAGCCGCGTTTCATCGTGGAGGCGGGAGAAAGATCTTCCACCTTGGAAGTCAGAAATTCCGCTCTTTGTTTTTTATGAGATAAAATATTCAATATTCGAGGGGTCAAAGCCGTATAACGTTCAATTCTTACTTTGGCTAGATCCATTTTGTTTCGAACCGCTTTCTGTAGTCGAACCCCGATTTCGTCCACCCTCTGACTTCTCGCGTTCAGAAGCTGCATTGGCTCTTTGAATATAAATTTCCCGGATAACAGACGTAAACGGTCCTTACTCGAGGAGACCCTCGAGTTCAAAGAAGTTTTGAGCCTTCCTTCCAGCTGTGAAAGAAATTGCAAAATGTCTTCCTCTTTCGGAACCGCGTGTTCCGCAGCCGCAGTCGGAGTCGGAGTGGCGAAGTCGGCGGCAAAGTCGCTTAACAAAACGTCGGTTTGATGACCTACCGCCGAAATGATCGGAACCCTGGAGTTCGCGTAGGCCCTAACCACCTTTTCATCGTTAAACGCCATGAGATCCTCGAAACTTCCGCCGCCTCGTCCCGCGATGATGACGTCCACGTTCCATTCGGGACGATTCAATTCTTCGATCGCGCCTACGATCGAGTTCGGGGCGTCTTCTCCCTGAACTACACAAGGCGCGATGAGAATGTTGATTCCCGGAAAACGGGAACGAGCCACTTTGATGATGTCTTCGATCGCCGCACCGGAAGGCGAGGTCGCGATTCCAAGCGTTTTTGGAAACGCGGGAATTCTCCTTTTTTTCTCCGGATCGAAGATTCCCTCAGCGGAAAGTTTTTGTTTGAGTCTTTCTATCTGAAGTAGAATGTCTCCCTGACCCAATTCTTCCACTCTCGTTACGTTGAGGTTATAAGAACCTCCTGCTTCGTAGAGAGTAATCGTTCCGTAAACTTGGATTTCTTTTCCGTCGCTTAGGGGTTTGCCCGAATAATTCTTATTGGAATAATTAAAAAAAGTGCAACGAACGAGGGAAGCCGCGTCCTTGAGTGAAAAGTAAATATGTCCGGAATTGGCCTTGCTGTAATTCGAAATTTCCCCTCGGACCCAGATATTTTTAAGATCCTTGGACCCGGTGATCAGATTTTTGATGATCCTCGTTACTTCCGTTACGGAAAGAGGTTTGGAATCTTCCAATCGGTTAACGATGCCCCTTGTTCAAAATCAATTCTCTGCGATACAATCTCCAAAAATCCCAAAGAATGACGACTAACGTGACCGCAACGGGCCCGACTACGAGTCCCATAATTCCGAATTCTTTGATTCCTCCGATCAGGGAAAGAAAGATGAGGAGCGGATGAACCTGAAGTTTTTTATCGAGCATTCTCGGTTTTACGAAATTCTCAAGCGCCAAATAGAAAAAGAGTCCGCTTCCCATAAAAAAGATCGCCATCATCGGATTGTTTTCCAAAAACAAAATATAAAGTCCGATCGGAAGCCAAACGACGGAAGTTCCCACGACGGGAATGATCGAAAAGAAGGCGGCCAAACTCGCATACAGGAAAGGACTCGAAATTCCGGCGATCAAAAGAAGAACGTAAACGGCGGCTCCTTGTAGTATGGAAATGATAAGATTTCCTCGGATAACCGTCTGAACCGCAGAAGTAACCTTTCTTCCGACTTGCTCTTCCAACTGTCTGGAAAACGGAAGATTGTCCAAGATGAATCGTTCTACTTTTTTTCCGTCTTGATAGAGAAAGAAAAGAACCAAAAGGGCAAAGAAAAGATTTATCAGAATTCCAGTGGGCAATTCTATGTTTCCCAAGATAAAAGAGGAAGCGTTGCTGAGAATTCCGTAGATGCTGTCTAAATTCAAAATGTCCACGTAGTTTTCGGCGAATTCTCCGTAGATTTCGGGAACTTTTACCCAGAAAAATTCGTTGTCCGTGACAAAATCCGTGAGCATCGCGAAGTTCATCAAGGTTTCGATCATTTTGTCTTCGCTTAACGAAATTCTTAATTTGAATAGAATTGAAAGGGCTTCTTGAATCAGCGTGCGGATCACAAAATAAGAAGGGATGAGAACGAGCATGGAAACGAGAGTGATCATGATCCAAGGCACGAGCCATTGGAATCTTTCCCCGAGATATCCTTTGAGAAGTTTGTATTGTCTTCTTGTCGCGAGATAAAGAATCAACGCCATCAGGGAAGAATAGAGATAAGGACGAAATACGAGGAAGAATACTCCGATCGCAAAGAGAAAGAGGACGGAGAAAAAAATGACAAACGTGTATTTGCCGGGTTCCGGGTTCGGTGAAATGACGGGTTCGATCATTTTTTAACCGCCCGATTTTTTGTAGAAAAGTTTGATTCTACTTCCGTTGTCCACGGCTTCGATCTGAATCGTAACCACTTTTTTATTCTGACTCTCGGCCATAATCACGGTTTTTTGATCCGAAATTTCCTCTTGTAGAACTTTCCAATAGAGGGATTTAAAAATGGAAGAATAATAAACTTCCATTTGTTTTTTCCTAAACGCGTGCGTGAATACGAGGAAGGATTCTTTTGTATCGAAATAACCCCGTTCCGATTTTAACTCCGTAGAATAGATCAAATCGGATCCTTCCGGGACAAACTCCACCGGAAGAGATCTCGGATTTCGAACCGGATTGTACTGAAGGGTCAATTTGTTATAACGATACAATTCTGTCTTGGAATCCGAGGAAAAGACCGAGCTCGGCGCCGTTAAAGCGCAGAAAAGAAAAAAGACTAAAAAATAGAAACGAGTAGGGTTCACTTTTTTTACTTGAACCTTATCCGCCATCACTGACAATTCTTTTATTCATCGTTCATGACTTTTCAGGAAACACTGATTCAAATTCTCACCCGATTTTCGGAAACCGATCCCGTATTCGTCTGGCTCTTCTTCGCTTTTTCCAATTTTGCTGAAAACGTTTTTCCGCCTTGGCCGGGCGATACGATCACCGTCTTTGGCGGTTTTTTGGTCGCAAGAAATTTAGAATCCTTCGGCTGGTTCTCGCTCCTTTCGAGCACTTTGTTCGGGAATCTTTTAGGAGCCTGGGTCATGTACCGATTCGGAAACGTCTTTTTACATTGGGTGAAAAAGAAAGAATTTCCGCTCAAAGATTCTCTCTACGACGAAGAATCGATCGAAAGAACCCTAACTTGGTTTCATAGAAACGCGATCGCGGTCGTTTTGTTCAGCCGGTTTTCCGCGGGAATTCGTTTCTTCGTTTCGATCGTAGCCGGTATGGTAAAGATGAATCATTTGGTTTTTTTTGGTTGTTTTACCGCCGCCGTCATTCTCTGGTGCGGGCTTCTCATTTTTTCAGGCTTCTATCTCGGCTCTCATTGGGAGGCCGTTTTGGGCTTTTTAGAAATTTATAATAGAATCATCTTCGGTTTGATGATCCTATTTGCGATTTTATTCTTCTGGTATCGAAGAATAAAAAAAACGGCGGATCAGAATTCTTAAGTAAGGAAGATCAGAGGTAGGATGAAAAACCGGATTGAATTTCATTTTCTAAACTTTGATCTTTAAAATTCGGGAAGAAAAAATTCACCTGAAAATTCGATTTCGAAGCGGGCTTTAAGTCCGTTTTCATCTTTTTTTAAGAAAAATTTTTTCCCGGAACGACAGCCAACGTTTCCGTAGGGGAGAAATCTCCGATTCCAATCAAATGTAGGAACTCTTACTTTTTTAGAATGATCGTAAAGCGATTCTCGATCTCGCTAAAAAGGAAAACGTCCTTTAGTTTGTAGGAACTCATACGAAATATTAGAATTTCCTAAAACGAAATCCCTCCCTTTTCCACGAGGTTTTTTCAGATCGCCGTCCGCTCTATCAGAAAATTCTTATGTGATTTCTTCCCGGTCCAGCGCTCTTTTGAGCCCTTCTATGATCAGATCTTTTTCATCCTGATAATCGCCGGGAAGCGTAAGATTCTGGATCCATTCCATAAGCGCCGGAGGATCGATCACCTTTCCTTCCATCCATTCCCCGGCCATATCGGCAACGACTCGAAAAACAGCGGAAGTATCCAAGATCCCGTTGTCCTGTAAAACTACGGCAAAACCCGGAGCGCCTTCGGTAAGAATGTACGGATGAACCTCCTTTTGTTTGAAAGGATCGATTCCGGCGGGAAGCGCGCTTTGTACATTCCAGTGCATTTCTTCTTCATCGGGACCGTGTGTGGTTTTGTTGATGAGAACGAGGGAGACGGAATTTAGATCGCCGTGGATCTTGCGATTTTCGGCTCCGAGTTCGGCGATCGTTTTGGCGGCGTCCCTCGTGATCGCGTCTCTTCCTAAAAAATTCAGACGATATAAATAATCTTCCAATTCTTTTCCGGACATCTTTCCGGAAAGAATGTACTGATACAAAAGAAAGATCAGGTAATCGCTTTCGGTATTGTCCCCGATCAGAATTTCTTTGGACCGAGTCGGAAGATACAAACGATCCCGGAGAAGAATCGTGAGCTTATAACTCATCTGATCGAATAAGCTCTGAAACGAAGCTCCCGCAAACTTCCGGATTCTTTCCATCGATCCCAATATTCCGTCCGTGATAAATTTTGTAGGATGTGTGACGGAATCCCAAAATTTTTCCACGATTCCTTTGATCGTTCCTTCCAAATACTTGAGGTGCAAAGATTCGGTTTCGATCGAATGACTTCGAATCGTGGACAAAAGGGTTCTTCTAAAAAAATGAGGACTGGCGGAGATAAAACAAAGCGGAGAATCTTCGGTAGCAAGACGGATTTCTCTGTAAAGCGCGGGCATTCCGGGCAGCGGCAGTTTTTGCTGCGGTGTTTCGAATAACGTGGAAAGTTTTCCTTTGTTGGAATGAATATCAGTGGCAAGATACGTCTGATCGATATCGGAAGTAGTAACGTATCCGGTATAATCCTCGGAAAGAATTCTTAATTTTCCCTTTCCGATCAAGGAACTTCCCGAAATTTCGCTCTTTCCTTTTTGATTGAGATACGCGATGTCTTTCGTAAATTGTCTGTAGGAATCCAATCTTTTAAAAAGAATTCGGAAGGAATATTTTCCAGGGGGAAGAGGTTTCGTAAATTCGTGAAAGAAAAATCCTCCGTCGTCCCCTTTGATCTCCGGGGATTGGTGCACAAGATTTTCCGTTTCGTCCCAAATCTCCGCGACCAGGATCGGTTTTCGAACCGGTTCTAAACCGTAATCCAAAAAAGGCGTGATTTCCTTGTCCTGTCCCTCGAACAAACCGGTCAAAAGATCCCAGCGGGAATCATCCCGCATTTCTTCCGTGATCCCCGCGTCCACAACCTGACCCCGAATGTAATACCGATTTTCTCGTCCGAGAGTTCCCCCGCAGATCGCGATTCTTTTTTTATCGACTAACTTTGCCGTTTCCGGTTTGGAATCTGGTTCTTCGCTCACTGTTCTTGAGTCCGCCTCTGATATTGATAGATGGGATGGATGGAAAATTGTACCGAATCGCCCAGAGAGTGAAAGCATAAAAAATGAAATTCTTTGTTTTCTGTACCCCCGATCGAAAAAACACTGGTACGTAAGAAGTGAAGTTCGGATCGTATGAAAAAGAATTCCTCCAAATCCGGCTATTCCGGAGCGAAAACGATCTATATCCGAAAGCTGAGGTTTGAGGAAGCCCAGGAAAAACTCGAAAGAGAAATCCAAGAAGCCTTTTTGGCCGGGGAAACGTTCGTAGAAATCATACACGGAATCGGGGAAGGAATTCTCAAAAAATTAACGGTCGATACGATTCGTTCCCATGATTTTTTGAAGGAAGTGGACTATTCTCTCTATGGAATCTCCAATCCGGGATCCACATTGGTCGAAGTATTAGGACCCGATAAGGACACTCTCAAAAGGTATCTCAAATGACAAAAAACAAACTGGAGATTTTAGACGTAACGTTGAGAGACGGAGAGCAGACCAGAGGGGTTAGCTTTTCCACATCCGAAAAACTGAATATCGCAAAATTCTTATTACAAAAATTGAATGTAAATCGGGTGGAAATCGCCTCCGCCAGGGTTTCCAAAGGGGAATTCGAAACCGTCCAAAAAATCATAGAATGGGCCGAATCCGAAAAACTCACCGATAGAATCGAACTTCTCGGATTCGTGGACGGGAATAAAACCGTGGATTGGATCCGAGACAGCGGAGCGAAGGTTTTGAACCTTTTGACAAAAGGTTCGCTACATCACTTAGAAAAACAGTTAAACAAAACTCCGAAAGAATTTTTTACGGAGATTTCCTTTGTGATCGAGTATGCGCGAAAGAACGGACTCAGGGTCAACGTCTATCTCGAAGATTGGTCCAACGGTTTTAGAAACAGTCCCGATTACGTTTTGTCTCTTGTCGAACATCTGAGTAAGGAAAACATCGAAAGAATATTTCTTCCCGATACGTTAGGCGTTCTTTCTCCTTCGGAAACGTTCCACGGAGTGGACGCTCTCGTTCAAAAACATCCGAATCTTCATTTCGAATTTCACGGCCACAACGACTACGACCTTTCCGTCGCCAACAGCCTGGAAGCGATCCGCGCCGGAGCAAAGGGCCTGCACGCATCGATCAACGGACTCGGCGAAAGAGCCGGAAATACTCCTTTAGAAGCCTTGATCACCGCGATCCACGATAAGTCGGAAGCAAAGACGCAAGTCAACGAACTCGCGATCACGGAAGCAAGTCGACTCGTGGAAGTTTTCAGTGGAAAAAGAATCTCCGCGAACAGGCCGATCGTGGGCGAAGACGTCTTCACACAAACTGCGGGAGTTCACGCCGACGGGGACAAAAAAGGAAATCTCTACGCGAATCCGATCCTACCGGAGCGTTTCGGACGAAAAAGAAGCTACGCGTTAGGCAAACTCGCCGGAAAAGCGAGCATTTCCGAAAACGTAAAACAGTTGGGAATGGTTTTAAGCGACGTGATTCTTCAGAAAGTTCTGGAACGGGTGATCGAACTCGGGGACCAGAACAAACTCGTCACACCGGAAGATCTTCCGTTTATCATCGCGGACGTTTCCGGAAGAACCGGAGATAAAGTAATCGCTATCAAATCTTGTAATATACATTCCGGGATCGGAATCCGGCCTCACGCTCAGATCGAAATCGAATACCAAGGAAAGGTTCACAAGGAAATTTCCGAAGGCGACGGCGGTTACGACGCATTTATGAACGCGCTTACAAAAATCACGAATCGACTCGGGATCACAATCCCCAAACTGATCGACTACGAGGTAAGAATTCCTCCGGGAGGAAAGACGGACGCGTTAGTCGAAACGATGATCACCTGGAACAAATCCCAGGATTTAGAGGAAGATCAGACGTTCAAGACGATGGGAGTTCATCCGGATCAGACGATCGCGGCCGTTCACGCGACGGAAAAAATGCTCAACCAAATTCTGCAGCCATGGCAAACCTGAAACTCTTACTCGTGGGAATCGGAAATCCCGGTCAAAAATACGCGAATCACCGGCATAACATCGGTTTTGTGATTCTGGATTCTTTTTTAAATTCTTCCTCCGGAAGTTATCAGGAAAATTCGAAGTATTCCCTCGCTCGAACCGACGAAGACGGGATCACGCTCTTTTATCTCAAACCTCTGGAATTCATGAATCTTTCCGGAAAAGCGGTTTCGGAAATCGCAAAGAAGAATGGAATTCCCCCCGAGAATATTCTCGTCATCCACGACGAAATCGATTTCGAATTCGGAAAACTCAAACTGAAAGGCGGGGGTGGTCATGCCGGTCACAACGGACTTCGTGATATCGTAGAAAAACTGGGTTCCAACTCATTCTTTCGTCTCCGTTTCGGAGTCGGGAAACCTTCCGAATCCTCCGAGGTTCCGAATTATGTACTTTCCAATTTTAAACCCGAAGAAAGGGAAAAAATTCCGGAACTCGTCAAAGCCTCTTTGCAAAAAATCTCGGACTGGATCCGAGAAAGGAAAAACGGATTTCAGAAACTCTCCGATACTAAGTAGGACAGGTGCGGTCTTGTATTCTTCTTTTTCAAAGAGAAAGAAGACCCGCCCGTTTTTTCGATCGTTTTGAAGTTGGAAATCTTTGGGAGCCGTTCATTCTCCGAGGTTAAAAAAACAAAAGGATCGAACTCAATTTAAAACGGAGTATTCCATTGGGCGATTATCCATTTCGACTTCCTCAGTTTTCATCCGCTTCTCAAAACTTAGCGGCGGAGAAATTCATTACGTATCTTAGAATCGAAAAAAATTATTCTCAAAATACGCTCAATGCCTACAGCATCGATCTGAAATTCTTTTTCGATTTTTGTGAAAAGGAGCAGTTGGATATCCTACAAATCGAACCGGTGGACATTCGATCTTACTTCGCCTATCTCGCAAAAAATCACGGGTTGGATCGAAGATCCCAAAGCAGAAAATTATCCTCTCTCAGAACCTTTTACAAAGTATTGCTCCGAGAAGATCTGGTTCCTTCCAATCCCGCCGTGCAGATAAGCTTTCCGAGGGTCAGAAGAGAAATTCCCAAAAATTTTCGGATCGGAGAAACGGAAGAAATCCTGAGTTTCGAAGCCGAACGAACGTCGGAAATTTTGGACATTCGCGACCGAGCGATGATCGAAGTATTGTATTCTTCCGGACTTCGAGTTTTCGAATTGGTGAACGCGAAACTTTCGGCGCTTTCCAAAGATCTTACCATCCTCAAGGTTCTCGGAAAGGGTCAAAAGGAAAGATTTGTATATTTTGGAAAGGAAGCCGTACAATCTCTTGAAAAATATTTGGAATACAGAACTCATTTTTTTCCCGAGACCGAGGAAATTTTTCTAAATCAAAAAGGAAAGAAACTGACGACCCGGGGCGTACGTTATATTTTGAATGAAAGAAGAAAAAAGATGGGATGGGAAAAGACCATCACTCCGCATAAATTCAGACACACGTTCGCAACCGATCTTTTGGACGCGGGAGCGGATATCAGAGCGGTGCAGGAATTGCTCGGGCATTCTTCGCTTTCCACAACTCAGATTTATCTGAGCGTGAGTAAGGAAAAAATCAAAGAGGTTTATAGAAAAGCTCATCCCCATGCCAGAAAATAAAATTCGTTCCACTACCATTCTTTGTGTCCGTAAAAACGGAAAAGTCGCCATCGGAGGAGACGGTCAGGTTTCCATGGGAAACACCGTCATGAAACAATCCGCAAAAAAAGTCAGAAGACTTTACGACGGAAAAATTCTTTCGGGGTTTGCGGGATCCGCCGCGGACGCGTTCACACTTTTCGAACTCTTTGAAAAAAAAGTGCAGGAATTCGGAGGAAGTCTTTCCAGAAGCGCGGTAGAACTCGCAAGAGAATGGAGAATGGATCGTATGCTCCGAAGACTCGAAGCCCTTTTGATCGTAGCCGATAAGGACGAATCGTTTTTGATTTCCGGAACGGGAGACGTGATTTCTCCGGACGAAGGTGTGATCGCGATCGGATCCGGAGGAAATTACGCGTTAGCCGCCGCTCGCGCGCTTTATGATCATACGGACCTCTCCGCGAAAGAAATCGTGGAATCTTCCATGAAAATCGCGGCCGATATTTGTATCTACACCAACGATCACATCACCATTGAAGAAATTCTCTAAAGAATAAATATATGACAGATTCTCACAAAGACCAGGAACTCATCCTTTCAGCCGAAGAAGAACTCACGCCTCGACAGATCGTGACCAAGTTGGACGAACATATCATCGGACAAAAAAACGCCAAAAAAGCGGTGGCGGTCGCGCTTCGAAACAGAACCCGCCGCAAAAAATTAGATCCTGAAATGCAGGAAGAAATTTATCCCAAGAACATCATCATGATCGGGCCGACCGGCGTCGGTAAAACGGAAATCGCAAGAAGACTCTCCAAACTCTGCGGCGCGCCCTTTCTCAAAGTGGAAGCCACAAAATATACGGAAGTAGGCTACGTCGGAAGAGACGTGGAATCCATGATCCGGGATCTTGCGGTCATTTCCATGAATCTTGTAAAACAGGAATTCAGAACCAAGGTAGAAGAAGCCGCAAAACAAAAAGCGGAGGAAGCGTTACTCGATATTTTACTTCCGTTTCCGGGAGAACCCAAACCGTCTTCCACGCAAATAACAGGTTTTTCGAATACGCCGATCGCGGATGAAGAGGAAAGGAAAACACACTTTCTCGAAACCAGAGAGTTTATGAGAAAAAAATTAAAAACCGGAAAGTTGGACGAACAGGAAGTAGAACTCGATCTACCGAACCCCAGCGCGTCTCAGATTCCGATGTTGCAGGTTTTCGGAGCGGGAAATTTGGACGACTTGGACAATCAATTGCAGAATGTCCTGGGCGATATGCTCCCCAAAAAGAATAAAAAACGGAAACTCAAAATTCCGGAAGCTCTCAAAGCATTGGAAGAATTCGAAGCCGAAAAGTTACTCGATCCGGACAAGGTTCAAAGAGAGGCGCTTCGAAGAGTGGAAGAAATGGGAATCATCTTTCTCGACGAGATCGACAAAATTGCGGGAAGAGAAGGAAAAACGGGAGCAGACGTTTCCAGAGAAGGGGTTCAGCGAGATCTTCTTCCGATCGTGGAAGGCGCAACCGTTAACACAAAGATCGGTCCTGTAAAAACCGATCATATCCTTTTTATCGCCGCGGGCGCGTTTCACATGACCAAACCCTCGGACCTGATTCCCGAACTCCAGGGAAGATTTCCGATCCGCGTTGAGCTGGAAAAATTATCCAGAGAAGACTTCGAAAAAATTCTCACCGCGCCTCGCTCCTCTTTGACGAGACAGTACGAAGCGCTTTTGGCGACCGATTCGATTCGTGTGGAATTCACCGCGGAAGGAATTCAAGAGATAGCAAGAATCGCGTATGACATGAACGAAAAGCACGAAAACATCGGAGCGCGGAGATTGAATACGATCTTAGAACGTCTTTTGGAAGAATTGAGTTTTGAAGGTCCCGATCTCCCGGAAGAAAAACGAAACGTAAAAATCGACGGAAAATACGTTTTAGATCGATTGCAAGGCGTGATTCAGGACAAAGATCTGAGTCAGTACATTCTTTAAACAAAATTAGAATCTTGTAATTTTCCGTTTTTAAGAAATGATTTTTGAATCTAAAATCGTAGATTCTATTTGACGAACTTCCGAAAATAGGGATGCTTTGCGTTATGCTCCGTATCCCAATCCCTTTCAAAAAAATTCCAATCTATTTTTTATTCGCGATTGTTTTGATTTTTTCAAACGGCTGCGAATGGATTCAAAAAACCTTGGTCGAAGTTTTAGGCGCCCCCGACACTTACAAGGCCGAAGGCGATCCGAATCTCATCCAACCGAATTTTTCCGGCAAGGACGAACAAAAGGAGAAGATCCTAGTTTCTCTCAAAGAAGTTTCGTCCGGCTTTTCGCAACCGACGGATCTTCAATTTCCTCCGGGAGAATCGGAAACGTTTCTTGTCACAGAACAAAAAGGAAAACTTCGCTGGGGAAAGGTACGAAAGAATGAAACCGGAACATTACTGACTTTGAATGTGTTATCCGAAGCCGAACAAGGCCTTCTCGGTTTGGCGTTTCATCCGGATTTTGCAAAGAATGGAAAACTCTATCTCAACTATGTTCTGAAAGTCGGAGGTAAGGATACGAGCCGAGTCGCCGAATGGATCGCTTCTTCTCCGAAAGATTTAGCAAATTCTAAAATTTCTTCCGAAAGAATCGTTATGGAAGTCGTTCAACCGTATCCGAATCACAATGCGGGACAACTCGCCTTCGGTCCGGACGGATTCTTATATGTGGGTTGGGGCGACGGAGGATGGAAAGACGATCCCAAAGAAAACGGACAAAATCCCAAGACCTTACTCGGAAGTATGCTTCGCATCGACGTAAACTCTTCGGAAAACGGGAAAAACTATAAGATTCCCGCCGACAATCCTTTTGTGAACGACGCTTGTTGTGCTCCCGAAACCTACGCATACGGTTTTCGAAATCCATGGAGATACAGCTTTGATCCGCAAGGAAGATTGATTCTTGCCGACGTAGGTCAAGATCTCTGGGAAGAAGTGGATCTCATCGAAAAGGGAAAGAACTACGGTTGGAATACGAAAGAAGCAACGCACTGCTTCGATCCAAAACAAAACTGCGATGAAAGAGGACTTACCGATCCGATCTACGAATACGGAAGAGAAGAGGGACAATCGATCACGGGCGGTTACGTCTATTCAAACAAAGCCATATCACAGTTAAACGGAAAATATGTTTTCGCAGATTTTGTTTCCGGAAGAATCTGGGCCTTAGATCTCCCGGACGAAGCCGGAAAACCCGCGAAAAAAGTTTTTACGTTGGGAAAATGGCCGGTCTTGATTTCTTCTTTTGGAAGAGACGCTTCCGGAAAAGTATATCTTACCGATTTTGGAAGTGGAAAGATCTATCGACTCGATCCGAAATAAAAAATCAACAACCGAAGATTTAAAAGAAAAAACTTCTCATTCACTTTTGTTTGAGAGGTTTTTTCTTTTAAATCACTTTTTCAGCGGAAGTAGTTCCGCGTAGCAACGACGCGCTTCTCAAGTTATTGTTTTCGTCTCGAAGTCTCATTTCAACTAAAACTCAGGCTAACAATTCGTTTCAAAGATTTATGGAACCGTTTCCCCAAAAAAAAGTAATTCGAGGAAAAATGATCCGGTTCCATAAATTTTCATTCTTGTAAAATGCGTTATGCGAGATGGTAAACTTTGAAGATTTCATTTCCGTAAAGACGTTAGACGCTCTTTGCAAATTTCAATTCCAGCAAAAGAATTATAAAAGATCCGAAAATTTCAATTCCTACAAAAGAGTTACGTAAGTTTTTAACTCGAGAAGCCTCTCACATTTCAAAAAGCATCGCGAAAAACTTTCTCGCTTTCGATTCTTTTTTTAATTTCGTTTACGAAATCAGAAGGATTCATTCCGTTCAAAAAAATTCCGGAACGAGATCGAAAAAAGAATCAGAAATCCATCTTCAGTCCGGAAATCGGATATTTCATATAAACGGTCGTCGTTCTCGCGCCCGAAGTGATCGTAAGAAGATCCAAGGGATTCAGACCGATGCTGTAAAATCCTTCGTCGATCATTGCGATTCCAAAACCGGCGCTTTCTTTTTCGTTTAAAAATTCAGGTCTAAAAAAATCGGCCGAATTACCTTGATCAAAGAGTTCTTTGTGTTTGAGTCTGGATTCTTGAATTCTTTCAAAGTCCATGTGGTGAATCGGAGAATCGTTTCTAATTCTAAAACTCAACTCGTCCTTCGTGATTCGAATTTTGAGAGAGATATTCATATTGTATTTTTCAATCTTGCTTCGAACGTCGGAAAGAAAAACTTTCTCGCTTTCGGTTAAAACCTTCTTCTTTGTGCGAATCTTATCTTCCAAAGATAGAACGGTCTGTACTTGTTTTTTCACCTTATCCGGAACGATATAACGATGCATCGCGTCTCTTAAGAGCGAAGTTTCCATGATGATCTCAAGGAGTTCTTCCGCGTCTTGACGACTGGATTCTCCTTGTTCTAATTTTTTTAAAAGTTCGTCTCGAAAAATGATGTGACGGATGTTCGCCTTGATTGCGTTTAACAACGCTTCCATTAAACCGCTAAAGAGGTGAAAGCCGGCTAACGGATTGGCTCCGATTTCTTCAAGAATTCCGTTTACAAGCTCGGATAGAATATCTCTTGTAGGTTTTGTCAGACCTTTGAGCTCAAGGTGAAAGAATTTTCTCTTTTTGAGATCCTCGATATTTTTCAGGATCTCGCTCCCTTTGAGCGCTGTTTTCTGGTTTGCCATATATCCCCACCGAGTTTTTTAGGTATCATTGATGCGCAAAGTCTTTTACGCAAGTTTGTTTTAAATCATGAAACCAAAATCCGGCATTTTTGAACTGATCACACCGGACCTCGGAGATACGGACAAGATCGAGCTCGTTCACTGGAATTCGAAACTTGGCGACTCCGTAACTCCCGGTCAAGAAATTTTAGAGCTCGTAACCGACAAGGCTTGCTTCCCGATGGAGTCCCCGGTGAAAGGAAAGCTAACGCAAATTATAAAAGAGAAGGGATCCATCGTTCGAAAGGGCGATGTTTTGGGAATCCTTGAACTTTTCGAAACCGAATGAAAATTCTTCATCTCTCAGATCTTCACTTTCCGACTCAGGTTCCGCTCTTCCAGTTAAAAGGAAAGATGATCGTAGGTTATCTGAACTATACGCTTCGAAGAAAGAAAAAGTATCCTCCATATATTTGGAATTCGATTCTCGAAAGTGTGGAAACGTTGAAACCGGACGCGATCGTAGTTTCCGGAGACATTACGAACGTTTCGCATGAAAAAGAATTCCAGAAAGCGGGAATATTATTAAGCGAACTCCCGCAGGATAAGGTTTTTTATATCCCTGGAAATCACGATCGTTACACCAAACATGCCGTAGGCGATCATCCGTTTTACGAAAAATATTTCTCTGCGCTTTCCGGCGATTCTATTTCGCATAACGCAGAATACATCCGTATCAAAAAAATCGGCGGTCTTCATTTCGTGGGATGGGATTCCAGTTTTCCTCTTTCGATTTTGGACGCGTATGGAAGAATTCAACCCGAGGTCGTAGAGAAGACTCAAAAAATTCTTCGGGAAAAAAAAATAGAGGACTACGTTTTGGTTTGTCATCACCCGATCTGGAATCCGGAAGAAAGACAGGAGACGATTCACCACCGTCTGAGAAACCGGGAAGAGATCGCTTCCCTTCTAAAAAAAGTCCCGCCTGTCGCCTTTTTACACGGGCACGTTCATACAAACTGGGTGAAATTTCCGGGTAATAAAATGCCTTATTATGTAATCAACTCGGCTTCCAGCACCCGACTTTCCGATTCCAGACATCAGTGCGGATTTCACCTTTTGGAAATCGATAAACGGAATCTTAAAATTCAAAGATATACTTACAATCTAGAACAGTCTAAATTCACGGAAGCTCCCTTAGTTTCGTATTCAGAAAAGGAATAACATGGCCGCCATCGAAGCAGTAAAAATTCAAAGAGAACTTACAAAAATCAAACACCCCGAACTAAAAAAAGACATCGTCTCTCTCGGAATGGTGGGAGCCCTCGATATACAAGAAGGTGAGACGAGCATTCTCCTCAAAACTCCGAGCCAAGACAGAAGAATTCAAATCGGTCTCGAAGCGCAAATCCGTCAATCGCTCACGAAACTTGAAGGAGTCGGAAAGGTAAAAATAAAATTCGAAGTCGATCCAAAACTCGTATTAGATGATTCTAATAAAATTCCGGGCGTTAAAAACGTGATCGCGGTCGGATCCGGAAAGGGCGGAGTCGGTAAATCGACCGTCACCGTAAATTTGGCGGCGATGGCCGCTTCTCTCGGATACAAAGTCGGAGTTTTAGACGCGGACATATACGGTCCTTCGGTTGGAAAGATGTTTGGAGTGAATGGCCGAGTCGCCTTGAAAGCGGAAGAAGATAAAATTTATCCTCTGGAAAAAGACGGACTCAAGATCATTTCATTCTCCTTTTTGATCGATGAAAAACAACCCGTAGTTTGGAGAGGGCCGATGCTCGGAAAGGCCGTCGAACAGTTCTTATACGATATCGTCTGGGACGAACTGGATTATCTTTTTATCGATCTTCCTCCTGGAACGGGCGACGTTCAACTTTCCTTAGCTCAACTCATCGATTTAAACGGAGCCGTAATCGTAACAACTCCGCAAACCGTTGCGTTATTAGACGCTAACCGCGCTTCGGCGATGTTCGCGCAAGTGAAAGTTCCCATACTAGGGATCGTAGAGAATATGAGCGAATTCATCTGTCCCAAATGCGGACACGCTTCTGCCATATTTAGCAAAGGCGGAGGCCAGAGATTGGCAGAATCTTCAGAGGCGCGTTTCTTAGGTGGCATACCTTTGACAATGGATATCATGAATGCGGGAGAGGACGGAAAACCGGTCGTGTTAAAAGATAAAAACGGTCCAATCTATCAAGCCTACAAAAGTATATTCGATCATCTAAATGAAGAAATAAAAAAGTGGGAATAATACAAGGATTTGAGTCTGTTGTACATTATGAGAGGGAGGTGAACCTTGAAGTTTGAAAAGGGATCCGAAAAAAACCCAACGGGCAATTTGATAGTATATTGCAACGTATTTGGTGAAAACCCTCTCAGCCCCGGAGGTAAGATCATCGCGTCTAACGTTGTCGTGAGCTTTCTCAAAATCGGCGAGAACTTTCCCGTAGTAACTTTCCCGCCCGTATCTCTGGACAGTTACGAAGAATTAAAGAAAGTCATTTCGGAGAACATAGACAAATACGACGTCATCAAAATCAGAGACTTTGAAATGCCCGCTTCTAAAGAAGCGTCCAACGATTACATTCAGGAAAGAATGGATCAGTTCAATAGTGTCGTGATCAAATACGTGGAAATCTGCAAGAATCGAGAAGTAGGCAACGGCCAGGTCCATTTTCCGGAAGAAGAAAGCGGAGTAAGGGAATATCTGGACGCGCTCGCCAATCTTTCGTTAAAGATCAGAAGATCCACTGGAATTGCAAGGGAAGCGTCTTTGATCAAGATGGATCAGTTGGTGGAAAATTTTTCCACAAAACATCCGGAGTTCGACCTGGATAATTTTAAGAAAGCGCTTTCTTTACCGGGACAAACCGGAGAGGAATTGATCGGACTCTATCTTCAAAAGTTCAACGCGATTTCAAAGGAAAACTACGAAGACGCGTCCACTTTAAAAAAGAAAATCCACGACATAGAATACTTCGCTTAACAAAAACTATTCTTCTTGGTTTTTGGGATTCCATCTCGGATATAGATCCAATTCTACTCCCAAAAGCCTGAAAATTCTTTCGCTGATAAAATCTCCGAGATCCTCGAGCGTCTTCGGCATCTGATAAAAACCGGGCGATGCAGGAAGAATCGTTCCCCCCGCGTCGTGGAGTTCCAACATATTTTTCAGATGAATCCGGTTGTAGGGAGCTTCTCTTGGAACCAGAACGAGAGTTCTTCTTTCTTTCAAAGTCACGTCCGCGGCCCTTTCGATCAGGTTTTCCGTCAAACCGGCGTTAATCGAAGCGATCGTTTTCATGGAACAAGGAAGAACCACCATCGCGTCCCAAGGATTGGATCCGGACGCGATGTCCGCTCCTATGTCCAAAAAATTTCGGATCAAAAATTGATGAGAAGAATTTACGATCTTGTATTTGTCAAAAATAAATTCTAAAAGCTCTTTTGCCGAAGCGACATTACAATTCATCTCTTCTCGAAAGACTCGAAGAGAGGCCGGACTGCAGATTAAAAAAGTTTTCCCTTCGATCGTAGAAAGCGCACGGATAAATCTTTCCGCATAAATGGAACCGCTCGCGCCCGCCATTCCCAGTACTAGTTTCATCGAAAGTCCCTTCCTATTTTTATTATCGATTTCGTTCCGCAACATAGCGCGCCAACGGTAACCTTCGTCGTCTCATGATTTAAGAATTTCAAACCTTCATCCTTGAAAAAAATTCGGCTGTAAGAGCTCCTACAACTTTCAAACGAGCCAACGTCCGTTCCGAAGACAATTCTCGAAATTCTTCCAAATCACTTCTCAACGGTTTGCAACGTGTCGGCGAATTCCCTTTTCCGTCTGACCTTGGACTCCAATTCGTTTCGAAAGAAGGATTCGATTCTTACCTTAATTTCCTAAAATCACGAGATAAAAAAACCGGTCCGCGAGTAATCCTCCAAAAAGGATCAAAGAAATGTAAGAATGAATCTGATAGAATTTCGGCGGAAAAAAATTCTCTCCCGTGCCGCGAGCGATCCTGTGCTCTTGAAAAAGATAATACGCCGTTATCAAAATAAAAAACAGAAAGATCGGACCCAAACCGGAAACGATTCCCGCTGCGAATAAAAGGACGATACAAAGGATATGATTGATCGCGGCGATCAGAAGAGATTTTTTTCTTCCAAATCTCGCGGGAACCGAAAACAATCCTTCTTTCTTATCGAAATCCTGATCTTGAAGAGCGTAAAGAATATCGAAGCCCGCCAAGTTCAAAGCGAGCCCGCAGGTCCAGAGTAAAGGTTCTAAAACGATTTCTTGCCGGATCGCCACCCAAGTCGCAAGCGGAGCCAGACCGATCGAAAAACCGAGGATCCAATGACACAACCAGGTAAAACGTTTTGCAAGAGAATATCCTAAGAGAATGAGGAGCGTGGGAAAGGAAAGCGCAAACGCCGTCGAATTGATAAACCAACTCGCGGCAAAAAAACCCAGAGAAGACAAACCGACAAAAAGAACGGCCGATCGAGTCGAAATTTTTCCCGCCGGAATTTCGCGATCTACGGTCCTTTGATTTTTTGCGTCAATATCGCGATCCACGATTCGATTGAATCCCATCGCGGCGGACCTCGCCAAAACCATGGAAATCAAAATGAGGATTGTAAGAATGATCCAATCGATCGGAGACTTATCGTGGGTTTTGAGAAAGGCCAAAACGAAAGCGATTCCCGCAAAGGGAAGCGCAAAGAGAGTATGTGAAAACTTGATGAGACTTCCATAGTGCTTTAAGGACGTTAGGCTAAAATTCATACTTTGGGTCGGCTCTGCCTTTTACTGAAAATCGAAACGATTTTCAAAATTCTTTTCCTACACAAAATCAAAGAGAAAGTTTAAAAATCGATGATTTTTTCTCCGCTCCCCAAAGGATACGCTTATGACTCAAACTCTCGCAGCAACTCCGATGTCCACGGAGTCGATCCGAACTTTTTTAAAAAAAATCATAGAAGATCCGAAAATTCACTCCCGCTGGTTGAACACGATTTCGTTTCTGGAACACATGGGATCCCGTAAGATTCTCGCGACTCAGAGCGACTTCGGAATGGGGGAAATGATTCTCAGACACGCTTCCGAAGAAGCAAGACACGCACATTTTTTCAAACGAATGAGCGAAAGAGTTTCTCCAGGCTCTTGCCCCGATTATAAACCTGAAAATCTTCACTGCGGTTTTCCGGCGTTTTCTTATTTTCAAAGACTGGATGCGCTCGTCCTCAAAGATCTAAACGCCTCGGGAATCCGCGGTAAAAAACAATCCTTTCTTTCCTATCTCTATGTAACCCATCTCATAGAAGAAAGAGCTGATTTTTTGTATCAGGAATACGATCAGATTCTGGAAGAAAACGGGATTCAAGTCAGCCTCAAGGCGATCATCAAGGAAGAAGAATCCCACCTCGCCGATATGAAAGGGGCTTTGACCGCCGAAGATCCGGATTACAAAACGCGTTATGCGCTCTTTCAAGAGAAGGAAAAGAAGAATTATCTGAAGTTCCAAACTTCTCTTTTGAAATCGGTCGGACTTTCTTCCTAAATTTTATGAAACATCGGGTTTTCAAACTTGTAGTCCTCTCGGTCCTTGTTCTCGGCGGCTTCGACGTTTCTTATATTTTTTCGGAAACCGGAGGGCTGCGAGATCGTCCCGTGAGCGTCGCGCTCGTTTGCGAACCTTCCTCGAAAACCGATAAAATTCGTTATTACAAATCGACTTCCTTATTTTTCAAAAGACTCAAAGCAAAGCGAATCCAAGAGAATGGAACCGCATTTTTTGTGGGTTACGGCTCCTTTGCCTCCGAGATCCCGAGCGAACAATTGAATCTGGCTCAACAAAACGGATACGATCTTTATATCTTTCCCAAAAACGTAACGGAGAATTTGCCTTCTTCCTCAAACAGAATTTTGCCTTGGATCGCATTTGCTTCCGAAAAGAAAGTAGAAACTCCCAAGGCAACAACCGTTAAACCGAAATCAAAAAAATCCTCTTTTTCAAAATCGAAAAAGAAAAAAACGAAATCCAAAAAATCGAGCTTAGCAAAGGATTCTCTCGCGACGGAGACTACAGCCCCTTCCACTTCGAGTCCGGCTTCGACGGATTCAAAAACGGAAACCCAAAAATCTACGCCCACGAATTCAAACGTAGAAAACAAAGAACCCGGTCCTAAAGAATCGGCTTCTCGGAAATCTTCCGAAAGCTCCGTTTCTAAAACGAAGAAAGTGAAAACGAAAAGTAAAACTTCGAAAACAAAAAAGAACAAACCCACCGCCACCACAAAAGAACGCATAAAGAAAACGGAACCAACAAAAGATTCGTCCCAGGAAACAAAGAACGTCGTGAAACAAAATTCCGAACCGAAAAAAAATGATTCTTCTTCCTTCGAATTGCAATTCGATTCTTTGAAGTTTTGGTTTTCCACTCTCACAAACACGATCGAGTTTCCTTGGGAATCGGAAAAGATTCTATTCTTAACCGGAGAAAACAGCGCGGAAGAATGGTCTACGGCTCTTTCCGGAAAAACGGAAGACGCAACTTTGATCCGCCTTTTGAATTCGCCGCAAGATCTGAGATTCAACGAAGGAATTTACTACACGGGTTGTGCTTCTGCTTCCATTCCGAATGGAATCTCGGTTTTGAATTTTTTCTTTCGTGGAAATCGACTGATTCGACTGAAGCAGGAAAGTTTTTCTCTCAACAGCGACGGTTCCGGGAAATCCTGGGACTTAGAATAGGCGCGATTTTACTTTTCGCAGAGACCGACCCCGGAAAATCTGGACTCCATGAGTCTGAATTGCGGCATCGTCGGCCTTCCCAACGTGGGTAAATCCACTATTTTTAACGCCCTCACAAAAGCGGGCGCCCAGATGGAAAACTATCCATTCTGCACCATCGAACCGAACAAAGGTATCGTAGAAGTTCCCGATTTTCGATTGGATCGTCTTGCGGAAATCGCCAAACCTCAAAAAATCGTACCCGCCATCATTGAATTCGTAGATATCGCCGGCCTTGTAAAAGGTGCGAGTCAAGGAGAAGGTCTTGGAAATAAATTTCTTTCCCATATCAGGGAAGTGGACGCGATCTGCCACGTTGTGCGCGCTTTCGAAGACGACAATGTAACTCACGTCCATGGAAAAGTGAATCCTGTGGACGACGCGGCTGTTGTGAATCTTGAATTGATCTTCGCCGATTTGGACAGCGCCGATAAACAATACCAAAGGGCGGCTAAAAATGCGAAGAATGGAAACAAAGAAGCACAGGAAACCGCGTCCGTTCTGGAGAAAATTTTAGATCTCCTAAAAGCAGGAAAACCCGCCCGACTCGCGCTTCCTGAAATGAAAGACGAAGAAAAAAAACTCGCGAAATCCTTTCAGCTCATCACTCTAAAACCGGTGATGTATGTCGCAAACATCGCCGACAAAGACGCCGCTAAAAAGGATACGCCGCTTCTTCAGCAAATCCGCCAAATGGCAAAGGAAGAAAACGCGGAACTCGTAATCCTTTGCGGTCGTTTTGAAGAAGAAATCTCGGGCCTCGACCGAAACGAACAACTCGACTTCCTTCAAGAAATCGGAGAAACCGAGAGCGGTCTCGATCGTATGATCAAAACCGCATATAAACTTTTGGGGCTCATCACCTTTTTTACCGCCGGAGAAGTGGAAGTCAGAGCTTGGACCACACCCGTGAATAGCACCGGCCCGAAGGCTGCCGCCGTGATCCATTCAGACTTTGAAAAGGGTTTCATTCGGGCCGAAGTTATGAGTTTTGAAGACCTGGATCGGGCCGGAAACCAGGCCAAGGTAAAAGAAGAGGGCAAGTTAAGAATCGAGGGTAAAGAATACATTGTCCAAGACGGAGATGTGATTTACTTTAGAATCAACGCTTAATTTCAAATTCTCAGTTTCGCACGCCAAAACGGACCTTGAACCTGTTTCAGAGTTTGTTTTGGCAACACATCTTCCATTCCATCTTTCCAACAATCAGTATATTATGAATTACCAATGTACTTCCATTGAATGCAAAAGATCATGCGACCTTAAAACTTCCTTCGCTTTGATCATACCTCCCGCACAAGCGACATACAGACCACGAAAGAAACATTCTACTTTATCAATATTCCCGTTATCATTTTATCATCATAAATCAGTCCATCTTTGAGGGAGAATGGAACCGAAAATTCGATTTAGCTTTTTGTAAGTTTTGCAAAAACTCGAAGTTTCGGATCAAAATCTCCATTTAAAAAAATAAAAAGTTCTCTGAATTTGGACAATTTTTTTAAAAATAGTTTGACCGGTTGAGTGACGTAATTAATTTGGATCTT
>NZ_NPDU01000021.1:0-67500 GCF_002811985.1 Leptospira adleri
TTATCCTACTCCTAAGTTTCGGATCCGTAATCTTTTTGTAATTCTGCGGTAACAATTCTCTCTTATATTACAGTCACATTTTGATCGGAGATATCGATGAAATTTTCTTCTTTAAAAAAAGAATTCAAATGGGTGACAACCGCACTCATCCTTTCGGGACTCATTTCCCTTTCCACGACTGTAATATTTGCGCAAGATAAAACAACCGAGCCAACTAAAACCGAAACGACTCAGACCGCGCCGGCCGCGGAAGAAGCCAAAGCGGAAACTCCCGCGGCTCCCGCGCCAAAACCCGAAAAAAGCTGGGGCTTTGTCGATCTCTTTCTACTCGGTGGTTGGACCATGTATCCTCTGGCTCTTTCTTCCATCGTCGCTCTTGGAATCATCTTCGAAAGAATCTTCTTCTTATCCACGGCGAAACTTCTTCCAAAAGGTTACAACATAGACTTGGGCGAAGCGATGGATTCGAAAGGACTCGATGCGGTTCAAAGTTTCTTGGATGAAAGAAAAGATTACAAGATCACTCAGGTTTTGGCCGGAGGGATCGACGTATCATCCGGAGACGCGGAAATTTTCTCCAAAGGTGTGGAAAGAGAAGCGGCGGAAGTAATCACCGTTCTTGAAAGAGGACTCGTTATCTTAGCAGCGGTCTCCACGATCGCTCCACTGATCGGATTCTTGGGAACCGTATCCGGGATGATCAACGCTTTCGACGCGATTGCAAACGCGGACCAAGTAAACGCAAAAGTGGTTGCAGGCGGTATCAAAGAAGCATTGATCACGACCGCAGCGGGTTTGATCGTAGCCATCCCTGCGATGACGTTTCACCAATACCTTACCTCAAGAATCGACGGATTTACGTCCGAAATCGAAGAAGCGGCGAACAGAATCTACAAAGAATTCTTAAAAAGAAATTCTAAAAAAGCTTAATTCGCTTTTTCTAATAAAGGTATCGGCATGATCCAGATAAAAAAGAAACGCGTATTGGAAGAGATCTCCGCTTCTTCGATGTCGGATATCGCATTTCTTCTCTTGGTGTTTTTTATGGTTACGGCAGTATTCTTCGTAAAAGAGGGGTTAAACGTTCAACTCCCGCGAAAAAACGCCAATCCCACGACCGTCCTAAGGGAAAACGTCTACGAAATTCTCGTGACGGGCGAAACGATAAAGATGAGAAATAAAACCATCGGAACGAAGGATTATAGAAATCTAAACGACTTTCGTCAACAATTGAACCTTTTGGAAATTCCGGACATCGCGAACAAGGTTGCGCTCATTAAAACCACCGGCGACACTAAATACGGAAACATGCTGGACGCGCTTTCAGCGGTTCAGTTACGCGGATTCAAGTTGATCTCCGTAAAAAGGTTAAAGTAAAACCAATGAGTTTAAAAAAGAAAAAGAATCCACCGAGCATTCCCGTCAGTTCCATGGCGGATATCGCTTTCCTCTTACTCGTATTCTTTATGGTCACTTCGGTTTTGGATACGGATCCCGATATACCGATCGCTCTTCCGGACGTTCCCGGCGGAGAACAGTTGAATAAAAAGATCGCGAACATTTATTTGAGCGCGGATCCGGGCAGAACCGTTTTCTACAATTCGATCAAGATGCCGATCAACGAAGCGATCAACAATATCAGAGCAAAACTCACGACCACTCCGGACTTAAAAGTTCTCATACACGCCGACAAGGAACTTCCTTACGCGGAACTGGACCAAGTGTTTGAAACTCTTCAGGATGCCGGCGCACTTAAAATCTCTCTCGTGACTAAAACCACGCAGGGCGGCGGGTTGAAATAAAGGAACTGGCATTGAATACCGGGACTCAAAATAAACTTAAAAGTAAACTCAAACGTTTTGTTGAGAGATATCCATACGAATCTTGGATCGGACTTTCGTTCGTTCTACAGATATTGATTCTTTTGTTTTGGTACACTCCTTCGATCGAATTCGATCGTCTGGATAAACTCGTGGAAGAAGTCGCGTTCATCGACAATCTCTCCATCCAAGAACCGGCCGAAGGAGCTCCCGAAGACGGCGACTTCGAATTAACGGACACGCTCAAAAAGAAAGAGGATCCGAGAATTGCAGGCGCACAAGACGCGGTCATCTCCGGAGCGACCGCTCCCGTGGATTTGACTCCGAACGTGATCCCGGTATTTACGAGCGACGCGAAAGCGGCGGGAATTTCCGGAACCACAACTCTTGAAATCGTAATCGCCGATACGGGTGAAGTGCTCCGAGTGAGATCCGTCGGAAAGGCGTTAGGATTCGGCTTGGAAGAATCCGCCATCGAGGCCTTTTATAAAAAAAGATATTCACCCTCCATCTTAGAAGGTAAGGCGATCACCGTCAAAGTTTTGATACCGGTTCGTTTTAGTCTTTATTAGCATTCCAATTCAAAATCAAAGGACAGGGTTTAGACTCTGTCCCATTTCCTCTTTTTCTTTTATCTAGTTGCAATCCGGGAAAAACCGAATTTTCTTTGTAACTTCGAAAGTTTTCTTCCGAAGAATCCAGCGATGTTACACATTCAGTTTAAGAATATACGAAATACCTTTAATCAACTCGCGGATCTACTTTCCACGATCGAGGAAACCGATTATTCCCGGGAGATCACTCAAGTAAAAGGATCGAGTATCGGAAAACACGTACGTCATTGTATGGAGGTTTTGGAGAATCTGGTCGGCGGAATCGATACGTCCGGACTTTCCTATGACCGTAGAAAAAGAAATCCTCTCTATGAAACCTCTCCTCTCGCGGCCAGAGATAAAATTTTCGAATTATTAAGCGAATTAGAATCGATCGACGAGAATAAGATGATCGAACTTTCCTATCTTTTGGATCCGGAAACCGGACTGGAAGGCAAAACGATCAGCAATCTCAAACGGGAATTCTTATACGTCCAGGATCATACGATCCATCACATGGCGATCATCAAAATTTACGCGGAGTGTTTTTTAAGCGATGTTTCCCTACCGAAAGAATTTGGAGTTGCCTTTTCGACTCTTCAGTTCCAGAAAAAAACAACTCACAAAGAAACCTAATCGGAAAAAAAACTTTGGTAGAATCCCGTCATGGGAAATCTCGTTCGGAAAAATATCCAAACCCGAGTTCTGGCCGGCTTGGCTCTTTTATGCGCCGTTGGTTCCGTATATAGTCTATTTGACGGTTCGTAACGGAGGATTCGGAACGATCTGCGCGGCCAACCCCGGGATCGACTTAGGCGGCTTGGTGGGAGAATCCAAAAATGAAATTCTCAAAAACATATCCTCCGATCATATATTAAGATTTCATAAAATTTCAAGAATCGATTCGGAAACCGATCTAAAAAACATTAGAACATCTTTCGCAACTAATACATTCCAATATCCTTATATTCTAAAACCGGACGCCGGACAAAGAGGCGCGGGAGTAAGGCTCGTAAAAGAGGAGGAAGACGCGGTTCGATATATATCCGAAACAAACGTTGACTTTATCATGCAGGAATATCACCCGGGACCGATGGAAGCCGGAATTTTTTATTACCGTTTGCCGAAAGAAAAAAAGGGAAATATTTTTTCCATAACCAGGAAAACGTTTCCGATCGTCGAAGGAAACGGAATATCTTCGCTTGGAGAATTGATCTTAAACCATCCTCGATTTCGATATCAATCTAAGGTCTTTCAAGAAAGACATGAAAAACAATGGAACAGAATTCTTGCAAAGGGAGAAAAAATGAGACTCGCCGAAGCGGGGAATCATTGTCAAGGAACTCTATTTTCGGACGGAAGCGATCTGATTACCGAAGCCTTGGGTGAAAAAATCGATCAAATCTCCCGAACCTTCTCCGGTTTTTACTTTGGAAGATACGACGTTCGATACCAATCGGATGAAAAATTAAAATTAGGACAAGAATTCGGAATCGTAGAATTAAACGGAATCACTTCCGAATCCACAAACCTCTACGATCCAAAATTTTCGGTTTTGGAAATGTACTCGATTCTTTTTAGACAATGGAATCTTCTTTTTCGAATCGGTTCCGAAAACCGCAAATCGGGCGTTCCTAAAACGAGCTTGTATGAGATCGTTCGAGTTCTGCTTCGATTCTACGCGGGAAACAGAAAAGTAACCGATCGATCCGATTGAATTTATCGAAAAGAATTCGGTTTTTAAGAACTCTTTGGAAATAAATGATTTATCTCCGACGAAAGGAAATCTAGGATATCGAGAATGACCGATCAAGTTCTAAAGTTCGTATATTTCATGTTTGGAGATCCGAAGAAAAATTCTTTGGAACACAGGCTTTTTAATACCGTCGCCTTTGTAAACGGCGCGCTTAATATTTTCGGCGCCTTTTCTTCTTTTTATCTCGAGAATTTCATGGTTATCTTTCTCTTAAACCTCGTCTCGGGAGTTCTTTTGACGGGAATGTATCTGATCTCTCGGATCAAAAGCGTATATTATTCCCTGTTCTGGCCCTTCAATCTAACGATCTTAGCATATCTTTCTTCCATGTGGTTTTTTAACGGAGGATCGATCGGCGGAAATCACTACTACTTCATTCCCGCCCTCGTGATCGCGACAATTCTATTAAGGAATCATAATGTATGGCTCGTGTATCTGATCTACGCGGCCGCGACCGCATTCCTCTACGCCGCCGAATTCCACAATAGACAATGGATCAAGGCGTATCCCAACGAAACGGAAAGATATTTGGACGCGGGGGGAAATTATCTTTTTGTGCAGATTCTTACCGGACTTTTGATCTTCATTCTAACGAGAAATCTGAACATAGAAAGAAAAAAATCCGATTCTTTATTGTTGAATATTCTTCCCGAAACGGTCGCAGAGGAGTTAAAAAGAAACGATTCGGTGGCCCCGGTCCGTTACGAAAACGTAACCGTACTTTTTACGGACATGGCGGGCTTTACACAAATCGCGGAAACGATGACGCCGGAAGAATTGTTAAGCGAACTGGATCTTTTTTTCCGCAAATTCGACTCGATCATAAAAAATCACAGAATGGAAAAAATAAAAACGATCGGCGACGCTTATATGGCGGCGGGAGGACTCCCCGTAAAAAATAAAACGCATTGTATCGATGCGGTCCTTTGCGGATTGGAATTTCAAAGATTTATGAATTTAAAAAAACGGGAAAGAGAAAGTAAGAATCTTCCTTTTTGGGAACTCAGACTCGGAATTCATACGGGTTCGGTGGTGGCGGGAATAGTAGGAACTGATAAGTTTGCGTACGATATCTGGGGAGATACGGTCAACACCGCGAGCAGAATGGAAAGCTCTGGAATACCGGGAGAAGTCAACGTTTCCAGCGAGACATACGAAAACATCAAAGACTTTTTTATCTGCGAGCACAGAGGAAAGATAAAGGCTAAGAACAAAGGTGAAATCGATATGTATCTCGTAAAAGGAATCCGAGAGGGCCTTTACGAACCCGATAACCCTTCCTTACCGAATTCGACTTTCTTGAGATTCTACGGACAGATACAAAGGGGAGAATTTCCGGCAGCGTAGACGGACGATTATAAAATGTCGCTTAATCTTTTTCGAATTATCACGGCTGCGGCTTCAACCGTATGTCTTTTGTCTTTCTGCAGAATTCCGGAAGACCTCCAAAAAAAACCGGAGGAAAGCCTGCGGCAACTCGAAGAAGAAGGGGCTTCCCCGAGAGAAGTCCGGTTTTTATCGGAAGGACTCGTCGTCTACGGCGTGACAAGCGGATGCGAATCAAAGAATGAGAATATTATAATATTCATTCACGGATCTCCGGGCGGCTGGCAGAATTATGCTTGGTATCTGGGAGATAAAATTCTCACTTCTTCTTTTTGTATTCTTTCCGTGGATAGACCCGGCTTCGGAAAATCAAACAATAAAATAAGCCTCCCCGACGTGGAAAAACAATCTTCAATACTGGCTAAGACTATTTTAGAATTTCGAAAATCGATTTCAAAAGAGGAGAAAGGAAAAACCATTTTAGTAGGACATTCCTACGGAGGACCGATCGCCGCGAGAATTGCATCCTTCCCGAAATCAAGGATCGACGGACTTCTACTCTTGGCGGCTCCTCTGAGCGGTGAAGCGGAGGAAGTTCAGTGGTACAATCGAATCGCAGATTGGAATTGGCTCAAAGCGCTCCTTCCAACGGAACTCAATCACAGCAACTCCGAAATGCTTCCTCTCAAAGAACAGCTCTTCGCATTGGAACCATATTGGAAGAATATTCGCTGCAAAACAGTTCTCATCCACGGAAAAAAAGATTCCCTTGTTCCCTATCAAAACTTGGAATACTTTCAAACTCAACTTTCAAATACCGTTTTGAAAACGATCCCCTTAGAAGATGAAAATCATTTCATCCCTTGGACTCAAAAAGAACTAATTCAAAAAACGATTCTGGAATTCATAAGAACCTGTCCCAAAACTGGGACAGGTTCTTGCAGCCCGATCTTTCCGACAAAATAAAATAAGGTTTTGCGACGCGCTGTAAATTGATTTTCTAAAACGAAAAATTCAAATCTCTCTTGATCTCTCGAAAGAAAATGTTGCGCAGAAAGATTTCTTCATTAAATTCTGATCCGGAGCGTATGTATTCGAAAATTTCTTTGAAACAGATCGTTGCTACGTTTTTGAGGCATTCTTGTTGATCTGGATAAAGTATGAGATCCTACGTTAGACTCTGAGGAAAGTCCTTTGAAATTTGAGGTTAAACTTCGTCCGAGAAGGTGATTTCAGAATTTATTTCTCATCTTCAGGCAATGCTCGCCGGAAATAGAAACGAGTTTTACATTCGGAATATACGATAAAATATTCAGTTTTTAGAATACATTAAATACATAATTCTTCGAGAAAAATGCGCGCGTCAAAAGACGCACGCATTAAAATACTCAATCCAATTCCCAACCGGAATGGATATCGATCTCACAGAAATCTTGCACAGTAACAATCTTGTTTACCCTTGCCTTTAGCTGACTCGCAAATTCCAACAACTTCGCTTTGTGAAACGCTCCGTCCTTTGCGACTTGTCTAACCTGAAAAGGAGTATGAATTTTCCATTCTTTTTGACTCTCACCGTTCCTACACTTCAAAGGAACGTCGACCTCCGGAAAAACGGCTCCGTTTAAATTCATTTGATCGTCCCGATCAAATGAATAGTGATGTGAAGATCCCAAGGCCATCGACAAAAAACCGTATATGATCTTTTCAGAACAAAGAGCGTTGATGTCGTGAATCATATCTTTTTTCTTTGAGACGATATCCAACTTCCAACCGGAGGCGGTGTGGATTTGATGGGGAATTATATTTTCGTTTTCATCTCGAAGAGGATTATCCTCCGTTTCAGCTTCCGAATCCAGTTTGTCATTCCAGTCCTGGAGCATTCTTTCTCGCGCCGTTTTTTTATCATAAACGGACTTTGGCTGAAAAGCCACCGCAACATCATCACCATCGAGCGCCGCCTCAAATTTATCCTGAATTCCCGGATTGTAATGAATTGCATAGACGACCTTGTGCTGCGTCTCATCAAACGAATGCCAAGCATTTTTACCGTTTAATTTCCGAGGATCCGAATTGATCCAGAGCACTTTGTTACTTTCCTTTTCTATAATATAATTCATGCTACCCTCACTTTGTATTTTACTGCTACGTAAGCAGGCGTGGTTTCGTTTCCGGTTCGCGGAGTGCCGTTATTATAAGCGATCGCATAATCTGTCGTGGACCGATGATCTGCACCAGTGAAACCACCTCCCCCCGTTGGACCGGCAGTATAGTTATAAGGAAATCCATTTAAGACTTGGTGGCCGTGCTCTTGGAACTGATCTTGTCCTTCAAACCCGATGCCTCCTCCATCATAGTTCCCGCCGGCCGCCTTGGCTCTTGTTCCATGCAGTCCGGCTCCTCTTGCAAAAAGACCTCGCCTATCCGGAACATTGAACGTAGTAGCTCCGTCCCCGAAACCATATTCAGTATTTAGAATCATCTCGCCCGTTTGAGAGGAAGTAAGATCCAATACGCTACCCGTCGGTGTGGATGAAATTTGGAAATCGTTTGTAGTCGGATTTCTCACGTAGTATTTTGTGAGAGCAGTAACTCCTCCTCCCGTGAATGCAAATTTGACGATTTGTCCTTCGATCAACCCGTGAGAAGCAACGCTGATTCGATCACTAGCGGGAACGATACCGGTTACGTTCTTTCGAACCAAGTTCCAAAGCGCCGAGTATGTGGTCCGCGAAATCGCCTGAGCATTTGCCTCCTTAAACAAAACCGATGAGGCTTGGTCCAAATTATCTTCTATGATTCCGCCTAACGGAACCTGTGCACCGGAAAGATTCAAATCCGTTTGATCAATTCGATCCTTCAAATATTGATCATTCGAATATTGACGATCGATTTCATCATTAATAAGGTCGCCGTCCGCCGGCGTGCTCTTTGACCAAGTCCTTGTTTTTGTAGCGTTGAATACTGCCATTGTTACTCCTTTACGTTCATATAATATTGATTGAATGTATTTTAAATTGATTGAATTTTACAAACTCCTTTGATCTTTTTTGTCATACTTGCGCTCCTTGAATCAATCCTGCCTCAGCCAAACCGTTTTCTTTCCGACCCTTTTGACTTGCGGAAGGAAAACGGATCTCTGCAAGTTAGGGAATCGAGACTTCATTTCGATCTAGATTCCTGTTTTTCGAACCTCATCTTTCTCACAAAAATTGATCATTGAAAATCCTCTTGAACTACGAAGTTATAAAGAATCAGATTGTCCTTCGCCTTTGAAGGAAAGGTTTTGAGAAAGAGTAAACTTCCGTTTTCGTCAAAGAGTCCGAGCTCGTTGATGGAGGCGCCAATAGCTTCGGATTGTTTCAGAGTCGTCTCGAAGATTCTTGTACCATCGGGTTGAGTCCTTATTTCCACGGCCTTTCTAAGAACTTCGTTTTGCAATCCAGTGTCCTCCGCTTGTGGAACTCTCGGTTCGCCCTCGTTCACTCCTCCGACCCCGAACGCAACCTCATAAGGTTGGATTCTTATATTAGAATCCGATAATAGAGTCGAGGCGTCCAACGCCCACCCCCCGTCCAAAAAAGGGGTTCGAAGCGCGGCTCCATACAGGCGCCCGGATTGAGTCGATGTTTCGAAACGATAACTAATGACGGCCTTAACGCCGCCCGCTCGAATCTGAGCGATCGCCTTATTGAACTCAGGCGCAACCACGACGGAATCGACCGATCCGGAAAAGATCACTCGAATCGTGGCGGGCCTCTTTGTATTCCCGGAAAGGGGAAATTCTCCGTTGAGCGTCAACGAGCCGTCGAGATATTGAGGAACACCTCCGTAACAAAGTTCTTGAATTTCATACAAAGTCCCCGTTCCGGCGAGAATCTGAGATCCGATTTCATTCATAGAATGAATATCTCCTTTCGACTTTCTTTTTTGTCTCGCGATCGAAAGGAAAATCTTATAACGAAAATCATCCATTGCTTCTCGTGGTTGTTTTAAGTTTTTTCCGATCAGATCCAGGACGCTTCCGGTTTGTGTGCGAAAGTCCGTCAAACCGCGCAACGACTCAAAAACTAAATTGACTTCGTTTAACAATTCTAGATCCGCATTCCATCTTTTTCCGATCTTAGAATTCGGATCGCGTGTAAAAAGCGAGGAAGGGTATTTTTGTAAAACCTCGATAACCGATGTCATATAAAATTCACCTGAACGTTTGCGGTGACGAGTTTCGCCCTTTGACGACTGTTCATCGAGAGTTCGTCTAACGTAGCCGGAGCCGACAAACCAACTTTGACCGACATTGACTTGATTCCCTGAACCTTTGACGATTCGTATTCGCTCAGACCGCTTTGAGCGGCGATCAGTTTCCAAGCAAACACGTCAGCCCCGGTTCCGTCCCCCTTATAAGTCGTAGAAATCGCGTTAACCGTATCCACTCCTCCGATGACTTTGATACAATTCGTTTTTACTATGGATTCAGATCCCGGGATCCAAAGCGCAGAATCCTGAACGATATCGATTCTCACATATACGGTCACGTTAGTCGGCCTATTAAAAAAATAGGTTCTCGCAACTCCTTTGCTATCGATTACCGTCGTATTTGTGGATCCGTATGATTCGATTCCTCCGGGCCAATTTTTTAAAAAGACGTCTCCGATTTCCTCCGAACTTCCCCCTTCGATAACCGCTTCCATAGAATGCGGAGGTCGCCCGTCTATATCCGCAAAATCTGTATTGTTCTCATAGACGACGGCGCTCAGTACTGAGTCTATCTGATTCAGAACGCCTTGAACGTTAGCCGCTGACGAACCTCCGTTGACTCCGAGTCCCATGAAGCGGTTCAAATATTCCACGTCGGTTTCAATCGATCGTCCTCCTCTCGCGGGCTCGAGATTGGCGACGGAATCAACGCCTGCAATCGCGGTGTTGATCGTATTTACGGTGTTAGCCGCTACGTTACCGTTGAGACCGTATTCTATGCTCAACGCTTGTGCGTTTAGAATTACGAACCCGCCCGAAATCGAGCCGGATTCAATCGTAATAAACTGATAACCGCTGCCAGTCTGACAAATCGTACCAGTTTCTACAAACGAACCTTCCAAACCCGAAAATTTTAATGCGACAATAGAACGTTTCGCCGGTTGGCGTTCGGCTCCGAGCGGATTCAAAACTCGATCCAAAGAAACCCCTCTTGCCGTGTGAGCGAAGTTGGAATAAAATACGGACTCGGCCAATTGATGAATCAAGTCCAGTTCATCGGCAAGAATTCTCATCCTAATCCCGTCCTCGCTCAAAATGGATAAGTCGATATCCTGACCTAAATTTGTTCTGTATTTCTCTTCCAATTCCGAGAGAATCTGATCTCTCGTTTTTCGAATAAAGCCCTGTTCCGTAACTCCAGCCATTATATTTCCCCCACAACGGTTCCGAATTTAGTATTTGCAGAATATTGAATATACAACCTACGACTTGAATCGTTCGTCTCTTTCACTTCTATCCTTTCGACGGAAATCGTTTCAGGATCCTTTAGAATGACTTTCCTGATTTCTATCATCGCTCTATCTTTTGAAACTTTGGTGGAAAAGATCGTAAACCAATCCAAACCGGTGAGCGGTTCGTAAGCGGATTCCCCGAGAGACAATCGGATCGCGTGCTTGATTCTTTGAGCATAGTATTCCAAACCCGCCAAAACGAAACTTTGACCGTTCGTTCTTACTATATCTCCGTCTTCTATCTTAAAACCTTTCATCCTATTTTCACCTTATTTGAAAGAATCTGGTCCACTTCCGCTTTTCTTAGATTAAGTTGCGATACGACCGAGGGAGCCAAGCCGGCTGGCGAACTCGGAATCGTATTCGTAGTAAACGAAGCGGCGTTATTAATAAAAACGTCCAAGATCAGCTTTATCAACTGTGCAAGCGTATCACCTAACACCGCCGATTCGGTAAGATCGATCAAACCTCCCTGAATCTTAATCGTATCGTTATCGAACTGGATAAAGGATTTCCCTTCCTTATCGCCTATCAACAAGCCCGAGCGATTCGAAGTAAGCGCCGGCGCCTCTGCGTCGCTTTTATAGCCGCAAACGATACATGCGCTTTGAAGATCAAACAAGGATTCCGAGACCACGGAACTCACTCCTCTGATCGCGTCAGACGTATCGTGCGTGGAAAAAGAAATCCAAACGTTGTCTCCGCGTTTATAATCGGGCTTCACATAAAAATCACCCGCCCACAACGTTCCTACTCTAATATTTGAAAGAATAGGGAACGTCTTTTCATCACCGGATCCGTCCTTTTGTTTAAAAGGAATTCTTACGTTAGCCGTCATCTCATTCGGATTAAAAGAATCTATGATTCCCGGTAAACCGACCTGGACCCTGGAGAGGGACTTTTTCATCGCTGCGATAATGACTTCGTCGAGATTCATAAGGGAAGTACCTCCAATTCCGAATAGTTTTCGGACTGAAACGTGGAGAATTTATGTTTTCCGCTTACGATTCTACAATCTCCGTTCAAATTTCCTCCGTGGATTGAGATTACCATGTTCTGTTTAAATTTATGTCTAAACAGACTTGTAACCTTCCAATTTTTTTGTCCTTCTTCGGGAAGACCGATCAAGCCGGATGTGCTATCCAGAAAAATGGAACTCCGTTTTTGCTTTGGCTGAAAAGAATCTATGTGCAAAAGGCCGTCTTGAAACCAGTACTGTGATTTGGTAAGATCGCATATTTTTTTGACGGACTCGCCTAACGAAGTGTTTGCGCTTAGGCTTATCATCTTATTCTCGCCAAGAACGATTTTACCGGGTTTAATGTTACCTCTTTCCAAAACGTCCAGTATTACGCTCATTGCGGGAAGTTTACTATACGTTTTCATAATATAGGAACGAGACCAAGTCCCCGCGTTAGCGCTGATCTGAAATTCTAAAATCCGATTTGTTCCATCCTGTTTGAACTTAGGACGAATTACGTTCCCGGACGCGACCAAACCGTTCTCATCCTTATAACCGGCGTTCAAGAAAACGCTCGGATATTGAAAACCGGCTCCTTGCGCTTTTGCCCCGACCAACGTCATCGTATCTTCGTTCACATTGTAAAGAGTGACCGTGGTTAGGTTCAAAGGACCCAAATCGGATTCGAATTCCATATCGAACGGAGGGAAGGTAAACTCCTTTGCAGTTCCTCCTTTGGGAAAAATTTCAAGAGACGCCACTCTGCCGAAAAGTTTTGGATTTCCGTTCATTCTTCACCTTCTATGTAGAGTTGAACGTTTGATCCGAGGGTCTGCGGGTTTACCGGGATCTCGACAAATTCATCACGATATAAATCGTCGATATCAAGCGGTCTCAGCACAATAGACACTGGGAACTCGTCGACGACGAGATGATTGAGGGAGACACCATAGACTAGACAAGAAGAGAACAGTTCGTTTCCGTTCTGGTCTCTAACGAGCACCGTCACGAAATCTCCGACCTGATTGTACGCAAATTCGAATTCGAATTCCTTAGATCCGATCTGATATGTATTTCGAATCGGAATGGAATCCGAATCAATGGGTAAATATTTAAATATTGGCATATTCTAATAACCTATTTTACTTTTGTTTGGCGGGGTTTGCATTTCCCGATTTATTGACTTCACGGGTCGTTTTTTTACCGCCGGATTTCATGGAGTTCAACTCCCTCGTTTTTGCTTCTGCGACCAGAATGGGAACTATCGAAATATTAACCGGAACGTCGTTTCCGTTCTCCTTGGATTCGGAGAATGTAATGTCTCCGAGAAGCAGGTTTGGAATCTCATCCACCGATCTTCCCAAATATCTTTGATCCGGATCGTTCGGTTTTACATAACGAAAGAAAGACGGAAGCATCGATAAAATTCGATTGATAATGCCCCCGGTTCCGTAACCCAGCAAAGTCAAGACCGTTCCGTCTGTTTGCCAGCGAATCAAAGTGTTTAACTTTTCGTCCACGGTCATTATAGAAAGACTCGAAACGGAAGAAGAGGAAGACAAAAGAGCGCCTAACGTAATCCCTCTTTGACCCGGAATAACATAATCCGTAATGGATGCTTTCCCCTTTTCCCTTTCTATCGGATGTCCCGTAACCTCAGCCGGATAGGAATATTGAATATCGAATGATACGTTCATTTCAACTTCCGTATCGCCGTCGGTAAGCGCGATCGTGTCTCGGCTTGTGAGTATTCCCATTATGCAGCTCCTTCCGGTGAAAGTCCGGATTGAAGACCGATTTTCAAAGCGATCTTCTCGAGTTCTTTTTCCAAATAAGCTCCAAACATTTGTGCGTCTTTTTGAGTGGAGCCGGACCCTAACGTCACGTTGGCAATGTTAACCGAGATTCCCTTTCCGTTGCCCGACTTGGATCCGCCTAAGATCCCCAGATCTTTCACCGCGACCAAATTGTCATCGGGATGAAATTGAATCACCTTTCCGTGTTTGGTGATGATCGCGTCTTGGACTTGCGTCGGCGGCTCTTTTACTTCGGGAGCGATTCCTAAAAATTTAAGAACTCCGGCAGGGACGATGTCGCTTATCATTTTACGGATCTTAGATCCTAAATCGCTGAAAAACTGAATAATTTTATCTTTAAAGGATCTAACCGTGTCCAATAACGTGTTAAACTTCTGTATCAACGGATCGATAAACTGAAGAAAGTCTCCGATAACCGATTTTCCGCCCTTCATCCATTTGAAAAGATCGCGTATTACAAAAGTGATTCCGCCGATCACCAACGCGACCGCGATGCCGATCGCGATAAACGGAAGCCAAGGTGCAATTGCGGCCCAACCGGCGGCGGCCATTCCGATCAAAGCTGGAATCAAAGACGCGAACGTAAAACCGGAAGTGATCAACATCTGAACTCCGGCCGCGATCAACGCCGCGACGATTCCGGCCAAAATACTACCCAGGACGATACCGGCGACTTCCAATCGGCCGACGGCCTCTTCACCTATCGTAAAATATTCAAAAAGATCCACGAATAAACGCAAGACCGGATTTAGCGCATCCAAAATCAAGGATCCGAGTTTTTCCTTTAAGATCTCGATCGTCCCGTTGAATCTATCAACGAGGGCCGAAGTAGTCCTTACGTGTTCTCCATAAGAATTTTGTAATTTACTATTCTCACTCAAAGCGGAGGAGAGGAGCTTTTCTCTTGCGAGTCTTTTATCGGCGGCGGAAATTCCCGATTGATTGATCCGCTCGAATTCCTGGGTATAATCTGAAAACAAAACGCCGTTCTTTTTTAAGAATTCTCCGTTACCTTCGTTGATCGCAGTGTACGCATCCTGCATGGAGGAAGAAAGATCGTTCCCGGCAAGTCGCGAAGACTTTTGCAGACCGGAAAGATTTTTGGAAATGAAATCAACGGATAAACCCGCTTTGACAGCCTGATTAGCGGCTTCAGTAAGTTCCCTTTGATTCGACAACCCCTTGGAACCTCGAACCGCGTTTTCGATCGAGGATTGAAGTTTCGGATATTCAGTTCCGGAAAGAGTTTTGAGAACTTCATTCTGTTTTTCTAATGCGATTCCTGCTTCCAGAGAAGGTCCTATCACGGTTCTAAAGGCGGAGGAGGCGATCGAGGAAAGAATTCTAAAAGAGGCGGAAGCCGCCGCCGCGATTTTAGAAGAAGCGCTCAACTGAAAGTTTAATTTTGCGACGTCTTTTTCGGTGAATCCTGCGGCCTTGGCGACGTTAAAAAATTCCTTCTCGAGTTGAGGATTTCCTTTTGCACTCGCGTACAACTTTCTAAGGGAACCTTCCGTCGTTCCCAATCTCTCGGAGAGAAGAGCGAGACCGGACATTCCTCGAACGGAATCCGCCATCGAAGCTCCCAGCGATTCCCAGGCTCGTATTCCTGACTCTGAAACGAGATTGGCCGAATCCGAAAATTCTTTTAGCTTAGAACGCAAATCATCCAATTCCTTTCGAATACCCGAAAATGGATCGTCCGGATCCACTCCGATTTTAATCGTTACGTTAAGTTCTCTTGCAGCCATATTAATTTTTTTTCCTCGACCTTGCCCTATTCTTCCCACTTTCAAAAATTAGAACCTTGAATCATTTTAGCTAAGAATTTCAATTCTTCCGCTTTCTCTTCGGCTTCCCTTCTCTTCCTTCGATCGACTACTTCCATCATCTTCATGTAGAGTACGGTGGACGCACTTTCGAGTTCTCTACTCGTAAAGTGCGCCACACCGAGAATGAAGGGTTTCCAAAAGAAGAGTTCACGATCCACTTCTTCGTCTATCCACTTCATCCATTCTTCCGTAGCCGGCGCTTCGCCGAATTCAGGGAATCGGTTATTCCAACTCCCACTTAAGAAATCGATTCGCTAGATGCAGCCACACCTCCACATGGTTAGGCTCAATCGTGTCTAACGTAGGTTCGAACCCATGACCGACTCCTTTCACACAAAACTTAAAGAACTTGTCCAAGAGTTTATCTTGATTGAGTCCTTCGGTTAACGAAATCGATTCCTGTCTCCATCGAAGCGCCTTCCTGTTTCCGGGGTGCTGAAGTTTATATCTTCTTCCGTCGATAAAATGAATCTGAGCAACCTTCGCGTCGTCGTCCACGGTCTCCAAGATTGGCTCGCCGGGCCTTGCCGAAGAATCGGATTCAAGTGCCGCGAGGTTACCAAGGGTATATTCCTTTTTTTTGGATTCAAGTTGAGTTGTTTCGTCGATCATGCCGTTAAAACTCCTTTGTAATCCGGAAGAAGAAAAACCCAGGCGCGATCTTTATATTCCTTACCTCTTTCGATGTTCGGTCTTTCCCAAACTCGTCCCTGAGCGGAGAAACCGAGCATCCCGCCGTCGCTCTTGTCCTTGACGGTGAACACGCAAGGAAGTCTCCCCTCTCCCAACGCATAAAAGAATTCATTCTCAGGAGAATCACCCAGAAGAGTAATCGTAAGTTTTACTCTTCCGTCGTAAACTTCGGAGATATTCCAATCTCCTTTGATTCCGACTTGAGAGAGAATGTATTCTTTAGTGACCGGCTCGATTTTGAAAAACCCGTCGGCTTGACTCATTCCGGATACGTCTCGTCCGTTGCAGTTAACGTTTAATTTTTTTGGATCCCAAATGCCATTCATTCCATTGCTCCTTAGGTTAATTCGCCGTCGATATCCACTTCGTTGATCGCCCCTCTCAAACGGCATGAGAAGGTGATGTTCGGAAGGATCCGATTGTTTCGATCGTTCGTTGGGATTTCATCGATCGTTTCCGGCAGATTGATTTTATATTGGTAGTCTCCGAGATCGGATCTCGCTTTATCGCTTTCTGTCTCCACGGGCGCGATGATCCCTTGAACTCCCGCTTGCACGAACACCTCGCGCATTCTGGATTCGATCATTTGTATTCCTTGGATCGTATAAGGAACTACGTCCGAGTTGAGAAAAAGACTTGTGATGTTCTCTCTCAAACGAGCCTTCAACCACGCTCGATTCTCCACAACGTCGGCGTAAACTTGGCCAGTGGAAATTCCCGGATAAGGAACTTGTTTTCCTCCGAAGTCGACGATCAAGTTGCCGTTATCCGCAAAGACGGAACTGACTTGAGAATTCGTATAACCGGAATTCTCGACGCCGTCTAACGGAAGATAGGCGTAGTTGTAAGAGCCGACTCTTCGAGGCGACGAATTTCCGACCCAGGCCGCTTCCGGAAAAGAGTTCGGATTCTTATGAAGCATATAAAATTCCCAGATGGAATTTCTTCCGGTCAAAGCGGTAAGATCGTCCGTGCAGGCAAAAAACATCTTCTCAATGGACGCGAGATGATCGCCTAATGCGTGTAACTCGGTCTTATCATGAGTGGTGGCCGTAGTTTTAAACCAAGCGTCCTTGCCGCCGCTTCTGAGATCCGAGATTTCCACCGCGGCGGTGGCCCAGGAAGTCAAAAGAAAAACCGCGATCGTCTTCGGTCTGGGCGTTTGTCTGAAAACATTAACCGCCTGAAGATATTCCTTATCGGTGGACGTAAAGCCGAGTTCCAAAAGATCGCTAGCGGAAGTAATTTCCATATAACGTTCGTAACTCAGAGGGGCTTGAACGAAGGCGGAAACGATTCCGGAACCTAAATCTGAAACCTCGGAAATTTCCACGATCTTACTTGCTCCTCCGATGTTTGCAACCGCTTCCGCAGCCAACTTGACCTGATGAGCGGTGGAAGTGGCAAGGCCGGAAGCGTCGGTGGCAACGTTAACCGTAATCACATAAGGATCGTTAGACGTTCCGGTTCCGCTGCGAACCGTGCTTAGCGCGGTGCTGTTTCCCGAAACGACGTATTTGACTTGAATAAAAACAACTCCTTGAGTTGCTGATTTCCAAATGAGTCCCGAAGAATTGTTCGAGACTTGCAGAAAATAGGTCGGAGCCTTGATTCCGAGAATCAAAGGCAATCCGAACCCCGTTTGAGAGACCGGTGTATTTCTAAGAAATAGATTGATACTGATCGGTTCTATTTTAGAGATTGTTTGTGCGCTCATGCTTCCTCCTGAAATTCAACCGCTGGTGCGCTTGCGGTTGATTCGCCTTGTTTTTCACTGTACTTCCTCGATTTGAATAAGAGATCAAAACCGGCCTTGTATTGGTAAACGCCCTCTCCCGTTAAAACGGTTCTGTCCTGAACGCTTACCGAAACTACGTCCGGCGTGACTCCGAACTTTTCGCATTCGATCAATCCTTCCAGAGAATCGAACCAATCCATCGCGCTCTCACAAAGGTTCCAGCAATCGGCGATGGAGCTATCGTGTAAAAAAGAAACGCTGATCGTAGTTCTTTGGATTTTACGACTGATCTCTTTAAAACTTTCAGAATCTACTCTTTGGATCCATTTTGAGGAATTCTTGGAAGAATCCTGAGTCAACTCGAGGATCTTATAGGTGCCGTACGGGTAAACGGGAGAAGTTACGATTTGGTCCGCTAAAATCATATCGATCGGAGGATCCGGTTTGAGAATCTCCAATATCATCTTGTTCATTACGGATTCTATATCTTCAAATTTCATAAAATACGAATACTTCCTTGCAATGCCGGGATATCCCAACCGGGGCCTTCCCATTCACTGCAGCGAGTCTACAACGGATGAAACTGAAAATCTACGTCGCTCATGAACACAATAGAACGCAATTTCCTATCGGTCCCATTTGCGATATGCGAAACCGCAACTCAAAACAAAGTTTTTATCAAATCGATTGAAACAAAAAAGAGGAAAGAAAGAAATCAAAGAAGGGAATCGACGAAAAAATCGAACTAAAAAATTGACGGATAAAAAAAAGAAGAATCCTACGTTCTATTCTAAAATCGAATCGATCGAATAAAATGAAATTTTTCTCCGATGATTTATACGAATGAATAAAAAAGCGGAACAGAAACGGTTTACCGTTTTGACTGGTATGCCGCTTAAAACGAAAGAATCAAAAGTCTTCTTCCGTTTCCACAAAATGTTTTCTAAAAAATTCCTCCACGCCGATTCTGGAATACAAGATTCTTCCGTCCCTAAGTCTCCAAAACTTACCGAGCAAACCTTCTCTTCTATAATCGCCGACTCTGCGAACGGTCCTTTTTAAAAGGGCGGCGACTTCTTTCGGAGTCATCGTATCGTTCGGATTTTTAGGGATCACCGGATCTGCGGATAAACCTTTGTAAGTCCTTTCGGATTTTCTGTCTTGATTCAAAGAGGTATTATAAAGGGACCCTTCCCGAGAATATCCGTTCACAGCTTTGGATTTGATTTCTTGGGAAACATTTCGTTCTTCGTCGTTTCGTTTCTGAAGCATGAACCTAACGAAAGAACGAATTCATTTTTGTCAAGTCCGAATGTATATTCAAAGAATTGCACATACTCTTTCGACAATGAATCTTCTATGCAAATAGGGACCAAAAAAAGAAACCGCGGGAAACTTTTTTGTCCGGGGGTTCGGATAAGATGGATTTCAGAAAACAAATCCTGAAGGAACCAAAAGTATGGCAAACACAACAAAACGAGATAGGATCAGAATTCGATTTCTCTGCGATCAGGTTGGATTTCTCAAAGAAAAAGGTTTGAATCCGATCACAACTTTTGACCGTTGTTGGGAAAAAATTCCGGAAGCGTTGATCCAAAAACTGAACGCGGAAGAATTGTCTCTCTACGTCCAAAGACATCTTCTCCCGAACGAAATCCAAATCGCAAAGATGGAAAGGGAAAAGAACGAATACGATTTTAAATCGGCGTAAAATTCTAAAAAGACTTGAGATCGCAGATTTCCGAAAGGCAAAAAAAAATCCCGAATTGCGGAGTGCAACCCGGGATTTTCACATTCAAAAAAGCGAATGTCTTTTTAATCTTCCTGATTCAGATTCGATCTTCCGATTTCGAGAACCGTGAACTTGGTTTCCGCGCCCGTAAGGTTTAGAACCGCAGAATCTCCGACCTTTTTGTTGAGAAGGGATTTTGCCAAAGGAGACTGATAACTGATGATGTGCTTTTCAGTGTCGGCGTCCCAAGCTCCTAAAATAGAGTAAGTAACCGCTTCTCCGGTGGATTCGTTTTTCAGCTTCACGGTCGCGCCGATATTGATCTTATCCGTTTTGACGTTGGTAAGATCCAGAATGATCGCGCTCTTAATCTCAGCTTCCAGTCTTTTGATAGCGGCTTGCAGCTGAACTTGTTTCTCCATAGCGGCCTTGTATTCCGCGTTTTCCCGCAAGTCCCCGCGTTCCTGAGCCTCTCCGATATCTTTGGAGTTCTCCGGCATTTCCACATTGAGAAGATGTTCGAATTCGTCTTTTTTACGGTTGAGCGCGCGTCTTGTGACAAGAATCGCCCCTTCCGGAATTCTATTGAGAATATCGTCATCCTCTTCGTCTTCATCCTCGTCTTCTTCCCAAGCGATATCGGGCTTTAACTCGACGATCAGAGCGTAGAGGCGATCCTTTTCGAGATCGGTAAAGTAAGGAACTTCTTTGTAAAGAGCGAAAAGTTTACGGATGTATTCGGAGTCTCCCGCGTGAATCGCTTCCTTAAGAACCTCGTCCTCGTTTCCGTGAAGGATGTCCTTACACGCGTTCTTGAGTTTGGTTCCTTTGTCTTCGATTTTGGCAAGAGGTTTGAACATACGGAAAACTCTGAGAATGAGATCCAGACGTTCTTCCTGTTTAGAAGCCGTCAGCCATTCTCCTTCCCAAATCTTTGTAAGAATGGATTTTGCAACCCAGATAAAAACTTCCGGAACTTCCTTCGCTCTCGCCGCGGCCGATTTGATAAACGAATTGAGAAGATCGAACTTCCCTTCTTCTTCCAAGATGGAAAAAACGTATTTGTTCACTTTGATAGGAACTTCGAAAAGAATTCCGGTAAGAATCTCGTCCGGGTTCTTCGCGTGTTTACGCAGAAGATTCACATAACCTTTTTTGATTTCCACGTTTCCGATCTTTGTGGAAATTTCCACAAGCGCCGCAGCGGGAAGCGACTTGATAAGTTCGGCGATCTTCGCTTCCGTCAAATGACGCGGAATCTCCTCGTCTCCGAGTTCTTCGGAAGCGGATTGGAGATAAAGATAAGCTACCAACTTGCGAACCGGATCCGCGGCTTCTTCTTCCTCGAAGTAAAAATGATTGAACGCTTCGATCGCACCTTCCGCGTCCTCGCGGTTGTCCAGGGCTTCCATGGCGATATCGAGTTTTTTGTTAACGTCGGCTTGGTGGATGAATTTTTCGGAAAGTTCTTCGGAAAGAGAAATCGCTTTTTCTCTGTAAACGAGTTCGTCTTTTTTCTTGGGATCAAAACCGATGTTCGGTTCTTTTTTGATCACGTTCTTCGCTTTGTTCCACCACTTGGACCATTCGGCCAACGGCAAGAATTTACCGGAGACTTCAGATTTGATGTCCGCGGTAAGCATTCGATTATCAAAGGAAGTTAAGAGTTCTTTGAAAAAGTCGGGGATATTGTTTTTGAAAAGATCCACGATGTCTTCTTTGTTTTCGTAGAACTTCACCCAGATATGATCTTTTTTGAGAGGTTTTAAACTCGTGATCGCCATCTGAATCGAGAGTTTGTGATCCTTCTTATCCTTGAAATCGACGAAGATGGAATCTCCGTTAGGCGAAATCGAAGTGATCTTTCCCACTCCCCAGTTTCTATGAAGGACGTAGTTGTTCGTGTCGAACACGATGTTTCTTTCGAAGTTCGCGATGCACACTTTGATCGGTTTACGGTTGTTTCCGATCTCGGACATCTTGAGAAAATCTTCCAAGAGCGAATGATTTGCGTATTTCGCTTTATAAGCGCGGATGAGTTCGTTTCTGGCTTTGTTGGAGGAGGCTTCGTGTTCGAGAATCTTCTTTAAAAGATAAATGACCTTGTCCCAGTCTTCGAGTTGTTTGTAAGGCTCTACGATCGGATAAAGATAACCGACGAGCCTTGTTCTTTCTCTGTGGCCGAGCATGATTCTTTCGATTCTTTCAAAGAATTGAATGTCTTCGTGATTGTTGGTTACGATGATCGGCCAAATCTCTTCCAGTTGCGGATAGTCTTTCGTTTTGGCGAAAGTTTCGATCGCCTGTTTGAGATAGGTGATCGCTCTTTCTTTGTTTTCATCTAAGATCGAAAGAGCGTATTTTTTTAGAATTTCGGGATTCTTACGATCGTGTTTCGCGAGTTTTTCAAGAACCACTTTGAGTTCTTTATTCTTCTTTAATTTTTCCAGGGCCTCGGCTTTGTATTTCAAAGCGAGTCTTTGGTCCCCGTATTTTAGAATCTGATCGGTAATGTGTTCGATGATCGCCCATTTACCCGCAACTTTAAAGGATTCTAATAGATTTTTTAATAAACCGGAGTCGCTGATCTCTCCTCTTTCCAAGGAAAGAATCCCGAGCAGATAACGCGCCGAAATGCTGTCTTCGTGTTCCGCAAGATACTCTTCAATTTTTTGTTTTGCTTCGTCTATTTTGCCGGCGGACTTATAAAATTCGATGAGGTCGTCGAAAATTTTGAACTTAGAGGCTGGAATTGAATTCGCATCCGTGCGAACATAGATTTCTTCGTTGAAAAGAGATGTCAGCTTATCCAGATCGCTGGCCGGTCTGGATTCCGTAGTTGCTGATATTTCGTTAGACATAGGATACTCCACCGATTGAGTCTCGGCTTGATGAAAATTGGGACGTTTGGGGTAAAATTCCTCTCTGACAGCCCTGTATTTATCAATTATAGCTAAGTTGGCTTATCCGTAAACCAGAATTTAGAGAGAGGGGGATTTCCCGGTAAAGCCGTTGTTTTGGCCCTACCGAGAGAGGAAACGGGATTTAGAACATCCCGTTGATGAAATTCTTACTTAGTCGCGTTAGCGCCGCCGCATTCCTTATCGACTTTTGTTTTGAGCATCTTGTCAAGTTTATGTTTGCTTTTGCAATCGTCGTCGTCGAAGTCGATGGACGCTCCGTCGAAATGAACTTCGAAAACGTCGGAAAGAACTCTGAGTTCGTCGAAGAAAAGATAAACGGTTTCACCGCTTGTATCCGGACGAGAACGAATCTTAAACTGTTTGAAAACGATCGTCTTTACCTGAGGATAAGAATTCACGTCCTGCGGAACTCCTTGGGGAATAGAAACCGTAAGAGGTCTCCATCCGATAAAATCCAGAGATCCGAACTGAAGAATGTGAGTGTCGCCTTTCCAGTCTTCGATCCAACCTTCCAGATTGTACTCGTTTCCTCTTCCACAAACCCAAACGGAGATCGCCTTACTCACCCCGGGAAATTCCACCCCGTAGATCTTGGAAATTTTTCTCTGGTTATTCGCATCCAGATAGGATTTCGTACGAAGCACTTCGTATTCAGGAACTCTTGGAGGACGAACGGTTACCGCGTTCTCTCCCGGAAAAGTAAACTGGAATTTAACCCCGAGAACTTTTGCGGTTCCGGTGTCCACGTTTTTAATGTCTCCCGGTTTTCCGGCGATCAACTTCACTTCCCTCAGAGACTGCGCGTTCTGTGCGGCGGGTTGATACTGTTGTTGTCCGTTCTGCGGTTGTTGCGTATCCTTATCTGTGGAAACTTCCCAGCCGTATGCCGCGGAAGGAGCCGGGTTATCCCAAGACTCGACGGTGATGGAACGAAGTTCCATTCCACTCACGTCGATTCCGGTCGCGGTATCGATACCACGTTTGCTTTTAACGATATGTTGTCCGTTTACGAGTCCAAGGAGAATCGCTCCTCCGAGAATCGTTACCATAGCTGCTGTAATTTTGAACGAGTTCATGAACCTTCCCATGCCTGCTTCCTTTTCTGAAGATTACCAGTTATCTTTAATTTCAGATCCGGGATACTTCGCATCAGATTTATCGGCGCGAATTTCCAAATCATCCACATAAAAGTAGAATTGTCCGCCCACTTCGTGCACGTCGCTCACCGCGAACAAGGAAACGAAGTGAAGATTCTTATCAAGAAGAGCGAATCTTGTGCTCTGAGGAACGTAACCCGGAATCGTCGCGGTCAGTTTTCTCCAACCGAAATAATCCAGTCTTCCCAGACGAACGTTATGAGTGTTTCCTCTGTAGTCTCTCAGTTTAGCGAAGAGAGTGTGACGGAATTTTCTTCCGAGAGCCCAGATGGAAAGCTGACGCGCCTTTCCTTTGACTACATACTCGTGAGGAGGATAGACTTCGACTCTGTCAAAACCTCTGTTCGTATAATGAGTTTTGATTCCGAGGATATGGTTCTTTTCGATTTGATCTCCGCCGTTATCGGGAACGGTATTCTCGTCGAATACGTCTCTCATCAAACCGCGTTGAACCATTTTGAGAACCTTGGTTTCCCCGAGAGGAGTTGTGGATTTCGCTCTCCAGTCTTCCGCCTCTTCGAAATTCTCGAGAATGAGTTTCTCAAGAGGGTCCGGGGCCGCGCCTGTTTGCTGATTTCCACCAGCCTGATTGTTTCCGGTCTGCTGGCTATAGACACCTGGTACAGCAAGAATGCAGAGCAGTCCGGCAAGTAAGATGATCTTCTTCCTCATGAGAATTTCTCCTGGTTACAAAATACAAAAATAAAAAATCGTTTAGAGACTTAGGTCCGATTCTTTTAATCGCTTCGCGATCCGGAAGGAAACGAAGCGCCGAGGCATCACGAGGATCCGAATCGCCTTTATATTCCATTCTTTGAATTCTTTCAAAGGTCTCGCGGAAGAAAGGGAAAATCTGATTCTACTACCCGTCTCTGTATAAATATCGGAAGATAAAGGATCAAAATTAGCAAACGAAAAAGTTTTTTAGGGAATTGAAGATTTTTTTCTTTCCGACCTATTTGTCCTTTCTAAAGAATTTTCCCAGAAATATGCAGACAAACCAAGAATAATTTAAGAAGAAAAGCCCCGAAAGGCCGTAAAGTCCCGTCCGAACCAGTTTTTTTTCCGGGTTTGCGATGGGGCGAAAGATCGCGGGAGATTCTTCGATTGAAAACTTGTAGATCTTCCCTGCTTCCTGGACCGCGAGTTTATAATAGCCGTAATAGGAATGATTTTTTAGATTCTCACCCCAGAAAAGGACCGAATTTCCCCAATGACAGTTCGGGAGTTCCAGACTTTCACACGCGACCCAAACATGAATCGGATCCCCCTCTTTCCAATTCGCGGAAACAAGGGGCGCGACGTGAAAGTAGATCGTCTTCGGAGGTTTAGGCGATAATTTTCCCTTTCCCGTCTTCGCCGATCTCGACGAGACATAGTTGGTAAGAATTTTGACTCCTTTGAATACGAGGATTCGATCGTTGCCAAGTTCGTTGTTCGCGGTCAGATTTGTGTTTTTTCCGATCGGAATCCCCAAGAAGAATCCTACGCTATGACTGATATAAAGCGAAGAAACGCCGGCGGAGAGAAGACTCAAAAATAATGCGACATACAATAAATTTCCCATGGTCGAACTCAGACGGATCACGAGAAAAAGAAGCGGAAGAAAGAGAAAAAGAAGAAGCGCCGCCGTAACCAAAACGGATCCGTAGATTCCGAGAGGAATAAAAAGAAGAGCCATTCCGTCCACGAGACAAAAACCGAAGAGAAGAAGTTTCCAATGAGAATTTTGGGACGAAGGATCCGGCGGCGGAATTCTGTCTCCGGATTTTACCAAGGCGAAAATCATATCTTCATTCTACGGTTAATTTTTGATTCAATTGTGACCAGAGTTGTCTGATCTGATCCATCTGTTTTTCAGGACCGGAGATTGAAAACAAAAGTCCTCGATTCTCCCGTAAATAATATTTTTCCATAACAAACATAGGAACCTGTCTTCCGTCTTGATGAGTCCAGTTGTATCTAGTTAGGTAGCCGTCGTCTTCTTTCTTTCTTCGGAAGTTGGATTCTTTGATCGTTCGAGGATTGATTCCTCGTTTGAGATCCCAAAGTTGAAAGTAGTTCTTAGAAGTATATACGGCAGCGACCGGATGATAGGACAGTCCGATCGTAAATAAAATCCGATCCGGTTTGTATTCGAGGAATTTCTGCGATTGAGATTGATAGGCGCGCTCCCATTCTCCTATATTCGATTCGTTCGGCAAGGTTTTATAAAATCTGCGAACCTTCCAAACATGATCCTCCTCTTCTCCGCTCTCCGAAGAATCGAGTTCCGGAAAGAAATGTCTCCAGTCCGAGGTCGTCTCGAGAGAAAACCGAAACGGAGCGCTTTCAATTTTTAGAATATTCTTTTTGGAGCATCCGTAAGGGTCGGTGAGATCGGAAACTTCCTTGTTTTTGTGGGCCATGTGTTTCATCAAACGACTCAATTCTTCCGTTGCAGTTCGATAACCCTCCGGAACGAGCCTGCCGAATTGAATCCGATAACAAAGTCCAACGCCTTTTAATAAGCGAATTGCGGAATACGGTTCCCCGTGATCCGCGAGAGCCGCCGCCTCGCTTCTGTGAACGTCGAGCTCGGAAACGTCCGGAAACACTTCCTTGTAATCCCGATCGATCAGGAACTCCACTCGTCCGTCTTTGTAAAACCGGTAGTTACGTCCGTGAAGATCGGTCTTCCATACAAAATGAGCGTCGGGACGAAAAAGTTTCATCACTCTGTTGTGAAGGACTTCCTCTTTTTTTTCCTGATCCTCATACCAAGAGCCGCGGAGCAATGGATCCGTCTGAGAAATCAAGGAAGAATTCCCCAAAAGAAGAAGAATCAAAAGAATCCGTTTGAAACGAGTCGTCACGAGTGATTAGATTTCATTGTTTTCCTTTTTAGTCACTCAACTTTCTTACGTGAGGAAAACCCTCGTTTGTCCGCGCAAACTTCCAAAGAAGAATTTGGTTTTTCGGATTCGATCTTCCGGTTCGAAAAGAATTTCTTATCAAAGCAAGAATTTTAGAATCGGACTTCGCTTTCCGTTCGGGATAAATTTTTGAAAGAACCCGGGAGTTCGTTTCAAATCCGATTTGAATTTCAAAGTCGACTCCGTCGGATCGTATTTTTTTGATTTTAAGAACAACTGTGTCAAAACGCACGGCCGTCTAAAATCAAATTAGGAAATCCTAATTTTCTATCGACACTTCATTTATAAGTTACAACTTTCGACTCCTTTCACAATTGTTCGATCCTCTTGACAGGGCGATTTTCAATTTCGAGTCTGAATCATGGAAAAAAAGGGACGCTCGGGTCGCAAGGCTGGACTCGAATCTATTCGAAAATTCTTATTCTCAGATACTAAGGCGGAAACCGATGGAGATAAAACTCCGGTCGCATTCTTTTGCTTTCTATTTCTTTTTGTCTTTCTTTTAAACTGCAATCCGCTTCAGTCTCAAAATACTTGCGATCCTTTTAATAAGGATTTTAATCTTATTTTTCTTATCAAAGGCGCCATGAACGATAAGACCGCAACCTGCGGACTCGGAAGAAAGGTAAGTGCGAATCTTAAAGTTCAGAGTTTAATTCCGGCCGACGGCGCTTCCTCCGTCGACAGGGGAGCCAATATTCGATTTTCATTTTCGGAGGCTGTAGACGCGAGTAGCCTCACGATGCAGACGAGTTCCGGAGTCTGTTCCGGCTCCGTTCAGATGAGCTTGAACGACTTCGCTTCCTGCGAAGGAGGCGAAGTCGATTTTTCCGCCAATCCTTCTTTCCAAATTCTGACCAAGAATATTCTAAAAGGAGGAGTCAATTACAAGATAAGGGTTACTACGGATATCCTCAACGTTGCGGGAGAAAGTATGCCCAACGCTTACACTTCGACTAACGGTTTTTATACGAACGGTTCATGGGCCTATGTTACCAATGCGACCACGGGTGATATCTGGATGTTCACAATCGATCCTGCAACGGGCGTTCTGCTCAACAACACACCGGCAACGATCGCAGCCGCCACAGGTCCCGTTTCGTTGACGGTCCATCCTTCCGGAAAATTTCTCTATTGCGCCAATCAAGGATCCGGATCGATCTATTACTATTCGATCGATTCCGCGACGGGCAACTTAACCTTTCTCAATGCAATCGGAGCGGCCGACGTGACAAGTTTCAAAATCCACCCGTCCGGCAATTTTGCCTTCGCCACCGGAGGCAATCCTCAAAACGTCATCTATCAATATATTCTAGATCCGGCCACAGGAGCGTTGAGTCCCAATATCGTCCCCGCGCCCTTTATCGGCGGAGATCCAAGAGATCTTACGATCGATCCGACCGGAAAATTTGCGTTCGTTTCCTTATTTGCCTCGGGGAATATTTACGTTTATTCTATCGACTCCATGGGACTGACGAATATTCTTTCGATTATGCCGGGTGGGTCGAGTCCAATCGGAATCAGCATGGATCCTTCCGGTAAACATCTCTATTCAGTCAATTCCGTCGGGAACTCGGTAACCATCTATAACATGGACTCAGGCGGGAACCTAACCTTAGCCGGCGGGTTTTCAACGGGGACGACTCCTTGGAGCATTCATTTTGATCCTAAGGGAAGATTCGCTTACGTCGCAAACAACGCGTCCGCGACGACTAACGTAAGCATCGGACTGTTAGATCCAACAACCGGACTTCTCACTTCGGTCGGAGGTCCTCTCACAGCAAGTCTCGGCACTCGGAATTTTGTCGTGGACCCAAGCGGTAAATACGCCTATTCGACCGAATCGACCGGGAACATCGTTTATATGTATAGAATCATCGACTCGAGCGGAAACTTAAGTTTCAATACCCCCGCATTCACCGGAGTCGGAGCTCCAGGCGGTTGGGCGATCGAAATCTACTAAAAGAATTTAGAATATTCTATTTTATTGATTTACTTACATTTCTATATAACCGCCAAAGTAGCCACTGGCGACGCCAAAACGAGGGAGACAATCCTTTTGCCTTGGTTTTCCCGATAGGGATACTTTTTCCGAACCACTTTTCCAATTTCTAAAAGACTCCTAAGCTTTCCGAAGCGTGCGCAAAAACGAGACGCGCTAACAAAGGAACTCGAAACGACATTACGATAGACTAAGAGAAACGCGTTTGGTGTTCCGCCCTCTTCGCAGTGAAAAGGTGCGATTTTATTTTTTCGACTCGCTGTTCGAACGCGGATTCGCTTCTCGAACTCTCAAAAGGAAATTCCTATTTTTTTCCTTAGCCACAAATCGAAGAACGCGCAATCCACGAGAAGCAATTTAGAATTTCCTAATTTCTTTTCGAAACATATTTTATAAGTTAATAATTCAGAGTATCCGTTCCTAAAGAGGATCGCCTTGACAGAGCGATTTTCAATTTTCAGTCTGAATCCATGAATGAAACGATTGTCAAAAGCCGTGGATCTGAAATTTGTCGCTTAATTATTCTCAATTTAGAATTATCTTGTTCGTTCTTTTCAGCCCGAACCTTCAGAACTTGGATTGTCTTTTTCTCTTGTCTTCCACTCGTTTTGAGCAATTGTAATCCTCTATCGTTTCAAAACTCTTGCGATCCTTTTAACAATGACTTTTATCTTGTTGCTCTTCTAAAATCGGCATTGAACGACAAGACATCAACCTGCGGACTCAGTAGAAAGGTAAGCGCCAATCTTCGGGTGACCAACTTGACTCCGAGCGACGGAGGCTCCTCCGTTCCAAGAGGAAGCGATATTCGTTTTTCATTCACCGAATTGATTGACACAAACAGCCTGACGATGCAGTCGAGTTCAGGCGTATGTTCCGGTTCCGTTCACATCAGTCAAAACGACTTCAACACTTGTGAGGCCGGATCCATCGACGCTTCATCGAATCCTTTCGTAAGGATCGTTCCGCAAACTGTTTTAAAAGGAGGCGTCAACTATAAGATTCGAATTACTACAGACGTTCTCAATTCTGCGGGTGAAAGTATGGCTAACGTTTACACTTCGACAAACGGCTTTTATACGAAAGGTTCTTGGGCTTACGTTACGAATGCAACGACCGGTGAAATCTGGATGTTTACGATCGATCCTGCAACGGGCGTTCTGCTCAACAACACACCGGCAACGATCGCAGCTGCCACAGGTTCCGTTTCGTTGACGGTCCACCCTTCCGGAAAATTTCTCTATTGCGCAAATTCCACTACAGGTTCGATCTCCTATTATTCGATCGATCCTGATTCCGGCAACCTCACCTATATCAATGGAATCGGTGCAGTCGATGCCGTGAGTATCAAAATTCATCCTTCCGGAAATTTTGCTTACGTCGCAGCATCCTCTCCAACGTCATTAATCTATACTTATAGAATAGACGCGAATAACGGCGATCTAATCCCGAATGGAAGCGGTTTTTATTCTGCATCTGGAGACCCTCAAGACATCGCAATCGATCCAACGGGAAAGTTCGCCTTCGCTCCGCTAAATTTGACCGGTGGCATTCGGAGTTTTTCAATCGACTCTTCAGGATTGATCAATCAATATTCCCTGATTACTCCGGGATTGACCAATCCGATCGGGGTAAACATGGACCCATCGGGGCAATTTCTCTATATCGTAAATTCGAATGGGAACTCGGTCAGTATTTTTCGAATGGATTCTGCAGGAATACTTTCATTGACAGGCGCATTCACAACCGGCACGACTCCTTGGAGCATTCATTTTGATCCTAAGGGAAGATTCGCATACGTCGCAAACAACGCCTCCGCGTCGACTAACGTGAGTATCGGTCTGTTAGATCCTGCAACCGGACTTCTCACTCCGGTCGGAGGTCCTATCACAGCAAGCCTCGGCACTCGGAATTTTGTCGTGGACCCAAGCGGTAAATACGCCTATTCGACCGAATCGACCGGGAACATCGTTTATATGTATAGAATCATCGACTCGAGCGGAAACTTAAGTTTCAATACCCCCGCATTCACCGGAGTCGGAGCTCCGGGAGGTTATGGAATGGAAATCTATTGAGATTTTTGAATTCTCAAGAAGAATCGAATACCATGAAATTCTAATCTCTTGTGTGAGTTCCCACAAGTTACGTCTCATGGGCGATTCTGTAAGAATTCAAATCGGTCCTTATCATCCGAAAAAGTATGAGTTCCTACATTTTAGATTTTTAGATTTTAGAAGGAGGCCCGGACATTTTAGAATATTCTAAAATTTAGATTTTTTTTTGAATAAAAAGTCTTCCCTGGATTTTTCTTTTCGGATCAGAAAGTCCCTCTGGCGAAATGGGCCAAAATTTCCATAGTAGCCGCCACTCCCAGATGAACGATGATACCGCCGACAATGGATCCGCTTCGATAAGAGAAAATTCCGAGAATCCATCCTCCGAAAAAGGAACCCAACGCTTCTCCGAACGGCTTATTGAAGTGCAAAAAACAGTACGCGATTGCCATCGGAAGAATCGAATTCTTACCCAAATATTTCACTAGAGGATAGATCATAAACCCTCTGAAAAACATTTCGAGTGCGACAAAATTCGTCAGATAAAAAAGTTCGAAAATACCAAACGTCCAATAAGGTGAAATTCCTAAAAATTCCGAGGCCGTCGTATCGGAATAACGGGGATACACTTTTAAGAATGAGGGAGATCCCGAGGCCCAAAAGACGATCGGGATCATCAGGAGAAGCAGGATCCAATAGGGTAAAAGTTCAGTTTTTGTTTCAAGCCCCAGAGACGTCTCCGGCTTTTTGAGAAAATAGTAACCAACGGGCAAGATCAGATAGATCGCCGTGTTGATTCCGTAATTCAAACAAAGAAGCGAAAGATATCTTAATTCTTCCGGTAAAAAACCGAAGAGATCCAGATCTTCGAAACGAACCGAGCTGATCAAAACCAAAGTCGCCCAGATGGAAAATACGATCGAAAGAAAACCTTTCTTTCGCAGAAGATCCCACCGTTTGTAGGCGATCATGTAAGAACCGAAACCGGCGAACAAAGACAATCCGTAAAAGAAAAAGTGAAATACGTAGATCGTAAACGTTCCTTTCCAGATTCTTGTGAACGTCGGTCGTATCTGAAACGTATAGTTGAGCAAAAGACAAACGGTTACAAAGGCAATCGAAAAGAAAAGATGTCCGTATCGAAGGTCTTCTCTAAAATATTCGCATACATATCGAAAAAGTTTTTTCACCCTACTTCATGCTCTTAAAACGTTTTGAGAGTTCCGATGAGAATTCTTGAAGAGCCTTTTCCTTGCTTTCAGATACGATCGATACCTCGTCGATCCATCCGTAAGGTCTTGTGGAAGACGAGGACGCTTCCGACTCCGTAGTGAGATAGAGATATTCGTTTCTTACATCCCAAAGCGTTCCTTCCAGAGTGAATGTGGATTCTCCATGGGATCCGGGTATGATCCAAATTCCAACGATCGTCGCATAGAGAAGGCTAAGTATGTTCGGTTTTTGTTCGTAACGCGGGGTCGACTTGATCACCAAAACCGCATCGGCGCCGTAACGGGAAGCGAGGATCCGAATCTTCTTAATTCCATCCAACGTTCTCGTTCTGTTTTGATAGTAATTCTTAAATCCGCTTTCGTATCTTTCGGAATCCAAGTCGTAAACGGACGCCGAAATGAGAAACATCTGGGAGACGATTTTTTCAGCCCTTAGATTTTCTTCGATCGCAAGGAGCATGGATTTATTTTTCGCGTCGATTCTATAATTGTGTCCTTCCGGATCTATAAAGTAGACTCCGACTCGAAACGGAAGACGAAGCTGCGGTTTGAGGGAAAGATAGTGTTTGATTTCCTCGGAATCGATCACGATTTTATTCGGATTTACTTCCGGCAAGGCGCCTCGATCGTAACCGGAGCTCGCGCAACCGATCTGCAACAATAACAATAGAATCCAGATTTTTTTCTTCATTCGACCTTGTGCTCCTTGGTTCAACTTCTATATCCTTTTTTTGTGTTTTTTAGGACAACATTTCGATGGAGTTCCAACATCGCTTTGTCCAGACAACATTTCGATGGAGTTCCAACATCGCTTTGTCCAGACAACATTTCGATGGAGTTCCAACAACGCTTTGTCCAAACAACATTTCGATGGAGTTCCAACATCGCTTTGTCCAAACAACATTTCGATGGAGTTCCAACAACGCTTTGTCGAGACAACATTTCGATGGAGTTCCAACATCGCTTTGTCCAAACAACATTTCGATGGAGTTCCAACAACGCTTTGTCCAAACAACATTTCGATGGAGTTCCGTCCATTCGCCCGCTTTTGTAGTAACTACAACAAAGGAAGTTTGTTTTTTTACTTGAAATCCGACTTAAAGTCCGAAACCAAAATCCTCGGTGAAATCCGTCTTTACAAAATCGAGTAATTCAGTTTGCACCGGGGAACAAAGAACGAAGATCGTTTAAGGAGCGAATCCCTTGGATCTGAATGTCCAAACTCTTATCGATCTCGCTTACGTTTCCCTCGGGGACGATCACCTTCTTCATTCCGACGCCGGCGAGTTCCTTGATTCTCAAACTCGCCTGACCGATGCTTCTGACTTCTCCGGAAAGGCCGACTTCACCGAGAACGCAGGTTCCTTTGGGAAGCGGTTGATCCAAATAACTCGAAATGATCGAAGTGCAGATCGCAAGATCGAGAGCGGGTTCGTCCGCGTCTAACCCACCCGCGAGATTACTGAAGATATCGCATTCGCCTAATTTGAGTTTGATGTATTTTTCGATCACGGCCGCCAGTAAGATCAAACGGCGCGTGTCCGGACCTTCCGCCATTCTTCTCGCTTGCGAAAAACCGGACTTGCTCACAAGTGCTTGGACTTCCACGGTCAACGCTCGGCTTCCTTCGAGGACCGCGCTGATCACGGAACCGCTTCTTTCTTCGGCTCCCGTGCTGATAAAAACCTGATTCCGGTCCCCGACTTCTCTCAGGCCTCCGGAGAACATTTCAAAGATCGCGAGATCTCCGACCGCGCCGAAACGATTCTTCACCGCGCGCAACAGACGATAATAATTGAGACGATCCCCTTCAAAGTAAAGAACAGTATCCACGAGATGTTCCAAAACTTTCGGACCCGCGATCGCACCTTCCTTTGTGATATGACCCGTCATCAAAATCGGAATCCCCGATCTCTTTGCGGTCTCGAGCAACACTTGTGTACATTCTCTGAGTTGAGTCACCGTTCCCGCTTGGTTGGGAAGCGCTTCTCTTGCGATCGTCTGAATCGAATCCACAAAAACGACCGCAGGTCTTTCTCCTTCGATCATCGCAGAAATATTTTCCGCGTAGGTTTCCGAAGTAAGAAACAAATTCGCAGAACGAATCCCCATTCTTTCAGCGCGCATCCGAATCTGAGAAGGAGATTCTTCTCCCGAGATATAAAGAACTTTTTTGTTTGCACTCGTCAGATTGCGGGAAACTTCGAGAACCAAGGTGGACTTCCCTACTCCGGGTTCTCCTCCGATCAAGGTCAACGAACCGGGAACGACTCCTCCACCCAAAACGAGATCCAGTTCTTTCAAACCGGTTCCCATTCTCTTGAGGGATTCTTCTTCCACCTTGTCGAGAGGAATGGGTTCCTTATACGATTTGTTTTTGTGAGAATTTCCGTTCGAAGCGGCGAATCTTTCTCCGCCGACTTCCTCTACGATCGTATTCCAGTTTCCGCAGGACTCGCATTTCCCGGCCCAGCGCGCATAGTCCTGACCGCAGGACTGGCAGACAAAATTTCGAGTGAGTTTCTTTTTCAATGTTCGAAAAGCGCGGGCATCTCAAGCCAATCGATCTGGTTGAATACGGGAAGACAACGAAACGCTTCTCTCGCCAAAGATTCTCTTCCTTCTCTCACGAGAATTTCGGTCAGCTTTTGTTCGAGAGAAATGAGATACTTCACGTCTCCGCTTGCATAATCCACTTGATCCTTGGTAAGAATTTTTTTCCCCCAATCCGACGATTGATTCTTCTTATCCAAGGTCTCGTCGTAAAATTCTCGGATGAGATCCTTGAGTCCGTGTTTGTCCGTATAAGTCCTCGCGAGTTTACTCGCGATTTTTGTGCAAAAAACGTTCTGCATCGAGATTCCCAAACGATAGCGAAGGAAGAGAGTATCCATTCTTGCGAAGTGAAAAATTTTTACGATCTCCGGATTTTCGAATAAGGACTTGAGATGAGGAGCCTCTTTTTGATCCGGAAGAATCTGAACCAAACTCACGTTATTCGAAGAATCGCAGATCTGAACGACGCAGAGCCTGTCCCTTCTCGGATTGAGTCCCATCATCTCGCAGTCGACGGCCAAACGATCGTCGGCCAGATATTCTTCGAATCTTTTTTGTGTCAGATCCCCGGGAAAAAGCTCCGGTTTTATAGTTGAACGTTTTGGAGGCATAATTTCATAATAATCCGTACCGCGTGGTTTCGGGAATCAAAAATACAAAACAAGGCCGCTGGAATTATAGAAAAGTTCCTCCTGAAAGAAAAATCAAGAGCGGCCCCAAAGCGATAGAACAAAAATGAGAGCCATATTAAACTACAAAGTCTACGAGGACGCATTCGTTTCCTCTTTCGAATTTTCGGGAAAGGAACTAAAAACGAAGAGCGATTGCGGAAACTTCTCCCTTTCTCTCGGCCATAAAAAAACGGGAAAGAACAACGTTTATAAACCGACTTTAGAATGGATCGGAGAACAGAGACCCAAAGCGGGAACCGAAATTCTCACGTTGGAAATCGAACTTCCTCCGCATTCTCTCGCTGGTCCGAAAATCTTTCAACACGGATATCAATCCTGGAGTCTTACCGGTGTTCACGCCTTGAGTGAACCGGACGAATCACCTCGTCTGGATTTTCTTCAATACACTCAGGAGAATATCTACACAAAACATTCCGGAGTCGGAGGCGATTGGCAAAGCGAAGGAATGATTCTTCTGATCTCTTCTTCCAATGATCCGCACTACTTCGCCGGAGCGACCGGTCCCGGAGAACAAGGGGTCAAGTTCCGGGCGATTTCCGCGGAAAGAAAAGAAGAACTCGCAAACGAAAAGAAAAAATCCTGGTACCCTACTTCCGGAGTGTCTCTGATCTACGACTTCTATCGTTACGAAGACTTTCGAGGAAACAAACTTTCCCTGACTCCGATCAGCGTCGTTCGTTTTAGCGCGAGCCCGGAAGCCTTTCTCAAAAAGTATTTTAGCGAATTAGGAAAAGCTCATAAAGTAAAACTTTCCTCAACTCAGGTTCCAACGGGTTGGTGTTCCTGGTATCACTACTACACCAAAATATCGGAAAAGATCATCTTGAAGAATCTGGCTCTCGTGAAGGAGAAAAAACTTCCGATCCAATTCTTCCAGATCGACGACGGTTATCAAAAAGAGATCGGTGACTGGCTTACCACCAACGATAAATTCCCGGGAGGAATGCGCCTTTTAGCGGAAGAGATCCGAAGGGAAAAACTCACTCCCGGTCTTTGGCTCGCGCCGTTCCTCGTGAGAAAAAAATCGGAATTCTTTCAAAAGTATCCGGAAGCCGTATTGAAAGACCGAGACGGAAAACCGGTTCCCGCTCTTTGGAATCCTCTTTGGGGAATGGACTACACGTATTGTATCGACGTCACACATCCCACTTCCCGGGACTTTTTGGAAAACGTCTTTCGAACCTTGGTGAAAGAATACGGATATCCCTATCTCAAACTCGACTTCTTATACGCGGCCTTGCTTCCGGGTTGGACATACGACCGAGGAGTATCGCCTCACAAACGTTATGCGGATACGATTCGGTTCATCCGAAAAGTCGTGGGAAAGGACGTCTTTCTTTTGGGATGCGGCGCTCCGACCTATCCTTCGATCGGACTTTTCGACGCGATGAGAATCAGCTGCGACGTGGCTCCGTTTTGGGGAAGGGAAAAAAAACGAATTCTCGCGAACGATAAACACGCGCTCTGTACCGAAAGGGCTTTGATCAACGACATTACCCGCGCTTCCATGCACAGAAATTTGTGGTACAACGATCCGGATTGTCTTCTTGTAAGAGAAAGTAAAAATCAAATGACTCCGGCTCAGACACAGTTTATGGCGAGCGTGATGGCTGTCAGCGGAGGAATGATTCTTGTGAGCGACGACCTCGCATTGATCGGAGAGGAAAGACTTTCTCTTTTGAAAAAAACTCTGGAACTCGGCGCGAAGTGCAGAAGTAAAACTCCGGTTCCGGTCGGAATCGCATCCGGACTCTTTCCTCCGGCGCTTTATAATCCGGCAGGCTTTTTAGGAATATGGAATCCAAGCGACGAGGAAAACACGATTGAAATCCAAGCGCCCTTCGTTACAAAACAAAAACAGTTCCCGGATTTCTGGACCGGAAAGGTTCCCGAGTCTCTGGAGTTTTCTCCGAAAACGGGAATTCTAAAATTGAAACTTCCCGCGTTTGGATCCGTGGTTTTACAAACTGGAAAAGTTGTTTGACTGGAATTCGATCCCGGATAAGATTCCAACCGAAAAAACAACACGGAGACATCTTCTGATGAAACGCACTCAAAAACAACTGATAGCTTTGGCTTTAGGTCTTTTCATTCTCACTTTCAATCACTGTTTTATTTCTGAATCGATCTCTGCCGGAGTGAACTCGCTCAGTAAGTCCTCGGATTCTTTGCAAAGTCTTTCGGGTTCGATCAAAATGATCTCGGGCTCGGTAAGTTCCATTTTCTCCTCTTCTTCCAGCGACGATGAGAAAAAGGAAAAAGCCTATCTAAAAGACGTTCGCGATCTAACTGCGATGCACGTGGAAAACGGATTTCAAGAAATCGAATTCAAAAACGATCTTACAACTCTGGCTCTTCAGAACGGACTCACCAACTGGAAGTCGTTGCGCGTAACGTATCTCGGAATCGGAAGCGGATTGAAAAAAGCGGGAGTGAGCGAAGAAAAATTCCAAACCTTCGTGAAAGGGTTGGGAACGTCCAAACCTGAAATCGTAGAATCCATTCAAAAAGGATATACTCAGTTCTGAGATATTCTCTTCTCTTGTCGATAGCCCTGCTCTTTCCTGCGGGGCTTCGTTCCACTCCCACAACAGCCGACTTTATCTACGTGGACGCGAACACTGGTCAATCCAGCGGAGGACATACCGGAATCCGAGTCGGGAACAAAGTATATCATTATCAGTTTTTTCCCGATGATATCTTTCACCTTGTTAGAGAATCCTACGACGACTTTGCGTTCAGCTATAACATTCTTTCCAATCGCACGAGCGTTCTTACAAGGCTCGATTGGGATCCGAAGGAAATTTCAATCTTAGAATCCGGACTCAATCATCTCTATCTCGTTCAATTCAAACATCTGCAGAACTGGGAAGTCCTTAGAAAGGAGGCGAAGTTCTTCGAGGAATTGAATGCTCCGGAAAAAAAAATCGGACTCAGAGCAACGGCCTACTTCTCCGCAAAACAAAATTCTAAAATTACGAAAGGATTCAAAGAGGAACTGCAACTCAAGCTCGGGAAACAATTTCTTTCCGATTTGGAGAATCGTTTAAAAGAGGACGTTTTGTCACCGGAAAGCGAACTCGCCAAAACCGGCTTTCCTCCTTTGCCCGAAAAAATTTCCACAAACCGTTTTCCGTTTTTTACGCAAGGCCCTTACTTAAGAATCCGAGATACGCTCGAAGGAATTTTACTCTGCCAAATTCTTAGGGAAGAATGGGGACTCAACGCCGAAATGCTGATATCCGATCGAGTGGAAAACCTTTCCGAAAAAGAAAGAGAACTCTTAGAATCGTTTTTCGAAAAACAAAAAGGAACACTTTTGCAGATCCTCGAGGAACGAGATCCCGGCTGGGCATTCAGTGCGTTAGTCGCTCTTGCAAGGATGCAGGCGGTTCGGGAAAGTTTAGAATCCGGTTTTCCGGTTTTTCTTTCGAGTTTTCCGGAAGATTCGCCTTTGATTCAAAAGGAAGCCGCGATGGATCGGGAGGCGGTTCTCCATATCGGAGGAGAAACTTCTGCGATCGTATCCTTGGCTCGCAGAAAAATCTCAAACCTCAACTCTATTACGGAAAAGGAATATCAAATCTGGGAGGACGCGACCAACCGAGCCTTCGAACTCCAAGACGGACTCGCAAAAGCGATTCCCGTGAGAATGTATTCGGGAAAGTTGATTCCGCAGAGGGAAAATTTTTTTCTGATCTCGATGTTTTTACCCGGGAACGGACGACTCAAGGAATTAGCGGAGATTTCGAAAAACAGAGAAATGGAATATCATTCTCTTTTGAAAAAACTCTATCCGTTTCGTCTTTTTTCCCGAAACTGCACGACCGAAATCATAAAGAGCGTCCAAGAAACGTTCGACATTCAAGAGCGTTCCTTTCCCGGAAAAAAAATCGATACGACTCTTTCTCCTTCGATCGCTCCGTTCTATGCTTCTCACAAAATCTCAAAGGAATGGAAGAATTCAGGCGACACGGTATTGCTTTCGTATCGCAGAAAAAAACTCGGCGAAATTTTAGAAAAAGAAACCTCTCTTACAACTCAAATACGAGAATCCTTTACGTTCTCTTCTTCCGTTTATAGATCGAATCGGGAAGATCATTTTTTTCCGCTCTTTACGGACGACGTCTTTTGGAAAAGACCGCTCTACGGAATCGTTAATTTTACTGCGGGCGTGAGCCTTACAGCGACCGGAGTATTCAGCCTTCCTTTCGATAAGGGAGAACGTCTTCAAAAAGGATTTCAATCCGCGTTCTTTAGTCTTCCTGAATTAGTTTTTTTTAATATTCGAAAAGGGACTTTTCCGTATGTTCCAATGAAGGATCTTCCGAAAGAACTTTTTCAATTTCAAGAAGAGGATTGATCGAGTCGGATCGAAATCAAATCCGCCCGTCGAGGGTATCCATTGGTCGCCGTAAACCGAAATTTCCATCGAACATTTGGTCCGACAAAGGATAAACTCCCGTAAAAAAGGTTATATCGGACTTCAAGTCTGTTTTGAGAGAAATTCGGCTAAAACTTAGTTTGTTCCAATTTGGATCCAGGTCTTGTCTCAAAACCTAAGAAGTGTAAGAAAGAATATTGATCTATTAAACTCGAATCTTTCGTGTGAGTTCCTACAAAACACAGCGTTATCCGGCCTATCGGTCGCCGAAAACTTTGAAACGTACCGAACCATTCTGAAAAAGTATGAGTTCCTACTTTTTTAGTTTTTGGGAAAAACCCTTAAGCGTGCTTTCTAAATTCGGGAAACCGAAAAGATTCAAGGGATTTCCAGCAGGACATACGAGGCGTCGTCCCTGTATTCTCGAGCCGGAATCGCCGAACGAACATAAGTGTCTAACGCGTTTTTCATTCTTTTGATCGTATCGTCGCCCGATTTGTGGATTTGATTCAACTCTTCGATCAGAGGATGATTCAGATTGTTGATGATCCCGTCGGTGAAAAGAAAGATAACGTCTCCGAAATTTACGGAAACCTCGTGACTCGGGAAGTCGACGTCTTCCAGAATTCCCATCAACTGACCGGACTTTTCTTTCAAAAACGAAAAACCTTCCCTGTGAAAGTGAACCGGAAACGGATGACCTCCCCTCGCATAGACCAACTTTTTTTTCTCCGGAAAAAGAATCACACAAGCGGCTGTCATACTGTGAGTTCCGATGTTAAGACAGAGTTCCTGGTTCATCTTCCCGAGAAGCTCCGTCGGATTGTCCGAATTCTTAAATTCCTCCCGAGCCAGGGTCGTCATCAAAAGAGCGATCAAACCCGAAGTGACTCCGTGGTCTTCCACGTCTCCCAGTAAAAACAGGATCGATTTTTCCTTTTTAAGAATTACGTTAAAATCGCCGCTCACAAAGGAGACGGGAGTGATATCCGCTTCCACTCGAAACGGAGAAAGATCCGGAATCGAGAAAATTTTTCCCTGAACCCTTGAGGCGAGACGAAGATCCCGCATGATCACTTCGTCTCTGAGATCCCGTTCCTTTAGAATAGTATAATAATCGTATGCTCTTTGAATCGCAACCTGCACTGTCTGAATCGAAAAAGGTTTTAAAAGGAAGTCGCTCGCTTTGTGAGTCAAGGAAGTTACTACGTTGTTGATGTCGCGTTCTCCGGTCATCATAATGACCTGAGTTTTGGATTCTAAGTTTTTAAAATAAGGAAGTATTTCGAGTCCGCTGCTTCCAGGCATGTGAATATCCAGAAAAACGATCGGGTTTAATTCCTTTTCGAAATACTGTTTCCCCTGTTCTACGGAATCAAAAAAAACGCTCTGATAACCCAATTTGGTAAGAATTAGTTCCAGCGTCTCGCCCACGTCTCTGTCGTCGTCGAGAATGATAATTTCCGGTCTTAGGGAAAACTCTGCCATATTAGACTTTCCTTATATAATGAGTACCTGAAACGATCTTTTTCACTTTTTTATAATATTCTTCGTCAAAAAGCGCCGATTCGAGATAGCTGCTGATACAGGATACCATCTCTCCGTATTTCCAGACGTAGACGTCTCCAGACGCGGAATCGCAGATTTTCTCGCCGTGAATTTCATTGCTGAGTTCCCTCAGATTGGTTCTGCTAAAGGATTGAAGAATCGCTCGAAACTTTCCCTCTTTTTCAGGATCGACGAATTGAAACGATTTATGAAAAAGAACCGCATCGTGAAAGTATTCCGGAATATTAAAAGCTCCGTATGCGCCCATTTTGGTCGCAAGAATTCGGATAAAACTTGTGATCTCATTCATCACGCTTAAACCCGGAAATTCTTGACCTTGATGGAGTTTCTTTTTGACTATCATCGTTTTCGCTTTTAGATTCTGAGTCAGGAGCCAGTCAATATAAACGAGCTTGTAGGATTGATCCAGCTTTTTAAACTGAAAGTCTGAAAATTTTAAACGCATGTGAACCAGAATCCCGCCGGAAGGATCCTTGATATAAATTCGATTGTCCATTTCGGAAATTCCGTCTAAGGAAATCTGAAAATCGGAATATCCCCTTGCCTGAAGAATCCGAAACATCCCGGCTTCTTCCATCATCACTCTTACTTCGTCTATCGTGAAACGATTGAATAGAGTGTTTTCTATTCCGAGAGAAGTCTGAAATTCGCGGGAGATGTCGATCATCCCGAGTTCTTGACCGTCCAAAAAACCGGGATTGCCCTTATTCTTATCCGAATCCGAGAAGATTCCCATAACTTCAATCGGCCGCAAATACCTTGATCGTATTGTAGTGAATCGTCACCGTATCGTGAAAGTCCTTAGCGTATCCTCCCGCGGGAAGAATCACGACGGGAGCGTCGACTCGAATTGCAAAGTCCCTGACGATCTTATCCCTCTTTCTCAATCCTTGAAAGGTGAGTTTCAGATCTCCTAAAGAATCTCCTTCGAAAGGATCGGCTCCGGCGATATAAAAGATAAGATCCGGTTGAAAGGAAGATTGAATTTGATCCAGGGATTCTTCCAAAAGAGCGTGATACTTTTTATCATCCGTGCCTTCGTCGAGGGCGATGTCCATCCCCGATTTTTCCTTTTTGGGATAAAGATTTTCCTGGTGCATGGAAAACGTAAACACGTTGGGCTCGTTCTGAAATACGATGGAATTTCCGTTTCCCTGATGAAGATCCAAATCGATGAACAACACTTTTTTACCCGGATTCTCTTTCAGAAATAATTTTCCCGCAATCGCCGCGTCGTTGAGATAACAAAACCCTTCGGCGCGATCCGGCATACTGTGATGAAATCCGCCGCCGATATGATAGACAAATCTATACTTTCGAGTGAGTTCAGCGGCGAGAATCGTTCCGCCGACTGCGAGCACAAAACTTTCGACAATTTGTTTTGTAAGAGGAAGCTCGGAATATTGGGTTCTTTCCGTGAGTTTGAGAGAAAAAAAATCTTTTAAGAATTCTTTTGTGTGGACCAGGGCCAATTCTTTTTCTTTGGCCGGATCCGGTTTGTGAACATAAAGATTCGCAAGTTTAGGATCTTGTTTTACGAGATTATAAACCATCTGGTACTTCCTTGCCGGAAATACGTGGGGACCCAGATCCATATTATAATCCGGATGATACACTAATCCAATTCGTTCTAACTGCTTCTCCAAGGAGAGGACGCCTATTTTTGGTTCATTCTAATTTCCTCTTTCCGTTCGTAAAGAGGAAATATTCGCTGGAACAACGGAAGGCATTTCTTTAAAATTGCCGTTCATGAAAACCCTAAACGGGAAAAAAACCAAAATCGTTTGCACAATCGGCCCCGCTTCCTCTTCGGAAGAGTCTATTTTTTCCATTCTCAAAGCCGGAATGGACATTGCACGGATGAATTTTTCACACGGAACTCACGATTCCCACAAAAGAGTTTACGAGACTCTTCGAAAATGTGAGCAAATCTCCGGTTTTCCTCTCGGTATCATGGCGGATCTGCAAGGTCCGAAAATAAGAACCGGGAAATTAAAGTTAAACTCCATTCTACTCCATAAGGACCAGGAAATCAAAATCGTTCCGGACGCGGAACTTCCCGGCGACGAGGGAACGATCGGCTGCACTTATCCGAATCTGATTCAAGACATCAAAGAAGGCGATAAGATTCTCATAGACGACGGGAAGCTCGTTCTCAAAGTCATTTCCAAAACTTCCGATTCTGCGATGTTAAAAGTCGTCGTGGGAGGAATTCTCTGGAGCAACAAAGGGATCAATCTTCCGGGAACTCCGATCTCCGCGCCTGCCTTATCGGAGAAGGATATAGAAGATCTGAAGTTCGCGCTTTCCTTGGGAGTCGACTACGTTGCTCTTAGCTTCGTGAGAACCGGCGCCGATCTGGAACTGGCAAGATCTCTTTTGCAGGGAACATATACGGGACTGATCGCGAAGATAGAAAGACCCGAAGCGATCGGAAACATCGACGAGATCATCGAACGCGCCGACGGAATCATGATCGCGAGAGGTGATCTCGGAGTCGAAATCGAAACGGAGAAGGTTCCGATTCTTCAAAAAGAATTGATCTACAAACTCAACCAGGCCGGAAAACCTGTGATCACAGCGACTCAGATGTTGGAATCGATGATCGAAAATCCGAGACCGACTCGCGCCGAAGCAAGCGACGTAGCAAACGCGGTGATGGACGGAACGGACGCAGTGATGTTATCCGCGGAATCCGCGAGCGGACACTATCCCGTTGAATCGGTGGAGATTATGTCGAAGATCATACAGGAAACGGAAACCATCGATCATATCTATGAGATTCATTGGAACATCAAGAAGACGTTTTTGGAATCGGAAAGAACCGCGCTCGGAAACGCCGCGAGAGAAATCGCGCACGGAATTCACGCAAAAGCGATCGTGAACTTTACGAGAAGCGGTTATTCCGCTCTGATCACTTCCGAGATGAGACCGAAAGTTCCGATCTACTCCTTTACTCCGTTCGCAACGACCGCAAGAAAGATGAAACTCTACAGAGGAGTGATTCCGTTCGTGATGCCGTTTTTCACGAGGCTCGAAGATATGATCGCCTATATGAATCAAAAACTCAAAGAAGATGAGTTTCTTTTTCCGGGAGACAAGGTCGTAATTCTTTCCGGCGCTCCGGGCACGAGCGTACGAAGCGTGGATTTTTTACAGATCTATAAGATTCATTGATCCGGAAGAATCCGCGGGTTCAATCTTTGCGCCGAAGATCGAGAGGTTAATTTTGTGATTTCGAAATTCTCTCCAATAGGCAAGCGTTCCATTTCGTCTAACGTTCCTTTTGTAAGAATCCGGTAAAGACGGAATTTTCCGTAATCTATCGCAAACGGACTTTAGGTCCGTTTGCAATTCTTTTTTTAAATTCTAATTTGTGGGAATTCCTACAATTCCGTTTTATTTTCCAATTTAGCTCATCAAAATCAAAGTCTTTAGGGAGCTAAGAATCCCTCGAAAAACCGACGGGCATGTTTAGAACCCGAAAATTCTTCAAAAAGCGGGAGTTCCCGCAAATCACGGCCCATTGCGGCTTTTTTTGGAGGTTTTGAACCGTTTTGTGAGATTCTAAAAAGTATGAGTTCCTACTTTTTTTAAATCCTAGGACAAAGCTCTAAATCATTTCTTTCACCGAGAGTTGTCAAAACCTAAATAACCCCAACGAACATTTCCCAATATTATAATTTTATAAAATCTTTTTATAGTACAAAAATAATCAGAATCCCCGTTACAGATCTTGGACGGAACTCGATCCTGATTCGAGGACAAATAGGTAAAGGCGAACTTTCCGATCAACCGATCAAAACCAACCGGCCCGAGCATACGAGAATCTATAGAACCGTCTCGATTGTCCCCTAAAAGAAAAAGCTCGTCCTCCGCAAGCTTGACCTTAGGAAAAAGAACGATTCCCGAATCGGATTTTGATTCCAAGACGGGAACGAGACGATCGCCGAGAGCCTCTAGAAGAACGATCCTTTCTTGAGCGTCCAAACCGGAATGAAAGTTCGTCGCCTTTTTATCCGATCGTTCCTGCGGGACTTTTTCTCCGTTCACAAAAATTCTCGTGACGGAAAAGCCGTCCGAAGTGATCTCTTCGCTTATCAAAATCGTTTCTCCGGGAAGACCTACGATCCGGCCGAGAGATTGACGACCCGCTTTTTCATTTTGATAAGCGACTATATCGCCCCGCTTCAGTTCCTTCTTATAAAACAATTCCGTAATATAGAAGGTATCGTTTACGTTTATACTCGGGACCATTCCGGAGGAAAGTTGCACCTTCCCTTTTAAAATTCTATCCTTCAGGAGTTCGTCGACGGCGATTCCGAAAAACAAAAGAAAAAGAACGCTCACCGGCAAAAACCAATACGGTGAAGGGAAACGTCGAAAAGCCGATGTTTTTGTTTTCGCTTCGCTTGCAAGCGTCGCAAAGATAAGAATTCCCCAATTCGACAAGAGACAAATGATAAGAAAGAATAACGCGGCTTTTCCAGAGCGATTCTCAAAAAGAATGTAAGTAAAAACGGAAACAAGCAGACCCGCAAACAACGAGTATCCGTAAAAAATCCAAAACAAAAAACGGTCTCTGAGATAATAAAAACCGAACGGGGGAAAGATTAGATTTAAGAATATTCCGACGATTTTTCGTTTCATTTTTGTAACTTCCCGACAGCCGTTCGTTTAGATAAACGAATCGATGATAAAATTGAAATCATAAAACAAAAGGCGATCGAAAGATATGTTTCTATTTTGAGATAAAAAAGCGGTGAATCTCATCCCAATACTTTCTCACGGTTCGATCCGTACTCAGATGGCCTCCGCGTTTGAGAAGTTTGAGTTCGATCTTTGTCCGATCCGCAAAGTCTTTCACAACGTTCGCGGATACGTAAGGATCGTCCGCGGCGTGAAACATGCGGATTTTATTCGGATCCAATTCGTCCGCATAAAAAGCCGGATTGAAAAATTTTCCGTCATAAAGTTTTTTCCAATTTTTTTCAGAAAGTCGATACGCGTTTCCAAACGTTTCCTTCAAAAAAGAAACGTAGTTCGGATTTGCGGTTTCGGCGGATTGTTCTTCCTTTAGGATCTTCCAATCGACAACGGGACAATTTGCGATCACCTTTTTTATTCGAGAATCCAAAGAGGAAAGAATCGCGGTCGCACCTCCGAAACTTCCGCCGATCACAAAAATTTCCTCGGGCTTCAGATCGAAGGTTTTATAAAAAGAATTTTCGCGGATCTTATTGCCGATCGAAATCTCATCGATGATATCCTTGATATCCAAGTGAGGGGATTTTTTCAAAAATTCTCCGTCGCTTTCCCAAGCTCCGCGATATCTGGGATAAATCACCCAGTAACCTTTGGAGGAAAGAAATTCCATAAGATCCTGCTTCTTCGGGATCGAAGGCATTCCATCGCAAAGGAGAATGAGTCTTTGTATTTTTGTTTTTCGTTTCGGAGGCAGAAATTCCGCGACGATCTCTTTTTTAAATCTGGTTCTAAACATTGATCTGTGTTTATATTATCGAAACAGTTCCGGAGGCGGGAAAGAATATTATAAAATTCGAATACCCGGGAACAGTTTGAACTCTTTCAGAATCGTATGAGCGATTCTCGTTTTCATATCCCTTCTTTCCCGAACATGAGTCAGATAACGGAGAGAAAAAAGAATCCCGCCCTCTTCGAGAGAAAGATAAACGATCGGCGTGGTCTTTCCTAGGCGAACCAGATAATTTTTAGAAAGTTCCTGCAGAGTATAATCGATTTCTTCCTGATCGATGATCGCGTTGTTTTGAATGATGCCGTTGAGCAATTCTTCCGCTTTTTCAAAATCGGAATCGTATGGAATTTTAATTCTCATTTCGTCCCAGACGTAATTCATCTTGTCCTTAACGACTACGATCGGTTTTAGGATGACGTAGTGATTCGGAAAATGAACGAGACGGTTTGTGGATTGGTCCGACTTGGGGTCCGCGGAAATTTCCATCAGAGTAAAACGGTTCATTCCGATATTGATCACGTCTCCCCGGACGCCTTCGATTTCGATCCGATCTCCCACCTCGAAACCGTTGCTTCCGTGGATAAAAAACCAACCTACGTAATTCAGAGTGATGTCTTTCAGAGAGATGACGATCCCCGCGCCCGCAAGTCCCATTACCGTGGGCAGGTAGGAAAGTCCGGAAAATACCACTGGAAGAAGAGTGATCAAACCTAGGATGACGAAGGACATTCGCGCCATCTTTCTTCGATTGTAACGCGCGGTGACGTCCACGGTCGGGCGGAAAAAATCCAAAACGAAAAGAATCACTCTGTAAAAAAGTATCAAAAAGAGAATAAAATAGACGATAAGAATCAGCTCTTCCGCTAAACTTCTTTCCTTCATCTTGAGAAGGATCAAAGGATTGATGGACTTGAAAAAATCGACTTCGAAATTCATCAAAGACCTTTTTGTTTTCGAATGTTCAGGATGATATCGCGGGAATCGACCGGAACATCGTAAACGGGAGAACCCGGTTTTTCCAGAAGCACAAAACGAATAGAACCGCCTACGTTCTTTTTATCGTGAAGCATGTGTTTGGCGAGTTCTTTCGATTTCAATTTTGTCTGATACGGAAGTCCGTAATTCTTCAAAGATTCGATCGTTTCCTTAGTGGTAGTCGGATCCAGACCGGATTTTTCCTCGCTGATCAGAAGCGCGGTCACAAGTCCGATCGCGACCGCTTCTCCGTGCGAATATTTTTTGTATTTCGTAACGGATTCGATAGCGTGCGCCGTCGTATGTCCCAAGTTTAGAATTTTTCGAAGACCCGTTTCCTTCTCGTCGCTGGAGACTACGGAAGCCTTGAAGCGAACGGATTCCGCGATCAAATAGGGAAGAATACCGGAATCCACATTCAAATCTTGGAATGAATGTTGTTTTATCTTTTCCCAGTATTCTCCGCCGGAAAGAAGGGAATGTTTGATGATCTCTGCTTGGCCGCATCTCCATTCCCGATCCGGAAGTGTGGAAAGAGCGAACAATGGAGCGAAAACAAATTCAGGCTGATAAAAGGAACCGATCATATTCTTACCAAGATCTGCGTTCACTGCGACCTTGCCGCCCACGGAAGAATCCACGCAAGCGAGAAGAGTTGTGGGAATCTGAACAAAACGAATTCCTCTTAAATAGGTCGAAGCGATAAAGCCCGCAAAGTCTCCGACAACTCCTCCTCCGAAAGCAAGAATCAACGACTTACGATCGGCGCCGTGTTTGATGAGCTGGTTGTAGACGTCGCCGGTCTTTCCGATATGCTTTGTCTTCTCTCCGCCTTTGATGTAAATCTCTTGAAAACGAATACCAAGAGAGGAAAGTTCTTTTTCCAAATACTTCGCATAGATGGAATGAATCGATCTTTCTGTGATCAGGAAAATCGAAGTGACTCCGGGAAGTTTTGCGATCTCTTCGGATAAACCCGTAAGGTCCGTATGAAGCTGCACTGAAACAGATTTGTGTTCCGTGTTTACAGGAATGGTTTCGATATGACTCATTTTTTTTCAGATACCCAGGTGCTTTTGATAAAGGGCGCCGGACTCAAATCCCCTTCCAAAAGAAAAGTTTTGATATCGGGTCTTAGATCCATTTCCCGAACTGCGGCCGGACTGAAATATCCGAAACCGGTGATCGCCTTTTCATTGAGATTGAGTTCCGGAACTTCTTTTTTTACGTTCACTAAAAATACGAGTTGAATGAGATGTCTTTTACCGCCGGGTTCGATGGATTCGTTCAAAAGAAGGAAAGCCGCGGATTTCATTTCGAGAGAAAGTTCTTCTTTCAATTCTCTCCGAAGAGCGTCTTCCGCGCTTTCACCGAATTCGATACCGCCGCCCGGCAAAAGCCAATAGTAAGAATCTTTTTTCTTTTGTTGAATGAGAAGGATTTCGTTTTGGGAATTGAATATAAGAGCCGCGACTCTAACTCGCATTCCTTTCTTTTTAAAGAAAAAATCCATAGTGTATGATTGTCGTCCTTTCATTCGTTGAATCTTGATTTGGCGAGGGACGTTTTCTTTTAAGACCCTCTCCTAATCCGATTGTAAAGTTCTTTAGCCGCGTTTTGTTCCGCGGCTTTTTTACTCACTCCGCTTCCGCTCGCTTCCCATTGATCTCGGATCCGAACGGAAACTTGAAAAACTTTCGCGTGATCGGGACCCGATTCTCCTTTCATTCGGTAAACGGGAAGAACCTTAAAATTCTTCTGCGAATATTCTTGGAGTTGAGTTTTGTAGTCTCTGACAGATTCTTCTTTTTCCGGATTTTCCGCAAATTCTATTAGGTGTTTCAATATGAATTTTTCGGAAGCCTCGAATCCGAGATCCAAATAGATCGCTCCGACCAAGGACTCGAAAAGGTTCGCCGAAAGTTTACGCCTTCCCTTTCCCTGAGAACTTGCTTCTCCTTTGCCCAACAAGAGGTATTCCGAAAGACCCAGCTTCTCCGAGATTGTGTTTAGAATGGGCGTAGAGACGATTCTCGATTTAATCCGGGACAATTCGCCTTCGCTCGCTTTGGGATAGTTTTGGAAAAGATAACGCGCGGCCACAAGACCAAGAACGGAATCTCCGAGGAATTCGAGACGTTCGTTGTCCTCCGAAATCTCCGGATTCTCATTTTTATAAGAACTATGAATGAATGCGGTATTATAAAATTCCAGATTGGAAAATTTGACACTGATCTTTTTGGAAAGTTTCTGTAGAGTTTTGACCCGCTCGGGGTTTTTGTGAGGAGAAAGAGTTTTTGATTTTTTAAAGATCAAAGGAAGGAAAAAAGAATTCCGAGTTCCGTGAAGAACCCGGAAAGTCTCAAACGATTAGGACTTGAGGTTGTCGATGAACTTTGTTACGTCACCAACAGTTTGAATTTTCTCAGCGTCTTCGTCAGAGATTTCGATTCCGAATTCTTCTTCGAGAGCCATTACCAATTCAACTGTGTCCAGAGAATCTGCACCGAGGTCGTCTATGAAGTGAGCCTCAGGTGTAACTTCAGATTCATCCACTCCAAGTTGTTCTACGATGATAGATTTAACTTTTTCAAAGTCTGCCATTGTTTCCTCCGTACCACATTTTGTGGTATGATGATTTTTTGTTAGATTTAGTCAGGTGGATATAAAATCCACCGAATTTTATAGATTTAATTCCGAAAATATTTGGCAAGCCAATATACTTTTTTTCAGAAAAAAACTCCCTCAAATTGTTCCCAAGTTTTTGTTTTTCAATTCGATTTTTATCATTCAGAAACGATCTTCTGCTTTGCGGAAAAGAACTCATAAAAGCCGTCTCATTTCGGAACGAACGCGATCTTTAAGAATGATGAACGATGATTTTCAGAGAAGTCCTCGAGTCATTCCGCACGTCGATTCTAACGAAGAGAAAAACTCGTTTTTGATAAGAGATTGTCTCATTAGAATCCTTTTAGAATGAAAACCGTTCCTTCTCTGCGATTTGATTCCGAAAAAAAAAATCTAAAAAAGTGAAAAGAAAAATTTAAATAGGATGAGCTTGGAAGAATCGAGGGAGAATTCTTTTTTTCGAACGAATTAAAGGAAATAAGGAAAATTGAAAATTCTTCCACTCCGTTTCGGAATGGAAGAATCTTTCGAAAATAATTATTCGGTAACGCCGGGAAGAAATCCTCCACCGTTCACTTCTATTACTTGACCCGTAATAAAAGATGAGATGTCGGACGCTAGGAATGCGATGGTATTCGCGATATCTTCCGGAAGTCCGGCTCTTTTCAGAGGAATCGCCGCGACCATTGCATGTCGGATCTTTTCGGGAATAGCGTCGGTCATTTCCGTCGCGATAAAACCCGGAGCGATCGCGTTACAACGAACCTTGCGAGACGCCATTTCCAGAGCTACCGCTTTTGTAAAACCGATCACGCCCGCTTTGGAAGCCGAGTAGTTGGTTTGTCCGATGTTGCCGTTTACGCCGGCAATCGAAGAAAGATTGATGATGGATCCGCCGTTCGGATTCTTCATCATATATTTCACCGCGGCTTGAGTGCAGTTGTAAGTTCCGGTTAGGTTTACCGCGATCACCGCATCCCACTGTTCTTTTTTCATTCTCATGAGAAGAGTGTCTTTGGTAATTCCCGCGTTGTTTACGAGAATATCTACGGAACCGAATTCTTCCACACAAGCTTTGATGGCATTTGCCGCTGATTCGGAATCCGCTACGTTGGTCCCCACTCCGATGGCTTTTACACCGGTTTGTTTTGCGATTTCTTCCGCAGTTGCCTTGCTGGATTCTTCATTGAGGTCTGCGATAACAATATTGGCTCCTGCTTTTGCAAGGACGAGGGCTGTGGATTTTCCGATTCCGCGCGCGGATCCGGTGATAACAGCGTTTTTACCTTTTAAATCGATCATAATTCTTTCCTTTCGGGTGCTCTGCGGCTAAAGTATTTCGGTCGAATACCGGGTCAAGGGAGTTTTCCCGCTTTTAAGACCGTAAGACAGAACGGACGTTCTGCTTTTGTGTTTTTATCCGGAGAATAGTTTTTTGCAAAGGAATCATCCTTCGGTGAAATCGGAAAAAAGTAGGAACTCATACTTTTCTTTGATTCGACAAAGTCCTCTGTCAGTTGAAAAAGTAGGAACTCATACTTTTCTCTGATTTGACAAAGTCCTCTGTCAGTTGAAAAAGTAGGAACTCATACTTTTCTTTGATTCGACAAAGTCCTCTGTCAGTTGAAAAAGTAGGAACTCACACTTTTCTTTGATTCGAGAAGGTCTTTTATAAAGAGCCAAAGTCGTTTTGTCGAAAGGGTTCTTTTCCAAAAAAATAGATGCAGAAAACCGAAAACCTTTCCTTTGTGAGTTTACTCGAAGGACGAATCAAAACCGAGAATGTAAACGGGTGAAAAACCTCCGCCCGGGGTTCTAAAATTCGTCGTTTGACCTTGATACAAGCGAGCCGCTAAAAGTAGGATCTCCTCCCGAAACACATAAGTTCTCAGATCCATCTTATAAGGAACTTTTTCGCCGTCCTTGAGAAGAATCCTTTCAGACGGAAGAACGATCTCTTGAAAGATATTTTCTCCCTCCAAAATTTCTTCGAACTTCGCTTTGGTAAGTTTCTCGCCTCTGTAAGCGGCCTTGCTTCCATAACCGCCGGATGCAGGTTTGAAAAAGAATTTTTTTCGATCCTTCCAGAGCGTCTCTGCATTTTCTTTTTTTACGATTCCGGTAATCGGAATTGAATTTGCCAAAACGTTTAGGTCGGATTCTTCCACGCCTGCATGTCGTAGGAACTCCTCGTTTTTCCAAAGAATCAAATTCGTTTTTTTCGCGTAGAGTTCGTAATCAAGAGGATTCGGAGTTACGACAGTTCTCTCCAATTCCCAAGAAGTTCTAATTTTTTGATTCTGCAAATCCGAAAGATAAAAATCAGTGAGGCGATTATAAATAAGATCCACCTTCTTTCCTTCAAAAGTAAGAAAGCCGTTTTCCTCTAAGTTTAGAAGTTCCGGATCGACAATCTCGCAAGAAATTCCTCTCGATAAAAACATCTCTCGAAACAAAAGAAACTAAGGAAATAAAAACTGATCTTTCGGACTCTTATCGACGATCGCGATAAAAGTAGGAACTCCTTCTTTAGCGGCAGATTTCCATTCTTCGAGAAAAGAATCAAAAAAACGATCCTCGATCTTTAAAATTTCCTCCGGACTCGCAAGCGCTTCCCTTACTTCGGGGCAGCATTCCTTTTGTGCTTCCACGAGTTTGGTCTGCAAAAAAGCCCCGCCCGCGTTCGTGTTGATTTCGATTAACTTCGGACCCTCTTTTGCAAGATGAAAATCGAAACTCAGAAAAACGCCGCCTCTGGAAAAACGTCCTCTTAAGTTCTCAGGAAATTCTTTAAGAATTTCGTCTCTCACGATTTCATTGTTAAGAATTTTCTGAATTACCTGAATGGTCCTTTCGATCTTGCGAAAATCGCTCGGATCTAAAAAGGAAGCGCTCGAAGCGAAAAAACGGTCAGTCAAAGAAGCGAGATCCGAATTCTCAGCGCTCATGGAGTTTTTAATTTTTTGTAGAAAACTCTTATCGAGAGTTTCCTTTTCGATAGTGATACACTGACATTCTCTATTAAATAATTTTGATATAGTTGTCATGTTAATCTTAAGCTCTCTCCTCACCGGAACTTAACTTCAGCTCTTCGATCCAGTTTTGACAATAGACTCGGATCATTTCGCGAACCTTTCTGAATTCTTTCATGATTTCCGTTTCAGTGCCGATAGCTTTTGCAGGGTCCGGAAAATTCTGATGAAACCTCCGAGCTCTCGAAGGAAAATAAGGACAGTTCTCTCTTGCATGATCGCAAACCGTGAGAATATAATCGAAGTCAACGTCCTTGTATTCGTTGATATGATTGGAAGAATGATTCGAAATATCGATGCCGACCTCTTTCATCGTTTGAATCGCTCTAGGATTGACTCCATGCGTTGTAATTCCCGCGCTAAAAATCGACGCGCGATCGCCCAAAAAATGTCGCAACCATCCTTCGGCGATTTGACTCCTGCAACTATTACCCGTGCAAAGAACAAGTATGTTCGGCTTTTTCATGAGCAACAATTCTCGCTTTGTGATTTTTTTAATTGATTAAGATTTTGGAAAAAAGAATTCAATTCTTCCTGGAATTGCTTCAATCGGGTCCAATCGATACAATAACAGGATTTGTTCCCTTCGATCTCTCCCTTGATCAACCCGATCTCTTTGAGTTCTTTGAGATGTTGCGAAACGGTCGCCTGCGCGAGAGGAAGAACTTCTACGATTTCGCCGCAGATACATTCTTTTTTTTCGGCAATCGTCTGTAGAATCGCCAATCGAGCCGGATGCGCCAAAGACTTAGAGAAATCCGCCAATCTCCTCTTATCTCTTGCAAACTTAGACCTATTTTTGATCGCCATATTCTTTATCGTAATTATACGATAAAGATGTCAACGATCTTACTTTGAGAATTCCGAATTTTTAAAAAGAATTCTCCATGCCGACACTCGGCTTTTTCTTTCATCCTTCTTTTCAGAACGTTTTGGATCTTCCTCAAGACAAAGGCCTTCCCGTAGAAGACCTTAAAAATCAGGATCTAAATCTTTTTATCGGTTTTGGAAATGAATCCGAACTCAAGGCGGCCATCGGTTTGGAATTACCGGGTAAATTTGCCTTGTTGCGTTCCTTGGCGGTGGTTGAGGATTTTCAAAAAAAAGGATTGGGAACACAGCCGGTGCGAAGAATAGAAGATCTAGCTCGACTACTTCCAATCGAAACACTATTCCTCTTAACGACGACAGCGAAGGAATTCTTTCTAAAATTAGGATATCGGGAAGTCGAAAGAGATTCTCTTCCGGAAGAAATCAAAAGGACGGAAGAATTTGTCTCTCTTTGCCCGGCGAGTTCTTCGATTCTTGAGAAAAAACTTTGAACTAAAGAATTCAATTCAAAGAAGAATCTGCGCTTCTTTTGCTTATCGCATCGACATCTACGATTCCGGCGGACAATGAGGAGCGTATCTGTTAACCGTAAGATATTCAAAAGGATTCGATTTAAAAACGTATTCGATCCCGCATTGGAGCGATGGATCTTCCGCATTTACTTTCAGTTTTCTATCCGCGATCGCGCAGTAAAAACCGTCTACAATGGAAACCTCGTATCGAACAAATTGATTCTCCGGAAGAACCTTCTCCGTATATTTCCATTCCGTTTTCATAAAATCCAGGATTCTCCTTTTCTCAATTTCGACTTGATTCCGATCGGAGTTTTCTTTCACGTTCGCGTAATCGGACTCTTTCAAAGAACGAATCATATCAAGACAGCGATGTCTTTCGATCAATGGTTTCGCTATACTTCCGGGTTCTGACGGGCTTCCTGACTTACATACAAAGCCAAAAGCTCCGAGCGTTAGGATCGACAGCCTTGAAGCAAAAAGAATAGAATATATTTTCGGGAGTCTTATCTTCATAATCATTTCATTGTATATTCTTTAACGCGCGGGAATGTTCGTTTCTTCGAAGATCGAGTCGATCTTTTATTAGTTCATACGGAAATCGAAGCGACTTCTGCGAGGACATTTCACAGATCAAAAACGGTCTTTAAAGAGAATCCGATTTTCTGATCAAACCCGCGTGAGTCGAAAAAAGAATGGCCTTCACCCAAAAAGAATTCCAGATCACTCTAACGATCATCTTTCCAACTGCAAAGATAAACAAACCACCGGAAATAATTTGTTGCACTTCGGATCTCATTCTTTCCATGCCGTTAAGACGATCCGCTTCTAATTCCGCTGTCGTTTTCCAAAACATCCTGAAAAAGAATAAAAACCAATTTGAAATCGCGAGCGCTTCCAAAACAAGAACCAGAAAGATAAAAACGCCGGAAAAAATAAGAATTCTTCGATCGACCTTCTTATCCAAAAGCAGAAGTCCGTCTATGGACGCAAAGTAAATAAGCGAAATGGTAGAAATCACGAGAGGAAGATGGATATAAGGATTCAATTTTTCCGGGTTTTCAGGATCACCCGCAATTCCCAAAAAACGATTCATGGAAATTCCGATCAAATAAGTGAGGACGAGAAAAATTAAATCTAAGCCTATTATTTTTCGGTTATTTTTCGGCACTTCGTTTTGTCCCTCTTTTGATTTTTGGCTCATACATTCAATAGTCGTGTTCGACTCTCATGATTCTAAAGTCGGAAGTTTTCTTTAGATGACGAAAAGCGTCTTTACTTTTTAGGATTTCGAGAATTTCGTTCATCGCTTTCGCATAGGCAGCGTTCTTCTGAGTTTCGTCGTCCGCTTCGTAATGCTCATCATACAAATCATCGTCAAAAGGACCGTTTCGAAAACCTTCTTCGTCTTCCAGATTCAAATTGCGGAAACTTGCAAAACCTTGGTAAGCCCAATCCCCAGGGTTGTATTTGCTTTTTTCGATTTTTTCATCCGTATCGTATTGTTTTGGATATTTGGCGGAATATTCTTTTAGATAACTCTTAAATGATTCGAGAGAATTGAGACAAAGCAAACTTGCGTCGATCGCAAATGAGTAGAAGGTTTCCTCGGTTTGTTTCTTTGAAAATTTCTCGATTTCAGAAAGGGCAAATTCTGCGAGTTTAGGAACGTCAAACATAAGGCCGCCGATAAGTTAATTGAATTCCTTTCATTCTACAAATGACAAACTTATTTTTTGATCTTTTTATTTTAAAAAAGTTCATTCCAATTTTCTAATATCCTTAAACTCGGATAATTCAAATATGCCGTGAAATCGAAATTGATAAATCTTCCGAGTTTGTTATCAATCGTCCACAAAATAGTTGCTTTTATTCTTCCTGCAAATTAATCCAATCGAAAAAATTCTTGCAATCGAACTTGAAGTCCGCTTGTTTTAAAATTTCGGGAAGTTTTCTTAAAATCGAATCAAGGAGATGTTCTTTTTAAAACGTTAGACTTGATGATTTGCTATTAACGATCTCAATATGAAATTCCATAGTATGAAAAGGGATTCAGTGCAATCTGTAAAATACTTCGCTTCGACTGAAATCATACCGAGAAAAATTCCGATAATGGCATTTTTTCATTTTTAAAAATTTCCGAGATCCTCAAAAAATATGATTTCTTCTCACACGTTCGCGCATTTAAGAATCAAGGCGATATCCGAGAAAGGAAGTTTTAGAAAGTTTAGCTAAGCGTTTTATCGCGGCAATTTCAAATCCTGTCTCACAGTATCGCGAAAAAATCAAAATCCGCGTCGGATCAATGAGCCAATCCTCGACAAGATCCATGAATAAGTTATAATATTCCGGCTTAAAACCGTTCCGTCAGAATTGAAGTTTCGAAATTTATTTACTTAAGAGACTGCCTATCATAGGACGTTCAAAGAAATTGTCGAAAAAGAATCCAAAGATTTACAAGATATCTTCTCGAAAAGATTTTCTTATCCGCAAGTTGCCTAAATCCTATAGGGATCCGTCGGAGTTCCGACGCTCCCCCGTAAAACTCGCGCGCCCCACCCTGCATAGCGACCCATAGGAGCTCTACGCGCCGAGCTTCTTGGGTGGAGGGGTGGATGAGCGACTCCTCGGGAGCAAATCCTTGAGTTTCGACGGCGGAAACCCCGGAAGACTTTCCCTATCAGAAAAAACGAATTCTTCCAAGTAGAATTCCCCTCTCGAAACTCTTGTCGGAAGTACGACAAAAGATCCTTCTGCGAAAAATCGATCCCAGAGGATCTTCTCATTTACTAGTAAGAATCTTTTTTAGTCGGAGGACTTCCCGAAAATTCTTGGAATTGAATCGTAAAATCGCTCCCGCGATTGTTTCAAAATGTAATCTTCATTTTAGCGAGAAGCAGAAGCGAAACCTTTCAATCAGGGTGAGTAACGCTCAAAATTCTAAAATCGCTTATCTTTTTGAGAACTCGAAAGGCGTCCTTTTTTTTTAGGATATCCAATACCTCGTCCATCGCCACGGCGTAAGCGCTTTCTTTTTGCTCTTCTTTGTCCAGGCCGCAATGCTCTTCGTAAAGATTTTCGTCGAAGGGACCCGATTCCGAAGCGTTCTTTGCAGCGTCGTTTAAAGTGCGAAAACAGACAAAGCCGTTGTAAGCCCATGACGACGGACTTTCTCGCAATTTACGAATCTGATCGGGAGAATCATAGTATCGCGGAGTTGTGGATGCGAATTCTTTCAAGGACTTTTCGAAATGTTCGATCGAATTCAGACAAAGCAGGCTGGAATCGATCGCAAACGTATAGAAAGTTTCGTTCGGGTGTTCTTTGGAGAATTTTTCAATTTCGGAAAGGGCAAAATTGGCCAATCTCTGCACATCAAACATAAGATTCAATCCTGCTTAAAGGGTCTTACATTCTCTACAAGCAGCGTTCTTTTTTTTGATTCTTTTTCGAATCAGATATTATATTTTTTGATATCGGTTGCGATTCGATCGTTGATTTGGTGCTTTGCACATTCGTTCACGACTCGGATCGCGCTTTGAACCGCGAGCGCGTTAGACGATCCATGTCCGATCAGACAAACCCCGTCCACGCCCAACAAAAGCGCTCCGCCGTATTCCGCATAGTCGAGACGTTTTTTGATCGCGGCAAAGGTCGGCTTGAGCAACAAAGCCCCCGTTTGCGCAAGACTGGATTGTTTGATACTTTCCCTCAATACGTTGAAGATGGACTTGGAAAGACCTTCCGTCGCTTTGAGAACGATGTTTCCGGTAAAACCGTCGCATACGACAACGTCCACGTCCTTTCCGCTTCCGTAGAGATCCCTTCCTTCCACGTTGCCCACGAAATTCAACGGAAGTTTTTTGATCATCTCGAAGGCCTTTAGAGAAACAGTGTTCCCTTTTTTATCCTCTTCTCCGTTGGAAAGAATTCCGACTTTCGGATTAGAGATATTGAATATAAGTTTAGAATAGATTTCACCCATCACGGCGAACTGAGCAAGATAATCGGGTTTGCAATCCACGTTAGCGCCCGCGTCCAAGAGAAGCATCGGCGGACCGTTCTCTTGCGGAATCGGCGCGGCGATCGGAGGGCGTAAAACTCCGGGAACTCTTCCCAAATATAAAAGCGCGGAAGCCATAGTCGCCCCGGTATTACCGGGGGAAAACATTCCGACGCAGGTTTTGTCCGCAACAAGTTGTGTAGCTTGGACGACGGAAGAATCCTGAAGTGTGCGCACGGCGATCGACGGAGAATCGTTCATGTCGATGATTTCCGAAGCGTGCTGGATTTTTACTTTGGTTGTATCGTAATCGAACTTGAGGAGGATCTCCCCAATCTCTTCTTCTCTGCCGACCAGGACGACGTGAGCCCCATCCTGGTTAACGGCATTTACGGAGCCTTCAATGATCTTCTCCGGCCCGTAATCGCCGCTCATTACATCGACGGCGACCCACATCATAGGAGTTAGTTATCTTCTTTTGCCTTCTTGACTTTCGGCTCTAAAACGATTCCGGTTTTATAGAATCCGCAAGTTGGGCAGATTCTGTGAGGAAGTCTGTAAGAATTACAATTAGGACAAGGAACCAAATTTGGTTTTCCGATGGCATGATGGGCCCGTTTTGTCCTTACTTTTGATTTCGATTTGCGTCTTTTGGGAACTGCCATTGATTTCCTCTTGGGAAAATGAATTGTTAAACTATAATTTTTTGAGGCTGGTATTCCTCAACCATTATTTCGTGGAATCGATAAGAATGAAGGCCTTTTCGCCTTAAATCGAATCCGATTCTAAAAAGCCGTCCGGATCGGAGCTCCTCAAGCTCGGATAATGACAAACCGAGAATTGATCTCTTGCAAATTGAATTCTATAGATTTGAAAGAGAATCCATGAACTCCACAGCTTCCTTCCTTTTACCGTAAAGAGAAGAACGATTGAAAACGAGTCGAGCGGAAGATTCTAAAATTATGTCCAATTCCTTGAGTCCGTTGGCCTTTAAAGTTCCGCCCGTGGAAACCAGATCCACGATACAATCGGAAAGACCGACCAACGGCGCTAACTCGATACTCCCGTAGAGTTTGAAAATCTCGCAGGACAAACCCTTATGAAAGAAGAATTCTCTCGCAAGGTTCGGATATTTCGTAGCTACGCGGATCTTTCGGTGACGCGCTTCCAATGTAAATCCTTCAGGCGCGGCAAGAGAAAGTCTGCATTTCCCGATTTTTAGATCCAGCGGTGTTGCGAGATCGTAACCGCCTTCTTTCAAGACGTCCCAGCCGCTGATTCCGGCGTCCGCCGCGCATTGCTCGACGTAAGTCGCCACGTCTTGCGAACGCACAAGAAGAATCCGGATTCTTCCCATAGGATCATTGTATATCAGTTCTTTGGAATCGGGATCCGGTTTGGAGGAAAGCCAGCCTTTGGAGATCATCAGATCGATGCTCTCCGTAGCGAGTCTTCCTTTTGGCAGGGCCAGTGTAAGCATTAGCCTTTCTGGTTGAGTTGAACGAGTAGAAAAGTTGCGTATTGTTTTACGGTATTGTAATCGGAAGCTGGAGTTTTGATATCCTGATCCAGAACCTTCTTCAAGGATTGAATGGCCTCCGCTTTTTTACCGTTCTTCGCCTGCAATCTTCCGGTTTGATACAAACTCCAAGCTAAGAAGCCGTTTGCTTCTCTTGTGTTCGCAAGAAGATTGGCCGCGGTTGCGTAGTTTGTTTCAGCCGAAACAAGATTCCCTTCTCTTTCACGAAGATTTCCCGCCAGATAGAAGTAATACGCCTTTACTTCCGTCGGCTCGTCGATCTTCTTACCGGCCCATTCTAATTTGTCGGCGGCCTTTTGAAATTCTCCGTTTCTCGCATAAAGATCGGAAAGGATTTTTGCAAGTCTGAGTTCGAGTTTTTTAGAAGAATATTGTGAAGAAACTTCTTCGTAAGCCTGGATCTTCTCTTTCAAATCGATCGCAGGGTTGAGACGAAATTTTTTATCCAGAGTTTCGAGCGCGATGGTTCCTTTTTCGAATTGGGACTCTTGGTATTGAACGTAAGTGACGACCGCAAGGACGATTGCAAGAATCACCCCTGCTCCGATCAGAACTTCCTTGATATGAGTCGCAATGGATCTGAAAAATTTAATCAGAGCCAACTCGATCTTGCTGCCTTGAAAATCGGCGTAAGGATCGACTTTGACTTCTTTTGCGGTCTGACCGACTTCGTATCGTTTCATCCTTTCAGTCCTTAACTTTGGATTCTTATCTCAGCGAAGTGTTTAGGAAACTTCCTAAACTTTCACGAGAAGGAGTATCCGAAGTTTTGAGGTATTTGGACATTTCTTCTCTTTCCAGAGCCTTGTCGAAATCCTTGATGGATAAAGAAATTTTCTTATTCTTCACGTCCACTTTGATGACTGCGGTTTTAACGATTTCATCCGGTTTGTAAACTTCCAGAATGTTCGTTTCCCTTCCGTTTGGAACTTCGGAGATATGAACCAGTCCTTCGATTCCGGGAGCCACTTCCACGAAAATTCCGAATTCTTTGATGGACTTGATCTTTCCTTCTACGATCGTTCCGATCGGATGTTCGTTGCGGAAAATTTCGTATGGATTTTCCAGGAGTTGTTTCAGACCGCAGGAGATTCTCTGCGCGTCCAAGTTTACGTCGAGGATCATGTATTTAACGGTATCGCCTTTCTTCAATTGTGAAGTCGGGTTGGAAGCTTTTTCGTCCCAAGTGATATCGCTGATATGAATCAAACCTTCGATTCCGTTTTCAACTTCTACGAAAGCTCCGTATTTTGTGATGCCGGTGATCACGCCTTCGAGAACGTTTCCTCTGCGGATTTCAGGACCGAGCTGATCCCAAGGATTCGGTTGAAGTTGTTTCAGCCCTAAGGAAAGTCTTCTGTTTTTGAAATCGATGTCCAAAACCAGAGCTTCTACTTCTTGACCTTTTTTTAAGATGTCTTTCGGTTGAGGAGGTTTTTTAGCCCACGCAAGTTCCGACGTGTGAATCAGACCTTCCAGACCTTCCTTCAATTCTACGAACGCTCCGAACTTCGTAAGAGAAGTTACGGTACCGCGGATGACCATTTCTTTTTCCAAAGAACGTTCAGCCCAGACCCAAGGATCTTCGTAGAGTTGTTTCAGACCTAACGCGAGTTTGTTGTTTTCCTTGTCGAGTTCGAGAACTACAAGTTCCACTTCCTGACCGATCTGAAAGTATTGTTTAAACGGTGCGTATTTTTTGTAAGAGATATCTCTTTGACGAAGAAGACCCGTAACTCCGTCGACTTCGCAGAAAACTCCGAAAGATGCGATCTTGCTTACGGTGGAAGTTACCTTGTCGCCGACTTTGAGTTTGAGAAGAAGAGCGTCCCATTTTTCCTCGTTCACTTCATCCAGAAGTTTTTTTCTGGAGACTACCCCGGAACGAGTGCGGTCGTTGAGTTCGATGATCTTAAACTCAAGTTCCTTGTTTTTGAAGGTTTCGCCTTCTTTGAATTTATAGCTGAGTTGAGAAGCGGGAAGAAAAAGATCCACTCCTTCCACGTTTACGATATAACCTTTGCCTTTGATTTCATTCACCAAACGGCCGGTAACTTGATAGCTGTTTTTAAAGGCTTCTTTGACGATTTCCCAACCTTTTCTTTGGTCGGCTTCTTTCTTAGAAAGAATACATCCGGAATCCTGGGATTCCTTTCTTTTTACGATTGCAGAGACATAATTTCCGCGTTCCGGAGTTTCATCGAAATCTCCTCTTGGAATACGGCCTTCTTGTTTGAGACCTTCGATTGCCACATAAACGTAGTCGTTGTCTACTGAGACGATTTTTCCTTCAACGACTTGATCTTTCCGGAGTTCCGGTTCTTCGTGTATTGATTGTTCCCACTGTTTGAATACTTCTGCAAAAGTGGACTTCTCTTCCTTGTTTGTCATGGGGCGTAGGTTACTCGGCTAAAATGGTAGTCTGGGATCCGCTGGATGTCGGGGGTCATCGATCCAGAATCTCGAGGATCTTGCTAATTACACTATTTTTGGAGAGTATATCAGTGTCAATCAGGATTGCGTCCTTTGCCTGATAGAGTGGCGCGATATCCCTTTCCATATCCGATTTATCTCGGAGGATGATTTCTTTTTCTATCTCGTTCGGGTCCGCGGAAATTCCCTGCTCTTTCAATTGAAGAGTTCTTCTTTCGGCTCGAACTTTGGAAGAAGCAGTTAAGTAGAATTTAAATTTTGCATCCGGAAAAACTTCGGTCCCTATATCCCTTCCATCCATCAGAAGTTTGTGAAGTTTCGCGAGAGAATGGAGTTCCTTGTTCACAAAATCACGATAGATCCTTTTGTTCGCGATGTGTTTGATTTCCCTCGTAACTTCGGGCGTTCGAATCGCAAGAGAAACGTCTTCTCCGTTTAACAAAATTCGATTTTCGTTTCCTGAGGAGAATTCGCAGAGAACATGAGCGTCTCCGATCGTGGACTCGGCTTCTTTCGTTTTCACCCATTCGGAGAATTCCACTGCGTTAGGCGTCTTTTCGTAAAGGCGATGTAAAAAAAGCGTAAGAGCGCGATAAAAAGCCCCCGTATCCAAGTAGTTGAATCCGATCTTCTCCGCGATTTGTCTCGCTACGGTGCTTTTGCCCGAACCGGCCGGCCCGTCAAGCGCGATCACGTTCTCATTCATACAGACAATCCTTTAACAAAGTTTCGAAACCCGGAAAAGAAGTTTCGATCCAGGAAGTTTCATCGATTTCCAATTCGAAACCGGAAAGGGCCTTTAAGATCAGAAAACTCATGGCGATTCTATGATCCATATAAGAAAGAATGGGGATTTTTTTCCCGGAAGACAAAGAATCCCAGATTTCATTCGACTTCTTTGAAGTTCCGTCTAACGCGTAGCCGTCTGAAAATTCCTCCACTTCGATTCCGAGCGTTCGGAAATTGGAAACCATCGTATGGATTCGATCGGATTCTTTGGCTCGCAATTCTTCGGCGTGACGGATTTCGAAACCGCCTTCCGCAAAAAGGCCGGCAACGGAAAGAATCGGAATCTCGTCGATGATCGACGGAATCAACTCTTCCGGAATATTCGTTTTCTTTAAAGTAGATGGATAGGTTTTCAGATCTCCCACGGGTTCTCCGCATTCGATCCTTTCGTTTTCGATTTCGATTTTGGCGCCCATCAGTTTAAGCGCGGTTAGAATCCCGGTTCTCGCCGGATTGAGTCCGATGTTTTGAATCAAAAGATTCCCTTCTTTTGCCAAAACTCCGAGCACCAGAAAGAATGCGGCCGAGGAAATATCTCCCGGCACCTTGAATTCACCGCCGTTCAAAGAATACGGAGGAGAAATTTTAAAATGAAGAGGAGAGAAGTATTCGATCTTATTTCCGAGAAACCGAAACATATTTTCGGTATGATCGCGAGATAGTATGTTTTCTGAATATTCCAATTCCGTTTCGGAAGCCATCGCAGCTAACATCAAACAGGATTTAATCTGAGCGCTCGCGATCGGACTTTCGTATCGGAAGGAAGCGAGCTTTTTCCCTTGAATTTGGAGCGGCGCTGTTTCCTTTTCACCAAGTCCGACGATGGAAGCCCCCATCGCAGTGAGAGGTTTGATGATTCTTCCCATAGGACGTTTTTTTAAGGAATCGTCTCCGGTTAAAACCGCATTGACTCCGGGAAGTCCGCAGATGAGTCCGGCAGACAGACGGATTCCCGTCCCCGCGTTTCCAAAATCCAATTCCACGTTAGGCGAAACGAGTTTGTCTTTTCCGGGACTTTCGAATTCGTATTCTCCCGGTTTGATCTTTTGCGATTTTAATCCGAGTTTTGTGAACGCAGACATCGTGTTCAAAGGGTCTTCTGCCTCCAAAAAACCCGTGACTTTCGACTTCCCTTTGGAAAGGGCGGCGAACAAAACGGAACGATGGGAAAGCGACTTGTCTCCGGGAACTCGTATTTCCTTGGACTTGAGTTTAGTGTTTCTTGGAATCATCCTGGTTCTTCAAAATATAATCTCTGGATTTGCGGGAGGTTTCCATAAACTTTTCCCATTCCTGCGGATTCAGAGTGTTCTTTGGATTCAATTTTTCTAATATAATATCGAGACGATCGCGAAAATCCGAAAGAGAACGATAGATCTCGTCCTGGTTGGAATTAAAAATGGCCGCCCACATCTTCGGATTGGATCCCGCGATTCTTGTCATGTCTCTAAAACCTCCTCCGTTGAGAGGAATCGGAGAGAGATCCGTGTAATGTTTTACGATCTTTTGATTGGCCGCCCAATCCGCCATGATGGAAGAAAGTATATGAGGAGAATGTGATAGATAAGAAAGGATCGAATCGTGTTCGACCGCGGGAATTTCGATCACGTCCATTCCGATCGACTTCCAAAAAGATTCCAGCCTTTCCTTGATTTCAGGCTTTGCGTTTTTCGGAGAAGTAAGAATGCAAAGCCTTCCTTCATAGAGAGAAACGTTGGCCGACTCGAGTCCTGATTCTTCCGATCCGCACATAGGATGCGAGGAAACATAATTATGGGAATTCTGAAATCGGGCTTCCACCGCCTGTATGATTTCCTTTTTTGTCGATCCGAGGTCCGTCAAAACCCCGTCGAAATCGAGCGGAAGTTCCGCGATCAACTTCACTGTAAGATCGACCGGAACTCCGAATATGATAAAATCATAATCTTTCCATTGTTTGAAAGAATGAAATTCTTCGCTCGTCAGAACCGTATCTGCGGACTTCAAAAATTCTCCCAACCTCTTGCTCTTGAGAGAACTTACCACTCCGGTCACGTGGGAGCCGATCCCCCTTTTTTTGAGAGCCAGAGACAGAGAGGCGCCCATCAGCCCCAGTCCATAAATTAGAATATTAGAATATTCTGTTTTCACAGGATTTGAGGAGACATCGGATAGGAGCCGAGCACCCTTAAGAAGATCGTATTTTCCTTCAGACTGGAAAGAACCTTTTGGATCGATTCGTCCTTTTGATGACCGTTAAAATCGATGAAAAAATTATATTCCCAGGAGTTTCTTCTCGTCGGCCTGGATTCTATCTTTGTAAGGTTCAACTGGTGATCGAAGAAAGGTTTTAAGACGCGATACAGAGCGCCGGGTTTATCGGGACAGGAGAAGACGACGGAAGTTTTGTCGTTTCCGGTAGGAGGGCACTGATTCTTTCCTATGATTAAAAAGCGAGTCGTGTTGTCCGCGAGGTCCTCGATGGATTCCCGGATCAAACTCAGTCCGTAGATTTCCGCAGCGATGGAAGATGCAATCGCGGCGCATCCTTCTTTTTTTTCTGCGACGATCTGCGCGGCTTTCGCAGTGGAAGAAGTTTCCACGATTTCCACGTGAGGCAGATTTGCCGCGATCCAATTCTTACACTGAGAATTTGCGATCTTGATTCCGTAGAGGGTTTTGATCTTGGAAAGATCGTGTTCGAATCCGAGAAGGCTGATGCTGATTCTTAAATAGTGTTCCGAGTAGATGAGAAGATCCGAAACCAAAAACTGATCGAGCGTGGAATTGACGAGACCCTCGCTCGAGTTTTCGACCGGAACGACTCCGTAGTCGATCTTATCGGTTTCCACAGCGCGAAAAACGTCCGGGATCGAATTGAATTCGAGAGCCTTAATCGAAGCGCCGAAACGGGTCCGCACCGCTTGGTTGGAAAAAGATCCCGCAGGTCCGAGATATCCGACTTCCAATCCTTTTTCGACGGATATCGAACCCGACATGATCTCTCGATAAATCGCGACAAGTACCTTATCCGGAAGCGGACCTTCACTCAAGGACTTTACCTTTTCATAAACTTCTTTTTCTCGATCGGGACGAAAGACGGGTTCGTTTCTTTCTTTTTTGATTTCTCCGATCTTGGACGCAAATTCCGCCCTGGCTTGAATTGCCTTTACGATTTCTTTATCTAGGGAATCGATCTGATCCCGAAAGGTTTTTAGTTTTTGATCCAGTTCACTCATTTTCGAGTAGATCATCCAGGTTTTCGAATTTCAGCTCTTTGACTTCCACGGGAGCCGGAAGATCCGATAGTTTATTCAATCCAAAATGAATCAAGAATTCTTTCGTAGTTCCATAGAGCGCCGGTCGCCCCGGAACTTCCTTGTTGCCGATCGGTTTGACGAGTTTTTTGGAAATGAGAGAAGTTACCATTGCCCGAGAAGAAACGCCTCGGATCTCGTCGATCTCAGGAAGTGTGATCGGTTGTTTGTAAGCTATGATCGCAAGAGTATCCAAACTGGAACGGGAAAGTTGTTCCCTTCTTTTTTCTTTGAAGATGTTTCCCAGGATTTCGGAGAAGTTTTCGTTGGTAACGAACTGATACGCTCCGCCTATTTCTTTCAAAAGGAATCCGCCGTTTTTTTCGGAATAATCCAAAACGAGTTCGTCTAGAATTTCTCTTGCTTCCGTCTTTTCGATTCCAGCCGACTTGGCAACGCTCGCCAATTTTAAAGGTTCACCGGAAACAAAAAGTAATGCTTCAATCAATCCTTTGAGTGTTGCTCTGTCCCGTTCCACTGTGCCTCTATCAGAAATAAACGGATTTCACCGAAAAGCTTATGTTGCTTTGCGCGCAGAATCCTCTGCTTACTTAGTTCCAGCAATGCCAGAAAAGTGGCAACGATTTCTGCTTTTTCCGGATGTTCCTTCTCGAATAATTCCAAGAAAGTGACTTCCTTTTTTTCACGGAGAGAGGCGAGGATTTTTTCCATTTTTTCTTCAACGGTAAATCGATGAGGCGCGGTCAAAAGTGCGGGAATCTCGG
>NZ_NPDU01000022.1 GCF_002811985.1 Leptospira adleri
CCCCATGAGATCATCGAGATCACCAATAGAAAATAGAATTTTGTGCCAGTCGTGGATTGCATGAAGGAGTTGCCCCTTTTACCAATCTCAGAAATTGAAAATCAGATACAATCCTTACTTCTCAATCTTTCGATTTAACTGAAAACGATGCCTCCGATCAGAACAAAAGCCGTTCCCTTCCGCATAAAAGACAAATCAACCTTTGGTTCGATTTCTGTGTTCTTTGACGAGTTCGGGCAACTCCTTCATGCAATCCACGACTGGCACAAAATTCTATTTTCTATTGGTGATCTCGATGATCTCATGGGGCTTTGCTTGGCCTTCCGCCAAATTGATCGTCGGCGATCAACACCCGAATGTGATTATTTTTTGGAGATTCTTAGCCACCGCCGTCTCCTTGTTTCCAGTCGTGCTTTGGAGAAAGGAATCCTTTCGTTTGCCTAATTATAAAACTTTTTTTCAAGTCGGAATCGGCGGTATTCTTTATACGATCTATAACCAATTTTTCTTTTTGGGTTTGAACAACGGATTGGCCGGAGCGGGAGGAGTTCTCGTCACTACTATGAATCCGATTTTTACATATATTCTCGTTCATTCGTTTCAAAAAAAGTTACCGACCGGAAGAGAGGCGATCGGTCTGATTCTCGGTTTGGTGGGAGGTTGTATCCTTCTTCAGATTTGGAACTTAAACTGGGACTCTCTGTTTCAATCGGGAAATATTTTCTTTCTTCTTTGTGCGTTCAGCTGGGCTTTTTTGAGTATGAACAGTCACAGCACAGGACAAAACATTTCTCCTCTTGTTTATAGCTTCTACGTGTTTTCGATCGGAACCTTTCTCGATTTTTTTCTCGCGCTTCCATACGGAGTGACCAAAGCTCTTTCCGCGGGTTTCGGTTTTTGGATTCAAGTTCTTTATCTCGCGGTGATTTCCACCACGTTCGGAACCACCGTTTATTTTTTCGCTTCCACCAAATTGGGTTCCAGGGTTGCGAGTTCATTTATCTTTCTCGTTCCAGTCACGGCGCTTTTGGGAAGCTGGATCTTCTTGGGTGAAATTCCGAGTTATACCACGACGATCGGAGGATTTTTCGCGGTACTCGCCGTTTTTCTTTTGAATCGTGGTAAACCGGAAGAGAAAAAAGCCGAGGCTTGAAACGCCTCCCCTCACCAGAGGCATTACAAAAAGAGCAAGAGTGAAAATCGAAAAGATAGATTTCTTCCACCTTCGAGCAAGGTTTTTGCCGAAAGGTGGATCGATTTCCGTTTCGAAAGAACTCGATTCTTAAAAATTCGAGTTTCTAAATTTCGCGGCGCTGAAAGTTTTCAGGTTGGATCGGCCTCAGACGCGCGTTTGTTTCGATCTTTTTTTTGGGGAGAATCGTCCGATATCGAAGCAGCCGAAATCTTTCGAGTCAAAGAACATGTTTCAAAACCTAAGAATGTGGAACTCATACGTTCTTGGAACGATCGGGAATGACCCAAAAATCGAACGAGTCGTCCTTTGCAGAAACGTAAACAAAGAATTCGAATTTTGTCGGGAGGCTTTTTTGTCCTCCCGGTTTCGGGGCGGAAAGAATAAATACATTAAAAAAAAAGAATATATGAAAAATACGAAATTCTAAAGTTCTCGTGTTAGCCCCAGCGGCTTTGGTAGTAATGATTTCCGGATGGGGCGATTTCAAAACCCTCCGGATGTTCCACGACGAGGCTTGATTCTTTTAGATCCTCCAGATGAGGTCTTAACTGATGGGCGGATTTTGCGGTCTTGATCTCCAAATCTCCCATCGTGATGATTTTTCCGGCTTGCGACGCGTGATATATATCTTGGAAGATTTGTGTGGAAAGAGGATTCATAAAGAAGAAGATTCCATATTTTTCGAGAGTCGTTCGTTTTGTGTCAAAGAGTTTTTAGTTCTTCGGGCAGAAACTCGAATACTTTTTAAAAGAATCCTCCGCTTGAATCGCAGAATCCACATCTCCCAAGAAATGATAGATTTCGATGACGGATTGAATGCTGACTACGGCCCGGCATGTTTGTCCGATTCTAAATTCCGCAATGGATTTTAGATACAATGTAAGAGCGTATTCCCTGCTTTTATTTTCTCCCAGTCGGTCTTGGATCGCCAGAGATTGTTCGTAGAAAAGGATTGCGGTTTTGTAATCGCGAAACTTCTGTTTGATCGCGCCTAACGTGCTTAGTTTGGCCGCAAGTTTTTTCGGATCCTCCGGAGAATATCGATTCCATTCTTCCTCGATTTTGAGGATCTCTTGTTTTGCGAAATTTTCGTCCGAAGGAAATGCCTTTTCATCCTTTTGTTCGGCGGAAAGCGGAACCCTCGAAGGGATTTTCGTTTCTTTGCCGGTGGAATTCTCGGTTTTTTGAGTTTTGGTTTCTTCCGAGGATTCTTCAAAATATACGACTCGGTTTTCAACCTCTTCGGGGTAAATAGGTTCTTCCGAAAATGCGAGCAGAAGAATCGTAAAAGAAATTCTTTTTGTGTTCTGTTTCATCCTACTGATTAGGATGCAGGATCGGAGAAGAATTGCAAGGGAACTGTTTCATTTCCGCGTTAGCGATTGCAAAGGGATGTTAAGAATGTATTAGAATTCGGATTCTTCTTCGAGATTCGATTTGATTCTTTTGGAACGGAATTCTTCCTTCGTTTCCGTTTTAGTTTTTTTATATAATCCGTCTATTTTAAGAAGAAAAAGAATGGAAAAGGAAACTTCTCTAGCGGATAATCGGGAGCCTATGCGCAAAAAAAACCACATGCCTGAAACAAGAAATCCGACCGAGTTGGAGGAATTTCTTTCCAAAGAAATGGAGAACCCCGCGTTCGACGAATGGCTTACCGAACTCGCCGATAAGGCGATCGAAAACGATAAGTTCGTCTGGAGTTTTTTATATCAGGTGATGAGGGACGCGGATTCCGGAAGACTTTCCTGGGGTTATCACAAAAGACTCCTTTCGGGCGTCGTTCAGATTCTTTCCAGAGTCGGAGACAGCCGCGCATATCGAGCCATCATCAATTACGTTAAATCGTTGGATCGTCAGATTCCGATCGGCGCCTTGGAGTTGATCACAGACTTGCTTCCTTCTTTCAGCGAAGTGGATGCGGATGAAATTCTAAAAATTGCCGCAACACCGGATCCCCTCAAATCCGCATTCGGAGTTCTTGCGCTCTTTCAATTGATCGTTCAGGACAAAATTCCTGCGGACCGAGTCGAGGAAGCGAAGACCTTTCTCAAAAGTTACAAGAACTACGCTTATTATCTCGAGTCGGTCGTCGAACAATCCTTAGATCATCTGGAAAAAGACGATTCCAACATTCTTACCTTTTTTGAAGGAATCGCCGTTTAGTCCGTTTTTCTTTCAAAAATTTCCAATACTCTTGTTGATAGAAAGAATCGGGTCTTTTGTAAGACTCGATTCTTTTTTGTTTTTAAGGAATCGTTTCTTTCCTTTAAAAAGAATTCGACCGTAATCTTAGATTTGATCATTCTTTGCAGAATCAATAAAGAATATTAGGAGAATAGAATGAATCTTGTATTCAAAGGAATTCAATTTTTACACCGATTTTCGGTCTTGTACAGAATCGGCGGAGTCGGTTTGAGCGCCTTCGTCATCTTCGGAATCGCGGTTCCGGATATGAAGTTCCATTCCGCAAAAAACAATAAGACCGAATTTACGTTCGTCGAATTCGTTTCAACCCCGGCGGATCAAATTCCGAGATACATCAAAATCAAAGACGGAGTCGTTCCTGCGAACAATTACGTAATCTCCACAAAAAAAGATCGACTTCAACACATCACTTATCCCGTCACAACTCTCGACAAGACCGGAACGAAACACGTTAAAGTGATCGTGAAAGACAGTTCCGTAACCCAAGAAGAGTTGGACGATGGAACGTATTTTTCTTCTCCCTCGTTTTCCATCGAAGGAAGATTTAACGATACTTCTTTAGATAGCGAATCGGAAAAAATTTACAGGGACATGGGTTACGTTTTGGACAGCCCGATTTTTTTGATCGAAAGAGGGAGCGAGCCGCTCGGTTTTTTTCCCGCTCTGGGTCTTGCGATCGCCGCGTTGATCTTCGGGATTTTTGTCGCGGCCTCTTTGCTGCCGGAATCGATTTTAGGAAAAATTCTTCCGCAGTGACTCTCGGAGTCTGTTCTTCGGAAGATTCAAGGAAAACAATAAGAACCTGTCCACTAGGACAGAACCTTGCAGCTTGATCTTTCCGAAAAATAAAATAAGGTTTTGGGACGCGCTGTAAGAACTCGGTAAAATCAATGATTAAGAAGTGGGTCGATGTCTTTCAAATAATTCCGATCTTTTATCGAATCCTCAGTTTGGGATATGGGGTTTATCTTATCTTCGGAGTTGCGATTCCGGATTTAAAATATAATTACGAAAAGAAAAATCGGAAGGAATTTACGTTCGAAGAATTCGTTTCCACTCCGGCGGATCAAATTCCCAGATATGTCAAGATCAAAGATGTAGTTCCCGCATACGATTATGTGGAATTCTCAAAACACGATCGACTGGAATCCATTGCTTTTATGGTCACGTCTCTTGAAAAAGCCGGATCAAAAAACGTAAAGGTGATCGTTAAGGACAGCGACGTTACTCAAGAAGAGTTTGATAACAGTACGTATTTTTCTTCCCTCTCGTTTTCGATCGAAGGCAGATTTAGCGACGATGCGTTATTCGGAGATCGAGCGGTGAGTTTTTATAAGAGTAAAGGTTACGTTTTGGACCGTCCGGTTTATTTGATCGAAAGAGGAGACGAGCCGCTCGGATTGATTCCCGCTCTGGGTTTGATGATCGCGGTGTTGATCTTCGAAATTTTCATCGTTGTCTCTTTGTTCCCGGACAACGTTTTAGAAAAAATTTTTCGCAGCCAGTCAGAGTCTCCCCGAGAAAATTCGGGACTCTAAAAACTCGGCAAAACGAAGAACCCGTTTCGGCGCTTTTTCTCCGGAAGGAAATAAAAGACAAACTGAAGTTTCCGCTTTCCAATGAAGGTTAGGGAAGATTCTTTTTATGTTCCCCGACTCGATTTGCTCTTCCACGTCCCAATAAGATCGAAAGAGAATTCCGGATCCTCCGTTTGCGACGTATTCAGCAAGAAAGGATCCGTTGTTGGATCTCATTCCTCTGTCTCCCGATAATTCGGAGATTGTTTTTTTTAATTCGGGAATTCTTACGTTGGCCTGCTCGTCCACAAAGAAAATTGAATGTTTTTGCAGATCGGAAAGACGGGAAGGAGTTCCTACTTTTTCCAGATAGCTCGGTGCGGCTACGGCTATGATCCGGTTGGGCAAAAGAGCCTTACAACGTTCTCCTCGAATCGGTTTCATAATTCGAATTCCTAAATCGAAACGGTCTTCGATCAGATTGAACTTTTCGTTTCCAAAGACGACTTCCAATTGAATCTCCGGATTTTGATTTCGAAACTCCGCGAAAATGCCCGGTAAAATCCGAGTCGCAAACGGAGAGGGAGCGGTGATTCTGATTTTTCCTTTGAGTTCTTTTTCAACGGTCGCTTCCTTTTCGGCGGTTCGGAGTTCCGTCAGAATTCTTTCCGCACGAAGTCGAAATCGATCTCCGGCTTCCGTGAGTCGAATCGTTCTTGTGGTCCTTTCGAAAAGCGTCACTTTGAGCGCCCTTTCCAGTCTCGATATTCTTTTGCTGATCGTCGGAAGGGAGGTCCCGGTCTTTCTCGCGGCCTTCGCAAAATTTCCTTCCGAACAAACCGCTTCGAACAATTCCAGATCCAAAATGCTGTCGATATTCATTCTTTCCATTTTAGAAAGAATCTCTTTCAAATTCAAGACATTGTGGAAATAATGGGACTAGGTTAGAATCTTCTCAAAGGATATAGGAGATTGTTTTTATGAAAACGATGGTCATTCGTAGTTTCGGCGGTCCGGAAGTTTTTGAGGAAGGAGAAATCGCTACACCGAAAACGGTTCCAGGTCACGTTTTGATCCGGGTCAAAGCAACGAGCGTAAATCCGGTGGATTATAAGATTCGTAAGTTCGGTCCGGCGATCGCGCCGGCCTTTCCAGCGGTTCTTCACGGAGACGTCGCAGGAATTATAGAAGATGTTGCGGATAACATTTCTCGGTGGAAAAAAGGGGACGAAGTTTTCGGTTGTGTGGGCGGCGTCGCTGGAACCGGGGGAGCTTTGGCGGAATTTATTCTTGCGGACGAGCGATTGATCGCTTCGAAACCGAAAAATCTGAGTTTTGTCGAATCGGCGGTTCTTCCTTTGGTATCGATCACAGCCTGGGAAGGTCTTTTTGAAAAAGGGAATCTTCAGGCAGGAAATAAAATTTTGATTACGGGAGGAGCGGGCGGGGTCGGGCATATCGCGGTACAACTCGCTCGTTGGGCGGGTGCGAGAGTTATAGCCACTGCGACGGATCCGGTAAAAAAGGAACTCGTCTTAAAACTCGGCGCCGAAGCCGTGAGCGGAAGAGCGGAATCTGAGATTCAAAAAACGGCGCTAGAACATTTCGGTTCTTCCGAGTTCGATCTCGCGTTAGACACCGGGGGAGGAAGCGGCTTTGAAACGGCGATCGCCGCGGTAAAAAGAAAAGGAAAGGCGATTACGATCAACGCGTCCGGAACGTTCGATCTCGGGAAAGCGCATTCTAAAAGTTTGGATCTCGCCGTGGTCTTTATGCTGATTCCTCTTTTGCACAACGAAGGAAGAGAGAAGCACGGTTTTATACTGAAAGAAATTGCAAGACTTGCGGAAGCGGGAATTCTGAAACCCGTAGTGGATCCGGAAATTTTCTCTTGGAAAAAGATCGGAGAGGCTCATAAGAAATTGGAGGAAGGAAGAGGTTTCGGAAAGATCGCGGTCGTTGTCGATTGAGTTTGCTCGCGTTATCACGATAAGCGAAGAATGAAATCGGAAGGATTGAAAAACGATTGAATCGAAACCGCATTCGGTTTTAAACTCTTCAGAAAGAAGGTATTATAAATGCAGACGAAACTTTTCATTCTATTTTTTATTCTTGGAATTCTTTTCCCGATCGCGGGAACTTTCGCCAAAGGAAGTTTTTACGACTTTAAAGTGAAGGACATCAAAGGAAACGAAGTCCCGCTTTCTAAATATAAGGGAAAAGTGGTGATGGTCGTGAACGTAGCTTCGAAGTGCGGATATACGTATCAATACGACAATCTCGAAAAGGTCTATAAAAAATACAAGGATCAAGGGTTCGTAGTCGTAGGTTTTCCCGCGAATAACTTCGGAAGTCAAGAGCCGGGATCGGATAAGGAAATCGAAACTTTTTGCAGAATCCAAAAGGGCGCCAGTTTCGATATGATGTCTAAGATTTCGGTCAAGGGAAAGGATCAGCATCCGCTCTATCAGTATCTCACTCAAAATTCTCCGAACCCCGGGGAAGTGCAGTGGAATTTCGAAAAGATTCTCATTTCCAAGGATGGAAAGATCGAAGCACGTTATCTTTCGGCGGTAGAGCCGGACGGCGCCGACGTTTCTCAAAAAATCGAATCTCTTCTGAAGTAAAAGGTTTTCTTGAAAACGAAATTGTCCTTTCGGCGTGTTGTTTTCGGTTCGATTCTTCTTGTTTTGAGTTTTGTCTCCCTTCGTTCGGAAGACATTCTTCAAATGAAGGAAATTTCTCGTCCCTATTCGATTCAGAAAGGATCGACGGCAACGGGCGTCGACGCCGAGGCGATTTTTAATTCATTCAGAAATTATGATATTCTTATATTTGGAGAGGAACACGACGACGTAGCCGGTCACAAAATCAGGCTGGATTGGTTTAAAAAAATTTCCGCTTCGAACGAAGTGATTCTTTCTCTGGAGATGTTGGAGAGGGATCAGCAGAAAACCTTGGACGAATACCTGAGCGGACAAATCGGAGAAAAGACGTTTTTCAATTCTCTGAAACTCTGGCCCAATCATCTCAGGGATTATCATCCATTCTTACAATACGCAAAGGAACATGGAATTCCGGTGATCGCTTCGAACGTTCCTAAAAAATACGCAAATCTGGTTTCTTCTTCCGGACTCGAAACTCTCTTTTCGATTCGTTCCGTCTTTTTACCGCCGAAATATCTGATCCGAAAATTCTCCCAAGAAGGATACGAGACAAAGATTAAGAATGCGCTTCAGTCGCATCCGGGCGCGAGTTCGGATGAAACGACGCTCCGAAGATTTATCGACGCGCAATCTCTTTGGGACGCCGGGATGACGGACTCGATCGCGAATGCGTTTTTGACCCGAGGCAAAAAGATAGTTCATATCAACGGAAGATTTCACAGCGACGAAGGTTTCGGAGTCACTCATCGTCTTCGAGAGCTCGGGTTCAAGGTTCTTACCGTTTCTATGTTTCCGCTCGGACCCGAGGAATCGATTCCAAGGGGAACGATCGACGGGAACGATTTCACGGTTGTTACGGAAAGGAAAGAAAAAGAGAATTAAGTGCTTGTCTGGATCCGGAAGATCCTCCGACAATTAAGAGGATGATGGAGACAGGGATTCAAACTCTAAGAAGTCCTCGATTTCTTTGTCCTGAGTGCGGAACTGCGTCCCGATTGCCGGAAGGAGTTCCTACGGGTTCGGTCTTCCGACTGACTTGTTATCAGTGCGGCCATAAGGCTTTGGTAAGAATGGAACCTTCGCCTCCGGCGTTGCCTCCCCGAGAACCGCTCGTTTCCACTCCCAAAGCCGATCCTCCGAGATCGACTGAACTTACCCGAAGAGAGGAATCTTTTCGAAATGCGGGAACTCCGCCGATTTCGGCTCCACCAAAAGATCCCGAACCTACGGGTCCGGGATTGTTGGAAAGAATTTCGAGTTCCCTTTCGCAGATTCAAGTTTTTCTGAACGAGAAAGTGCGGGAACTCCCGCAAAAAATCCGGGAATTACGGAAGACTCCGACTCCCGATCCGCTCTTCGGAGAAGAACGTCCGCTTTTGCGCCGGGAAAAAATCTCATTCGAAGAAAAACCCTTCTTCGTCGTTCGTCGGGAAATCGAGGACACGGATCAACCTCGGATCAAAACCTTGGCCGAAAGGCTTCGAGGTCGGATGTCTTCTCATCGAATTCGACTCCCAAATTTTGTTCTACTTTCCGCCGGCGCCGTAATTTCCCTTCTTCTTGTAGGAATGATCGTTTTTTGGGTCGGGGTCATTTCCCGAGAGTCGGAACTCCAACAAATGATTTCCCTTTTTTACAATCACCAACCTTCGGTGATCTACGATCGGGATGGAAAAAAAGTTTCCGAAATCTTCGCGAAAAAGACGAGCAACTTGGAATGGGACGCGTATCCGGAGAATCTAAAGAAGATCGTACTTCTCGTGGAAGACAGAAGATTTTTTTCGCATAGCGGAATCAATTATCTTTCGATCGCGAGAGCGATTCTCGTGAACATCACGAGTTTTCGTTTTAAACAGGGCGCCTCGACGATCACACAACAGCTCGCGAGAATTCTTTTGGACGATCGCGAAAAAAGTCTGATACGGAAAATCAAAGAAGCGCAACTCGCTTTTGCTTTGGAATATACGTATGAGAAAAAGCAAATATTCTTATATTATCTTAACAACGTCTATTTGGGTCACGGCGCCTTCGGTTTCGCAAGCGCCGCGGAATTTTATTTCAAGAAGAATCCGAACGAACTCACGACGGAAGAGATGATCGTCCTTGCGTCGTTGGCGTCCGCTCCGAATCGGTTTTCACCTTTGAAAAATCCCGATCTTTCCAGACAAAGAGTCAATGCGATCATTCATTCTTTTCGGGAGGACGAAATTCTCAAAGAGAATCCGAAAACGAAGTTGGACGAACTCTATCTTTCCTTTCACATGCGTTCTCCAGGCGAGACGGTCTTCGGGAATCGAAGGGACCACTCTCCGTACGTTACGGAACACGTCCGTAAATTTTTGAACTCGCTTTATCCCGATTCCAATATCTATGAGACCGGCGGATTTTCGATCCATACTACGATCGCCGAACCGGTTCAAGCGGAACTTCAGAAAATCGTAAAGTTGTATGTGGACAACGTCCAGAAAAACGGCTTGGTCCGAAAAACGAAACTTACGGATAATAAGAATTCCAGCGAGACCGCGGTTTTTCGAAAATATGTACAGGATCTTTCACCGGCGCTCGAACTTTTTATGGATACGGATTCTTTTTCGGGGGCGAACGAGTCCGGGCTTCAAGTCGCGTTAGTCGCCGTTGATCCTTCCACGGGAGAAATTCTTTTGATGCACGGAGGTTCCGAGTTCAAGGCGGACAACCAACTGGACCGAACGACCGGAATGAAACGTCAGACGGGATCTTCGATCAAACCGATTCTCTATTCGGCCGCGATTGAAAACGGAATCGTCAACGCTTCTTCTCGAATCCTAGACGCGCCTTTGATTTACCGGAATCAAACCGGAAATTGGATGCCCGAAAATATCGGAAATCAATACGACGGAGATATCAGCGTTAGACAAGCCTTGGCAAAGTCCAAAAATACGGCTGCGGTTCAGATTGCCGAAAAACTCGGGATTTCAAAAATCCAAGAATTCTTCCAAAAGTTTTTCTTCCCAGATTCCAAGGTGCTTCAATCCAGATTCAGAGGAGATCTTTCCTTGGCGCTCGGGTCGTTGGAAATTTCTCCTCTTGAAATGGCTTCGGCTTATTCTGCGTTTGCAAACGACGGCTCCATCAAACGTCCTTATCTGATTCAAAAGATTACGGATCGTTCCGGGAAGATCATCTTTGAAAGAAAGGCGACGGACGAGTTCGGTTTAAAAGTTCCGGAAGAAAGGAAGGTCTTATCCTCCCAAGTCGCGGAGATTATGATCGATCTTCTTCACGGAAGCGCGAATTCCGCGGGAGTAAGAAACAACGGATACAAAGGAGAAGTCGCTGGAAAAACCGGGACTACGAACGACAACCGAGACAACTGGTTCGTCGGAGTTAAACCCGGACTTTCCATGGCGATCTGGCTCGGATACGACGACCCGAGTTACGGACTCGGTTCTTCCGCGTTAGGCGGAACAGTCGCGGCTCCGCTTTGGGGCGCGGTCGCAAAAGTGTTCGAATCGGCCGAAGGCGCAGAAGAATTAAAACGAAGATATCCCGTAACCGAACACGCGATCACCGCCACCGTCTGCGAAGAGTCCGGAAAATTACCCGGACCTTCCTGCAAACATTCCAAAAAAGAACTATTCAAGAATGGAACCGTGCCTTCCGAAGTCTGCCCACTCAATCACGGAAGCGATGCAAAACGGGAAGTCCTTAGAAATGTATTTTAAACGTTTCTCTTATATTCTAGTTTTCTTAAGTTTTGTTTTGAGCTTGGAATCCGTTTCCTACGAGGACGCTTACGCGATGGAAAAGGAAGATCCTCTTTTTTCAATTCCCTTATACGAAGAATTGCTTCGGACTTCTCAAAAGTCGGACATCCGTAAAACCGCTTCCTCTAGACTTTTTTTTCTATATGAGAAATATCGCAAATACATTCCGGCGATCCTGATCATGAGCCGTTCCGGAAAGATTACGGATAAAAAGGGAAAGTATCCTTCGATCGTAACCGAACTCGCCGGCGGTTTGAACGTAAATCCCTCTGCCTTGGTTTCGGTGATCTCGGGCTGTAGTCGGCCGATTCCCGATCCCGATCCTTTTTTTCAGGAACAAACTTCGAAAGAAAATTCCACCGATCTCGTTGCGGAGGAATCGGTGGAAACAAACGTTGTTTCTCCTCCCGCAGAACTTCCGTATTTGTTTAAAATTCTTTCCAAAAAGGAAAATGCTCCTCTCTATAAGGCGTGTTATGCGGTAAAAATCAAATCGGGAGATTACGACGGCTGGGAAAAAATTCACGCGTTCGGAGAGATGAGAAACATATTGAGTCCGGAAACGTCGCTCGCTCTTAGGATTAGTTATACTCTGCATTCAGATCGAGGAAGCGCCTATAAAAGAATCTATTCCGGAGGCAGATTAAAATCGTTAAGCGAAGAAGGAAAATCCGATCTTTTGTATCTCTACGGAAAGTTCCTGAGAAATCTGGGGAAGTTCGATTCTTCCGCACGTTATTTTTGGATGAGCGCTTCTTACGGGAGTAAGGAACGGGGAAGGATAGAAACTGCAAAAACTCTGCTCGCTTCCGGAAGGAAGCAAGAGGCATGCGCGCAGATTGCGAAAGGATTTTCTCCCGGAGACGAATCGGAAGAACTTTTGAATCGGATCTGTTTTAAGAACTTTGAAGACGGTCATCCAGGCCAGGAACTTTTGAAAGCGATTCGGATCTTAAACTCGGATGCGTCCGATCCGGTTTACGAATATCTTCTAGGAAGAGGGCCTTCGCAAAAGACTGAAGATTCGGAGCCGGAAGAAACTTCCGAAAACTCTTCACGTTATGCAAAACTTCTCGACGATAAACTTTTCGGAGGAGAAAAAAATCAGACTCCGTTCTGGGACTATAGAAAAGTAGAGACGGCGTTTTTTTTGCCCGCAAAGCCCGCTTTTCTATGCAAACAAGGACGTTCTTCATTATTTAAGAAAAATCTAATACAGCCGCAGAACTGCGTTCCTTTTCAGGAACTTTCTCCAGAGGCAATTTTGGGGAGCGCTCTTTTTGTTTCTGATCAAGAGGAATGGAGCCTCTTGTTTGCGAACGCGGCTTATAACACCGTTCCGGGTCGAATCGTGTTTAGCGGAGAAACTTCCGAAGAATCGTTGCAAATTTCGTCTATCGTCTATCGTAAGTCTCTGAATCGATTCTTCGCGGAAGGATTTTTGAACGACGGAAAGTATCGTTTTTATTCTATCGATTGGAAGAATCTCAAGATGGAATTTTCGGAAGGAAATTAAGAAGCGAGATTCCGTCAAAGCATTCCCGTCGTCGATTGAGAAGTTGCTATCACGAAGTAAATTAAAAAGAGGGTAAAAGGAAGTAACAAACGTTAGTCTCCGATTGAATCTTTATCTAAGAAGAAGACGGAGAGGAAAAATGTCTAAGACAGCTTAGTGTTTGATTTAAGCTGCGTTTTGAAGATCAAGATGTTTTTATTTTCAAAGCTCGCGAAAGCAAACTCAGCGGATTCTTCCCTTACTGGAATACTGGAAAGGATCCATCTTCCGGATTCGCTTTCATTGATTCAATTTTTGTAAAATAGAGGAGAGAGATTTGTGGGCAGGGAAGGATTCGCCTCCCCTGCGCTCGGCAATCCTGCCTCGCTTGCGTAGGCTCGTCCCGATGCTTGTTCGACATCCTGTCTCACATCGCTCCCTATGGGTCGCGACCGCATTCGGTCTATTCGAATCCTTCCGGATTCGCTTTCATTGATTCAATTTTTGTAAAATAGAGGAGAGAGATTTGTGGGCAGGGAAGGATTCGCTTCTACGCAATCTCGCATCCTTGCTCGATTTTGCTCCGAGGCGTCTTTCTCGTGCCTCGTCCATCCATGGACTCGGTTCACGTTTCTTTCGCTCTCTATGGATCGCTCAAAAACGCTTTCACTCGAAAGCTTCGAATCCTACCGGACTCGTTTTGTTGTTTAGGATTTTATTAAAAGGAATGAAGGACAAATTTGTGGGCAGGGAAGGATTCGAACCTTCGAAGACATAGTCAGCAGATTTACAGTCTGCCCTCGTTGGCCACTTGAGTACCTACCCGAAGAGAAATTAGCTGCCTATAGGAATCGAACCCACAACCGTCTGATTACAAATCAGATGCTCTACCAATTGAGCTAAGGCAGCAATTTTACTATGAAAACCAGTATTTCGGGTTCTTTTCCTTGGTCAAATAAAAAAACCAAGACCGGTCTTCTCTCTTAATTTGATTTTTTTGAGTAAAGGCGCGGCGCTTGGCTCGGATTATTTCCCTCTTTCTTAGGCGGAAGATTGGAAAAAGAGTTTCGAAAGTCTGAATTCTTCCGAAAATGGAATGAGATGATTTTAACCCTGATCAATGTCGGAATGGCGTTTTCGCTCCTTAGTTTTTACGCAGGTTATTATTTTCGTTTCAGAAAGAATCTTCTCCATCGTATTTTTAATTTGCTCGGTACTTCTCTGAATCTTCTCACCGCCGTTGGTCTTCTCTATGTAAAGTATCTAGGGGGAGGCCTGGAGAATGCGGGAATCATTCCGACCGTCGATCGTTGGATCATTGATACTCATCGAGCGTTCGCAGCCTTGACCTTGGTTTTGATGCTTCTTATGGCCTGGTCGGGTATTATGCGAAAAAAAGAATTTCACAGAAAACTGCACTATATTTTCCTTCCTCTATACACCGTGATTTTCCTTTCCGGCCTGGTTCTGTTTCGTTCTACGAACTGACCTCCTTTCGGCACCTCTCTAAGAGGTTGGAAATCTTTATCGCAATCACATAGGAAGAATATGAACGAAATCAACGAACTCAAGAATTTCGCAAACGAGCTCAGAAAGAGCGTGATCCGTATGGTGACCGCCGCCAATTCCGGTCACCCGGGCGGACCTTTGGGTCTTGCCGATATCTATGCGGTTCTATATAAGAAAATTCTAAATCACAAACCTTCCAATCCGGAATGGGAAGAACGAGACAGATTGATTCTTTCCAACGGTCACGTCTGCGCGATTCGTTACGCGGCGATGGCGCATTCCGGTTATTTCCCGGTGGAAGAACTTCTTACTTTCCGCAAGTTGAACAGCAAATTGCAAGGTCATCCTTCCACACGTTATATGAAAGGGATCGAAAGTTCTTCCGGTTCTCTCGGACAAGGTCTTTCCGTTTCGATCGGCCTGGCGCTTGCGGCAAGATTGAAAAAACAAAATCATAAGATCTACACTTGTATATCCGACGGAGAATGCGGAGAAGGAATGACTTGGGAAGCGGCCCAATCCGGTGCGCACTATAAGTTGGATAACCTGATCGCATTTATGGATAAGAATGGAATTCAGATCGACGGATTTACAAAAGACGTAATGAATCTCGAACCTCTCAGCGAGAAATTTCTTGCCTTCGGTTGGAACGTTTTGGAAGCGGACGGACACAATATCCAGCAAATCATAGAAGCTTTTGAAAAAGCAAAACTTCACAAAGGTTCTCCTACGATCATTTTGTTCAATACGGTGCTCGGAAAGGGAGTTTCATTTATGGAAAACAATCCCGGTTGGCACGGAACTCCTCCGAAACCGGAAGAAGAAAAAAAAGCTCTCGAAGAATTATCAGCGCTTTCCGTTTGAAGTGGATCGCTCTCCGAATTGTAGGGGAGCATTTCCTTTTTTTTATTTCTTTCCGAATCCTCTTTTCAATTTTTAAGCTCTTCCAACGATCGACCGTAAGACATAGTAATTTATCATTCGCATTTCATTTTTTCCGCAAAGAAATTTCATTCTGAATTGACTCATTTCGTTTTTTGGAAAATGATCTAGTTTATGCCTTCATCCGATTCTTACTTTGGTTCTCTTTCCTTTCCTCCCGAGAAGTTGGAAGAAAAATTCTATCAGTTGGAATTTGCGGGTGTGGAAGATAAGATTCAAGTAATGCGAGAGATCGCGGAAATGGTTCCTTGGCAATTCAGAATCAGCGACTTCGTCGACGAGTTCAAAGATCCTACGTTGCGAGTTTATGCCCGTTCTATTTCTTCCATCGTTCATCTCGAACGCATCAATTCACGTTATATGCTTCTCGCAGGAAAGGGTCACATCAACGACTATTCGGATTTGGAGGAAGCGGTCTTTCTTCTTTCGAGTGTCGGCGATCCGGACGCTTCTTATCACGAATTTAAAATCTATCTCGATCAGTTGGCCCTCAGGGTGGAAGAACTTTGCGACCTCAATCCGGAATACGTTTCGGAAGAACTCAAGGTTCATTTTTTAACAAGGGTTCTTTCCTCGGAGGAAAACTTTCAAGGGAACAACGATCAGTACGACGACCCGAATAATTCTTTCGTAACCAGAATCGTGCGTACTCGTAAGGGGATTCCGATCTCTTTGTCGGCGATCTATCTCCTCGTAGGTCAGAGGTTGTCTCTTCCGCTTTACGGCGTGAATATGCCGCTTCATTTTCTTCTTCATTTCGATTCTCCCGATTACGAAACGTTTATCGATCCGTTTCACGGAGGAGTTCTTCTGGATAAATCGACCTGTATTCGATTTTTGGAAGCGAACAGTTTTACTCCGAGCGAAAGATACTTCACCCGCGCGAGCACGCTTTCCATCATCAAAAGAATGTATCGGAATCTAATTCATATCTACCGTAAGGAACAGTATCGGGATATGGAAGATATTCTCGCTCGTCAGCTTTTGATTCTCGAAAACAAACTGAAAGCCTGAATTCCCGCGAAAGAGTTCTGCTTGAGCCTGTACGGATATTTTGAATACTGTCCCCACGGGAAGAGGTAGTGAAAGTATCTGTACTGAAAGATTCTTTAGTTCGTAAGTTTGATAAAAAACTGGAAGCGATCATCCGCGAGGATCTCAAAATTCTTGCCGAAATCAAAACCTATACGATCCGATCCGGCGGAAAACGGATTCGTCCGATCCTGCACTATTGTCTTTGTCAACTCCTCGGATATTCCGGAAAATACTGGCTCGACGTCGGCGCCATTGCCGAGTTGATTCACGCGGCGAGTCTGCTCCACGACGACGTCGTTGACGAGGCAGAGACCAGACGCGGTCTTCAAAGCGTGGGTTCCAAATTCGGGAATAAAACCGCGATTCTTGCGGGAGATTATCTCCTGGCCTGCGGAATCGATCACCTGAACGGATTGGGTTATCCTGAACTCATGGATATCTTTACCCAAGTGATCAAAGATCTTTCGGTTTCCGAACTCATTCAGATGGAATGGGAAAAAAATCCGAAAATCACATTAGATATTTATAATAGAGTTGTGTATGGAAAAACCGCATCTCTTTTCGGAGCGGTTACTTTGTCGGCCGGCGTACTTTCCGAAAAACAGGAAAAGGAAAAGAAGAAACTCAGACAATTCGGAATCGATCTCGGTTCTTTTTTTCAAAAGAAGGACGACGCGATCGATTATTTTAGTCCGGCGAGCAAGAGCGGTAAGGTTCCGCTCAAAGATTTTTACAACGGTCTTTATACGTATCCGATTCTTCTGCTTCTGGAAAAAGCCGATAAGAACGATAAAAAGCTGATTCATTCTTTGTTTGCAAAATCGGAACGTTCTCAAGGAGACGGAGTTGTGATCTTGAGTTTGCTTTCCCGCTATAAAATTCGGGAACAGATGGACGCCGAGTTTCAAAGTATTGCGGATAACTTGATGAAATTCTTAAATAGCTTCTCCGAGTCCGGAATCCGCAACCTATTAAAAGACCAAATTCTAAAACTTTTAGAAGAATAAATTTGCATTTTCCCGCAAAGGAATTTTTACTTTCTATCGATGCGGTAAAACGTTTTCCGATGATTCGATTTTACTTTTCAAAGTTCAATTCGAATCCGGCGGGAAAAATGAATTTCCCGGGATCAAAAGAAAGAAGAGGAGAATCCTGGAACTGTTTGTATGAAATTTGATCCCAATTCTTGTAGTCTCGATTCGAATCATAAGGTTGCGGAGAAAAGAATCGGAAATCGCAGGATTCTGAAACGGATATTTCGGTAAGAGTTCCTACTCAAGAAGAATTTTGGGCTTAGAAAATTATAATTTTATGATAGAGTAAACTCCCCGATTTTGACGTTCGCTTACGTTCGGCATCGTAAGATCGGAAAAACTAGATAGAATCAATGTGTTGTTATGAGAATTTTTGTGGGAGTTCCTACACTCGGGACTTTTTACTTGCAAAAAGTAGAATTTTCCGATAGAGAAAAATCTCCCGGAGCCTTCCTCCACCCAAAACTCAGCGCGGCACTCTCTACGGATCGCCTCGCAGGGCGGGGGTGCTCGATTTTTACGGAAGGTTGTCGTTGTTACGACGGTTTGTCCTTAGATTCAGGTGATTGCGGGTAAGGCTTCGTCTCGAAGGAGATCTTAGGCCTAAGATGAAAAAACTCTCGATCCTGGATGCGCGACGCGACTTTTTTGCGACGAGCGCCTTCTGTAGATGTTTTATATTATAAAAAATAAATATACTTTGAATCACAGAGGAAGTAATATGGCGCCTAAAATTTATCCTCAGATCGATTCCGATCTGGATTTGGTTTTCGAAAGAATCGTGGACGTTCCTCGCGAACTTGTCTGGGCCGCTTGGACAAAGCCGGAACATATCGTAAAATGGTTCACTCCTTCGCCTTGGAAGACGATCGATTGCGAAATCGATCTCCGTCCGGGAGGAATTTTTCGTACGACAATGCAATCTCCGGAAGGAGAGAATTTTCCGAATAACGGCTGTTATCTGGAAGTGATTCCGAATGAAAAACTTTCTTGGACCGACGCTCTTCAGCCGGGATTTCGTCCTTCTCCGGATCCGACTCATCCTTTCGGATTTTTCACCGCAATTCTGACTCTGGAAACCCACGGGAAGGGAACAAAATACGTGGCTACTGCCATTCATGGAAACGTAGTCAATCGTAAGAAACACGAAGAAATGGGTTTTCACGAAGGCTGGGGTAAGGCCCTCGATCAGCTCGTAGAACTTGCAAAAACAATAAAACTCTAATATAATAAAATTCCGATGTAAATTAGATCGGAATTTTCGTTTTGTTTTGGGGAGATTCTTATTGAGTTGTCGCGCTTCCGCTTGGGATCACGTTCGGCGCGTTACAAGAGATATGTCCGGTGATGGTGACAGCCGTCCCCGCAGAGGAAGCAGTCGAAACGCAGGTCTGATTGTCCTGAGTAAAACACTGCTGCGTGGTGGTAATCGAGGTGCAATTTACGTTATCCGAAGTATAACATTGGTTGAGAATTCCTGTGGTCGTAGAACTAGCCAGTAATTTTCCGGTGAGCGAAAGATCGATATCCATGTATTGAAGCGTCTGCTGTTGAGCGCCGCCGCTTGTGCTCGGATAAACCGGAATTCCGGAAGCTCCCCATTCTACCTTACCTACGTTACCAGTGACCGTTCTTGCGAAAGCGCCGCCCGAATAACTGAATCCTTGTTGCGGATCCACGGAACCTTGATATTGGGAGGAATCGAATTGAAACCGAAGAACCAAAGATTCTCCCGTAGTTTTCATAATCAATTGGCTCGTAATCGTATAACGCGTGCTTGTCGATCCGGAAGTCGTAGTAGTGGTCGTTCCCGAAGTGGTCCCCGTCGTTCCACTGGAAGCAGTTCCCGGGACTGCGACTCCGCAAGAAGAAATCTTATCGGAATCGACCTCTCCGTTGATAAAGATGATATCTCCGCTTCCTACGGCTAAAACCTTCAGGTCCACATTGTTCTGATCCTTATGTTCACAATCGAGAAAGAACAGCGCCGAACTGAGAATGGAAATGATAAGAATGGTATAAGAACGTTTCATGGAATGCCTTTAATTCATGCTGATTGAAAAGCGAAAGAAGGTCAAGAATGAAATTGAACTTCGCTTTCAGGTTTCGACCCTGTATTTAGAAGATCGTTCCGCAGAGCCCCGATTCTGAAATAAAAATTGAAAGAATGGTTTGACAGACTCGGAAAACGGTATGAACTCCCGGCGCATGGAAAACAGCCCTCGAGCCGCAGAATACAAACCTGGAATCTTGGAGCTATGGGGAATCCGCGTTTTACAGGATCTCGCGCAAAGAGACAAAAGATCTCCGGGAAATTGGACTCGTCAGGAATTTGGAAGCGCTTCCAGAAAAATCATAGGCTGGACGGTTTTCTGGTCCTTACAAACCGGCTTTTGGACTACCTTCTTCATCATCGTCGTCGAAAAGATTTTTCCGGACGCCCCGGAACTCTGGTCCTCCGTATTTTTGGAAAAATGGTTTTGGACTGGACTCGCTCTTTTGTTTGGAACTCTTCTCGAATTTTATCTTCTTTATAGAATCGGACTTTCTTCCGTCTACAAGATGACTCGGCTCGCGGGATTGGATTTGGAGGAAGACCCGGATCTTATCACGGGCGTCAGCAATCTTCTTTCCAGGTTGGCCCTGGAAATTCCGGATCCGGATCTTAGACTTTTAGGAATCGATCCGTATCGTCTCACTAATAAACAGAGTCTTTTTATCACGACGATTCTCTACAAAGCCAAAGTTTTTCTTTCGAACCTGGTCGCAAAGATCGTCATCCGGAAAATTCTCGCGAGAAATTCATTTCGAGTCTACGCCGATTTTGTCGCCGCGCCTATCACCGCAATTTGGGACGCAATCGTACTTTATATTATTCTTAAGGAGTTGAGGACGAGGCTTCTGACAAGGATTTTATCCAAGGAACTTGTCGAAGACATTCTCTCCAGAAAAAATTCTCTGAGCCGCGAGGCGAAGATCGCTTGTATGACCGCGATCGGAAATTCGGTCGTTTTTACGCAGAGATTTCATCCGAACTTAGAATACATTCTTATCAAACTTCACAAGGCGTTTCAGATAGAAAATTACCACTTTCGTTTGGATGAATGGGAATCTCTCGAAAAACTATTGAAGGATTTAAACGAAGAAGAAAAAGAACTCTGCCTAAAAATATTGAGCATAACTTGCTGTTTCGATGGTAAAATTTCCTCCTTTGAAAGGAAACATCTTCCGCTTGTTTTCGGGGAAAAATCGGAAGAACGATTGGTATGGGTGGAATCGCTTGCGAAGTCGATCGGTCGCGGAGATCTGGAAGACGCAAGGGAATTATCCAAATTGGGTTTTTCGGTTTCCCGATAGGTTCTTAAAATGCAAGTCGTAGTCCAGTGGTTTGAATCTATTTTTCAATCGATTCCGCTTCCTCTGTTGGAAGTCTGGGGAAACTTCGGATATTTCTTCGGCTTAATTCTTATGGTTTCCGCCTTCGGAGGTTTTACGTTTCGGCCCGGCGGTAAATTCGGATTCGGAAGGGAACGTCAGTCTTGGGATACACAGGCTTTCCTGAGTATTCCTCTCACGTTCGTTCTCATTTTTATCACAGGTTATCTAGGTTCTTTTATCGTCTTGGTTCCCGGAGCTCAAACGTTCGAATCACTCAAAGATCTTTCTGTTTTTCTTTGTATCGTTCTTTTTGGATATCCGGCGCTCATCGCCGTTCCTTTCGCATACGGTCTTTCCGATCTGATCGAAGGAGTTCCCCCCGATTTTTTAATCGACTGGCTGCTCGGATACTTTATAAATCCTGCATGTTTTTGGGTCGCTTATCAATTGATCGGAAGGGATCCCGATTTCGGAAAAATCAAAACATGGTTTTATTATCTTCTTTTTGTTTTTATTTTTATGGCCGTTGAACCGCAGCTCTGGGGTTATATCTGCGCGAATCAATTCACTCCGGGAATTTCCTACAGAAACATCACTCCCGCTTTGTTTTTTACGACTTCGATCACTTGGGTCCTCGCTCCGTTGGCGATGTTCTTGGCGCTTCCGCTCGCAAAAAAATACGGAATGTTCTGGATTCAAATTCCCTGCCACGTAAGAGAATTCGTCTTTAATAGAAAAGAATGGGTTTGGAAGGAGATCAAGAATCCGGACGAAGAGGAAAACCCGATTCTGGGTTTACCGATCCGGATGTTTATGGTGACCCCTTTTATTTTTCTCGTGATGGTGATGGTCGGAATGACCGCGTATCTCAATCTTAAAAGTTCCGAGAACGCCGCGGACAAACTCGCCGGAAGATTGCATCAGGAAATTTCTGAAAACATAAATCTTCAATTGGATCGTTATCTCGAAAATTCCAAAAAACAAGAAGAATCGATTCGCTTAAAAGGGATTCTTCCTCTTTTAAAATCGATGAGCGTCGCCGAACACGGACGCGCGATCATCATAGATCGTTCCGGAACTCTGATCGGTTCATCCAGATACGAGAACGCGGGCGATTGGAAACAAGGAGTGGAGGGAGATCCGGTTTTTGTGAACGCGATTCGGACTTTGCGAAAGAATATCGGCGATCTCAACGTGTTGAAGTCGCCGGTGCAATTCAGCTTTGACGTGATCACCGCAAAGCCGTTGTCTTTGGAAACTTGGCTCACACAAGCGACTCCGTACGAAGACAATCAAAAGGATAAGAATTGGATCGTGATCACTGCGATTCCGGCCGCGTATTATCAGGAAGGAGTTCGAATCGGGAGCAGTCAATCCGCAATGGTCTTTGCGCTTGCTCTTACTCTTTCACTTCTCATCGGCGCCTTTCTTGCGGGGATAGTTACCGCTCCGATTCAGAAAATTCTGAACGCGAGCCGCGCGATGGCGCAAGGGGATTTTAATCAGCGAGTTCCGAAAAGTCGTTTGGAAGAATTGGGAACCCTTTCCCATTCTTTCAATCACATGGCGGAACAACTCCAGGAATCTTTTCGAAGAACAAAGTCGAGCGAGGAAAGATTCCGAGATCTCGTGGACACGACGCCCGGGATCGTATGGGAGGCGGATGCGACTAACTTCGATTTTACGTTCGTGAGTCAACAGGTCGTGAGTATGCTGGGATACTCCGTGGATGAATGGAAAGAGCCGGGTTTTTGGGCGAATCATCTTCATCCGGACGATCGAAGCTGGGCCGTCGATTTCTGCATAGCATGTACGGGAAGAATGGAGGCGCACGACTTCGAATATCGTTTTCTGAGAAAGGACGGAACCGTGGTCTGGCTTCGCGATCTCGTAAAAGTGATCGTAGTCGATAATCGGCCCCGCTGGCTGAGGGGCGTGATGGTGGACGTAACCGAACGCAAACAAATCGAGGAAAATCTCAGGGAAAGAAATCAATTCATAGAATCCATCCTGGATATCACTCCCGATATATTATACATCTATGATATAGAAGAAAAGGTGAATATATACAGCAACAACGGAATCGAAATCGTCCTTGGATATACGGTGGAACAACTTCAATCCATGGGCGATCAATTGGTCCGAAGTCTGATGCATCCGGACGATTACAAGATCTATCTCGCCGAGGTGGTTCCGCGTTATGCGACGGCGAGCGACAAGGATCTGATCGAACATCAATATCGGATGAAACACGAAAACGGAAGTTGGAGATGGCTGATTTCAAGGGAATTGATCTACAAACGAAATACCAACGGTTCCCCGAAACAGATTTTCGGAATCATCTACGATATCACAAAAAACAAAGAGGCGGAAGAGACGATCCTGGATCTAAACGCAAATTTGGAAAAAAAGATCGACGTCCGCACGGAAGAACTTCGCAAATCGAATTCCGACTTGGTCGAAGCCGTTCGAAATCTGGAAAAGATCATGAAGGAACTTCACGGCGCTCAGGATCAATTGTTGCTTTCGGAAAAGTTAGCCGCCATCGGACAACTTGCGGCTGGGATGACTCACGAACTCAACACGCCTCTGGGGGCCATCGTATCTTCAAATCGGGCCATCTTGGAAATTCTTCAAAACGAAATCAGGGAGATTCCCGATTTGATTTTTCGTTTTAACGAAGAGGAAATCCGGGACTTTAGAATTCTATTGACCGAAAGTCTGCAGGAAGCCTCACAATCCGAAATCATTCCGAACCGAAGTTTGAAAAAGGAACTCGTTCAATTGTTTCAAAACTCGGGGATTCCCGATCACGATAACGTGGCTAACGCGGTTTTGGATTCCGGAGTTTATCGGTTGAGAGAAAAACTTCCGGAACTTCTCAAGACCGATAGAAGAATGGAGATCTTGACCGCGGTCTCTTCCTTTTCCACGATCGTTAGGTTGAGCAACGTGATTTCGATCGCGAGCGGAAAGGCTTCCCACGTGGTCGAGGCGCTGAAGAATTATTTGAATCCAGGAGTCAACGACGAAGAGGGGGAAATCGTTCCCGTGGATATAAAATCGGAAATCGAAACCATTCTTACTTTATATCATACAAAGATAAAGTACGGAGTCGAAGTCGTTACCGATTTTCTGACCGACGAACGTTGTCTCGGAGACGGAAATAAACTCAATCAAGTTTGGATCAATCTTTTGAATAATGGTTTGCAGGCTATGAATTATCAGGGGAAGATTGAAATCCGTATTGAAAAACAAGATTCTTGGATTATAACTTCCTTTGTCGATTCCGGGAGCGGGATTCCGGATTCGGTGAAGGACAAGATCTTCGAACCCTTCTTCACCACAAAAAAACAAGGAGAAGGAATCGGACTCGGACTGGATATTTGTAAAAAGATCGTAGAGAAGATGGGCGGAAAGATAGAGTTTGAAAGCGTTCCCGGAAGAACAAAGTTCAGCGTGTGGTTGAAGTCCGCAGGCTCGGTATAACGGAGATACCTTTAATAAGATACTATGAATAACAATGCCATCCTTTGCGTGGACGACGAACCGATCATCCTGATCGCGTTAAAACAAGAGTTAAAAAAGCAGTTCGGAAACGAGTTTCAATATGAAACCGCGATCAACGCGAAAGAAGCTCTCGAGGTTGTGGATGAGTTGGTTGCGAACGGAGTCAACGTGATTCTTATTCTTTCCGATTGGAGAATGCCCGGAATTAAGGGAGACGAATTTTTAATTTTAGTCCATCAAAAATATCCTAATATCCGTTCCATCTTGATCACGGGTCACGTCGACGAAGCGGCAGTGGAAAGAGTGATGAGGGAAGCCGGAACTTATGCGGTTCTTCCAAAGCCGTGGGATCGGAAACAATTGTTGGACGCGGTCAAAGTTTGTTGCGGTAAGAATTAAGATCCTTATCGAAATTCTACCGCGGAAGAAGGCGCTCGAAATTTCAATTGCCCGTCCGCGCGCATCCAAAGACCGTGTAATCAAAAAGGGTCCGTTCCTTTTTGGGAGATTTTAATGAAAATTCACCGATATGATTCTATACCGGACGTCAAGGAAATCGGCGACGGAATTTTCAAAACCGAAATCCCGCAACCGTTCTATTCGCCTAACAATATTTATATCCTTCCGGACGGAGAACCCACGATCATCGATTCGGGTTATATCGAGAACCTCGGACTTTTGCAAAGGGCTCTCAAAAAGATCGGACTTTCTCTGAGCAAAATAAAACATATCATCTATACTCACAATCATTTGGATCACATGAGCGCGGCTTTGACGATTCGTTATTACACGGACGCTAAGTTATACGCGATGGCGGGTATGGCGGCCGGTATCGACAACTACGTTGAATTCGTTCAGGTATTCCAAAGGGCGATGAGAAGATTGGTGTATAAGGGACATCACGATAATACGGTTCGAGCTCAGGAACTCAAAAGGGTCGACACTGGAATTTTCGAATTTCAAGATGCGCTTAACAATTCTGAAAGAGTCGATCCGTATTTAAACTTCGACGTAGAGCTCGTGGAAGGAGACGTGATCGTCGCCGGCGGAAGGGAGATCGGAATTCTTTATACGCCCGGACACAATCGTTGGCACCTCACTCCTTATATCCTCGGTGAAAAAATTTATTTCACGGGGGATCTGGTTTTACAGAATATCTCCTCGATCTACGCGGAGATCGACGGCAATCTCTACGACTATCACCAATCCTTGGACCGGCTTTCCAAACTGCCGATACGAAGAATTCTTCCGGCTCACGGACCGGAACCGGAAGATCCGCAGAGGGCGATCAAACTTCTTTCTAAAACTCTCAACCTTTTGGAAAGAGGGGTGGTTCGGCGATTGAAGGAGAACGATCAAGATCTTTCCACTTTGGTTTTGGAAGCGATGGGAGAAAAGGTTGCGAATAGCGGATACTATAACACCGCTTTGGCGATTATGCATTCTCTGATTCGAAAGCTGATCGATCAAGGTCAGGTGCGGATTATGGAAATCGATCCTCCTTACGAAAAATATCATTGGATCGGCGGAGAATAGGATTCTTTGATTCTTCTAAAAATAAAATAAGAATCAGCCGATTCAATTAATAACGGGTGTTTTCAGGTTCTCGAATGATCTCTCCGTAGAACGGAGTATCTTTTATTTTTAGATTGTATCCTTTGATAAGCAGGATCTCGAGATTTACCGTGTCTTCTCGGTTATAACTTTCCAAAATTCTCAGCGCGTCCGTGTCGTCGTAATCGACGTACTGTCTCCAGAGTCTGACCGCGTCTGCCCCGTTGATCGCGGCCTCTTCCGGCCGATCGATTCCCAGCGCTTTTTCGCAACCTTTGAGTCCGCCTTTGATTCCGAGAGAACGTAAGAAAAACATAATATCGATATGGTTGTTTCGAAAACGAACGTTGAACTCCCTTTCCAAAAAAGGGACGTCGAAAGCGATTCCGTTGTAGGTTACGAAGATACGATCGGGACTTACGTTGTCTAAAAAAAAGTCGAGATTGAATCCGCGGGTGTAAGCCTTGTATTCGTTTCCGTCGTATGTGCCGATCATAGTCGTCCTATCTTCGCTTGCCAATCCGGTCGTTTCAATGTCCAGATAGAGCAGCTTTCGGCGAACCGCGGGGAACAATCTCCAGTGGTGTTTGGCGGAAAGGACGTGGAAGAAGTAAAAAAAATTCTCCCGTTCCAATTCTTTTTTAGAAAATTCTAATGCGTCTAAAATGAGATTTTTGATCGGAACGGATTCGGTTTTTATAAAATCCTTCAAATCCTTCCAGTTTAGAATCCCTTTTTCCCAGAGTTGCTTTTCTTCGACCGAATCGATGCCCGGCAAATGACAAAACGTATGCTCGAGCATTTACACTTTCCTTTCACTTCGAAATACGAGCGTTAAACGAAGCGAAATTAAAAGAAACGACACGATCCATAAAAAAGAATTTCCGATCTTAACGTAGAACGTAGAAGCGGAAGGATTGAGTTGAATTGCAAAGGTTCGGATCGCGGTTTCATGAAAGCCGACCGGAGTAATCAGCGAAATTCCTCTCGAATCCCAAACGTCCGTGATTCCGGAAACCGTGGAACGGATCATCGGAAGTCCGGTTTCGATCGCTCTCAAACGAACGGTTCCGGAGTGTTGATTTGCTTCCAACTCAGAATCAAACCAAGAGTCGTTGGTGAGATTGATAAGAATATCGGGGCGTTCCTCGGAACGAAAATAATCTAACACAAGATCAGTAAACATCGCCTCGTAACACAACAAAGGGAGAATAGAATAAGAATATTCTAAATTCTTAATTTTCTTCGCTTGAAGTTCGGGTGAGGAGAATTCGGTCTTCATCGTTTCCGGAACTTTGAGTTGTTCGAGGTCGTGTCTGTCCGGGGCCGAAACCTGAATCCGGTTTTTTTCGATCGTTCCGGAAAGCAGTTTCGGAAATTCTCCGGGAACATAACGCGAAGTTTCTCGGAATGTCTTTCTTAAAATCGGGAATTGTGATTCCCAAGGAAGATATTCTCCGAAAGCCAGAAGTTTTCTTTTGTTGTAACGTTCCGTGATTCCGTCCAGATTTTTGAACAGGCTGATTTGATTTCTCAACTTGCCTTCTTCCATATTCAATTCGTTAAAAAGGATGTCGGCGCCGGAGTGTTTGGAAAGGTATAAAATTATTCCATCCATCGTGGACGAATAGATGTGTTCCCTTTTGTTTTCTTCGGAAGGGATCGTGCCGTGAAATGGAATCGCCGATTCCGGAAGAATGATAAGCGAAGGGGGTTTTTCCGCAGCCATACTTCCCTGCAGTGAAAGGGAAAGAATCTTGCTCATAGTGCTCGCGAGAAAAATTTCATCGTTCTGAAGATCTTTCGTTCCGGGGGAAGTATCCGGTTGAACCATGACGACGGAAAGAATTTTTGTTTCACCTGGAACCAAAGAATCCGAAACGAATCCGATCCTATATAAGCCGTAAACGAAAACGCAGAATACCGCGGCAAAGGAAAGAACGGAAATTTTAAACTCGTTCGACTTTCGATTTTTATAATGTGATATAAAAAATAAAAGAGCGGATGAAATAAAAAGCAAAAGAAAACTCAATCCGTAAACTCCGAGAACGGACGCGAACTGCTCGAAAACGATAGAACCCGAAACCAGGTTTCCCCAATACCAGGGAAATATCTGATACGTGATCAGATCGGAAAAAGTTCCGGCAGCCGGAAACAGAAGCAAAACCCAGGTCTTGGAAGAATTTTGAATATTCGAAAAGCGAAATATGATGTAAAACGGGATGAATTTAATGTGGGAAATCAATCCGTAGAAAAGAAAAAAGGCGAAGGAAACGATCGGGCCGGCTCCGGAAATCCGAGAAACCGCGCCTGGAATCCAAAAAAAAGTAGTGAAGTTCAGAATCTGAGAAAGAAACAAAAGCCAGAGAATCGCACGGATCGGAGATTCTCGATTGAGAGAAAGAAAAAGGGACAACGCAGAAATCGAAGCTACGATTCCCGCGCTTAGAAAGGAAAAAGGGGGAAGTCCTAACAGGACGCCGAAGCCGACTCCGAAACAAAGCAGGAGCCGGTAACGAAACGAATCTAAGGGAACGAATCTATAAAACATCAATTTTGATTTTTTTTCATTTCCTCTTCGTATTTCAGTCTTCTTGAATATTCTTCCGCTTCTTCTTTTCCGAGGTTTTTAATGCGGATTTCCATAAGAGCTTTATCTCGCGCTTCGCCTTTTACGTTCGAATTTTTCTGAAGCCAATCGGTTTCTTCCGTTTGGGTTTGTTTTTCCTTCTTTTCCCTTTCTTCGATTTCCTTATAAACCGCGTCCATACGATCCGCTCCGTCTTTTCCGAAATACTTTTCGCGAATCGATCTCGTTTTACCGTTTCGATCGGAGAGATTCATTCTTTCCAATTCCTTATCGCGTAAAAACATTTCGGTTTCGTATGTGTTGTATTTCGGTTCTCTTGTCTTTACGGTATTGTAATACTGACCATAGACGTTTTTTCGATATTCTTCGTATCGTTCCAATCTTTTGTCGCCGTTCAAGGATTCGGTTTCCTTTAAAAAACCGCTCAAAGAATCCCGATAAGTTTCTTCCGCCTCTTCCAAACCGAAGATCAGCTTAGCGTCGTTATCCGAAAAAATTTCCCTTCTTTTCTTTTTGACGAGTTCGTATTTTTCCGCACGGCTGAGTTTATCGGGGAGTTCGAATTCTCTCATCGTGGTTTCGTATCTCAAATAACCGGAAAATAATTTCATCAGATAATCGGCGTCCTTACCGGAGTAGTGATCCGCTATAAAGGCTCGGATGATTTCGTTGCACTGTTCGAAGCCGGTATTCTCCGGGCATTGTCTTCGAAGCGCCCAGAGTTCGGAGACAAGATTGACTTCTCCGGTGGCGGCGTATTGCATGAGTTCGTCGAACGTCAGCCAGTTGCCGTTCTCGTCGAAAATTCTTCTCGAAGTATCGACGACCGCTTGGTTTAGAATCCATTCTCCGGATTCCGATCTTTGCAGAGTAAATTCGGTTTCGGAATCCGCGGAGCCGCTCTTGGAGCCGACGCCTCCGCTAAAAAAAACGAACCAGACCAACGCGATGAGAATCACGGAGATCAATACGATCACCGCTGGGAATGTAATTCTTTCCTGAAGGGATTTCATGGACCTGTGATTCTTAAAGAATTCTTTCCCAAGGCAAACCTTTTTTGTTTTTTCTGAAAAAGAGGGTTTGGATGAAATGACAAAGTAGTGCAACAAAAAAGACCGATTCTCTATTACCCGAAAGGGACCACGGGCGCGGGGGAGATTTTTTCCCGTTTGGAAAAATTGGACGCGCGTTCGTATTCTTCCGATCAAATCTCCGGATTAAACGAAGAGAAACCGGAAATTCTCGTCGCGAATACGAGACTCAAGGTGGACAAAGAAGCGGTTTTAAAATTTCCTACGGTAAGAATTTTTGCGACGGTGAGTTCCGGTACGGACCATGTGGATTTTGCGGCTCTGAAGGAAACCGGAAGAATTTTTTTAAACGCTCCCGGTTGTAACGCGGGTTCCGTCGCTGAATATTGTTTTGCAGGATTAAAAAGCCGGTTTTCGGATCCGGAATTAAAGCGACTTCGAGTGGGGCTGATCGGGCACGGTCATACAGGAAAAGAATTTTATAAAATTCTAAAGTTCTTCGAAATTGAATGCGTTTTTTACGATCCGTTTTACAAGTCGGAGTCCGCTTCCCTTCCGGAAGTTTTGAGTTCCGATGTCCTAAGTTATCACGTTCCTTTGACAAAGGAAGGATCCGAACCGACTTTTCGGATGATCACCGGATCGTTGATCGATTCTCTGAAGCCGCAAACCGTTTTTATCAATTCCAGCCGCGGGGAAATTTTTACTCCGGAAGCCTTTTTGAAATTAACGGAAAGAAAAGATATATTCAAAATATTAGATGTGTTTGATCCGGAACCGCCGACGGAAGAATTCGGAGCCTTTCTTGCGCGAGTTGAAAATGCCGTTCTCACTCCTCATATCGCGGGTTACAGTCAAATCGGAAGAATGAGCGGAACTCATCGTGTCGCTGAAAAATTGTCGATACTTTACGGGGATAAACCCTTGCCTCCGCTCGAATTTTTTTTGGAGACGAAAGGAGAATTTAAAACCGAAACTTTTATCTTGGAAGAAGATCGTCTTTTGAGGGAATCTTGGAAGAACGGAGATCCGGGTTATTTTGAAAAAAGGCGAAATTCTTATCCTATCCGATTGGACTGGGGATTGGCTTAGAACCCGATTTTTTTCAAAAACGGGTGCGAGTCCTTATTATTTATTTCTCCAGTCGATGAACTGTTGTCCCTTTGCTTGTTGGCAATTCGGACAAAAGAAGGAATCGTAACCTAAGACGTTCGCTCTTCGAATCGTCGTTCCGCAGACGGGGCAGGGTTCGTTCTTGCGGTTTCTGACTTTGACGTGATCCCTGACTTTCACTTCCAAGGGCGCGTTTTTTCTCCGGATGTAATCGATCGAAGAGGAAAGAACTTCCTTTATACTTTTATAAAGTAAGGATTTGTCCTCCGGAGTGAGTTGGTTGCACGGAGTTTTCGGATGGATTTTCGCGGCGAACAGAACTTCGTCCGCATAAGCGTTTCCTAATGCACTGAGTTTGGTCTGATCCATCAGAAATACCCTGGTTTGTTTTCTGCTTTTGTCCATCAGTTTCAGAAAAAGAGATTCGGTAAATTCTTCCGAGAGCAGATCGACTCCCTGTTCTTTGTATTTCGGGATTTGTCCCAATTCTTCCGGCTTTAAAAAATAAACCTTTCCCATTCTCGTGTCGTCCATATAATTCAAGACGGGCCCGTCCGTTTTAATGCGAAGACAAAGATCTTTCCGTTTGTATTTCGGGTCCAAGGAGAATCTTCCGGACAACATCGGATGGATTACTATATTCTTATTTTCGAATATGAAATTTAGGAAGGGACCGTTTCTTTTTATCTCCCGAAAAACCGCGCCCTCAAAGGAACTTTCCAGAGCGCCTCCGGTAAGATCGCGGACCACAATCGGATCGACGATTTCGACGGACTCGATTTTTCGTTCGATCAATTCGGGAATGAGCCTTTCTTGAATAACGACCAAGTCCGGTAGTTCTGGCATAAGGCGATTGAACTCAGTTTTTTTCTTTCGTCAAGAAGTTGTTGTTAGGATTAGAATCAGAATTTATCGGAGAATGGATTTTTCCTGTACGGGAACGTTTGATTCTTTTCCCTTGGATTCCGATTTTATTCGGCTGAAATCTCAGACCCGACGGACTCCTTTCGCAAAACGAATGAGATCGGTCTCGAAAAAAAGCGCAAAATCGGGTTGACTTTTTCGGTTTTTAGTGTGCAATTACACATGTGTAGATGCAACTGTGTATTTGCACACTAAAGACTCGGAGGCTTTTATGCTTTCTACATTGGACAAGACGGAATTATCACCTTCCGGTTTTTACCGGATCCGTTTTCAGGATTGTGATCCATTCGGACATCTCAATAACGCCCGTTATATGGATTACTTTTTGGAGGCGAGGGAGGATCATCTGAGGGATTTCTACGGTTTCGATCTTTTTGAGCATTCTTCCAGAGAAGGAAAATCCTGGGTCGTGACCAGGACTCAGATCGCTTATCTTGAGCCCGCAAAACAGAGCGATCTGGTGAGAATCGTTACAAGACTCGTTTCAAAAAGCGACAGCTCAATCCGGAACGAAGATTTGATGTATGATCAAGCCGGAAAAAGATTGAAGGCTTTGATATGGATTGATTTTGCGTTTATCGATCTTAAAAAGGGAAGACCGACCCGGCACGGAGAGGATTTGAATCAGTTTTTCAATTCCGTTCTCTATTCGGATTCCGGTTTGGAGAACGGTAATTTTGAAGAGCGCGTTCGCGAGATGAAGCGAACAATGGCTCCGGGAATGGAAAGCGTTCTCGTTTAAATCAATTCGGAGAATTTTATGGTCAAGAAAGCGGAGTCGACGGTTTTAAAAAAGAAATCAAAGAAAGAATCTTTGAATCCCTCGCGCGACGAACTTTTGACCGTGGGCTTGGGATGTCTGAATTTTAATTTGAAAAGGGCGTCCCGAGCCATCGCTCAATACTTCGATCATGTCCTGGATCCGGTCGGCTTGACCTCGGCGCGTTTTAATATTCTGATGACGCTCGGAACCACCGACGGTATGGAGCTGGCTCCGATGGCCGATCTTCTCGTTTTGGATAGAACCACTCTTATTAGAAATCTTGAACCTTTGGAAACGTTAGGCTATATCAAGGATATTCCCTCGGAAAACAAAAGGGCGCGAAAGGTCGCACTCACCGAAAAGGGTTGGGAAGCCCTTCGTTCCGCTTATCCGGTTTGGAAAGTGGCTCACGATCACGTCGTCCAAAATCTCGGAGTTCCCGAATGGAAATCGATTATCAAAGGTCTCAGAACGATTTCAAAAAAGAGAATATTCGAAAATTCTTAAATTCCTTGAGATTTTTTCTATGCCAACCATTTTAAGATGACCCGGGTAAAATCGGCCTGAACCGCCGGCTTGCTCACGTAGTCGTCCATCCCGGCTTCCATACACTTTTCCCTTTCTCCGGAAACGATGCCCGCGGTAAGAGCGATGATCGGAACCCTTTTATCCATTTCCAGACTTCGAATCGCGATGGTCGCCTCGTAACCGTTCATGTCCGGCATTTGAATATCCATAAAAATCAAGTCAGGTACGGATTTTAAATTTTGCTCCACGGCCTCGAGTCCGTTCGCCGCTTCTACGATTTTTGCGGAAGGAAGAATTCTTGCGATTATACTTTTTGTCAGAAGCATATTGACCGGATTGTCTTCCGCGATTAAAATTTTGACGGCCTTGCGGATCGACGCCATGGCTTCGCCCTTTTTGATTTCGCTTTTCTGCAAGTTTGGTTTTTTAAGAATCTGATTTCTTCCGATCAGATCGTTGAGTTCCCGAATATAGATCGGTTTTGTGATCACTTCCTGGATCCCGATCGTCTGCGATTCTTCGATCGTATTCGAATCGTCGGAAGCGCTGCTCAATAGGATGATCGGCTGTTCTTCCGAAGGAACGTCGAGTTTTTGACGGATGATTTTCGCGGCTTCGATTCCGTCCATAAACGGCATGTGATAGTCCATCAAAATAAAATCGTACCGGTTTCCGGCGGCGATTTTTTCGATCGCCTCGGTTCCGTTTTCGGCGGATTCGCACGGAATATTAGATAATTTTAACATTCCTTCGAGAATCTTGCGGTTGTTTTCGTTGTCGTCGACGATCAATATTCTTTTTACGTTTTCAAACCGAGGCCATTCGTTCGTCTGTTTTGAGTCCAGGATTTCCATAGTGAGATCGAAAAAAAATCTGCTGCCGGTTCCCGCTTCGCTTTCGACTTCCAATTTGCTTTTCATCATCGCTAGAATCTGATTGGAGATGCTAAGCCCCAATCCGGTTCCTCCGAACCTTCTCGTGGTCGAAGCGTCTTCCTGCGAAAATGCCTCGAAAATCCTTTTTTGGTTTTCCTTTGCGATTCCGATTCCGGTGTCGCGCACGGAAAATCGAATTACGGCTTTGGTTTCGGATAACGTTTTTAAGACTTCGATCCTGAATTCTATTTCTCCTTCCTCGGTGAATTTGATCGCGTTGCTGAATAAGTTTACGATGATCTGCTTTAGCCGAACGCTGTCCGTATTCACGAATTTCGGAACCGAAGGGCTTATGTTTACGAGCAATTCCAAATTCTTCTTGTGCGCCTGAAATTTGATCGTGTTCACCACCTGGCTTCCGAGTTCCCAGACGTCGGTCATCTCGTAGGAAAGTTCTAGTTTTCCGGCTTCAATTTTAGAAAAATCTAATATATCATTGATCACGTCGAGAAGGGAACCCGCCGATTGATAGACGGTCATCATATACTGATGTTGTGTCGCGTCCAGATTGGTTCTAAGCAGCAGGTCAGTAAATCCTATGATTCCGTTGAGCGGGGTCCGGATTTCATGACTCATGTTAGCTAAGAATTCGGATTTTGCGCGGCTTGCCTTTTCCGCGAGAATTTTCGCTTTTTTGAGTTCTTCTCTTTGCAGACAGCTTTCGGTGATATCCTGAGTGAACATCATGATTCCGCCGATCGTTCCGTCCAACTGATACCAGGGCCGGACTTCCCATCTCAGATATTGATCCTGATCCCAACCGGCCGGCCTCCAGACGTCCTCTTCGTTTTTAAGAACTTCTCCCGAAAGACATTTCTGATGGGTATCCTTCCATTCCTGCGATATGTTCGGAAATACTTCGTAGTGCGATAGTCCGAGAATGTCTCTTCCCTGAAGATGGTAGTCGACGAGCCATCTTTCGCTTACCGCTATGTATTTGATTTCCGTGTCGAACATCGCGACTGCCGCGGGCGCGTGTTCTACGAATGCGAGCAGTCTGGATCTTTCCCTGAAAAGCGCCAGCTCCGTTTTTTTTCTTTCATCGATGTCGTATAACGCGCCATAAATTCTTGTACAGACGCCGTTTTCAAATTCCGCGCTCGCGACCGAACGCACCCAGAGTTCGTTCCCTTTGGCGGTTATCAATTGCATTTCGATATCGTAGGGAATCCCTTTTGTGATCAATTTTTCAACGGCTTCGGTTACGGTTTTTCTGCTTTCTCCTTCTTTTATAAACTTGAGTCCGTTCTCGATCGTAGGCACGAAGTCGGGCGGAACTTCGTGCATTTCCTTTGTGACCGCGGACCAAGTGCCTGTTCCGCTTCTTAAGTCAGCGTCCCAGGCTCCGATGCGAACGAGTCGACTCGTCTGTTCCAGAAGTCCCTTGGCTCTGATCAATTCACTTTCGAAATTCTTACTTTCCGTGATATCGTAAGTAAGAATCATCACCGAATAATCGGGAAGATTTAGAGGCACAGCAGTCACTTTCGTCCAGATGACGGACCCGTTTTCGATTTGAATTCCGACTACTTCGTCCTTGATCGCGTTGTTTCCTGTTCTTGCGCGTACGCTCGGAAGTTCCTCCGGAGAATAATGCCCGCCGTCCGCTTTAAGATAGATTCTATTTTTATAATATCCTTTACCCAAACTTATGTTGTTCATCGAAACGATCTTTTCCAAAGCGGGATTCACTTTGACGACCTCGTGGTCGTGATTCAACAAAGTCACTCCGATCGGAAGCGATTCGAACAAGGTGTTCAGTTCGATTTCGCTCTTTCGTAAAAGTTCGGTGGTTTCCCTGATCGAAGTTATATCGTTGACGATCACAAAAAAGCCGGAGGTTTTTCCGTTTACGGTATTGGGGATGTATTGGGCTAAAGAATATTTGCAGGATTTTCCGTCCGGCATCGGAATTTTTCTTTCGAAACTCTGCATTTCGCCTTTGAGAGCTTTTTCCATATAAGGAAGATTTTGTTCGTAGAGAGATTCTCCCAAAACGTCCCGGATGTGTTTGCCGTAGATTTCCCGAGGTTTCATCCCGAACCAATCGATATAGGCTTTGTTGGAAAAACGGTTGATTAGATTTGAATCCCAAAAACCGATAAGCGCGGGTAACGCGTCCAGAATCGAACGAAAATGTACGTGCAGGTTTTTGGAGTCTTCGACGTTTTGAAATTCTTCCGAAAGATCGAGTCCGCCTAACAAAAGATAGGCGACTCCGTTTTCGTTATATACTGTCTTTAAATTATTCTTGAGAAGAATCTCCTGCCCTTTGCTGTAAAAGGAAAAACGTTCCTCGTTTATTTCCGCGTTCCCTTTTTTGATCTCGAAGACGATTTCAGAAATTCTGCGGAGACTTTCCGCGGTAAAGACGGAGGCAGGCTCGGTCGGTGCAAGGTCCAATGCAAGAGTCCGTAAGAATTTCTTGTCGCACCAAAAATTTTTCTCCGATTCTAAATCTAAAATCCACAATCCGTCCAGCGCTTGATTTTGAATCCATTCATAGAACGTATGATCCTTTTGAATTCGGAGATAGATTTCCTTTTCCAGGGAATGTGGCATATACTTTAGAATTGGACGGATGAGACCTTTATAAAAGGTCCCGCGACTTAATAAACGGGGAAAAAAATCCAAGTCAATTGAAAATCCTTCCTTTCCCGTTCTATCGTTTCGCGAGACTCGGAAGAGACGCCCCGAATCATTTACGGATTTGGATTTCCCCTTCGAAACGAGTTTCGAATTTTTTTTTTTGATTCCTTTTTGTTTAATTTGTGTCAAAAACCCGGACGTCTTCCCCTTTTTGACGGGCGTACTTTCGAATCCTCGACCAAAGCGATACGATCGTTCAGCGATTTCCACCGATTCTCCGTCGAAAAGAAATCTTCGGATTTAAACAAGAATATTCAAAAAATTGAATTTACTTTTTAAAAATGCGGAGTATCCTTACATTTCGGTAGGGTTCTATGATTTTAATCCTTTCGTATTAGAAAAATTCTCAATAATCCGAAATGGGAGATATCATTTCTAAAAAATTTATTTCCAATGAAATCAGACTTTGCTTTCAAATGATTCCGGATGAAAATGGCCGCCCGATTCCACAAAAATCATGATTCGTTTTAAATTACCTTCCTTTTTAACGCCGCCGGTCTTTTCCGATACGGAGAAGGATTTTTCCGTACGTCTGATGTACGGGATCATGCTCGCTTGTTTGGCGGTGGCGCTGAGTTATCGAATTCTTCATCCGATTCTCGCGGAAAAACCCAAGGCGATTTATATCGCCGCGTATCTGATCCCGGTCGCGGTTCTTGTGTGTCACCTGATCGCTAAAACCGGCAGGATTCTGCTCGCGGCTCATGTCATGATCGGCATCGAATGGCTCGCGACGTTCGGAATCATGTTTCGAGAAGGAGCGACTCAAACGGTCGTGTTTCCGTTCAGTCTGGTTTTGATTTTAATTTCCGCGCTTCTCTTGGGAACCAGAGCAGTTTATTTTTACGCGACGCTTTCGGTTTCTCTCGCGGTCCTCAGCGAATATCTGATTCAAAAAGGAATCATTCAACCTGTGGAAAGTCCCACCGGTCCTTGGTCCGTTCTTATGGGAGAAATTTCCGCGTTTATTCTAGTCGCGATTCTTATGAGATATACTTTGCTCGGTTTTACAAAGGTGAAAAAGGAGCTTTCCGACGTTCAACGTTATGCGAAATTGGGCGGCTGGAGTTTGAACACGGCGACGCTGGAGCTGACTCTGACCAAGGAATATCAATTCCTTTTAGGGGATTCCGACGCGCTGGAGTCTATCGTCGTTTCCTTTTCCTCGTTTTTAAACACCTATGTCGTCGAAGAAGATAAGACAAAACTTCTTACGGTCCTCGCCGAAAGTTTAACTCATAAAGAGGATCCGAATTATACGGTGGAATTTATCTATCAAATCCGAAGGATCGACGGAAAAAATCTTTTTCTTTCCGTAAAAGGAAGATTCCTCAATTCGTTTATCGCGTACGGAACCGCGCAGGATATTACGGAAAAATATTTAGCGGAAGAAGCTCTGAGGCCGACTCAGGAAATTTATTCCAAAGTGTTTACCCTAAGTCCGATTTCAACCACGATCTCCACGGTGGAAGAGGGAAGATATATCGAAGTCAACGACAGTTTCGTGAATCTATTCGGTTATACGAGAGAGGAATCGATCGGAAGGACGAGCACTGAATTGAACATCTGGCCGGATCCGAACGTTCGCAAAGAATATCTGGAGAGGCTGATCCGCGAAAAAATTCTATTGGATCAGGAACTGATTCTGCAATCGAAGGATGGAAGGGCGATTCACGCGGAATGTTACAGCATGTTCGCCGAAATCAACGGCAAACTCTGTGTAATCAATCTCGTGAAAGATATTTCCGAAAAAAAAGAAGCGGAAGCGTTACGAAGATTGAATAAGGAAATCTCCGATCAGAAAGGATTGATCGAAAAACAAAAACAGGATTTGGAAGAGATTCTTCAGAACTTAAAAAAAACGCAGAGCCAGTTGATCGTTTCGGAGAAGATGGCCGCCTTAGGACAGTTAGTCGCCGGTATCGCTCACGAAATCAACAATCCGATCGGAGTCATCAAAGCGGCCAACGACTCGATTCAGAATTATTTCGAACATTCCACGGACCGTTTGTCCAGACATTCGGATCTGATTCAGAGTTTGGACATTTCAGTTTTGAAGGAACTTTTCGCTTTTATGAACAAAGGTAAAAGACTTCAAGAAATGATTTCTCCGAAGGAAGCTCGATCCAAGATCAAGGCATTGGAAGCGAAACTCAAGGAGTTCAAAATCGAGAACTCACATTCTGTCGCCCAGGATTTGGTGGAATCCGGTTTGGAAGACGCTCTTCACGAATTTCCGAAGTTATTTTCCGCGGAGCACGTTCAGATCCTTTTGAACTTCGCTATGGAAGAGATTCAGGCTTCTAAAAGTTCGAGGCTGATCGATATGTCCGTAAATCGAACCTCCAAGGTAGTTTTTGCTCTTCGGAAATTTTCTCATTTCGGTTCGGAAGGAATCAAAACATCCGTGATTCTGTCCGAAAATCTGGAAACCGTTCTTACTATCTATCAAAATCAGTTGAAAACGGGGGTTGAAATTCGGAAAAACTACGACGATGTTCCGCCTATTCAGGGTTATGCGGACGATCTCATCCACGTATGGACAAACCTGATCTATAACGCGGTTCAGGCGATGTCCTTTAAGGGGATTCTGGGTATTACGTTAAAACGAAGCGGTGCAAACGAAGTCGAGGTGATCGTCTCCGATTCGGGCCCCGGAATTCCGTTTGCGGTTCAGGACCGAATCTTCGAACCTTTTTTTACCACCAAAGCTCAAGGGGAAGGTTCCGGTCTCGGTCTGGATATCGCCCGAAGAATCATAGAAACACACGGAGGTTCGATTCGTTTTGAAACTTCCGCTTCCGGAACAAAATTTTTCGTCACTCTTCCTATCGCCTAACAAACTTAGAGCCCGTCCCGAAATCTAAAAAAGTAGGAACTCATACTTTTTTTGGAAACGAGGAAGGATTCAAAATCTTCTTTGAAACCGAACAAATTGTAATTTGTGGGAACTCACACGAAAGTGTTCGAATTTTACAAAACGTCTTTTTCGATCTTCCGCGTTTTGTATAGCCTCGCCGGTAAATTGGAAAGAAGATCCCGGGGAGAATTTTCGTAGGAGTTCCTACATGGCGCTCGTGAGGGAATTTTACTTGCGAAAAGGATGTTTTTGTGATAGAGGAAAGTCTCCCGAGTTTTCCGCCTCCAAAACTCAATGATTCGCTCCCTATGAGTCGCTATGCAGGGTTGGGGCCCGCGCCTTTCACGGAAAAAACCGTTGGAGTTCCGACAAATTCTTTGAAAGAGTCAGACAACTTTTGGGGCAAGCTCTAACTCGAAACTTTTTTGTTTTCTGAGTTTTTTTGGGTAAGGCTTTAGGTCCGCTCCGAGTAGAATTGCGGAGGATTTTAATTTTTACCGAATCTAAAATTCGGATCGATTTCGTTTTTAAAGACAAAACTTCCGTTTCCCGTTCTAATATATTAGAAAAATTGAATTTAATTTGCGAAAACGTTCCGCGAACCCGGAGGTAACCGTTCTTCTTTTGAAAAAGTCCGGCTCGGATCAGCGGACCAAGGTCTTGTCGTTCTGAAACATCCGATTCTTATCTCGTATGATCACAAGAATGTCGTCGATCGCAAAAAGATCTCTGGTGCCGCGTTTCATTTCGAACGGCGCCTCGTAGAGAAGACCCAAAAATTCGACGGGAGCTTGTTTTGTAAAAACGATATCGTCTTGCCTGATCTTTCTTACAACGTTGAGTTTGATCTTTTTCCATCCTTCGAAGCTGAGATGGGTGATTAGTATTTTCTTAACTTCTAAAGTAGAATCCCTTAACAAAACGTAAAGCGACGCCCCCGATCCGGAAGAATAGACGTGAAACTGGAATTCCTGAACGAAACCGCGGGTTCTCCAAGGAGATTCCCAGAGGATTTCAAAGGATTGATTTTTTTCAGAGGGCACTTCTAAAAGAAGGCTTTTGGATGAATTGCGTTCGGGGCTGAGTAATAAGGAGGAAGTTCTTATGTCCGGATGGTATTCGTCCGCCAGGCGCGTCTTTAGATTCTTCGTAGTCCATTCTTTTGTTTCGAAATCCTCGACTACTACTTGTTTCCAAATTTCCGCCGGCGATTTTTCTTGAGCGTTCAGCTCATTGGACAAATTGAAAAAAAGAAGCATCACTAAGAGAACGTAATTTTCGAGTCGGGTCTTTCTCCTTGACGGGAAGGATTTTTTTTTCATAGAATCGGTTGACACGCTCCTTCCAAAGGTTTCCACTATCCGAATATCGTCAAAAAACTAATTAACCTAATTCATAGGAGTGTAAAATGAAGGGTTCTTATCTCGCAAGACTCGCAATCGCTTTTTTAATGTCCTTTTCCGTGGCTCTCGTAGCGCAGGAAGATCTGGACGAAAATTCCTCCCCTCAGGCAACGACCCAAGGGCAAACAGGGGCGACAGCGCCTGCGGCTACCACTAAAACTGCAGGAAACACTCAAATTGATGACGTAAAGAATGCAGATCTTTACGTGAACTCTAAAAGTTCTTTTGAAATTTCCGCAAAAGACGATTCCAGTACGGTAGATTATATCGAATACAAAATCGGCGAAGCGGATTACGCAAAATATACTTCTCCGATCACGATTCTCAAAGAAGGCGTAAACCGTCTGACTTACAGAGCCGTGGACAAAGCCGGAAACAAAGAACCTGCAAAGGCTCTTGTCGTGGTTGTGGACAACACAGCTCCGACCATCAAAATCGCTCCGAGTGAAATTCTTTACAACTTGGAAGGATACAATTTCGGTTCTAAGAACGTAACTTACACAATCACCGCGATCGACGGTCTTTCCGGCGTGAAGGAAGTAAAGTATTCCATCAACGGCGGAGATTTGAAAACTTACGACAACCAGCCGATCAAACTGGAAAAAGCCGGCGTCAATCTGATCAAGTATTCCGCGGTGGACAACTCAGGAAACGCAACTTCGGAAGCGATTCTTGTCGTAACTTTGGACGACGTAAAACCCGAAGTTGAAATCCAAGGAAATACTCCTCTTGTGATCATCGACGGAAAAACATATTCCAGAAAAGGAAACTCTTTCACCATCAAAGCGGTGGACGGACAATCCGGAATCAAAAGAATTCTGATCAAAGTCGACAACGCTCCCGATTTCGTTCCTTATGCCGAATCGATCGTAATCGATTCTCAAGGAGAACACACGATCGAAGCAAAGGCCGTGGATAACGTGGGCAACGAAAGTGAAACTAAAAAAGTCAGCTTTTCCGTAGACGTAAATCCTCCGACTACTCAGATTCGTAAGGTGGATGCAAGCTCTAACAGCAACACACAACCTGCGCCTCCAGCTCAACCAGCAAAGCCGGCGACTACAACTCCCGCGCCCGCTAAAAAGTAAGAATTAAAAAATCTTACCGATGATAAAAAAGCCCGGTTTGCCGGGCTTTTTTATTTTCTCCGCATTCTTCCCGGAACCGTAAAGGGTATGGGAATCTGGAAATTCTTAGATATATTTCTTCCTTCTTCTTGCGAGTTTTGCGGAAGACACGATTTTTTCTCCTCCAAGATCGGAGTCTGTAAACTTTGTCACAACGATCATCGAAGCGCCGAAACATTCCAGGGCTCCGAATGTGGAATATGCAAAGAATGGAATATTGAAACCGAATGTTCCTTTTGTTTCTCCCGAAATCTTTTCTTTGAAGAATTAAGATTTTTAAGAAGCAGAACTCCTTTTTTAGCGAAGGTCATCAATTACGTCAAATTTCAATCCGTCTATCTGCTTTCCGTTTATCTCTGTCTTGGAATCAAAAGGGAACTCGCGTCTTGGAAAGAAATTTCTTTTTCTGGAATCATCGTGATGCCTTCTACGGAAACAAGATGGTATCAAAGAAAGAAAAAAAGACCTTTTGAATCCTGTGATTTCGCCCTAAAAAGAATGAGAACCATTCTTCCGTTTCCTCTTCTCGCGCCCGTCGCAAAGATCAGCCGGGAAAAACAAGCGGGTAAAAGTTATGCGGAACGATTCATTCATGCAAGGCTTGCGTTTCAAATCAAAGAGGAGTATAAAGGGAGGCTGAAAGGCGATTATCTTCTCTTGGACGACGTCTTTACAACCGGGGCTTCCGCAAACGAATTGGCGAGAATCCTTTTGGAGAACGGAGCCGACTCCGTTCGGGTTCTCACCCTGATTCGAACGGAAGGAAAAGGCGCTTTGAAAAAATAGGTTACAAATGTTTAGTATGTTATAATTTGACCTGAACTAAAGATGGAACCACGAAAAATCATTCATGTGGATATGGATGCCTTTTACGCTTCCGTGGAACAAAGAGACTTTCCGGAATACAAGGGAAAACCTCTGATCGTAGGAGGTCCTCCGGGAAGTCGATCCGTGGTTGCTGCGGCTTCTTACGAGGCAAGAAGGTTCGGCGTTCGTTCCGCGATGCCTTGTTCTCGGGCCGCTCAGTTGGCTCCGCAGGCGATTTTTGTATTTCCGCGTTTCGAGGCTTACAAGGAAGTTTCCAGACAGATCAAGGAAATCTTTTTAGAATACACAGATCGAGTCGAGATGTTGTCCTTGGACGAAGGATATCTGGACGTTACATTCAATAAAAAGAATATTCCTTTCGCGGTTACGATCGCAAAAGAGATTCGAAGCGAAATTTTGAAACGAACGAGTCTTACGGCTTCCGCCGGAGTCGGAAACTCAAAGTTCATCGCCAAGTTGGCTTCGGAAAAAAATAAACCCAACGGTCTTACAGTCGTCTTACCGGAGGACGTGGTTTCGTTTATCGAACCGTTGCCTGTGAGCAGTTTTCACGGAATCGGAAAGGTGACCGCTCAAAAAATGGAAGAATTGGGAATCCACACGGGAAAGGATCTTCGCACAAAGAGCGTCGAAGAACTCGTCCAGCACTTCGGAAAAATGGGAATCTATTATTATAAGATTTCGAGAGGAGAAGACGACCGAGAGGTGGAATCCTCGAGGGAACGAAAATCTCTCGGCGCCGAAATCACATTCGATCAAGATCGAATCGAAAAGGAAGACCTCTTTAACCAACTCAAATACGTTTCCGGAGAAGTGGAACGACGATTGAAAAAAAGGGATTTTTCCGGAAGAACTCTGACTTTGAAAATCAAGTTTCACGACTTTACGCTGAAAACAAGATCCAAAACTCTTTCCGAAACGATCTTTTCGGGGGAGGAGCTTTTTAATACCGCTTCCGCGCTTCTCGAGGAGTTTATAGAATCGAAGGACGGAAAACTCGTTGCGATCAAGGCGATCCGACTTTTAGGAATCAGTCTTTCTCATCCGAATACCGCGGAAGAAGAAGACGAGCCGAGTTTATTTCCAACTTTATAATATTCTAAATTTTGATTCCGATTCCGAAAAGAATCATAGGTTCGCCGAATTGATAGGTATTTACGGACCCGTTTAAGATCGTCTTTCTGTATTGAACCGTAAGATTGAAAAAATAAGAATCGAATTCCGCTTGAAGACCCGTTCCGACCAAGGCGGTTCCGTAAATCAATTGTCGCGAATAAATTCCGCTATTGTAGCTTCTTCCGACCCCTGCGCCCGCCTGCGCAAACCAAACGATAGAATCCGAGATTGGAATCAAATACTTAACGCTCGGTAAAAGTGAAAACGTCGAAATCGTGAACGCCGAACTGGAAGCTCGACTTCCTTTGTATTCGCTCGAGTTTGAGCCGAAAATTTGAGTCAATGTCGACAGACCGGCTAAGGTCTGGTATTCGGGCGATTGATTCAAACTCGCGTTAGTCGCAATCGCCGTAAGCGCCGAAACCCCCGTCGTCGGAAATGAAAAGTTGTTATGCTCCAAAGCAAGGGCAAACGCAAAGTTCGGGTTGCGGCGGTATTCTCCCTGTAAAGCGACGGATTGAACCGTTACTGAATATTTTTTTTCCAAATAAGGATCGATATAGAGGGTGGTCGTAACGAAATCAGTTAGAGTATAATGACGGTTGAGATCCATAGGCTCGGAAATTCGAGAATTCCATTGCGAACCGAGCAGTGAAAGATAGAATTTTTTGAAATCCTTCGGATTTTGAATTTCCTCTTTTTTAATTTCCGAAACCAGAATTTTTTCCACGAGTTGAAGATCTATTTTTTCAACCTTGCCGAATTTATCTTCGATCAATACATGATCTTCTCTTAAAGTGGTTTTTACGTTTTTTAAAACCGAACCGTCCTTTAAAACCACCGAATTCCCGAATATCAATTTTGGAATCGTAATCAAAAAGAAAAAAAGAATCCAAAGAAGAATTCGGATTCGATGTACGAAGAAAAAATTTCTCATGAAACCTTTCGATTTAAAAGGAAATGGATTCCACGTCTTCGGCTTTGATGATTCTTTTTTTACCTTCCGCTTCCAGAACGTATTCGTTTTCATATTGGATAAGATTTCCTTTTAATTCGGATCCGTCTTTCAACTTGATCGTCTTGTTTCCCAAGCGGACGGGTTCCTGTTTTTGCGGCTCTTCTTTTTCTTCGACCACAAGGCGCTTAACGTTCTTTTGGGTTTGAATCGGTTGCTCGATTTTCTCTTTCAAGTCCGGAAGTTCGTCGCCTCCGGAGCTTTGTATGATTTTTTCCAGATTTTCAAGGTCTTGAACGCTCAAAGGTTTTGTTTTGTTTTCTTTGAGAGCGAGCGAAAGGACGTTTCGGATCCGTCTCAGTTCGTCTCGGAGCTTTTCCCTGTTTATTGTCTTAGGATCGTCCTTTGAAACGAAAAGGGTTTTAGATTCCTCGGAAAGATCGATGGATTTTGTTTCCAAAGAAGAATTAGAAAGTTTTATTTCTTGGATGTCGCTTAATAATTCTTCGTTATCTTTTTCGAAGATTCCGATTTCGTTTTCGGAAGGGTTTAGCAAGAATGGAAGAAGATATCTAATCCCGGAACGAACCGCGACCGCGCCGTCCCACACTTTGACACTTCTTCCTTTTTCTAAATCTTCGACCAGAACTTTGGTACCGAGCAATTCGATCTGAGTTCCGTTCGAATAGAGTTTTGTTTTGCCGGTGGAACGAACCGTTTCGTTTAACAAAAGTTTTCCTTTTGCAAAATATAAGGACAGGGATTCTTCCGAATCGCCGGATCTCGGGAGACGCAGAATTCTTACTTCCGAGTTCGGAAAAATTTTAAAACGAATCGAACCTTGTGCTCTTACAATTTCAACGTCACAAAAGGAATTCTGATCCAGTTGAATCCGTTCCGTCGCACGGATGGATTGAGAATTGCAAGCGCCGAACGTTTGAATTGCGACCGAATCCGTTTTCGGAAATATCCAAGATCGAAAGACAAAAGAAATGGAAACGATCAACGGAACGATTGCGGCCAATAGAAGAATTCTATTCTTAAATATTTTTTCCGTGAAGGATACGCGAGACGGAAACAAGTTTTGATTTTCGGAATGTGAAAGCGCGGTTTTATGAAGTCTTAGGCCTTCTTGCATTTTGATATAGTTTTCGTATCGCTCTTGCAAGGACGGGTCTTGATCGACGATTTGATTCAATCGTTCTTTCTGCTCCTCGGTGATTTCGCCGAAAAGGGCTAAAGACATTAAATCTTCGAATTCTTCTATTAGATCGTTTCTTTCCATCTTTACAAAGCCACTTTTCTTCTTTCTAATTCTTCTCGGAGCAGATCCAAGGCTTTTAATAATTTTCTACTGACGGTTCTGGAAGATATATTCAACGCTTGCGAGGTTTTCTCCAAAGTGTAATTGTTGAATTCTTTTAATAGGATGATACTTTTTTCCGGTTCAGGCAACGAAGAGATGATCTCCCTCAATTCTTCCTCTACGATTCTATTTTCCAGTTCCTGAATAAAATCATCTTTCACAAGAAGCGCTTCCATTGAAGCATTTTCTTCAAGGGCAAATTCCTTTTTGCGATTTTTACGATATGAGAAATACGTATTTTTCGCTATTGCCGCGGCCCAAGTGTAAAAACTTCCTTTCTCTTCCGAAAAATTCGAAAAGGCTCTGTATAGATTGATGAATACCTCTTGCGCAATGTCCTCCACTTCGTTCGGATCCGCCGATAGATATCGAATGACCTTGTATATCGCCTCTTTGTAATTTTGGTAAAACAAAGAAAAATCGTGATCTTGATTTAACTTCATTTTAATCCTTTGAAAATAAGAACGCAAAAATACATCGATAATAAGACAGACGAAAATAAAAAGAATTAAATGGCGAATATGCAATTCTACGTTTCAATCTTAAATTTCTTTGCATGGCTCTCATTCCTTCACACTCAATGAAGGACTCGCATTTGTAAGGTCACAAAAGAGACATTGTTTGATCGAGTCAAAATTATTTTTCTGCACACCGTTTTATCATTTGAAAACCAGAAAACGATCTCCTCTCCCGCAGTAGGGTTTAGGATCGCCTTATCATTCGTAAAATTGAAGTCGACATTATTAAGAATGAGACTGTTCTCTTCAAGTAAGGAAAGGAGCGCGAGGCTCCTTTCCGTGTTTCACTTTAAGAAAAAATATTCTCCTGAATATAATTCTTTCGAAATTACTTTATTTCGTCTCACTTAAGATCGTCGGTAAGTGAAAGATCAAATTTCTTCTTGCTGTATTGGTCAGGTTGTCGATTCCGCTTGTTGCGTTCGGTCTATCCGCTGCATCCAATTGGGGAGAAAAAACGTTATCCCCCGCTGTGGAATCCCAGAAGAGCGTCTTATCGACGGAGACGTTAAAGACAAGGTTTCCGTTCTTGCCTTTGGTTGAATCTAAATCCACGACCAGAATATAAGGCTCGTTTGCTCCTAAAGAAGAGGCGGAAGTCGGAATTTTGAACTTTAATTTCTGTGAATTACTCGTATAAGAAATTCCAGGAGGCAGAGGAGAATTCAGATTGTTTCCGAATACTTGGTCTCCCTGACTTCCCGGTATTCTTAAGAACGATCCGCTGGAAGCATCGATGAAAGATTCTGAGAAAGAGAAGCTGTTTCTCCCTTCGCTTCCAGACAACAAATCCGGAAAGATAAAACTCGGGGATGTCAAAAAAGATTGTGGTGAGTCGGGAGAGAATATGTCAGGTGAAACGTCGCCCCTTTCCGCCATCACAAATCCTTCCATTCCCGGAACATTCGGTGTGATGGGTTTATTTAGAATGAGATCCACGTAACGATAAGAATTTTCCGGTACATCACTTGGTTTAAAATAATACGAAAACGCTCTGATAACGAGTCCAATTCGATCATAATCGGATTTCTCACCTTCCGGAATTTGTCGAATTGGCAAACTGGCTTTCACTGTCCCGTTTAGGTTTGTGATCCCCATCGTAGAGAAAGCAGCGCAGGGTCCCAAATCCCCAAAGGGCGATGCAGGGGCTTCGGATTTAAAGGAAAGAAAATTAGCGTTTGCTAATGTTTCGGTCCCTTTTGCCGGCCCACCCTTAGATACGGATTTATAAGCAACGATTTGACAAACTTGAATCCCGGCAGCTTCGGGAGTCAAAAACTTGTCATTGAATCCGTCCGCGGCCCCGTCTCCGTAGGCTTGTGGATCTTCGCCGGCTAAATCCGTTAGAAGTCCGGAAGTTTGTCCGATTGAGTCAGGAAGAAGAGAAAAGTGGGATGAATCCTGAGTCCTTGCCGCGAGCAATCCGTTTGTATTCGAAAAGTTAAACGTTGCCGTTCCGTTCGGTCCGCTTAATATGGCGGCTGCCAACAGTAAATTCATGTTATCGTTCTTTTCTTTTTTGCAACTTGTTACCGAGAACAGAACTGCTATTGCGAATGCAGCTACTTGCCACAAGTTCCGTTCCGTTTTATTTCTATTCTGTTTCATCGCGTAAAACCTCCAATGAAATCACGAATGAAATATAGAGAAAGTCGGAGCGGACCGAGACAGTTTTTGCTAAAAATAAGAAAGAAATTGCGGATCGATTTTATTCGAAAATCGAATCAAATTATAACTCTGCAATGTATAGCGATGATTGAAGTTGAAGGAACGCGGCTTACCAAAAACAAGGCAATTTATCTTTAGCGGAGGGTTATGCTCATACGAGCTTTATTGAGGAGGGGCGAAGTCGGTCATTTCCATTTTTCTAATATTCTTAAAATGTCGTTTCCGAATTTTTCGACTTTGGCGGAACCCATTCCTTTGATGAGGGACAGGTCTTCCGGAGTTTCGGGCATGGCCTTTGCGATTTCCGCGATCACCGGATTTTGAAGAACCATAAACTTTTTCCACTTCCTTCTTCGCGCTTCTCTGTCTCGAAAATTCTTGAGTTCTTGGATCACGTTTTTTGCGGGAAGAGTTTTGCGTTCGGTATTCGGGTCTTCCTCTTTTTTCTTACGCGGAGTTCTTACGATCACGGTGGATGATAGGATGAGCTTGGGATATTTGTCTCCGACGATTTTGACTTTTTTTTCTGAGATCCATTCGTCTAGGATTCTTAAGACGGCTTCTTCGGGAACGGAGCGTAACGTTCCGTACATCGGAGTTCGATCCAGTTTTTTTCTAAGAATTTCGTTCGAGCGCGATCCTCTGAGAACTCCGGCGATCATTCTTTTTCCGAATTTTCCGGGAATGAGTTCGAGCAAGTCTTCGATCGTTTTCAATTCTTCATCGGAGAAATCGTATTTTTCTTTTTGTTCTTTCTTTTGTTTTTTATCTTCTTCTCTTTTGAGAAATTCTTCTCTTCCCGAGGATGAAAGTTCCGCCTCGGATTCTTTCTCCAAACAGATGTCGCAGGTTTTGCATTCGGAAATTTCTTCGCCGAAATAAGAACAAAGCGTCCGTTGTCTGCAAAGATTGGAGATCGCGTATTCTTTTACGTAGGAAAGAAGAGTTTCTCCTCCTTTGCGATTGGATTCCTTTCCGATGATGAAACTTTGGGTAACCAAATCGGACGGATGATAAAACAGAATACAATCCGAATTCTTTCCGTCCCTTCCGGCTCTTCCCGCCTCTTGATAATAACTTTCCAGGGACGCCGGGGTTTGATAGTGAATCACCATTCTTACGTCCGGGCTGTCCAAACCCATTCCGAACGCATTAGTCGCAACAAGGACGTTCGTTTTTCCGGTTGAATAACCGTCCTGTGCTTTTTCTCTGCTTGAATCGGTTCTTCCTGCGTGATACTTTCCGACTTTGAATCCGTTCTTCTTTAGAAAATCGTAAACCGATTCCACTTTTTGTCTGGTCGCGCAGTAGATGATGGCTCTTCCGGAGGTCGATTTTTGAAAATTGCCTTTGATCAGGATCTTCAGAAGTTGAGTTTCTCGAAACGTTTCGTTCTGCGGGAAAAGAACCGAAAAGTTTAGGTTTTCCCTGTAAAAACTTCCCTTGATAAGCGAAGGATCTTTGAGTCCCAGAGAATCCGAAATGTCCTTGATCACTCTTTGCGTCGCAGTGGCGGTTAACGCGATGATCGGAATTTTTTTCGGAAATTTATCCCGGAGTTCGTAGAGTTTTCTGTATTCCGGTCGAAAGTCGTGACCCCACTGGGAAACACAATGGGCTTCGTCCACGGCGATTCTTTTCAAGGGAAGTTTGGGAAGAATTTCGAGCACCTGACGACTCAGCGCTTTTTCGGGAGACAGATAAAGAATTTGGATTTTACCGGTTGCGGCGCGGCTTAGAATTCTCAACTGCTCGAGATCGTCCTGAGTGGAATTGCAGTATTCCGCCGTGATTCCCTTCGCTTTGAGAGAGTCCACTTGGTCTTTCATAAGAGCGATCAGAGGCGAGATGACGAGAGTAAGGGAGCTTTCTTCCAAAATGGACGGAAGCTGATAGATGAGGGATTTTCCTCCGCCGGTGGGAAGGATGACTAACGTATCGTTTCCGTCTAAGACGGACTCGATCGCTTCCTTTTGTCCTTTTCGAAAACGGGGAAGGCCCCAGACTTCGCGGAGGGCTGATTCTAAATCTTTAAACTTCTTGTCTGTTTCTGAGTTCATGGAATCCGTTTTTTGTAAATTTCTTTCTATGGATTTGGAACCGTGTCTATCGATTTACTTACAGCCTGTCCTAAAACCTTATTTTACTCTATCAGAAAGATCAAGCTGCAAGGTTCTGTCCCCATTTTTGGGGCAGGTTCTTATCTATTCTGATCCGCGAGGAATCGAATCGGAGATCCGATTTTCCGGCTTACTTTTTCGCCTTCGAGATAAGCCAGTTCTTTGTCGAAACAAAGAACAAAGGAATCAATCCAGACTTCGAATCTTACGATATAAGAATCGAACGGGATGTAAGGATTCCATTAGTGAAGATTCGACGGGTGCGGGTTCATCCAGTATCAAAGACGCTAAAATCTCTGCACCCAAAAAAGAACTTATAATTCCACGGGAACCTAACGCCCCGAAAACAAAAAGTCCCGGAATCGTTTTTAATGCGGGGTAGGTTTTGTTTCGATTCCGCGGGAGATCGATTCCTTTGTAAATTTTTGTAAACTCTCGCGGAGAAACGACCGGGCCGATTACGGGAAAACGATCCGGAGTCTGCGCGCGGAATCCGACAATTTCGGAAAGAACCGATTCTTCGTTCCATTTTATACTCGGGTATTTGTTTTGAACGTATTCTAAAAGTTCCTTCGTATCCTTTTTTCTCGTTTCGGGATCGAGATCGAATTCGTCGAAGGTGGAACCGAGGACATGTTTTCCTTCGATGGAAGGAGTGAGATAGTGTTCCGCGCAGAGGATGCTCGAGAATCGGGAAGAATTTTCGTTCTCTCCTAGGACGAGCAATTGTCCTCTTACTTTTTTGACGGGCAGGAATTCCTCGCCCAGATAAGAACGGAGTAAGTCCTCGATTCTATGAGAATTACAGAATATAATAGAATCGGAATGTATTTCTTCGTTCGAATCGGAAAGAACCGTTTTCCAGCGCGATCCGTCCGGTTGGACCGAAACGGCTTTTCGGCGAACGAATTCGATCGAAGAAGAATCGACCATTCTTTTCGAAATGGAATTCGGATGGGTCCAAAATCCTTTCGGGAAAAAAATTCCGTCGCCCGTTTCTTTTTCCAGTTCGGTTTTGTTTTCGGAATTTGGAGCGGATTCTTTCCAAGTTGCGATCATTTCGGAAAGTCCGTGATTCTCCAGACCTTTTCTGAATCTTTCGGAACTCATCTCTGCGGTGATTCCGTGAAAAAGACCGGACGCTCTGAATTCTTTTTTGTCAGCAAAGAATGAAAGAAAGTGCAGCGCGTATCGAAAGGCGCGTAACGTGAAGAGGCTTGTCGGAGTCGGATTTTTCGTTATGTGAGGATGGGAGATCGCTCCCGGAATTCCGGAGGCTTCGTTTGCGATTCCGGAAGGATCGATCAGAACGACTCGGACCCCGCGTTTGGATAAGGAATAAGCCAAAGAGGAACCGGCGATTCCCGCTCCGATGATCGTCGCGGTTTTTGTTTCCGGTTCTGAATCGGGACGCCTGCACCAGGGTTTTTCCTTCGGGATGAATTCTTCCGCCTTTTCTTTGTTTTGCGGATATGTTCCCGCGAGCATTTCCCTTTTTCTTCCGAAGCCGGGACGTTTTTCGAGAGAGAATCCGCAGGAAGTCAATGAATCTCTTACCATTCTCGCGACCGTGAACGTGGCAAACGTGGTTCCAGGTTTGCAAACGCGTTTTAGGCGGATGAGAATCGATTGTTCCCACATGTCCGGATTTTTGGACGGAGCGAATCCGTCCAAAAAGATCGCGTCCATTTTCCCCGAGATTTCGGATAACGCGTCCGCCGCGTCTCCTATAAAAAGCGTAAGATGAATCTTTCCGTTTAGAAATTTGAAATAGTTCATTCCCGGAATCAGGTCTTGATAAGAATTCAGAAATTCTTCTCGGATCGAATTCAATTCCGGAAATACCGAAAGCGCTTTTGAGATTTCCTCTTTGTTCAACGGAAACTTTTCAATGGAAACGTAATGAAGTCGAAAACGATCCGCGTGTTTGGAATATTCTTTCCAAGTCGTTAAAAAGTTGAGTCCGGTGCCGAATCCCAATTCTAAGATAGAGAAAGATTTTTGAAGATTCGGGTCCTCCCATCTTCGTATGAGATCGTTTCCTTCGATAAAAACGTGTTTTGTTTCTTCCAATCCGTTTTCCGGTGAAAAATAGATGTCTCCGAATTGTTCCGAGACCGGCGTTAGATTTTCTTTCCAAGACAACATCAAATTCTAGGTGGAAGCGGCTCGGTTTGTTTCGGCGGAGTGGATTCTCTCGTCGGGCCGCTGTCTCTTCTCAAGGATTCCTCCTGCAATGGACGAGACAACTGAATTTCTTTTCTGACTCCGATTCGATATGTGTCCATCGTAAGATAAAGATCGGGTACGGTTCCTCCCATCGAAGTCGGGATCGTCTGCTTGATCGGATCGTGCGCGGAGGAAAGCGTGGAGACTTCGAAGTAAAGATAAGTGTTGTAGAAGATGGAATCCTCCAAAAATCTTCCGATATTGTATTCGTATAACAATTTGATTCCGGTCACCATCCTCACTCGATTTCTCGTCGATGAGACTCTCACGTTTCTTTCCAATACGTCGAAGTCGTATACGCTGAAACCCACGTTGAACCCGGCTCCGAAATTCCAATTTTGAAATTCTAAAAAGGCGAGATAGATCGTCGCGTAAGCCTGATAATCCGAATAGAGATATTCGGACTTTCTTCCGAAAGGATCGGGGAGAGGAAAGAGTCCGTAAGCCGCGAGTTCGTATCCGTTTGTCGCCGCTCTTCCGTCGTCGGGAAAATTGAGAAGATTTCCTCGAAAGGTTCTCGGCGCGGTAAGGGTCAATCCGTAAGCCATGTAGTTTAGATATTTCAAATATCCTTCAAAGGGCGTTCCCGGAATTCTTCTTGGTATCGATCCGATCGTATAAAAAGGAACCGATTTGAACGGATCCTGGTTTACGGTTCTATCGGACGTCGCGGGTTCTTTGCTTCCGGCGTTCGAACGAACCACGTTTTCCAAAGGACTATAGTGCGTGGAAAACGAGAGTTTTGTAGAATCCACGCCGCCGGTTAATACGATCGTTTCAAAAAAAGATTCCAAGGTTCTGCAGGAAGAATGGAAAGAGAGAAAGACACAAACAAATAAGAATGGATTTTTCTTTGAAAAAAATCCGAGCACGGCGCGAAGTCCGAAATTCTCATCCGAAAGTTTCATCCTTTTTTCGTTCCCGAACGATTCCTCGCCGAGTCGGCGATAGAGGATCCTTGACCGAAGACCTTAGAAAAAAAATTCTGGTAAGAAGTTGTATGATCGAGATCGGCTCTAAAATTCCAAAAAGATATCCCGTTTCTCTGGCTCCTATGATGGACTGGACCGATCGTCATTTTCGTTATCTTCTCAGATTGATTTCCAAACATACGTTTCTTTATACGGAGATGATTCATACGGGTGCGATTCTTCACGGAGATCGGAAACGATTCTTATCATACAATCCGGAAGAATTGCCTCTTGCGATTCAATTGGGCGGAGATCAACCGAAGGCTCTTGCGGAATGTTCCAAGATCAGTGAAGACTACGGATATTCTGAGGTCAATCTGAATGTAGGTTGTCCGAGCGATCGTGTGAGAGAAGGAAACTTCGGCGCTTGTCTTATGGAAACACCGGAGAAAGTCGCGGAACTCGTCGCTGCGATGGACTCGTCCGTATCGATTCCGATAACCGTTAAGTGTAGAATCGGAATCCCGGGAAAAGAAAGTTTCGAGGATCTTTGTCGATTTATCGAAGTCGTAAAGGACGCGGGCGTAAGACGTTTTATCATCCATGCAAGAATCGCAATCTTAGGCGGTCTTTCACCCGCGCAGAATCGGCAGATTCCTCCCTTGCGTTATGCGGACGTGGAGAGGATCAAACAAACGTTTCCGGATCTCGTCGTCGAAATCAACGGAGGGATTCGGACCTACGACGAGATCGAAGAACGATTGAAGAAGAACGACGGAGTGATGATCGGAAGAGCCGCGTATGAAACTCCGTATTTTTTTTCGGAGATCGATTCCCGTTTTTTCGGGGAGAATTCTTTGCCGCCGAGCAGAAGGGAAATCCTGATTCGGATGCAGGATTACCTCGACCGTTATGTGTTAGGCGAACCAAACTCAAAACCTCATTTCGTTCTAAGACATCTTCTCGGTTTGTTTCACGCCGAAAAAGGAGCTCGGAGTTATCGAAGAATTCTTACCGAACAAATGTTTTCGCATTATACGCGCGATCTTTTGTTCCAAGCCGCCGGCGAGATTCCCGATTCCGCGTTAGATTTCATTCCTTCGCAAAATAAAAAACGAAACTTCGAATCCACGATCGCTTCCGCGTAGCCTTTCTTCATTCTTTTATTTCCAATTCAAATTTAACTTTACAGACGCGTACGCAGAGTTAGTTTGACCCCCTTATTTTGTATGAAACCGATTTCATTCGGATTATTTCTATTATGTCTACTTACCTCCGCCGTTTATTCGGAGCCTATCGATCCCGAGAAGGTTCAGCTATTGAGCGAAGGATGGGAATACTATAACGCGGACGGAAAAAGTTATCGGATCATTCTTCCCGGAGTCGGGTTGACGAGCCAGGGTTTGGAGATTCCGATCAAAGGTTATTATACGATCTCGGTCGAGTATCCGCAGACGGCTCCTTCCGGATCTCAAGGAATTTTTTTAGATAGAATTCAGTCCGCGGATAAAGTTTATTTCAACGATAAATTGATCGGCAAGACCGGCGAGATGGATCCGTATTCTCCGGCTTGGTTTCGAAGTCGTTTGTATAAGATCCCCCTGGAATCGATCGAAAGAGGAAAGAAGAATACGATTCGAATCGAGATAGAATGCCAAGAACTCGGTTTTCACTGCGGAATTTTCAGAAGTATTCCCAAGTTAGGCGACTTTGACGAACTCAAGGATGCTCTCATACAGGAAGACGCCCTTCAACTCGTGCTGATCGTTTTATTCTTAGGCGTTTTCTTACAACAGTCGATTTCATATTCTCTCAATCGATATTCGAGAGCGAGTATCTTTCTCGCGTTATCCGCCTCTCTTTTCGTATTTTGGAGATTGCCGCTCCTTCATAAGATGCACTACATAGACATTCCTTTCGGAGTTTTATCCAGATCCTTCTTTTTGGCTCAGACGGTTTTTCCGACTTGTATATTATATTTTTTGTATGCGTTGTTCCGGAAAAAAACGGGCGCTGCGGCGAAACTCGTTATGAAGTCGAGTCTTGTGATCGGAGCGCTTCATCTTTTGGAACTCGACGGGACGCAGAGAGTTTTGCTCGTTTACGCTTGGGAAGGAATTTTGTTTTCCATGTTCTTACTTCTCGTTCCGATCTTTTATTCCGAACTTCGAAAGAAGGTCATGGAAGCCCTGATTATGGTGGGAGGAGTGGGACTTCTCGCAATCTTTGCGATCGTGGACGTCGTTTTAGACAACGTTTCGGGTAAGAATATGTTCTTATCCCAGTACGGATTTTTCGCACTTCTCATTTCGGGCGCAGTGAGCATTTCGTATCAAAACGCGAGAGCTCACTCGGAACTCAAAAAATTGAATACCACTCTGGAGGCTAAGGTCGATCAGAGGACGGAGGAATTAAAAAAGCAGAACCGAATTCTTCACGAAGAATTGGGAATGGCGGCCAATCTTCAGACAAGGTTGATCCCTCAGCTCGACGGGAGAATCCATCGTTTGTCCGTGAACTCGGTTTATATTCCCGTGGATCAGGTAGGAGGAGATTTTCTAGATTATCATATTCTAAATGAGAAAAAGATAATGTTTATTCTCTGCGACGTTTTGGGACACGGGGTTGCGTCCGCTTTGGTTTCTTCCATGCTCAAGGTTTCCTTTTTGGAGCTGAGCCGAAAGATGGAGGAGCCTTCCCGAATTCTTTCCGAATTGAACAACAGGATGTTTCAGGTTTTGGAGAAGAATTTTATTTCCGCCTTCGTATGTTTGTATGATCTTGAAAAAGAAGAATTTAGATATTCGGTCGCGGGACATCCTCCGCCCGTTTTGATCCGGGAAGATCCCGTCGAGCCGGAGTTTCTAAAAGGAAGGGGAATGATTCTCGGGATGCTAAAGACGATCGAACCGGAAACTTATACGGTCGCTCTCAAAACCGGAGATCGATTTTTCTTTTATACGGACGGCGTGACGGAAGCGCTCAGTCCGCAGAGGGAAATTTTCGGAGAAAGACGACTTCTGGAAGTTCTGAAGAATAATTTTTTTAGAAATCCTAGAAATCTAAACGAAGAAATTTTGGCGACAGTGAGATCTTTTTCCTCCTCTAAAATTCCTGACGATCTAACCTACTTGACCGTGGATATATTGTAGTTATTCCTTTCTTACATTTCGCACAACGCCCAATTGTGATAGTGTCCTTAAAGTTCCGCGCAATTAGAATTTCAGGTAATGCTTGAAAAGCGTCAAGCCGTGAACTTTGAAATTTGTAACTCTTTAAATTCCTCAAAATCAACAGATATTTTAGTTCTCATCGAATTTATAAAATTCGTCGAAGACTCCGGCGGCAAACATAATCACTGAGTTTCCATTTAGTAACACTGCGACAACCTTCGCACGATTTCACTTTCGTTTTTGATTCTTATTTTTGAATTTGCCCCTACAAACTCATTCTGAAAGAAGCTCTATTTATCCATTTTAAATCTGGGAAAAATATGGGACACGTTAGGAAAAACGAGACAGTTTTCGATGTAAGATTTGTTACAACGAGCAAGAGTTGGTGCGAATCATCTTTTAAATTCAGTCGACTTGTTTTGATTTCGTTTTAGGAAATCGCGCTTTAAAAATTCGTAAAAGGCACTGATAGTATCGACTGAATTTATAAGATAAAAGAATTCATCTTGATTTCAGCCGATATGCAGGAGATTGCATGCAAACAAAAATATTTTGGGAAGAGGCTTTCAAAAACTGTTTCCAGTCGGGAGTTCTCGACAAAGAAAAATTTGGCAAATGTGATAGCTGGTTAAATTTAACCAACGATATCGTAGAAGAAGTGGATTTAGAGCCGCTTAAGTTTCTGAAGAATTTAAAAGAACTTCATTTACTTTGTCCAAAACTCGCGAATAAAAAATACATATCAAAATTAGAATCTCTTAGATCAATATGTCTGAATAGCTCCTCATTGAATCAAGAAGATCTCCGACTACTGGTTGAATGTAAGCAACTAAAAAGGATTCATATTTGTAACATGCATGTTTCAAAAATCGATCTACTGAATGGATTGCCGAAACTCATCGACCTTGATCTATTCAAGATTAGCGGCCTTTCTGCTCTCGAGCTATCTTCGCTATCGAACATAAAAAAACTTTCACTCAGTTCTTGCGACCTTGGGGACTTAAGCGATCTTTCCAAAATGAGAAAACTAAAAGAATTATCATTTTCAAATATGGAACTCGATAATTTAGAATTTTTAAAGGATTTGTCTCTATCGAAATTTGAATCGGAATCTGAAGCTTTGAATGAGGACGGGTTGCGTCATTTATCGAAAATGTCGGGATTAAAGGAGCTTTTATATCCTCTTTCGGATTTCGAATTCTTGAAAGGCTCTAAAAAACTGGAATCAATTTTAATAGACGGTAATAAAAAAGTGAACATTAGGGCTCTATCGCATTTTCCGATCAAAATGGTCGATATTCATTTCAAAATGGATGATATTGATTATGCGGAATCCGTTGCGGTTGTGCATAAAATTAAAGCTGAAGTCAGAGGAATACATCCTAATTGTCAATTTGAATTAACTCGAAAATACATTAGCAAGGCTGTTGCTCAACGATTCTAAAAATGAATTCCTTCAAACTTTGACTCGTTTAAAATCCTAATTTATGCGAAACCGTAAAAACGTTATTCTTGCTGATTGCTCAATCCAAACTTTGAGCGAATGAAACACAGCGGCAAAATCGAAATGAAAATCAAAGTTCTTGAAGAAAAAACTTATTTCCTTCTCCACAGTAAAAACGTGAAGATCAAATTCATCGAAGAGAAAAGACCAAGAACAACGATCACTGTCTGATAAAACGTTTCCTTCGAAGACAGTATTTCGTTCTGTTCGCGATAAGATTTTGTCTGTAAAAGAATCGAGTTCAATTCTTCTTTAATATCCTGCACGGATCTGTAAATCTCGGAGTCCAAAAGAATTACGGTATTCGAACCCGAGCTTTTTCCGAAGCTCGCTTGCCCAAAACTTCTCTGACTCGGCATTTTTCGGAGGTTTTCAATTTCCGATTTCAATTCTTGGTTGAGAGGCCATTTTAAATATGCTTTTTGAAAGAACTGCTTTGCTCGATCGTAATTCCCGCGTTTCTTTTCTTCTCTTGCGATTCCGATCCAAGCTCGCGTTAAGATAAACTCAGCTTTCGGATCGGAAGGATTGTTTGTAAGAAGTGAGATCGCGAGACTTTCGGCTTTCGAGTATTGACTTTCTTCGAGGAGGCGTTCCCCGTCTTCGTGACTTCCTGCCATCACGTTTTCTTTGGAAGACAAGCCAAAGGAAAGAATTAAGAAGAGTATGGAAGATAGAATGACGAGCATTATCGATTTCATAAAAGTTACCTGTCGATTCGAATGACTTTGTGAGCATAGCGTGCTCTCGGCATTTTCTGAGTTTCCGTCGTCCATGTACTCGCGATCGGATTTTGAAGACCGATGGAGTAAACAGTATCCGTTGGAATATTCAAAGCACTCGCACCGCCGAGGACGAATAACTTTCTTGTTTCGTACGAGGCTTGGGTTCCTGGAAAATAAACCGAAGCGGGAAGAATCGGTCCGATCGTAAAGGCTCCGGAGCCGATCTGTGAAAAGTCGGTTCTGTTGGAAGGAGTGATGGAACCTACGGGTTGTAAGGTGCTCGTTCCTGTGGATCCACCGATCACCGCAAACCATTCCGGATCCGTTGGAAACAAATCCGAGTTCAAAGGTTTTACACAGGCCGAACCGGAGCCATGTCTTGCGAGGTTGATCGAAGGTTCTCCCGCACTCGTTGTTGAGTTTACCGAAGGAACGTATCCGTCCGAAGTGACTTGAGCCGAACCATCTGCGTTGAATCTGCCCCCTGTGAAGAGGATCGAGCCGTTGAGTCCGCAACCGGCCATATCGATTCTCGCGAAGATTGCGGTGAGTGACACATAACTTTGCCAAGCGCCGCTTGATCCGATTCCGGGAAAGAATCTGGAAACTGTATTTAAAACCGTTCCCGTCGTCATGTCGGTCGTCGTTGTTCCTGCAATGATAAAGATTTCTTCTCCGACTGAGGCGACAACTCCGCCCTGGTTTGCGGTGGGCATGTCGGCTAACGTTTTCCACTGATCCGTATAAGGATCGTAGACTTCGGTTTTTTTGGAAGCCACATACGCACCGGCTTGTTTTTCCAAACCGCCGATCACATAGATTTTATTTTTGTGAGAAACTACGTTTGCAAAAGCGCGAGGAGTTGGGATTGAAGTCGCCGAAGGAAACCAAGTGGAAGTTACCGGATCATAGAAATCAATCTGCGAAACAGGATTTGCATCGGCTCCAATTCCACCCACGACCCAAAGACCACGAGTTCTATTTGGAAAATCACTTACCCAAGTTTTAAACGCAATCGGAACCCCTTGAAGATTGCTAATATCCGAAGAACAAAAGACCGAAGCGATATAATCGGTGTTCGATTCTAAGTTTTGAAGAGTCATAGAATGAATCTTTGCATTTTCTAAACTAATACTCGCCGATTCAATTCCACCTCGTCCGTAAACAACGGATCCAGGTTGGGAAGAAGAACATTCCCAAGAGATTGTCGCCGATCTTGGCCCTAATTGTGTAACAAGGGCAAGCGTGACCTTTGCTGTTTCCGAATCGTGGATATTCGAGAGCGGGGAGTTTTGACAATCGATCGCGAAAAATACAGAAAATAAAAATATATTAGAATATATTAATTTTTGAATTTTTTCAAATGTGTTTTTTGTAAAATCCGAGAAGAGTAGCATCTTTTTTTTGCGCATCGTCGTTGCCGGCAACATTCCTGAATCAGAAGTCCGGACCCAAGTCGCATATTCGGTGTTAAAACGTATCATAAAAGAAGACCCCATGAAATTCTGAGACCGGTCCTACAAAGAGAATCACCGGATTCTATCGTGCATTGAGAACGGATTCCCAGCCTCAGTCGGGATCCGTTGTTTAAATCCCAGGCCCAGCCCACTTCGCTTAACAATTCCGGATCGGTTCCGTTTACGGATCTGGAATCGCTCTTCCACTGGATCGCAGTAACACCTCCGCCAAAGAGAAAGTAGGGGGCGGAAGAGCCGAATTGTTTTCCGAGATAGAAGGATTGGTTCCAAAGACTCACAGAACCTTGCGTTGTGGATGGAGAGGTTGAGTATTCCGAAAGAAATCCAAAAAACCAAAGAGGACGATTTAAGAATCCTTTTTCTAAAAAGAGTCCTGCTCCGCCGGTTGCGGGATTTGTGTGAAACCAAGATCCGTGGTTGGCTTGAACAAAAAAACTTCCACCCACAAAGAGCTGATTTTCTCCTGATCGACCGGAAAGATATTTCTCGGGTAAGTCCGGAGTTTCGTTATCAGATTCTAATGATTTGGAATTTGAATTTTGAATCTTCGCTTTCTCAATTTCAACGAAGCCTAATTCGGTTTTAAAAGTAATCTTGTCTTTTTTTCTTTCTACGATAATTCCGCGAACGGAACTTCCATCGGTGAGTTGAAACTCTGAATATTGAAACGAAGACTCCGGTCCTTTTCTTGCGTAATCAATTCTTTGAACCTCGGACTTTGGAATTCTATACAATCTTCCTTTCCAACGGAGACTAACGCTATCCGCGCTTTCATTGATTTCATCCACGAGGAACGCATCGCCTGATTTGAGAAGAAGTTCGGAAGAGAATAGGGGAGTTGCTAACAATATTAAAGAGACAATAACGTTTCTAAAAATTTTCACTGTGACTTTGCCAATTTTTCCTTCGATCAGCAAGTCGGAAGTGCATCATTTTTGTAAATGAAATAAAGAATTTGTTTCAAGAACGTTACCCTTAGTACAATAAATTATTTCAGGAACAAATTCCAAAGAGTTGTCGTTCATTCTTTAGTATAACGTTATTTATAATTCAAAAATTTATAAATTGGCTTTTAGTGGAAAAATATTTTGCTTTTTTAGGCGGGCATGTCCGTTATTTGTCATTGTCGGATAGAATTTTAGGATCAAGTCTCCGGAATGAAAAATAAAAAAACGTCGTCGATAATTCTTTTGATTTTTACCTCTTTCTTTTTGATCCAATGGCTTAGCCTTAGTTCGATTGCATCTTTTTTTTCTTCGTTAATTTCAAATGAAGAAAGTTCGATCCCACTGCCTCTCCCCGATATCAACGTGGATCATACGGGAAAGGCTTCCTTTTCGATTCCGGTCGAGGTTCCTCCGGGTGCGGGGGATTTGGTTCCTTCGATCTCGCTCAGTTATCAATCGGGAAACCCTGATTCCGGATTCTTAGGCAAAGGATGGAGTTTATCCGGTTTTCCGAAGGTTAGTAAGAATCCTTCATTCGGTATTCATAATGTTGCTTCCGATCAATTTGTGAGCGACCTTACCGGCGAATTGAGAAGTTTCGGCGCGGGAGTTTTCAAATCCAAAACGGAGACCTTTCAAAAGGTCTCAAAAAATTCCAACGGCTGGACGGTGCGAGAGAAGACAGGTCTTGAAACTTCCTTTGGTTCGATTCAAAATTCCTTTTCAAAGATTACCGATTCTTCCGGAAACGATTTGGCCTGGGCCGTTGATCAAGTTCGCGACCTCAACGGAAACGGATATAACGTTAGTTATTTTGATTCGAGCAGTCTTCCCGATTTTGCTCTAAAAGAAGTGAGTTATATTCACGGGAACGCAAGAATCGTCTTCGAGTATGAAAGCCGAGGGAGTTCCTTCTTTAAAATTTTTAAATTTTCCAAGGGCGGTGAACGTAGAACTCAACTTTCCGCCATTCGTGTGTTTGCAAAAGATCAAAGCGGAACCGAGAAGGAGACCGCGACGTATAATTTTTCCTACGATATTATTGGCGGGGAATTGCTCCTCAAAACGATCGAGAGAGAGAATTTCAAACCTCTTACCTTTTCATACACGAACTCTGCGCCGTCTGCTACGAGCTATTCCGCATCGAGTACAAATTTCCAACTCACCTATCGAGCTTTCGATTCTTCCAAACAAAGGGACTGTGATTTCGGCGCGTTAGTCTGTCTTTGTTCTTCCAGCGCGGCTTGTATGGCCGCCTCCTTCGGTCTAGCGGGAGAAGTCTGTCGCTCCAGCGTAGAAAGTCTCGGAGACGTTTGCCAGAACGGAATTGAAAATTCATTTACTTCCGCGGTCGACGTTTCGGGAGACGGGGTTCCTGAGTTTGTCCGGGTGTTGGGAGATCGCAACGGTCAATATTTTTCAAAGTTGGATATGAGTTCTTGGGAAGCATCCACTTCTAATCTTTCCGTAAGCAACGACACGTTAGGCGACAGGATAGATCTGAACGCGAACGGAAAAATTCTTCCGGGCGACGTGAACGGAGACGGCAGAATGGATTTTGTCGTCCTAGAAAGAAACGCCCAGCCGGTCCGTATCTTTTTCGGTCCGAACTTTAATTCGGTATCCGTTCCGTCCGCGTTCGCAAATATTCCAAATCTTGCAAGTGATTCCAGAAATCGCCACTACGTGGTCGATGTGAACGGAGACGGAAGAGCGGATTTTATTCAAGCCGACGACCAGCTCCGTCTGGATGTGTATCTTTCCAACGGGTCGGCTTTTAACTTCGCCCAAAAGCTTACGATTTCAGATTTCGGATCCAACTTTCAGCAGTTTGTGGATTTGGACCAGAACGGAGTTCCCGATTTTGTCCGAATCGACGGAATTTCAAACCAAAGACTTCTCGTTACTTTTTTTGATTCGAATGGGAGTTCTCTGCAGGAAATCGAAACGAACGAGTTGAACGAAGGAAATTTCGGAAAGATGGGAGATCAGTTCTTTTCGGACGTGAACGGGGACGGTTTATTAGATTTTTCTTATTTTTCCGCGGCGGGTTCGGACAACGGATATCTAAACGTCCGTCTTTCGGACGGAAGAAGATTCCATTCTGAATCCGGAGGCGGAAGCAGCACCTTTCTAAACGAAACAGTCGCGAGCCAAGACTTGCAGAACATGAGTCTTCCGTCTTCGAGCGGTTATGCGCTCTATGACATTAACAACGACGGAGCTCCCGATCGTGTCTACTATTTCGGAGACTACTATCAAATCGAAATTTACAAACCGTCGACGGATTCTTATCTTCCTCCTTTCAACGTTAACTGGTCCAGCGATACGGTCCTTGATATCAACTTCGACGGAGAGGACGACAAAGTAAGAGCGGGAACTTTTTTCTGGCAACAGCAAATGCACGTTTGGTTTGGGCCGACCGATTCCTTTTATTCCGTCGACGTAAATCCTGCGGCGATGACTCCTCCTCCTGCAGACATGAATGCGTTAGCCGGAATGTCTGCGATCGCTTATTCCAATTGGTTGAATCGAAAGGAATTTGCGGATATCAACGGGGACGGAAGAGCGGACTTTATCCGATTTCATAACGGAGTCGTCCGAATCTCTTTTAGCCAACCGAGTGCGAGCGGAGTTCCGACCTTTTCCGCTAACAGCGATATGGAATATTCCGCGGAAGCGTTTTTGCAAACTGCGGATCTGAACGGGGACGGAAGAAGCGAACTCGTAGGTTTGCAGGCAAGCGCTCTTGGGATGGCGGTCCCGATTCCGAGCAACATTCCTTTGATCGGAACCGTTCTCTATCGTAACGTTCCCTTTCACACGTTTTCCAAGCCGAATCTCATTCGATTTCAACCTGCGGTTCCGAACGGACTTCTTTCTTCAGTCGACGGCGCCTTCGGAAGAAGAACGGAGATTTCGTATGACGTAGCCAAACAAAAGGTGACTCCGACCTCGTATAATTCTGCCAAGCCGAACGTCCTTCCACAAGTGAATCCCGATTTTGTGGTTTCGAAGGTTGTAGAGAAAGCGGGAACCCAAGTAGACGAATCGACTACGTATCAATACAGATTTCCGAAACTTTTTTGGAACGGTCTTCGAAATATCGGCTCTTTGGGATATTCCGAAATCGTTCAGACCGATTTGATACGAAACGTTTCTACCATTTCTCAATACGGAGATAGCGCTTTAGAACTCGCTGGAATCGCGAACTACGCGGCGACATACAAGAACGGAATTATTCTTTCCGAAACGACAACTAACGTTGCGAGAACCGTTCTGGGAGACGGAACGATTCGAGTCCGTCAGTTGGGAAGCTCCCAAGTCGATTATCAAAACGGATCTCTTCTAAGAACGACTAACGTTTCTCTGAGTTATGATTCGTACGGAAACGTTTTGAGCAAGACGACCGATATCGGAAGTTGTGTCTTAGAAGAAAGAACCGTGTATGACAACGACACGGCTTCTTGGGTTATCGGAAAACCGATTCGTCTGGAATCCTACAAGGACGGCGAACTCATGTCCCAAAAAGAATATTCGTATTCCGGAATATTCTTAAATCAAGAGAAAACGTATACCGGAGCTTCGCAGTGGGCGGTCCAGTCGATTCTCCAATACGATTCTTACGGAAATCCGATTCGAATCCAAGACCCGAGAGGGAATATCATACAGATTGAAATCGATAACGTAGTTCACAAATTTCCAATAAGAATTACGAACGCACTGGGTTATACTACGACGAAAGAATACGATTTTACGAGAGGATTAGAGATTGCGTCCGTGGACATCAACGGAAATCGTTCCGAAACTCACTTCGACAAATTCGGAAGAGCGCTTGAATCGATTCCAGCCGGAATGAGCGATCCTTTCGAGCAGATCGAATACGACAATACGGGACATCCTACGGATCAGACGATAAAGACAACGATTCGAAGAGAGGCCGGAGAAGAATCCTGGACGATTCAGTATTTTAATTCCAGAGGTCAATCCACGAGAAAGGAAAGCAGTCTCGTCGATGCAGCTGTCCTCGTGGAGGAATCCCTTTACGACTCGGAAGGAAAATTGATCAAAGCGATTTCGCCTTACGTGCAAGGTCAGGCACCGTTTTCCTGGAACGAGTTCGAATACGATTCCGAAGGGAAAAAGAAAAAGGTTATCGGAAGCGACGGAGCTGTAGTCGAGTTGGAAGTGAACGGTTTCGATTCCACGCAGAGAATGTCGCAAAACGGAAATCTGGTTTCCACTGTCGTCTCCTACGGAAACGATAAGGGAGAACTTTTAGAAAAGGTTATCGAAGGTAAATCAACAAAGTATCAATACAAGACAAACGGAAAGATTTCGAAGATTACGGATCCGGACAACGGAATTACTACGATCGATACCGATTTTATCGGAAGACAGACTCAGATAAAAAATCCGAACACTGGGACCGTGCAGTATGTTTACGACGCAGTCGGAAATCTAATCGAACAAAGATATGGAAATGGTTCGACCGTGGAGTTTCAGTATGATTCTTTGGGTCGTGTGACTTTAGTTAGAGGAACGGCCGCGAACGGAGAAACTGAAACTCAGGTTTACGAATACGACGATCCTAACGTTCCCAACGGTAAAGGAAGGCTGACTAAGGTCACGGACGCGTTAGGCACCACTGAATTCGGATACGACGAAAGGGGGAATCAGACTCTTCTGAAAAAAAGATTAAGCGAAGAAGATCTGACGTTCCTTATCGAAAAGACGTATACGTTTCAGAATCAGATTGCAAGCGTCAAATATCCTGACGGAACTCTTGCGAAAAATCTCTATTCTAAAAGCGGTTATCTTTCGGGGATCACTTTGACTCCCGGAAACGGAGAAGGTTCCGATCTTCCTTTGGTTCAATACAACGGACCCCTTGTTGATTCAAGCGGAGTAAGAATCGAAAGAATCCTCGGAAACGGAGTCAGCACTTCCATCCTTTTCGATCCGGCGAAGAAGAGACCTCTAGGGATCGTCACCAAAAAAGACAACGAGGTTTACGAAAACGTTTCCTACGAATACGATCTCAGAGGGAACTTTACAAAGATCGAAGACCAGGTCGTTCCGAGTCGTACACAGACGTTTACGTATGATTCTCTCAACCGAATGACACAAGCGATCGGAAAATACGGAACCGAGGACTATCAATACAACGATTCTGGGCAACTTCTCAAAAAAGGAACCCAGACTTACAGCTACAATGATCCGTTGCACAAGACGGCCGTTACAAGGGTAGTGAACGCGGCGATCAATCAGATCGTAGATTATTCTTACGATTCTGCGGGCAACATGATTGGAAGAAACGGAGAGAGTATGGAATACAATTCGTTTCAAAAATTAAAAAAGATGAATACTCAAAACGGGGAAACGATGACGTTTGACTACGATTTCTCCGGAACGAGGATTCGAAAGACAAGATCGAGCGATCAAACGAAGACAATCAGCTTGGGAGGACTTTACGAAATCGTAATGACTCCAGGGCAATCACCGCAACATACTCTTTATTTCCGAGGTCTTTCCGGTGACTTGGTTGCGCAATGGTCGAGAACAGACGCGGCTCTTCAGACTTCGTTTCAAGATTCTAAAAATGAGGAGAATCTACTTTCTTGGTTCCATTGGGGAACAGACCATTCAAAAGGAGATTCGGCCCGGAAAACTTTCGCAGAAGGAATGCGCGAATCAAACAAGACTTCGCTTAACAAAAAAAGTTTTATCTCTTTTTTAAAAGGAAAGACGTTACAAATTCTTTCTTCCATTCAAATTGCGACTGCGAACGCTTTCGTAAAACTCTTTACTTTGCACGGAAAGATAGTTCTCTATTCTGTAATTCTATTGTTAGGCTTCGGTTATATCCTCTTAACCAAAGAAGAAAAACGCTTTTCCATTCTTCTTAGATTAACGACTCCGTTGTTGCTTCTGTCTTTCAGCGTTTCGAGTTGCTCCGTTCTCATGCCGGAAGGATCCGGAGATCCTCCTTGGCTCATCCCACCGGCAATTCCGGCCACAACTCCATCCATCGCACAACCCTACAGCCCTGGCGGAAGCGGTGGCGGAGCATCAGGTGTTCCGGTCTCGGGAATGATCTTTTTTCATCCGGATCACTTAGGGTCGATCACGATGATAACAGACGGTCAAGGAAACAGAATCGCAGGTGGAGAGATGGGCGGAACTTCTCATATCTCTTACAAGCCATATGGTGAGATCCAGAGAAACGATTCGGCGGGTCCTGACATCTTTCGCTACAAATACACGGGACAAGAAGAAGACAGAGAGACTGGACTTTATTATTACAAAGCGAGATATTACGATCCTCTGATCGGAAGGTTCACGCAAGCGGATAGCTTGTTCGATACAACGAGACCGATGTCGATGGATCTTTACATGTATACGGAAGGGAATCCAGTTAGATACAGGGATCCGAGCGGGAACTCGATCTTGGGTGATGCGCTTTCAAAGAACGGCCTGGGCATGTTGAAATTTAATATCGGTTCGAGCACTACTTTGAAGAACGCGTTCTTTGTGAGTAAGAAGAGATGGTCCGATTTTGGGACAGGGATCAAGAATGTGGGTGCGGGTGCGTTAGGCTTACTGTTATTGCCGAGTTCACCTGTATTGGGTGTTGCTTATGGACTTGCTACAAATCCAAAGGCTTTCTTTCACAAGCCGTTAGAGGCGACGTTAGGCTATATGACCTTTGGATTGGATTATTCAGCGAGTCTTTTTATGAATCCAATCTTAGGGGATCCTTTGCCTTCCGTTAAGAACATGGGAGGGGCGACGGTTCTAGAAAATAGCTTTTTTGAAAACCATATCGATAGTAAAGATACTGCAGCTGTTACGACCTTCAGTGTAGTCCACATGAAGAGCGGAAGCTCTGACGCTACACTGAATCATGAATTAGGACATGTGGATCAATTCTACCATGCCGGCGGATGGAGAAATTTTGACTGGTGGAAGCAATCCTTTGACGCCACACTTCCTAACAACGAGATGGATGCCGACATCCGGGGCCGGACTATGGGATATGCACAAGGACAATTCTTTTATCTTATCTTTGGATATGACACATATCGTTTGATGTTTCAATACAATTTATTTTTGCAGACGGGTAAGACCGGGACTGAAAAGGGATTCTACCAGCAAATGATTCGAAATCACTACATTATTTCAACAATTAACAGGAAGGCATTTTGATGAAAAGACTATTGATACTTACTCGTTTACTATTCTTGCTTTCCTTCATGGCGTGCACAGGAAGTAAAAC
>NZ_NPDU01000023.1 GCF_002811985.1 Leptospira adleri
AAGGGAGTTTTTTGAGAATCTTATCCACGATCTCGGAACCGGGATTTTCCTTCACATACAACTCGGCGAAAGGAAAGGAATGTTCCTTTCCTTGATGAGCCTCCGTCAATTCGATCAGAGTTCTCTTCCCGAAGATGTATTCCTGTCTGGCTATTTTTTCCTCCAGCGGAGTCCATCTTTCGTGTCTTCGATTACGATCCCCTGCGCCAAGAGTTGATCTCGTATCGCGTCGGAACGCGCGAAGTCCTTATTCTTTCTTGCGAGTTGTCTTTCTTCGATGAGGGAATCTATCTCCGAATCGACGAGATCTTTTTTTGATTCGAACGAGAGAACGTCGAAAAGTCGATTGTAATAATTAAATAACTCAATGAATTCCTTTCGCCGAGTTGTATGTGAAGGAAAATCCCGGTTCCGAGATCGTGGATAAGATTCTCAAAAAACTCCCTTCTTACGTAAAGGTGCATAAGGTTTCCGTTTCTAAGTTAGACGCTCTTGTCCCCGGAAGAAATCATCAGGGTTTGGTCGCGGTTAAAGTTTCGAGCAAAGAATCCACTCTGGATCAAAAGGATTTGGAAACAATTCTTCCTTCCAAACCGGGAGCGTTTCTCATTTTGGATAGAATCCAGGATCCCGGAAATTTGGGAAATATCTTGAGAACCGCAGAGTGTTTCGGGATCAAGAACGTGATTCTTCCGGATCGAGAATCCGCGGGAATCACGCCGGTCGTCGAAAAAGTTTCTTCGGGAGCCCTTTCCTTCTTAAAAATTTTTACGGTAAAAAATCTGGCGAACACTCTTGAACTTCTAAAAGAGAACGGCTACTGGATCGTTTCCACGAGCGATCGAGGAAACGAGGATTGGTCCAAACTCCCTGACTTGGAAGAACTCGCAGTCTTGATGGGAAACGAGGGCGAAGGCGTGAAAAGAATTCTGATGGAAAAATCCGACTTCGTTTTGAGAGTTCCCATGCACGGAAACCTTTCCTCTTTAAACGTAACCGTCGCGACCGGAGTCGTTTTAGACAGACTCGTAAACCGAAAGTGATTTCTACGTTCGATCTTGTCTTAGTTTCCCTCGGATGAAAAGTCCTTTAGGAGATTCTAATTCTCTTTTGTAAAATTTTATTTCGATTTAACTCTTGCATTTTTTATTTTTCCATTCTCAATGGAAATCGATGAAATCATACATACGACTTTTTAATTTTGCGATTTTCCTTTTTGGAATCGGCGTTTTTAATTCCTGCTCCGATCTTTCTTTGAATAAGTTGGAGGAAAAACTCAATCTGAAAAAGGAAAAAAGTTATGCGGAAGAGATATTGGGCGCTCTTACCTTTGCTTTTTGGGCTGAGACCAATCACGAACTTTATAAGTTCCTTCCTTTGGCTCCCGTTCTCTTGAAGTCTCAGATTTCCGCGGATCAATTCGCGGTCGCGACTCCGGACTTGAAGGAAGCAAAACCGAAGATCGTCTTGATACACGGATGGGATTTTAAGGAAAAAAACATAGACCCTCCGACGGATAAATTCACGAAAGTTTCCAATCTCCGAGGAACCTGGGACGACGTTTTGGAAATGTATTCTCAAAATATATCCGGAGTTCAGACGAGTTACGAACTCTACACGTTCACTTACAGAACTTCCGATTTTGTGGAGAACAACGGAAGAAGATTCATCGATAAACTGAACTTCGTTTTCACACCGGAAGACAAAGTGATTCTTCTTGCGCATTCTATGGGCGGACTTGTAAGCCGTTCCGCTCTCTATCACCAGAACAATACAAAGGACGTGATCGATTTTGTTGTTTCTTTGGGAACCCCCTACTTAGGTTCTCCTTTCGCCTCTTCCAATTATCAAGGAAACTTTGGAACGTTAGGCGATCTTATCGGTTTTATGACAGGGACTCAAGGGGGAAAAGATCTCGCTTATACGAACGCACTCGGAACTAGCTACTCGGTTCCGCTTCCGAGCGAATACGTGGAAGGCGCCTACAATCTTTATCTCGAAAGATTACTTTCCGATTCTTCCAGAGACGGAAGGGTAACTGCGTTTTACGGAGCGATGAGTGTTTGTAACGGTCATGCGGGCTCGGATTCTATTTATACGATCGGTTGCACTTTTTTGAGCAACGGGAGTCCGAGCTTTACGAATAAGAGCGACGGAATCGTGACAACGACGAGTGGAAAGATGTCCACAAAACTTCCGGGAGTCCGCCAGATCACAAAAGATTTTGATCACGCGCAACTTTCGTTTCGAAACCATGTGAATAATACGGCGAGAAATACGTACTTCAACGAAGTAATTACTCTTATCAATACCTTTTAGGAATTACACGAAGGCCGTATGATTTTTGGAGCTTCTACAATCATTTCAAAGTGCCGTTGTTCCTACGCAATCTGCGAGCCATTTGTTTTTGACAAGATTCTATTTATACGATACTGCAATGTCGCCCGATTTTTTCCCTGCGACGCGATCCGTAGAGAGCGTTGCGTTGAGTGATTCCGCCTTTCCTCCACCCATAAAACTCAGCACGTAGCTTCCCTAAGGGTCGCTACGTAGGATGAGGCGCGCGACTTTCTTGGAAAAATTGTCGTAGTTTTGACGAAGTCAAAGAAAATGCGCGCGCCTTGCTTTTTTTGCAAACCCATTCGTTCTACCTGAGTTTAGAACAAAGTATTGAGTCAGTATGAGAAACCTTTCTCTCCACATCACCGCAAACTCTGCTCCTCTTAAAGAATAAACAAACTCAACTTACCACTGTGGGAATAGTTGTATGTGAGAATGAGATACTTTCCATTTATAAAATCGATCACCCCGTACGGATCGTATCCCGATTGCATCCCTTGATCGGCCGATTGGTTAATCAGTTGCGTCGGAGAAGTTCCAGTCAGGCTCGTACGAAGAATTTGATTTTGATATCCGTTTCCATAATAGGAAAAAACGATCTTCGAATTTACAAAATCGTATCTCATAGAATGACGGATATTCCCCGGCGTGGGAGGTGAATTCGCGTAGGAAACCGCAGCCAACGTGTTGGATGTTCCATCTAAATTACTTCGATAAAAAGCAAACAGATTTGAATTTGAAAATCCGAACGTGGACGTGATCATCTTACCGCTGTTAGGCTCGACAAAAGTAGCCGGAATCGTCTTGTCTATGAATGATTGACCAGCGGAATAATCCAAATTGGCGCAGTTGGTTCCATCCAAATCGCAACGAAAAAGCCAAGGTTTATAAGAGTTTCCGTTGTAGTTCGTAATCACCAAAAGTTTTTCATTGGTATAATCAATTTCTGCACTCGGCGTATAACCCGACTGAGTTCCCGCTCCCGCAGAAATATCTTTGTGAACACAGTTACTACCATCCATCTCGCACCGAAACAAGGAAGGCTTAATGCCGTTCGCGCCGTTGCTCGTAACCACCAGGAGTTTTCTGTTCAGTTGATCGATAAGAATTTTCGCGTTCGTTCCAGATCCGGAACCTTGACCCGCCGAAATATCAAAATGACTGCAGTTGGTTCCATCCAAGTCGCAACGGAATAACGAAGGTTTGGAGGAGCGAGCTACATTCTCCGTAACCACCAAGATCTTTCCTCCGATCTCGTCCACTGCAAGCGAAGGATTCTTTCCAGAACTGTTGCCTTGACCTGAGGAAATATCGAAGTGCTGGCAAGAATTCCCATTTAAATCGCAACGAAATAGAGAAGGTTTATCCCCATTGCTTCCGTTTTGCGTAACGACGATCAGTTTTTTATTGATCGGATCGATCGCCGCGGAAGGGGATTTTCCAGAATCGGTTCCCTGACCTACCGAGCCGGAAATATCTTTATGAATCGCCGTCGTCGATCCCGGAATCGAAGTGGTGGGAGTTCCGATTCTTTCAACGCTCAGAGGACTTTCTCCTCCGTTGTGAATCGCGGTCATCGCAACGTATTTTGCGGTACCGTTCGTCAATCCGGAAATAGTAATCGGAGTTGTCGTCCCGGTTACCGAACTGGCAGCGACCGTAACTCCACTCGAATTTGCGTAATAGACCTTATAGTTCGTAGCGCCTGCAACCGGGATGAATGAAACCACCAATTTCGTATTCCCCGCGCCGACGAGAACTCCTTTTGGGGTGGGAGGCGGACCTATGTTCACGGTCTGGCTTGCTATCGACGAAACGTTACCCGCTTTATCTATAGCGATTACTTTGATCTGAAACTGGCCCGCAGTCGATAGACTGACCGAACCAGAATAAAGATTTCCGTTCGAAATACCGTGGGAAGAATTAAATCCCGGAGATGTTCCGTCTAACGTGTATGCGAGCTTCTCACACCCCGCATTGCCGACATCCGTACACGAAGCCATAAAGCTCGTTCCGATCGGAAATGGTCCTACGCTGGTCGGCGAAGTGATGGAAACGTTCGGAGCCGATTGATCCTTTGTAATCGTAACGGCGGTGTTTCCAACGTTGATAGCGCTGGCGACACAAATTCGAATCGTATTATCGCCGAGGCTTAGCCGTGAATTATCGATTGCACTCACGGTATCGGGACCTCCGGCGGAAATGGGACCGGACGCAAGAACCGTTCCGGTCGTACAACTGGATCCGCCCAGAATCACTTGGAAGTTTCCGTTTCTATCCGATTGCCAGGAGATCGAGCCGTTCCCACCGGAAACGTAACGAAGATTAGAATTGACCGTAACGTTCGGAGTCGCTAAGTCCACGGTATATCGCTTTTGAATAACGGAAGAAACATTACCCGCCTTGTCTCTTGCGATAAATTTTATGAAAGTGGTTGCGTTATCAACGGTCGAAATGGCCGTTCCGGAATAGTGACTCCCGGTGCCGACCGCGCCGGAGAGCGGATCGATCGTTGGATTTGCAGGAACTCCATTTACCAAAGAATTTACTACGGTCTGATCACAACCGCTTCCCGAATCCGAACAAGAAAGGGAAACGTTAGTAACCGTTCCAAAATTGCCTTCGTCCGGACTGACCGAAACTGACGGAGGGGTATCGTCTCTTTGAATGGAAATCGAATTGGAACCGATTCGATCCAATCCGGGAGTGCAGACACCGTCTCCGTCCAAATCGACATATCCGAAAATCGTAAAGTGTTTCGTTCCTTCTCCTGAAAAATTCCCGGCCGCCGTAACCGAAAAAAGTGAATTCGTTCCGGAAGATAAAACACCTCTTGTTAGCTCCACTCCCGAACCGCAATCGGACGCACCGAAACGAATCGTAAACAGCACTGAAATATTGGAAGACCAGGTAATATCCGATCGACTGATCGCGCCCGTTTGGTTGCTGATAAAATTGGCTGTCGCATTCGCGACTATCACCGGGAGCGTAGTATCGACTCGATACAAAGCCTCCTGAATCGGACTCACGTTCCCGGCTAAGTCTCTGCAAATGTATTTCGCTCTGTAATCTCCGCTCACGGTATCGGATCCGATATTAAAATTCACAGTCGGAGCATTCGAGTAGGTTCCTTGAAAGGGAGAAAAATTAGGAACACTGCCGTCGAGAGTATAAACGATTGATCCCGGACCGACGTTATCCGAACAGGTAAGTTTCACTTTCTGAGCGTTTCCATATATTCCCGGAAGATTGTTTGAAGAAATAGAAATGGAAGGTGGATCTGAATCATTCTGAATTTTTTTAAGAATCGGATCGTTGATCGAGCCGTCGTTATCGACATCAAATCCGTCCGCGATCCCGTCCTTTTCGAGATCTATAAACGCAAGAGGATTGCCGGTACAATTCTTACCGGTTCTGGAAGAATAGTGAGACATCTGATGGCATAAGAAATAATTTGTCACACCGTTCCCGTCCGTGTCGATGGAATCCAAGATTCCGTCCTGGTCCGCATCCGAAACGAGCATATCAATGACGTCGTTACCGTTGGTATCGATTCCGTCCGCAATACCGTCTCCGTTGACGTCCAGGAAAGTTCCTTTGATTCTTGCGGTGCCTTCTATATCGATGATCATAAACGGGATCGTGTTTCCGATTCCGGAATGACCGGTTTTCAAACAACCGCAACAAAAGAGGAAGGACAATACAAACGAGGGAAAAACTCTTTTCATAGATTCACAACTTGAAGGAAGAGCGCGTTATGCAAAACGGCATCCTTTACTTACTCCAATTCTAACTTTATCCTATCTGTAGATCCAAGCGTTCAACCCCTGCTAAAAAGCATTAGAATTCTTGAATTTTCAAACCTAGGACTAAGCGTAGTTGAAAAATACACTCTTCGAAGAAAAAAAATGATTAAAATGGAATTCAACAAGATACAAAAGATAAGAAAGAAATTTATTTATCGATTATTCCTAACGCGCTTATAATTCGGCAAAGAATCGAGAAAAACAAATACTAAGGTCATATTTCCTCAGAACGGTAGGTTTCTCTTTTTAAAAAAATAAGAATCAAACAAAAACGATTCTATTTGATAAAATAGAAAACAGTTTTTAAATGAATAACCGACTCTTGCACAAAAAAGAAAAAATGAATCAAAAAGATTCAAAAACCTTGTTATCAGGAATTCTAATGAAGTTTAAAAAATAATTTGAAAATCGGAACGTGAATTCTTAAGAGGCAAGGCTTCTTTTCCGCTAAAACGAGTCTGCGAAGATTTTAGGAATTCTAAAAAGGAAAACTTGATTTCATAGTGATTTTAGAAACGGAAAAGAATCAAGCGCTTCCAGGATCATTCTCTTTCGAACTCGTTCCTAAGAAAAAACTCGTAGCCTTAGAACGTTTGGCTTTCACGGGAAGTTTGCCGGTAATTTGTCAGTCGAGCCGAACGGAGATGCCCATCTCCTGCATCGCCCTCTTCGTTTCTCGAATCGAATATTCTCCGAAGTGAAAGATCGAAGCAGCAAGAACCGCATCCGCTTTTCCGCGGAGAATCGCCTCCACCATGTGTTCCGGATTGCCTGCGCCACCGGAAGCTATGATCGGAATTTCCAAAGCCGAAGAAAACGATTTCAAAAGATTGATATCGAATCCGTTCCTCGTTCCGTCCCGATCCATGGAAGTGAGAAGAATTTCACCGGCGCCTTTGTCCGCGGCTTCTTGGGCCCAATCCAGAGCTTCCCTTCCGGTTTCCGTTCTTCCGCCGTGCAAAAAGATTTCGTAACGATCTCTTTCCTTTTGGAACTTAACGTCGATCGCGCAGACGATACACTGTGAACCGTAAATCTCCGAAGATTCCCGAAGTAGTTCCGGATTTTGAAACGCCGCCGTATTGATGGAAACCTTATCCGCGCCCTTTTCTAAAACGGCTCTAACGTCCGCGACCGTGCGAATTCCGCCGCCGACCGTAAACGGAATAAAGATTTTTTCCGCGATCCTTTCTACGAGATGAAGAAGAATCTCCCTTCGATCCGAAGAAGCTGTAATGTCCAAAAAACAAAGCTCATCCGCAAGATTCTCTTCGTAGATCGCCGCCGATTCGACGGGATCTCCCGCGTCGACGAGGTTTACAAAGTTCACCCCCTTTACGACCCTTCCATCCTTGATGTCCAGGCAGGGAATGACTCTTGCGGTCAAATTGCTCATCCGATCGTTTCCGGAAATTGAATATTCAAACCTTCTAATTTAGAAATGGATTGAGAAAGACCGAACAATTTTGCTTCCTCGAAATAAGGAGCAGTGATCTGCAAACCGATCGGAAGACCTTTTCCGTCTTTTCCCATCGGGACGCTGATCGCGGGTAAACCCGCGAGGTTGACGCTCGTCGTCCAAATATCCGCTTTGTACATCTGTACGGGATCTTTGGTTTTTTCTCCGACCTTAAACGCGGTCGTAGGAGAAGTCGGTTGGAGAATGAAGTCCACTTTGGAAAAGAAAGATTCGTATTCTTTCCGAATCAGAACCCTCGCTTTTTGAGCGGTTCCGTAGTATGCGTCGTAATAACCGGCCGAAAGGGAGAATGTGCCTAATAGAATTCTTCTTTTTACTTCCGCTCCGAATCCTTCCGTTCTGGAATCTACATACAAATCTTCCAGTTTTCCCGTAGGATCTTTCCTCAGTCCGAAACGAATTCCGTCAAAACGGGAAAGATTGGAGGAACATTCCGCGGTGGCGATGATATAATAAATCGGGATCGCGTAACTGAACTTGGAAAAATCCAATTCGACGAGGGTCGCGCCCTTTTCCTTCAACTGAACAAGAAGAGTTTCATACGCCTTTGTAACATCCGGATCGATCTCTGAAGTCATCTTGATCACGCCGACTTTTAAACCTTTGAAGTCGGCCTCCTTCACCGAATCCGCGGAAAAACCCGGACGATTTACGGAAGTCGAATCTCTCTGATCCTTTCCGGAGATAACCGAATACAAATCGATACAACCTTGCACGTCTTTCGAAAACGGCCCGATCTGATCCAAACTGGACGCATAGGCAACGAGCCCATAACGTGAAACGCTTCCATAAGTGGGCTTGAGTCCGTAGAGTCCGCAAAGAGAAGCGGGCTGTCTTACGGAACCTCCCGTATCGGAACCGAGCGCGAGAGGAACCATAGACGCAGCCACGGCGGCTGCGGAGCCGCCGCTAGATCCTCCGGGAATTCTTTCCAGGTCGAAAGGATTCCGAGTCGTTTGAAACGCGGAATTCTCCGTGGAAGATCCCATCGCAAATTCATCCATGTTCGTTCTTGGAAAAAGGATAAAACCTTTTTCCAAAAGTCTTTCTACGACGGTCGCATTGAAAGGAGATTTATAATTTTCTAATATTCTGGAAGAACACGAAGTGACTGAGTCCTGGATGCAGATATTATCTTTGATAGCCACCGGAATACCGTCGAACTCCGAAAGAGGTTTACCGAATTTCCTTCTCGCGTCGCTTTCCGCGGCGGATTCCAAAATTTTCTTCTCATCCAAGGATAAAAACGCTTTTACGGAACCGTCCACTTCCTTGATTCTTTCGATACAAGCCTTCGCCAAATCCGTGGCGCTGAGTTTTCCTTCTCCGAGGGCGGCCTTCAATTCAGTATAAGATTTTTTTAATATTTCGTTCATGTCTCGATCACCTTAGGAACGACAAAGTAGCCGTTTTGAAAGGCCGGTGCGAACTTTTCGATTTCTTCCCGGGTAAGGTGTTTTCCCGAGAGGTCGGGGCGAATCGCGTTTTCATGCTGAAAGTAGATCTCGTCTTCCCCGATCGAAGATACGTCCAGACCTTTTACTTGATCGACGTATTCCAAAACCTTGTTGAAGTCCTTCAAGGTGGATTCTTTTTCTTCGGAGCGGATTTTTAGACGCGAGAGGTCGGCGATTTTTTGCAAAGAATCTTCGTTCAGGTTCATGATTCTCTCCCTTGCAGTCAGAGTGTTTTAGTAGGCATTTTTGTCCATGATTCCTTTAAATGGAGTCAGGAGAATAATCTTTAGGTCCAGCCATAACGACCAATTTTCGATATAATAAATGTCTGCGGCGATCCGATCATCGATCGAAGTATCTCCCCTAAGCCCTTTCACCTGAGCGAGTCCGGTAATTCCGGCTTTCACGGCGTGTCTCCTCATATAGTGCCTGTGATCGTTCTTAAATTTTTCCACAAAGTGAGGACGTTCCGGTCTCGGTCCCACGACCGACATATCGCCGAAAAGAACGTTGAAAAACTGAGGAGTTTCATCCAGGGAAAGTTTTCTAAGAATTTTACCGATTCCGGTGACGCGCGGATCGTTCTGAATCGTCCAGGTCGTCTCCGACTGCGATTTGGCTTGTACGACCATCGTTCTGAACTTGATCATCTTAAACTTTTTATTATCCAGACCGACCCTCTCCTGATAATAAAAGACCGGACCTCTAGACGAAAGTTTAACGAGCAAAGCCATCAAAATATAGAACGGAGAAAAGAAGAGAATGAATAGAATCGAGAACGTAAGATCAAAAAGACGCTTTATGAATTTATTATATCCGAGACGGATCGGAATGTTTCGGATCGAGATCACCGGAAGACCTTCCATCTCCTCAACCCGTCCTCGCGCTTTTATGAATTCTTGAAAACCGGGAACGATCTTGAGATCGATGCCTTCGTGATCGCAAGCGTCCAAAACTTCCTTGAGATAATCTCCCTCCGAAGGTTCGAGCGTATAAACCACCAAGTCCGGTCTTTCCGTTTCAAGAATCTTTGCGATCTTACTCACTTTACCGATCACCTTCATGTCTTTACGAACGGGCTTTCCGGTGTTTGCCTGAACAAAACCCAGAATCTTGTAACCGTAGATTCCGTGTTTGATGACCGCGTCGTTAAACCGCTTGGAAGTTTCGGAAACTCCCACCACCAAAACGCTCCTCAGATTGTAGCCGCGTTTGCGAAGAGTTCTAAGAAGAATTCTTGCGGAATAATGAAGCAGACTCGTGGTCAGAGTGTTAATGACCGTGTATGCAAGAATGACTGATCTGGAAAATCGTTCGCTTCCCAGATCCCCTCGAAAGAAGAACAACACCGCGAGAACAAAAACCAAATTGAGAAAGACTCCGCCTACGATCGTGAGGAATTCGTCGATAAAGGAAAGGCCGCGTCTCGGATGATAAAGATCGATCGCGATAAATACGATCACTTGAAAAAAAGCTAACAGAACAAAAAGAAAAACGTAACTTTCAAGATCCACATAACGTACGTCCATTCCGGATTCGTCGACGATATAAAATCGAAAAACGAAAGCGATGGCTCCGCCGAAAAGAGCCGTCACAAAATCCAAAAGCGTAAAGATCAACTTAAACGTCTGACTTCTTTCTTTGAGCATACTATGGATTCTCCGAAGAAATTCCGGCGCGATCGCCGGCTTGGAAAGGACGTTTTCTAAACCGGAAAAGACGAACTCTCGTCAGCTCGGAAGAATCCTGTTGACCCAAAGAGAAATCCGTAATCGATATGGAGAAGAATACGGATTGATCGTAAAACGATACGAGCCCGTCCGTTCTTCCACCGGGAACCGCGCGAAGATCCATACTATACCCGAGCCTGAAGTTCGCGGTATGGAGATTGTATTTGATCGTGCCCATAAAACGATTTATATTGAGCGCCGTGTTTTGCTTCGCTCCGTTCCCGTTCACTCCGGTTCCATCGAGCAAGTCTCTTTGAAGCGTGGTCCTTTCCAAATTCAAAGTGGAAGCGCTGGTCGTAGGATCGTTTCCGTAAAAGAAAGTATCGTATGTGTTTCCTACCTGATTTGTATATCTCCAAGGCTGACTAACCCTGGAATCCAGTTCAGCCTCGATCCCAAGATGTCTTGTAAAATCTACATTCGCTTTTACGAATATTCTATATCCGTCAAGAATCGGACTGTTGTAAACGTGATACCAGGTTCCCCCGAGTTCCAGCTCGCGAATCAGACGGACAAAAGGAAGGGTAAAACCTCCCATCTTGTAAGAGGCTGTAAAACTATTGGAAAGCGGTTTTGCCTTCGGAGTGTGATGCACGTAGTCATTGTTGATAAAAAGGCCGGAGTAAAAGCTCCTTTTCTTTTCGAGCAGGGAGGCTCGCTTAGGCCGCAAACCGTCCAGGAAGTCGAAATAACCCGAAAATCGGGCCACGGTAAAATACCATCGATCTTGGTTCGTCGGCTGCGGTTGATAATCCGGAGAAAAGTTTCGAAGATCCCGAATGGTCCGAATCGAAATTTCGAAATTCTCAAGCGCGTAACTTTCCAAGGAGATTTCCAGCTCGTGTTGCCTCGTTTTAGCGAGAATCGGATCTTGCAGTTCCGGTTTGTAGGCTTCGAGTTTTCGATACGTCGTATTCAAAAAAATCAAAGGAATCCCGATTCTTAAATTGGAGGCCATCCTTACGTATTCGTAGGATTCTCTCGCAAGATAACGTTCCAAAGAAGTGAACGCGTTATCCGTAACACCCGTGACCGCAGCGTTGTTCCTAACGGTAGCGGATTGTTTTTTAGCGCCGAAAAAAGCGTTCGGAGTAAAAGACATATAACTTCCGAAATTCAAAGTGGTCCTGAGTCCGGTTTCACCTTGTGTGAAGTATTGAGTTCTTAGAACATTCTCCTTATAATTTCCGTACGGATCCTGATAATTTCCGTCCAAGGTAGGAATGCTCATATTTTCTCTTGTGGGAACCCCGTAATACCGAAGAATCGTATTGTTCAAATACGCGTCCCAATAAACTGCGGAGTTAAAATAAGGAATCCTTCCTATTTCGGAAGAATTTCGGATCGTAGTCGTCGGCAAAACGTCCACGGTCGGAAAGTAACCCGACTTATCAGTCGGACTGAGGATATAATACAAAAGATTTCTTTTCATCCCGACGTTGATCGAAAGATCGCCCCGGTTTTCCGTATAATCGAACTTCCATTCCAGAGTGTTTCGGATATAACCCTGACGAACGTTTCTCGCAGTGTATAAGGATTGGAGCGTGTTGGACGGTTCGTAACGATTTCCGTATTCGTAGTCGAAAAGTCTGTTCGTGTAATTTTCGTATTGAAAGCTGATGTTTCGGGTAACGTCTTTTTCGGTGTTATTCGTTTTTGAGTTTAAAAGAATTCTTCCCTTCCACCAAGGTTCGACGTCCTGACCTACTTTTCGATAAGGGCTGTTCGGATCGTAGGGAAACAACGCCCCTTTATCGACTTGGTTCGTGACCGCAGTGGTCCCGATTCCAAAATTATGAAAGCGGTCCTCGTAGGCTCCAGAGATCGCGTAATTTCTGTGATTTGCGTAACCGATATCGATCAAGTAGTTCAAGTAAGAAGTCTGTTTCCACATCTCGAGTTGAAACGCCTGACCGGTCTTTTCGTAAAAATCCGCTCTGAATTTATATCCCATCGGGGCAACGGCGATCGTAGGCATCACCGACCACTGATAGGAATTCTGCATAAACAAACCTTGTGTGTTGTTTTTACCCGCTTGCGTGATCCAACCGTTTCCTAGGTTGCTATTGTAGAGGAAGGGAAGCCAGAGAACGGTCGTTCCGCCGACCTGATAACGCACGTTAGTCGCCATCACGGTCTTATCGTCGTAGATATAAAGCCGGTTTACTTTAAAGGAATAATGCGGTTTTTCCGCGTTACAAATCGTGAAGTATCCCATCTCTAACGCATAACGTTTGTCGTCCAGTTTTTTGAGCTTTTCACCGATAAAATGAGCCGGAGCAAAGGTCCCTTTCGTCTTATAGACCACCCCTTTTTCCAAACGAAAATCATAGATGAACTTATCGCCTTCTACGACCGCGCGTCCGTCCTTATAAACGATCCCGCCTTCCGCGTAGATTTCCTGTCTTTCGCTGTCGACCGTAATCGTTTCCGCTTCGATCGAACCGGACCTAAGTTTAAGCCGAACACGACCTCTCAAAACGAGAACTCCGGATTTATTCTTATCCACTTGTAGGAGTTCCCCTTCGGATGCGTTCTCGATCGAAATCGGAAGCGCTTTTTTTGTTTGTGGAAGATTTGCAAGAGGGTCCGCCGCAACCGGAAGGGCTTCCTCCAAAGCGGAGCGCAGACGTTTTCTTCTGCTGAACAAAGAACCTTCCCGGGTCAATCCCAGAGAAAGAAGCAGGTCGTCGACTTCCCGATCGGGAAGCGTATCGATCGATTTACCTAAAAGACGATTTTTGGCGCGAAGAATCGCCAGTTTTTTTTCATCATTGGGAGAAGAAGACGGACTTTGATCCCCAGTCGCTCCGCCCGTTATCAAACGAAGCATCTGCTCTTCCGTCTGCCCGAAGACTGGAATTCCAAGCAGAAGTAAAAATAGAATCAGGATCAAACGGAGGTGCATTCCGGTACCGGTGTCAGATTATTCTCGGGAATTAGATTTTCATCTAATAATTTTTGTGAAAACGAGAACGCAGACCCCCAAGAGAATTCTATACACACCAAAGGCCGAGAAAGAATGCCTTTGAAGATAGTGTAAAAACCAACGTATGACGAGTGTGCACAGAAGAAAGGAAACCAAAAATCCGAAAGCCAAAACCGGAATCGTATCTCCGTTCAAAATTGAACGGTATTTATAAAGTTTATAAATTCCCGCGGCCAACAAAACGGGAACAGCAAGAAAGAACGAGAACTCGGCGCTGCTCTTCGTATCCTTTCCCAAAAATCGAGCCGTGATGATCGTCGCCGCGGATCTGGAAATTCCGGGAATCAAGGCCGCGCACTGAAAGATCCCGATCAGGATCGCGTCTCTGATTTCCACGGACTTTCTTTCGTGAGAGGCTTTTTTATTATGAAAGAACCATTCCGCGATCAGGATCAAAACTCCTCCGAAGATCCAAGCTCCGGCAAGAATATCCAAAAGATCCGGTCTCGCTTTGATCGTATCCAAAAAGTTTTTCGCGACAAACCCCGCCGCTAAAATCGGAAGCGCTCCGATCACAATCTGGATCACAAAGTGAAATCCTTCCGGATTTTCATTCTTCTTTGTTATATATGAGAAGGAAGAAACGATATGAGATTTGAATCTTTCCCTATAAAGAAAAAGTACGGAAAGGATGGCGCCGCTTTGGATAAAGATATCGAAAAGATCGTCGAACTCGATTCCGAAACTTTCTCCCGAAAAGGGAAAGAAAGAACTGAATAGAAACAGGTGTCCCGTCGAGGACACCGGTAGAAATTCGGTGATCGCCTCAATGATACTTCTCAGAAAGGCGTTCAGGTAATGGTTCAAGGAAATTACTGTCCGGGAGTTTTTGGGGCTTCCGTTTTAGGAGCTTCCGCGCTCGGAGCCGTCTCGGTTTTTTTCTCGGTTCCCGTAGGAGCTGTGATCTTTCTCTTCAAGAAAGCGTCCAGGTCGAACTTATCGTTGTGTTTGATCGAGACCTGTTCTTTGATTCTTTCCAGAACTTTTGGAAGAATTTCTTGAGACTTGTCTTTTTTGAGTTTTGCTCTTGCGAATAAAATACAACGATCGATCGGAAGCGAACCTACTTGCGGTTCTTTCGCGCGGAGTTTCTGACATTCTTCCATCGCTTCTTCTTCTGAGATTTTGATTTTACTTTCCACAAGGTGCATAACATAAAGCTGAGAAACGATCTGCATTTCCTGGAATTTCAAAATTTTCTTAATATCGTCCCGTTTGGTGAAACCTTCTTTTTCGGCGGCGATGGTAGTGATCATCATATCTCTGTACTGATCATAAAAATTCTTTTTCTGAAACTGATAGTTCAGAGCTCTCATCTGCTCCGGAACTTCGGCGATGTCCTTGGAAATAAACTCGAGAAGATTTTCCTTCTCGATATTTTGAACCCGACTCATCGCGTCGATGGCGACATTGTATGTGTCTTCAAAGCTGTTGACTGTGATCTTATTTCCGTCAAGCGTCTCGATCACTTCGGAATTGTCTCCGCAACCCGCAAAAAAAGCGGCTAAAAGAATCAAAGAAATTAAAATAATGTTTTTTTTCATCGGACTTAGGGTTCCTGTGCAAAGGATAGGATTCGGGGTTTGGTCGTCTATACTTTTTTGGAAGGGAGCATTTCCGAAAGGAGAAAGATGAGATAGTTCAATTTTTCCTTTTCCGATTTTTTTCCTGTCTGAAAAATCAGCACGTTGGGTTCTCTTGGGTTGATCGTAAGACCCGTTCTCGCCGAAATCAGATTGATAATTTTTTCGTTGTCCCCTCTAAAATAAGAACCCGATTTCATCTTGATCTCGTCTTTCATTTCCGCTACGGATTCGAAACCGAGATTGGAAGCGAGGGTGCGAATTTTTTCCAAAAGGATAAACGTTTTCGCGTCTTCGGGAGGTTCTCCGAAACGATCCATCATCTCCTTATAAACTTCGTCGATCTCTTCGAGATCTCTAGCGCCTTCAAACTTCTTATAGAATTCTATCTTTTGCCGCGTGTCGGCGATATAAGTTTCCGGAATGAAGAAGTTCGTGTTGAGAGTGACGGATGTCCTTACTTCCACGGCGACTTCTTCTCCCTTGATTCTTGCGATCGCTTCTTCCAGCATGTGAACGTAGAGATCAAACCCGACTTCCATGATATCGCCCGATTGTTCCTTTCCGAGAAGATTACCCGCGCCTCGGATTTCAAGATCCCGCATCGCGACCTTAAATCCGGATCCGAGTTCCTGATATTCGTAGATCGTGTTGAGACGTTTTTCGGCGAGCTCCGAAACCACCCGATCTTTTGGAAGAAGCAAGTAAGCATACGCTTTTCGATCGCTTCGACCCACTCTTCCCCGGATCTGATACAACTGTGAAAGACCGAAAAGATCCGCGCGTTTTACGAACAGAGTATTTACGTTCGGCATATCGATTCCGGATTCTATGATCGTAGTCGTTACGAGAATGTCATACTTCCGATTGTAAAAATCCAGGAGCGTTTCTTCGATTTCGTCCTCGGTCATTTGTCCGTGCAAAACTCCGATGGAAACCTCGGGAACGATTTCGTTCAGATATTTGGTTTCCTGTTCGATCGTTTCGACCCGATTGTAGAGATAAAAAACCTGACCGTCCCGTTTGATCTCGTTTCGAATCGCTTCCGCGATCAGATCCTCGTCCTCTTCGATCACGTAGGTTTCAACCGACTGACGGTTCTTAGGCGGAGTCGCGATGATGGAGAGTTCCCGGATTCCGGTCAACGCCATGTGAAGCGTGCGGGGAATCGGAGTCGCGGTGAGAGTCAGAACGTCCACGAGATTCTTAAACTTCTTGATCGCTTCCTTGTGGTTTACCCCGAATCTCTGTTCCTCGTCGATGATGAGAAGTCCCAGATTTTTCGGCTTCAACTTTGGGGAAAGAATCGCGTGGGTTCCGATGACCATATCCACTTTGCCGTTGCTGAAATCCTCCAAAATATTGCGCACTTCGGAAGCGCTTTTAAAACGGGAAACGAGTTCAACGCGGACCGGATAATTTTCAAAACGATTCTTAAATGTATTATAATGTTGTAATGCAAGAATCGTGGTGGGTGCGAGCATCATGATCTGACGACCCGCGATCGCCACCTTAAACGCGGCTCGGATCGCAACTTCCGTTTTTCCGTAACCGACGTCCCCGCATACGAGACGGTCCATCGGACGAGGAGATTCCAGATCCTTTTTGACGGCTTCGATCGCGTCGATCTGATCGGGAGTTTCCTCGTATTCGAATTCGGCTTCGAATTCTTCCTGATAAACCGTATCCGACGGAAAAGCGTATCCTTGGAGTTTGAGACGATTGGAATACATGAGAACGAGATCTTCCGCGAGTTCTTCGACCGCTTTTTGAACCCGTTCCTTCGTCTTCTTCCAAGTGCTCTTGCCGAGACTGTCCAGACGAGGAGATTCGGTTCCGCCTATGTATCTCTGAACGAGCGAGATCTGATCCAAAGGAACGAAAAGGGAGTCGCCTCCCCCGTATTCCAACTTTAGAAAGTCCCTCTCTTTCCCGCCCGCGTTGGTCCTTTCTATCTTTAGGAATTTTCCGACGCCGTGGTGAATGTGGACTACGAAGTCGCCTTCCTTTAAGTCGATAAAACTCTGAAGCGCTTTGCTGTTCTGTTTTTTAAAACGTGTCTTCCGTTTGTATTCCCTTCCGAAGATGTCGTTTTCTGACAATATTAGAATTTTCTGATCTTCGTAGAGAAATCCGTTCCTCAGTTCCGAAAGAACCAGAAAGGCGTCCTTTTTCGAATTACCTAGATGAAACGGAACCGGTTCCGTCGACTCTTCGTTTAACAAAACGATTCCTTCCTTTTCGAAAAGACCCTGGAGACGTTTTGTCTGCGCTTCGAAAGAGGAAGTGAGGACGACCTTCCATCCGCCTTCGTTTCGGAGTTCGGCTATCCTCTCCCGAACCTCGCGGATCTTTCCTTTGAAAGTAGGCGCTTCCTTCAAAGGAGAAACCAAATCCTTTTCGTTCCGAGGAGGAAGACCGTAAAAGGAAAGTCCGACCAAATCTCTGAGAACCCCGTGTTCTTCTCCGAACGAAAGAAGTTTTTCCGGAGGCGCACAAAGAACTTCCTTGGAACGTTTTTCAAAAAGAGAAGAATATTCCCTTTCGAGATGGAGCATCCTTTCTTTTACCGAATTGGGAGACGGAAAAAGAAGTACGGGCGGTTCGGGGAAGTAGGAAAGAATCCCGTGATTCTCCCGAACGAGGACTACGAGTTCTTCGTAATAGATTCCGTGATTGCCGTCCGGAATTTCGGGTATGTGAAGGGAAGAATCCGCAGACTTTAGAATATTCTGATATTCTTTTTTTTGATCCTCGGAGAGTATATATTCGTCCGCAGGAAGCAGGATCGCTTTTTTCAGATCCGCGACCGATCTTTGCGTGTCCGGATCGAACGTCCGGATGGATTCGATCTCTTCGCCGAAAAGATCGATCCGAACCGGCTCGGGAGAATAGGAAGAATAGACGTCCAAGATTCCGCCCTTGAGGCTGAATTCTCCGAAGGTTTCACAGACGTCGGTACGTTTGTAGCCGAGATCTATCAGCTCGATCAGAAGAAGTTCGAGATCGATCTCCTTTCCCTTCTCCAATGCGATCGCGCGACCCTGCATCGTCGCAACCGGAGGAAGCGTTTTTAAAAAACCGGCGACGGAAGTGAAGATCAGCGCCGGTTCTCCGCTCAAAATTCTTGCGATCGCCTTGATCCGCTCCCGTTTCATCTCCGCGGGATAACGAAGGTATTCGTAGGGAAGAACTTCCTGTCCCGGAAGATAGACGAGATCGCCGCTCGGAAGAAAGCTCAAGGCTTCCCTGTATAAAAACTCGGCGGCCGTATTGTTATCGGAAACGACTACGACCGTTTGATTCAATTTTTGAAATAAAGAAGAAGCTAATATAGAATGACTTCCGTTTACGACCGAATAGATACTTCCGGTCACCGTTTCGTCCACAGATGTTTTCTGTCGAATCGCCGAGGAAGCGGGAGTTCTTCCTTGAGAAACAGACGCTCCCTTTGCCGGAACGGGAGCCTTTCCGGAACCGTTCTTCTTTTTGGAATGAGAAACTCCGAAGGAAGAAAAGAGCTCTTCTCCGACGACTTCGAGAAGATTCTTCATTCGACGACGCTCAACGTAAGATTGTCGATCAGACGAACCGGTCCTATAAAAACCGCGACCGCAAGAAGAACGTTACCCGCAACGCGTTCCAGATTTTCCAGGGTATCGGCGTTCAAAACCTCGAGATAATCCAACTTGATTTTCGCTGAAGAATCCAGGACGTCCTTCATGATCTCTCGGACCAAAACCGGATCCTTCATTCCGGAAAGAATCTGGGATTCTCCCAGACGGAGCGCTCTGGAAACCAAAAGAGATTCTTCCTTTTCGATTTCGCTGAGACGGGCGTTACGGGAACTGAGGGCCAAACCTTTTTCGGAGCGGATCGTCTCGCAGCCGAAGACTTCGGTCGGAAACGCCAGTGTTTTGCAGAATTCCCGGATGAGAAGGTATTGCTGATAATCCTTTTTGCCGAAAAAAGCGAGATCCGGTTCCACAAAATGAAAGAGCCTGGATATCACGAGAAGTACACCCTCGAAATGACCCGGACGGGAAACCGCGCAGAGATTGTTCATCAAATGAGGAATTTTTAATACGACATCGGGGATCCCGCCCGGATACATCGCGTCCTTGTCAGGTAAAAACACAAGATCCACTTTTTTCGATTCGCAGAGCTTGAGATCCCCTTCCGTATTGATCGGATACTTTGCATAGTCTTCCGGGTCGTTGAACTGGGCGGGATTGACGAAGATGGAAACGACCGTCTTGTCCGCTCGGGAAACGGATTCTTCGAAAAGGGCGGTATGTCCTTCGTGTAAAAAACCCATCGTGGGAACAAAGCCCACTTTTTTACCTTCTTTTTTCCAGGCGCGAACCTGGGAGCTTACTTCTTCGGGGGTTCTACAGATGATCATAAAATTCGAATATTCTCAGGTTCTAATTTTCACGGAGGTTCCGTGTTCCTCGTCCAGACCTTCGAATTCGGAGAGGGTCTTTACGTGGGGATAAAGTTCGGCGAGGGATTCTTTGGAAACTTCCTGCCAAGTGACCCGTTTTAAGAACGTGGAAACTCCGAGAGAGGAATAGATTCTCGCGGCTCCGGCTGTCGGAAGGATATGATTGGTTCCGCTGATATAATCGCCCATCGCAACGGGAGAATAATTCCCCAAAAAAACGGAACCGGCGTGTCTGACTTTTTTAAGATCCTCTTTATAAGTTCGAGTCTGGATTTCCAGATGTTCCGGAGCGAAAAGATCCGAGAACGCAAAACATTCTTCTAAATTAGGAAAAACGAATATTCTTCCGTGGTCTTCGATGGACTTTCGTTTCATCTCGCCGCGTTTCGGACGGTCCTTTAGGGCTTTTTCGATTTCTATTCGAACGTTTTCGGCCAACGTTTTGGAATTTGTGCAGAGAATCGCGACCGAATCTTCTCCGTGTTCCGCTTGGGACAAAAGATCGGCTGCGACCCAGATTGGATTTGCGGAATCGTCGGCGACGACGAGCACTTCACTCGGCCCGGCCGGACTGTCGATTCCGATCACGCCGAGTCCGCTCAAATAGACTTTGGCGGCGGTGACGAACTTACTTCCCGGTCCGATGACAAACTCCGAAGCGGTTATGGTTTGTGTTCCGTAAGAAACCGCGGCGATTCCCTGCGCGCCTCCCGCAAGAACGATCCGGTCCGCGCCCGCGATTTTTGCCGCGGCGATAAGACCTTCCGGAAGTCGGCCGTCTTGCGGCGGGGTAACGATTTGAACGTTTTTAACTCCGGCGAGTTTGGCCGGGATGACTCCCATAAGAATGGTGGAAGGATACAAAGCCTTTCCACCGGGAGCGTAGACGGAAACGGATTCGACCGCGGTATGGCGGATCCCGAGACGGTTTCCGTTTACAAGAATTTCCTTATCTTCCGGAATTTGAATCTGATGAAAGGCGCGGATATTTTCGGCGGCTTTTTGAAGAGCGGCTTCGAGCGCGGAATCGATCTTAGGATCGAACTTGGAAAGATCCAAAACAAAAGAATCCGGAACGATCCCGTCGAATTTGCGAGTGTATTCCCGAAGCGCGGAATCGCCGTTTTTTTGAACGTCTTCGATGATCGGCTGGACCAAGGCCAAGGTGGAACTTAAATCCTCTCTGGCGCGTTTTAGAACAGGATCCAGGATTTCTCGATCTTTCAAACTGACTGGAAGAATTGGAATCGCCATCTGAAAACCAGAATTTCGGAAAGAACTCTTCGTGCATCTGAAATTTACTTAAAAAAAACAATTGCCCCAAGAAAGAATTCGGGGAGTTTATCTTTTGCTTATGAAACTCATCTCGCTCAATTGCAATGGAATCAGGTCCTCTCTTGAAAAAGGACTCTCCGATTATATTCGGGAAACCAAACCCGACTTTATCTGTTTTCAGGAAACCAAGGCGATGCAGGATCAAGTTCCCAGTTCTCTTTGGGAAGAAGGCGGTTATACTCCGATCTTTCACAGCGCGGAGAAGAAAGGTTACAGCGGAGTCGCGATTCTTTATAAAAAACCTCCGCAGAAAGTCACGATCGGAATCGGTGATCCCTTCTTCGATTCCGAAGGAAGAAGTATCTATTTGGAATATCCGAATTTCGCGCTCTGGAATCTCTACTTTCCCTCGGGAACCACCGGCGACGTAAGACAGGCGGCGAAGATGAAGTTCTTGGATCTTTTCCAAAAAGAAGCCGCCAAACGAAAGAAAAAACAACCCAATCTCATCATCTGCGGGGACGTGAATATCGCACATACTCCGCAGGACATTCACGATCCGAAGGGCAATGCGAAGAGCAGCGGTTTCTTGCCGGAAGAAAGAGAATGGCTGACGGGATTTTTGAAACAAGGCTGGGTCGATACGTTTCGTTTTCTCTATCCCGAAAAACAGGAATATTCCTGGTGGACGTTTCGAGCCGGGGCCCGCGCAAAAAACAAAGGATGGAGAATCGACTACTTCTTTGTAACGGAAGAATTGAAGAAGAACGTCCAGAGTCATACGATTTACCGGGACAAACCGTTCTCCGATCACGCACCTCTGACTCTGGAAGTAAAACTTTAGATTCGGTATCGATCCGCTCGATTGTGCCGACAAACCGGTTCTTTCCGAAAGAAAACTTGCAGCCGGACTTCAAGTTCGATTGAGATAGAATTTCCTCGAAAAATCAAAATTGTGCGCCGAGACTGGAAAGAATATCCGGTTCTCGTCGGCGTAATCATCCGTTGACAAGAAACGCGGGAGTTCCCACGCCTTCTGTCTCTTTTTAGCCGGAAAATAATCATTCCGACAAACAACCCCTTTCACAAATTTCGGGGAGTTCCCACAACTTTCGACTGGATCCAGAGCCTGACTCCTTTTCTCCGGGAGGCCAATCGTTCCATTCTTAGAGAAGATCTCAGAGAGAAAAGGTCCAAAACCGAGCTTTCGATTTTCAGAATTCCGATCTACTTTTCAAGTAAATCAGAATCAAAGAAAAACGAAACGATAGACATACGCATATCGACATTAGAATATTCAGATTTTAGAATATTTTATAAAAAGAATTTACTAAAATACCGATACGCCTTTCGACCGGACGCGATCGAAATCATCTGCGTCTGCGGGGACGATCCTTCATCTGATCCAAGTGAGCCTTGCATTCCGGAGAAAGCTGCGCTTCGTTTTTCCGAAGACAATCCCTCATGGCTCCCCCTCTTCGATCCACGTCCTTACAGAATTTTTCCCTGTCTTCGTAGCAGGGTTTACCCTTTTGACCCCAAGAAGGATTTCCTCCTCCGCCTTGCGCGGAAAGTCCCAGAGCGAAAAGAAAGAAAAAACCGAAAACTAAAATCCGTTTCATAAGAATCTCCTCAAAGATTTATAGGCACGTGACGACAAAACCGCGCGCTCCGATCGGCTTCCACCAAACCGAATTCCGAATCGTAAGAATGGGATCACGAATTTCGAACGTGAGACGAAGAATCCGAAAAGAAGCGCGACCTAAGAATGTATAAAAAAACAAAAGAAAGTCAAACCGGAATCTCATCCGTATCGGAAATCAAAATTGATAATTGTCAAAGAAAGGATTCAATTCTTGATTGAGTTTCAAATTCGTTTGAATCAAACTTGAAAGGATGAATCCCGAATTTTGGAACAAACGATACGCATCGGAAGAATGGGTTTACGGACTGAAGGAAAACGACTTTCTTCGAGAAGAAATTTCCCGGTTAAAAAAAGGAAGTTCGGTATTAGACCTGGCCAGCGGAGAAGGAAGAAACTCTCTGTTCCTGGCGCGTCGGGGATTTTCGGTCACCGCGGTGGAACAATCGACCGTAGGATTGGACAAACTCAAAAAACAAAGCGAAGCCGAAAATTTGAAAGTGATCTGCGTCCAATCCGACGTGTTAGAGTTCAAAGCGGATCAAAAATTCGACGCGGTCGTGATTACGTTCCTGCATCTGCCTCCAGAGCAAAGAAAACTTGTATATCGAATGCTTTTTTCGCTTCTCAAACCGGAAGGGATCTTCATCGCGGAATGGTTCCACCCGGACCAAAGGGCTAAAAACTTTGAAAGCGGAGGGCCGGAAGACCCGGATCTAATGGTAACCCTGGAAGAACTCCGGAATGAATTCGAAAACGGTTGGAAGATATTTCGATTGGAACACGTCGAAAGAGATTTAGACGAAGGAGAAAAGCACAGCGGACGAGGATCCGTAGTTCGAATTTCCGCTCAAAAGACACAAACATAAGTAAATCAATAAATTCTAATATAACAGGATGAAAGAATGAAATTTATCATGGAAACAAAAAAGTCCGTTGAAAAATGCGTAGAGGATCTGAAAACGGAGATCGCAAATCAAAAATACGGAGTCCTTCACGTTCACAATCTGAAAGAGACGATGAAAAAGAAGGGCGTGGATTTTTCGGAAGAATGCCAAATTCTGGAAGTCTGCAATCCGCAAAAGGCGAACCAGGTATTGAACGAAGACATGGAAATGAACCTCGTTCTTCCCTGTAGAATTTCGGTTTATTCCGAAAAGGGAAAAACAAAGATCGGAATGATCAAACCGACTTCTCTTCTCGGACTTTTTTCGGATTCAGAACGGCTCCGCGAGGTCGCCAAACAAGTCGAAGACGATTTAATCCTCTCCGTTCGAAATTCGATCGACTGAGGATGGTTCCCAATAAAGTTCAAGGATAAAATTCGTTTTTCCTAAACTACCCCTTTTGGAAACCGGAAAAACCGCGACAACGCTCCAAAACCCTTAATAAAACTCAGGAGTTCCCACAGATTACGCTCCTCGATCATCGATTAGGTCCTTCCAAAGCGCTATTCCCTGCAATTCTTCTATGGGAGTTCCCACAAATCTAGGCTTTGACGAACATCCTGCCTGGAACGGACTTTAAGCCCGATTTCAAGTCTTTTTCGAAAGAACTTCCGTCGGAACAACGGCGTAAAAACCGCATCCAGTCTGAAACATTCTTAATTTATAACATTCTTATTTATTAATATAGAATGCATCAGCGGATTCTTCCCTTTTTTATCAGATAAACTTTGCAATCCGGGGAAAGGTAATACGCGTTTTGAAGCATACATTCCCGAGTAATTCCGCGACGACTCGGTTGATTTTCACAGAATTTTTTTCGGTCTTCCAGACAAGGGTCGACCTCGGGTTGTAAATTGGAATTCTCTTGGGAAGATTCTCGGTTCGAGGAAGAACAATTCGAATTGAAAAAAATCAAACCCAAAAAAATCAAAGTAGCTATGACGCGGCGAGATTTCATATCGAAACGTTTGAAAAGAACTCTAAAACGAAAAAGGGACGCTCAAACGTCCCTTTGCAAAATCGAATTTACCTTATCCGGCTTTTTTCGGAAATTCAGGAATCTTCCAATCTTTTAGATCGAGGGGAAGTTTTGGTAAGAATTTTTTAACCAGACCGATCGCGTCCGATTCAAAAAGAAGCACGTTGTCCGTAATTCTTTCCTGAGATTTGGAACGAACGATTTTCTTTTCCGTGATCGTTCCGTTGATCAGAATCGGATCCTTCCAAAAAGGAATTCTTACTTCTAAAGTTGCGGATTCCCCGACCTCGTCCCCGTTGAACCGGCCTAAGTTGAGGCTCATAGACGTGCCTTCCCAGCCTCCGATTTCTGCGGAATAATTTCCGGTTTTACTATGAACTTCCAAGGGAATGCGTACCGATTTCACCGATTCTTTTACGGAATCTTTGATATCTTCGATCATTTTTTCTAGCATTTCGCGCCTCCCTTCTAAGGAGAAAAGAACATTATTTTGTCCCATTTGTATGTTCCTATTAGACGTGGTGCGGCGCAACAATAAAACAAACTTTTTGAGTCGTCTGCGCGTTTCCCATTCTTCCTTTCTATCAAAAACATCTGAATTTGACGGTTTTTTCACCTTTTCGGTGTTTTTCAAAAAAATCCCTAAACAAATTGTAAGGATTTCGAATCTTAGATCCTTCTTATCCGAAACTCGGTTCCTTTTCTTGTTATCGGATCTATTTTTCATTTTACATCTTGAAAAGACCTGCTTTTGCTTTCCTTTGCAATCGGTCCTATTACTCTAAGATAAACTTCCATGTTCTCTTTTTTGTCAGGAAACTTTAACCTTCACGCTCTTCTTTCCGGGTTTATCGGTTTCAGTTCGGCCTTATCCTTTCTCTTTGTTTTGGGAGAAATCCCGCTCGCACTTCGAGGACATCGAAATCGAATTCTTCTCATCCTATTTTTCTCGGTCTTTATCTTTGAGTTCCACGCCTATCTTCTCGTAAGCGAAACGATCCGTTATTTTCCGTATCTCTACGCGATTCACATTCCGATTTCGGCGCTCTTCGGTCCTCTTTTACGTTCTTATATTTCGGCTCTCTGGAAAGAAGAAGACACGATTCCGATCGTTCGAATTTGGGATTGGATTCCTTGTTTGGCGATTTTTATCATCCTCGGGCCGTTCTATCTTTCTTCCACCGAAGACAAACTGGAATGTTTAAGAATGGCGCAACAAGGCAGACTCGCTTGGGACATTCGGATCGGAATCGCAACGATGTCTCTTACACTGTTCGGATATCTTTTCAATATCACTTGGAATCTTCTACATAGAATCCGCTGGACCACGATCTATTCTCAGCCTCAGGTGCGTCTGATTCTTTTCATCCTTTCGACCGCGACTGCCTCTTCTTTTTTGGGACTTACAACGAGCGTTCGTCAGGACGGCGTCGTTCGTTTGGAGATTTCCTCGATCCTAATCGGGATTCTTCTTTGCGGAATTTATATCGTCCGCCAAAGTCATCCGGAAATTTTCAATGCGGTAAGAAGAATCGTCGAAGACGAGAAGAAATACAAAAACACGCAGCTTCGTTCCGTGGATTTGGATTCTCTGGAAAAGAATCTCAATTCTCTCTTGGATGAAAAAAAAATCTACAAAGAAGAGAACCTTGGTCTTTCCAGACTCGCGGAAGAACTCGGGATTTCTCCGCATCAACTTTCGGAATATCTGAACCTTCATCTCAAAAGAAATTTCTTTCAGTTGATCAACGGTTATCGGATCGCCGAGGCCAAACATCTTTTGCTCCATTCTCCGAAGGAAACCGTGCTTTCGATCGCGTACGAAGTCGGATTTCAGTCAAAATCTTCCTTCAACGACGCGTTTCGAAAGGAAGTGGGATTAAGTCCCACTGAATTCAGAAAAAAAGGAGAATCCAAGGGCCTGATTGATAAGTCAGGTCGTTTTTTTTCGACCGTTTCGACCAAGTCGGACGATTGAATTCCGAAAAGTAAGTAAACTCTTCCCATACAAAGAAGGAGATTCTTTTCATGAATCCAATCCAGTGTGAGTTAGTTCTAGACTGCGTCCAGAAAATCGGACTCTTTCAATTTACGATGAATGTCCTGCGTTACTATCCGATCGCGGGTCTTGCGTTTCTGATTCTTTACGTTTGGAAAAAAGAAAGTTTTCATCGTTTTCGGATTCAATCCGTTTATCCGAAAATTGAAAAAATCAAAAACGAAATCAGACAATCCGCCGTCACCCTTTTCGTTTTTACGATCATCGCCACCACCAATATCGTAAGCGCTCGAATGGGTTTGATTCCCAATAACGTTTATTTCGGCGATTACAGCTCGCACGGCGGTTATCTCTATATGTTTCTTTCCTTCGTGATGATCACGATCTGGCACGAAACCTGGTTCTATTGGGCTCACAGATGGATGCATCACAAGAAAGTATATTCGCTCGTTCATTCGGTGCATCATCAATCCGTAAATCCTTCTCCGTTAGCGGCGTATCACTTTCATATTCTTGAGGCCTTTTTGGAAGGAATCTACATCGTATTTTTCGTTCTTTTTATTCCGATCCACTTTCACGTGCTTCTATTTCATACAGTCTACGCGATGGTTATGAATATCTGGTGGCATCTCGGTTACGAATTTTTACCGAAGGCCTGGGTAAGACATCCGATTCTTAAATGGATCAATACGTCAACACATCACAACCTTCATCACCAAAAGTTTCACGGAAACTACAGCCTCTATTTCAATTTTTGGGATAGAATTATGGGAACAAATTTCCCTTACTACGAAGATTACTTCGAGTCCCTTTCCGACAAACGTTCCGTCCGAGGAAACGATTCCGATCCTAAGATCCGCTGGTCGGAAACTCCAGCCGAAGGTTGATTTCAAACGTCACATAACTTCAACTTACGACACAACATTTCACCGCGCTCTGGAAAGATCTAGAGCGCGTTTTTTGACTTTTATTATTTGGAATTCAATTTCAAAAAATCTAATATTTCCTGAGCCACGATTTCGGGAGCCTCTAGCGGAAGAAAATGTCCGGCTCCGTTTATCACCTTAAACAATACGCGAGAATAGAATTCCGATTCCAACCCGCGAAATACGTTAGGCGAAATACATTCGTCCTTTTCTCCCGCGAGAACGAGCGCCGGAACCCCGATCTTTTGAAAAACGATCTCCCGGCTCGAATTCCAAAGGGAAAAATTGCTCGGAGTCAAAAGACCTCTGTAGTAGCCGAGTGCGGTGGATAGATTTTCAGGAACTTTTAGATTCTCCGATACTTCTTTGAATCTTTGTTCTGGGATTTTCCAGCCCGGACTCCAGTCTTCCCAGAGTCTTCGGAGCAGTTCGTTTTTCAAAAGGGCCGATTCAGGAATTCCCGCACGAAGCTGAAAGAATAAAATATACCAGCTGCGGACGATCTGGGACGGATAAACCAAAAGATTCTTCAAATACGTGGGAAGCGGCGGAACCGAAAGCGCAACTAACGTGTCCAAAGACGCCGGAGACAGATTTGCGAGAGCGTAAGAAGCGATCGCCCCCCAATCGTGTCCGACGACTACGGTAGTTTCCGGTTTGTATTTTGACTTTAGAGATTCCACGATAAACTTCAGATCTCCTGCGAGTTCGGCGATGCTTACCGTGGGGGAAAAAGGAACGTTCGAGCCGGAAGAAAATCCTCTCATATACGGAGCGATACAGGTAAAGTCCCGCTCCGCGAAGATGTTCATGAGGTCTTTCATGGAGCCTGCGTCGTCCGGAAATCCGTGAAAGAAGAAGATCAATTTTTTTCCTTTTCCGAGGCTTAGATATTTGTATTCTCTTTCCCCGTTTTTTACGGACTCGGTTTTGATCTCAGACATGAAAGCTCCTAGGTTCGGGGTTTTATTTTTAAAACCCACGTTGTGTGAGATCCTACATTCGGTTTACAGAAGGGATTGTCAAAATAAAATACGCGAATGTTCCACTTGGACATTTCAAAACGGACCGAACTCAGAACCGATTCACCCGAATCCGTTCTTTTCCACTTGGGAACGAAAGCCATCCAAACCTCGCTTCCTCAAAAAGCGGTCGCAGAAGCCCTCCGGAAACTTTCGCTTACCGGAAGGATCGTACTTATTTCCATCGGAAAGGCCGCCTATCCGATGGCGCTCGCAGCGACCGAAATCTGCAAGGATCAAATCCAGAGAGGACTCATTCTTACCAAGTACGGCCACGCTGGAAAAGCGCTTCCCCCCTTGGAAACGATCGAAGCCGGTCATCCGATCCCGGACCAAAAAAGTATTTTGGGCGGAAGAAGAATTTTAGAACTCTGTTCGGATTTAAAAGAGGAAGACACGGTTCTCGTTCTATTGTCCGGCGGAGGTTCGTCTCTTGCGGAAATTCCGAAGGAAGGAATCGATCTGCAAGATCTCGTTTTGTGGAATCGAAAACTTTTGGAAAGCGGCGCTCCCATCGAGGACGTCAACGAAATCAGAATTCTTCTTTCTTCCTTAAAAGGAGGAGGACTTTTGTCCCGGATTCTTCCCGCAAAATCGGCGACCCTGATTCTTTCCGACGTAATCGGAGACGACCTCTCGAAAGTCGCGTCCGGACCTACGATCCCTTCGCCCGTTTCAAAAAATTCTATTTTAAGAATATTCCAACAATATGATATTCTACCGGATCAAAAGATCGCAAAGCTTCTGGAAGAGAAATCGAAGATCGGGCGAGACGGGTTTTTTCAGGAAATGGATCCTTCCAGAAATTTCGTTTTTTCGATCGGGAACATTTCTTCGGCTTTGGACGCGGTTCGAAAAGAATGCGAACGTCATAAAATTTCCGTCCTATTCTTAACTTCTTCTTTATCCTGCGAAGCGAAGGAAGCGGGATCTTTTTTGGCGGAGATCGCAAAGGAATATTCAAAAAATATAAAACATCCCCTTTTGATTCTTTGCGGAGGAGAAACGATCGTCACGCACGACGGAACCGGCAAAGGAGGAAGAAATCAGGAACTCGCTCTTTCATTTGCAAAAAGAATCTCGGGACTTTCCGGAATTTGTCTTCTTTCCTTAGCCACGGACGGAACGGACGGTCCCACCGACGCAGCGGGCGCCTTTGTGGACGGAAAAACCTGGGGCAAAATCGGATTGGAATCCGGCGCGGATCGTGCGCTCAAGGAACATCGTTCTTACGAGGCACTTTCTTCGGCGGAAGCGCTCGTATTTACGGGTCCTACCGGAACCAACGTCAACGATATTCAATTTGTATGGATTTCGCCCGGTGAAAAAAGCTGAGCGATCAATCTCCTTGCGGATAAAAACGAAGACAGTTTCTTCCTTCTTCTTTGGCTAAGTAGAGGGCCTTGTCCGCTCTTTCGATCAACTCCGTGATCGAATTCTCGGGGCTCGGACTCAAAGTCGCCATACCGATACTGATCGTCACGATCGAATCCGTCTTCGACGCGGAATGTGGAATCGAAAGTTTTTCCACTTTTTCCAAAATGTTTCTGCTGACTACGACCGCGTTGGACTCGCTCGTTTCCGGAAGAATCACCGCGAATTCTTCTCCTCCGTAACGCGCAGCGACGTCCCCCGCTCTTCTCGCACATTCCCGAATGGCAGCGGAAACCTGTTTGAGACAATGATCTCCCGCCTGATGACCGTACGTATCGTTGAAAAGTTTGAAGTGGTCGATATCCATCATCAAAAGAGCAACGCTGTTTCCGGTTCTCCAACAACGTTTCCATTCCGTCGCGAGAACCTCGTCAAAGTATCTTCGATTGAAAAGCCCGGTGAGTCCGTCCGTTCTCGCGATCGCAAGAAGATACGCGTTGACCTCTTGGAGTTGATCGGTGAGTTTTTCCAATTCCTTTTCCCGTTCGATCCTGCGGGACATCTCCTCGAATAATCGAAGAGCCGATCTTACCCTCGCCAAAAGTTCGATCGAATCGAAAGGTTTTACGACGTAGTCGATGGCTCCGGTATCGAACGCTTCCTGTAAAACGTTGGATTCCTTGAGAGCGGTGATCATGATAACGGGAATGTCTTTGAGTTCCGGTTTTTCTCGGATGAGGCGAAGAATTTCAATGCCCGTGATTCCGGGAAGAAGGATGTCCAAAAGAATGAGGGAAAAAACTTTTTTCGGCGGTTCCGAAGATTTCAGACTCAGCCATTCCACGACCTCGTCCGGAGATTGACTCGTCAGAGTGTCCTTGTAGCCCGATCTCCGAAGGATTCCCTGCATGAGCATACAATTTTCCTGAGCGTCATCTAATATGAGAATCGAATTCATCTAACAGGCAGCTCCCCGGAATATTCAAAAAACGGCACTCGAAGGATACTAAGCTCTAACGAAATACGAATGAAATCAAACGAATTTTTTAAAAACTTCTTGATCCATTCCTCGGATCGGCAAAGTCTAATTGAGAAATGAGCAGAAATGCAAAACGATGGATTGCTTTTTTAGGAGCGATCGGTTTTACAACCGCGTTTCTTTGTTTTACGCTCATGCTTTCCGGAGAAAATTGTCCCGCATATCCGGCGGTGAAATCAGCCTCTTCTTCGGACCTTCCTCCGTGTCACCGACAAGATTCTTCCGCACAAGACGAAACGGCTCCCAACTGTTCTTCCTGTCATTTCGAAGTTTCACAAGAATCCGTTCAGCCGAAAACTCCGGATCTTCATCCGATACAAGCAAACGTTCTTTCCGCTTTGTCCGAACTTTTACATTCTGAAAACGACAAGGTGAAGAATTTTGAACTTTCCTTTTTTCGGAATCGATCGTTGAACCCCCAGAAATTCGTTCTACTCTCCATCGCCTCCGTACGAATTTTGACCTGATCCCGAACGTTCTAATCTTCTCTCTCGTATTTTAATTTTAGAATTTAGGAATATTATATGTTAACTAGAAAAGAACTCCTCACCCAATCCGCAGCCGTTCTCGCGTTCGCGAGCGCTGGAAGCCTGTTCGCAAAAGACGCAAGCGGTCACAAACATCCGGAATCTTCCAAAAAGACCGAAAAGGAAACTCCCAAAAAAGGAAACAGAAAGGCCTTAGAAGCCGCATCGAAGTGTATTCTCAATGCGGAGATTTGTCTGGCTCACTGTGAAGAAAATCTTTCCACCGGGGATACGATGCTCGCAGATTGTATGAAAACCGTAAAAGACACATTAGCGCTTTGTAAAGCGTTTGTCAGCCTGGGAGCTTCCAATTCCGTATATGCAAAGGACGTGGCGGCGCTTTGTATCAAAGCCTGCGAAGCCTGTGAAAAAGAATGCAGAGTTCACGAATCCCATCACGAAATCTGCAAGAATTGTGCGGACAGTTGCAAGGAATGTATCGCCGAACTGAAAAAAGTGGCGTAAAAAGGAAACCAATATGAGAAGAAAAATTCTTATCCTTTTCTGCTTAGCCTTTTTGTTCGGGGGAATTCTGGAAGCGAAATCGATCCTTCCGGTTCGACCGACGATTTTGAAGGAGTTGGATCAGATCCATCAATCCTTTTACAATCAAAAAGAGGTCAACGCGGATCGATTGATCGCAAGTCTTCAGCAAGAATCCTCGAGGGACAAAAGTTTAGCTCCTGCGCTCCAGGCTGCGGAAAAACTAAAAAATGCAGCTTCCGAAAAGGAAAAATTGGAAGCCTATGGAGAACTCGCGGAATCCCTCAAAGAGTATATTCAAAAAGATGAATCTTCCGGGGTTCACGTTTTTTACTGTCCTATGGTAAAAAAGAAATGGATCGCCTCCGGAGACAAGGTTCAAAATCCCTATGATCCCGCGATGAAGGGCTGCGGAAAAAAAATCTAAATCTATGCCGAAAAGAATGATCTAACTCTGCACCGGGAACTGAATTTGAAATTTGGTTCCCGGTTTTGCGTCTTCCACGCTCAATTCTCCCGAAATTTGTTTTGTCAGAATTTTTACGAGTTGAAGTCCCAAGGTTTCATGGTCTTGGAAAGAATTTCCCTTCGGAATTCCTTTTCCGTTGTCGCAGATAGTAACCGTAATCTTACCTTCGTTTTCCTCGGCACGAATGCTTACCTCTCCGTCCGAACCTTCAACAAACGCGTGTTTGATGGCGTTCGTAACGAGTTCGCACGCGATCAAACCGAGAGGAATCGCCGTATCCATGTTCAGAATCAACCCTTCCGCCGCGATCACGTGATGCACTTTCGAGTCTACGCCGTAGAGATTCCAAAGATTCTGCAAAAGCATACGCAGATAACTTCCGAAATCGACGTGAGAAAGATCGTTCGATTTATAGAGTTCGTTGTGAACCAAGGACATGGAAAAAACCCTGCTCTCGGTGTCCTTTAACAAACCGTAGAGTTCTTTCGAAGTGAGTTCGCGGGACATCGCGTTGTCCGCCTGCAGATTCAAAAGGGAAACCATGATCTGCATATTGTTTTTAACCCTGTGATGAATCTCTTGGATCAGGGTATCTTTTTCGGCAAGGGAAGCGAGGATCGATTCCCTATTTTGAACCATCTCGGTAACGTCCGTGATCACCGCGAGATCTAAAACCTGATTACGAAAACGGAATTTATAAATCGTAGTTTCGGTGATCATCTCGGTACCGTCTTTTTTTTTATGATAAAAAGACCCTCCCTTGTTGACGCCGAATTGATACGAAGAGATCTCTTTGCGCAGCCGTTCCGAGTCTTTCGCATCGATTACCTCGAAGATCCGTTTTCCGATCAGCTCGTTTTCCTCATAACCGTATTTTTCAAGAACCGCCTGATTCACTTCTAAAATTTTAAAAGAATCGTCCTCGAAGAGAAACGCCGGATGAGGATTGTATTGAAAAAAAAGCCGGTAACGTTCCTCGTTTTCCTGTTCGAAAACGTTTTTCCTTTCGAGTTCTAAAGCGAGACGATTTCGTTCATAGGCAAAAATCAAAGAACGGCTTAGGGAATAAGAATCGAACTTCCCTTTGTAGACGTAGTCCTGCGCGCCGATCTGAAGCGCATTCACCGTGATTTCCTTGTCTTCGGCGCCGCTGCAGATGATGACCGGAATCTGCGGAAATTTATTTTTGATTTCGGAAAGAGCCTCTAAGCCGGCGCGGTCAGGAAGAGAAAGATCCAGAAGAACAAGATCGGGACGTTCCACGGAAATCAGATCCAAACCGGTCGAAAAATTGATACTTCTACTGACCTGAAAGGAAGGACTTTCCGATTCGCAGAGATATTCCTGAATCAAGCGAAAGTCCGCGTTCGAATCTTCTATCAAAAGAACTGAAAATGAATCTTTAAACATGGAACTCTCTCTCTAAATTCTATTTCTATTTACAAAAGCTCATTCTTTATATTCGAAGGAAGAAGAATCGTAACCGAAAAACCGACGTTAGGCGCCGTTTCTACTTCCAGACTTCCGCCGTGAAGCTCCACGATCCTCTTACAAAAAAACAAACCGCTTCCGACGCCTTCCGGATTTTGCGCGTTCGGATAACGATGAAAGAGTTCTATAAAGTAGGGATTTCCTTTGAGATCAACGCCGATCCCTTCGTCCGAAATCTGAATCCGATGAACTTCGGGAGCGCTTTCGCAAGAAATCGAAACTCTGGCGGGTTGATTTTGTTTTCGAAATTGAATCGAGTTTTGAATGAGATTAAAAAAGACTTCACGAAGGAGCGATTCGTTCCCCGGTATTTCGGGGAAGTCGCCCTTCCACTCCACTTTCAAATCCGAAGTCTCGATTTCTTTTTTCAAATCGAAAATACTTTCTTCGATCGTTCGTTTTAGGGAAATTCTCCGAAAGAAATTTCTTTCCTTTTCGATTCTTACAAAAGAAAGAAGCGAATTGATCCGATTCCAAAGCCGATCCGCCGCTCCAAGACTGATCCCTAAAAATTCCTTTCCATTCGGACTGAGTTCCGAAGAGGAACGTTTCTCCAGAAGTTTCAGAAACGAAGTCAGATTGCGGATCGGCTCCTGAAGATCGTGATAGATCCTGGAAACGACCGCGCTCAATTCCTTTTCCTTTTTACTGGAAGAATCTTCTTGCAAGAATTCTAATATTTCTAAAAGCAAAACTTCCGAGGAATCGATCCGAATTCGGGTCAAAGCGGCTTTGTATTCTTTTTTTTCCCCGAGCCGGTTTCGAACCCGCTCCGAAAATAAAATCGGTTTTCCTAATTTAGAATTTCTGAATTCTTCCAAAAGAGATTCGTTTTGAATTTCAAAAACTTGATCCGGAGATTTTCCCTTGCAATTTTCTTTCTCTGCTTCCCCGCAGAGGCTCGCAAAGGAATCATTGCAATCTATAATTTGCAAACTATTGTCCAAAATTCCGATCGGAGCATGGATCTGGGACAGAATGGAAAACACAGGCTCAGTCAAGAATGCAATTCCTTCGGTTAGAATGATTGTGTTCACGATCCATCCGTTCGCCTCTGGCGAGGATCCGGCAATCTCAAAGAAATTCCATAGAATTCCTTGAAATACCAAATCTTTGCCTTAAAAAATGGACGAATCAAAATAAATTGTCAATCCGGGTTTTTTGGTTTTTTTCTTTTTTCGAATGTGCGAATATTCATTTTTTCGAAATTAGGAACCTCTAAAGCGTAGGAACTAATACAAACGGTTTATAAAGAGATTTCGGAGATCCACCATTTCGGAGATCCGCGGACTTCTCTGGGTTTAAATCAGCCTCGGATCAAAGGAAGGAATCCCTGAAGGAATGTAAGAGCTCCTACAAAAAAGAACTTCGCATTGGCAAAGGATCGTTTTTTTGATAAAGAAACGTCATCCGACGCTTTCTCAAACACGGTCCTAAAAAACTTGACACTGGACGATTTTCCACGAGCCAAAGTGACACCCGACGTACCATTTCCAAAGGCGCGCTCCCAATCCAGTGAGGATTGGAATCTTAGTAAAAATCTTTCACAACAACGGACCAACCTCTACAAAACGAAAAAACATCGGTTCCAGACATTGGAACCGCTCGGAAACGACACGTTCGTGTTTTTGAAAACGGCTCTCTAAAAAGCGAGGGCTGATTTTGTTCTGTCCTATAATCGATTTTGCAAAGAAAAAATCCCAAATCGTAGGAACTCTTACAACAATTCTTCTTGGATCTTCTGACTCTCACACATTTTCCGATGGATCCTAAAACTCAGGGCGCTGAAAAGACCTCGTTCACGGAAAATCCGTTCACTCCGACTCATTGTCAGGAATTTTCAAGAAATGGAAGGATGTTTAGAAAGGAAGGTTTGATTCTTACCTTTTCGTTTTTGAAATGATTGGATATAGAGCGGCTTTTAGGATTTTGAGCGGCTAAGAACCGATTCATTCGATGAGAAACAGGGTGTTTGCAAAAACACCCTGTTGTAAGGAATTTATTCTGCGAAAGTAATCGACTCGATGACCACTGCTTTGGTCGGTTTGTCTTGAAAACCGGTTTCGGTCTCGGAAATCGTTTCTACGATATCGGTTCCTTCGGTGACTTTCCCAAAGACCGCATGACGATTGTCCAAATAGAAATTATCTCGAACGTTGATAAAAAACTGGGATCCTCCGGTATTCGGACCGGCGTTCGCCATCGAAAGCGTGTATTTTTCGTTCTTCAAATCCTTATGAAATTCGTCCTTAATTTTGTATCCGGGTCCGCCCGTTCCGGTTCCCGACGGACAACCGCCCTGAATCATAAAATTTTTGATAACTCGGTGAAATGTAAGACCATTGTAAAATCCTTCTTTCGCGAGTTTGATAAAATTCCCCGCAGTGATCGGAGCGCGTTCTTCATCGAGAAAGACCGAAAAATTTCCAAAATTCGTCTTAAATACCGCAGTTGCCATAACAGTTTATCCTCTGTTTTAAGAATTCATCTCCACTTTCCGAAACTATATCATAGCAGAAAGCGATTTCTTGCGAAAAACGAACAAAAACGTAGTTTTCATGGCTTATATTAGAGAAGAGGAAAAATCCGGTTAAAATAGAATATTCCTCCCGGAGGAATCATTTTTTTCTGGAATAGAGAACCGTCATTCATGTTAGAAATCAATCACCGTTATCTTCCTTTCGGAACCACGGGCGCGCTCGTTTTTATCTCCGGCGCGGGTTCGAACGGAAAAACAAACGCCTCCGTTCTGAATGAGGAAATCACAAAAAAGGAAATCGGTACGATCTGTGTCGTCACGAGCAAATCCTTTTCCAATTCGGAAACGTTAGACTCCGTTGATCCGTTAGTCTCCATTCTTTCCGTAGTTCTTCCTCCCGGTCCGGAAACGAACGACTCCGTTTTTGGCGCTTATCTTAAAATTAAGAAATTCTTAAAAAAAGGAAACCTTCTTTTTCTGATCGAACCCGATTGCGAAAGTAGATTCCCTTTGTTTCTCTCCAAACTCTTAATCGCGAGCGAACCTTCCATCGGCGACAAAGAATTGGAGGATAGAATCTATCACTTCGGTTATTCGTTTCAGGATTCCGATCACTCCGCTTTTCGGAAATTTATTTCCAGACACAAAGAAGGAACTTCTTTTCACGAACCTCCTCCGGGAGAATTTTCGATCTCCTCTCATTTGATCCGGGAAGGCAAAAGAAACTCAGTACTGAAATACAAAATTCAATACGAACCCGGCATCGAGAATCTTACCAAAATCAACGCCGTCCCGATTACGGAAGAGGATCTAAAATCTTCGAACCGTTCCTACAAGTCTCTCGCGATCAACGCGATCGAAATCGAAAATCTGGAAGGAAAGGAAAAACCGAAAGAATTTGCGGTCGTCGCGCCTCCGATCCCGGAAACAAAACCCGAACCGCAGACGACCCCGGTTTCAGTCGAACCCGCAAAAAGCGAAACAACTCCCGCGACACAAAGTCCTGAACCACCAGCGGCAAAAAAAGAATCGGATCCGATTCAACCGGAAAAGAAGATAGAATCGACGCCTCCAAAATCGGAAACAACTTCGGTTCCCGCTTCCGCGTTAGGCGAAACCGATAAAAAACGCAAGGAGGAAAAATCGACCGCTGCGGAACCCGAAATTCAAAATGAAAAATCCGCTTCGGGAACCAAAACCAAACTTCCTCTTCAGATCAAATTGATGGCGGTCATTTCCCTTTTGATGACCTTGACAGTTACCACGATCATCTTTTTCGCCTCTTCGGCGTTTCGGGGAGATTCCGAACTCAGGGTTCTTCAGAACAATTTGAATTTAGTGAATATTCTGGGGCTCAAAATCAAAACGGATATCAACGATATCCTTTCGAACGGAAAACAGATCGCAAACGCCTTACATCAGGGAAAGCAGGGAATTTCGTTTGCGGATATCTTTTTTCAAAACGATCCCGACTTTATCTACGCGGGACTTTTCCAAGTCGCGAATAACAATCCGACTACGGTCAACGAATTCTTCAACGAACCGTATTTGAGCGAGATCAAATCCTCTCCGCAAGAAATTTCAGGTCTGATATCTTCCCGTCCCAATCTGATTCAAAAGTCGATTTTAACCGGAGGAAGAATCGAAAATCTGAGCGCCGAATTTAAGGAACCGATCTTTGCGATCGCGATCCCTTCCTCCTCCGGCGCCGATCCGAAAGTTCTCGTGTTGATCTTAAGACTCGAAAAATTCTTAAACGCGTTTCAAAAACAGGATATCTCGGAAGTGTTTCTTGTGAACGGAGAAGGAGATCTGATCGCACATTCCGATCCGAAACTTCTTCAGTCCAACACGAATTTTATGAATCTTCCGATCGTCGAGATGATGGTCAACAGCACGGAGAACACAAAACAAACCGAATACAAGGATAAGGACGGAAAGTCCTGGTTCGGTTCTTTTCAAAAACTCGGTTTCGGCGGCGGTGCGGTCGTTTCCATCGTCCCGGAAGACAAGGCCTTCGAAGCGGTTTACCGGATTCAAAAAACGAATCTTCTCATCATGGGAATCGCGCTTTGTCTCGCGCTTATCATCGTATTCTTCTTTGCTAAAACGATCACAAAACCTATATTAAATCTTTTGCAAGCGACAACCGAAATCGCAAGAGGAAACTTCAAAATCGGAATCCGCTCCTCCACTCGGGACGAGGTCGGTTTGTTGACCGATTACTTCGTTGACATGGGAAAGGGTCTCGAAGAAAGGGAAAAGGTCAAAGACGCGCTCGGAAGATTCGTAAACAAAGAAATCGCGGAGATGGTTCTCAAACAGGAACTCACCCTCGGCGGGGAAAGAAAGATGTGCGCGATCTTTTTTTCCGATATCCGCAGTTTTACCTCGATTTCCGAAAAGCTCGAACCGGAAGAAGTGGTAGAATTCTTAAATGAATATATGACCGAAATGGTCCAGTGCGTAAACGAAACACACGGGATCGTGGATAAGTTCATCGGCGACGCGATCATGGCGACTTGGGGCGCGGCCAAAACCTCCGATCAAGACGCGGAGAACGCGGTCAACGGAGCTCTTATGATGAGAGCCGCGCTTCTTCGTTTCAACCAAGGACGAGGCGGAGATAAAAAACCGATCATCAAAATCGGTTGTGGTCTGAACTACGGTCCCGTCATCGCGGGTCAGATCGGTTCCGAACAAAGATTGGAATATACCGTTATCGGAGACGCGGTGAACCTCGCCTCCCGCGTGGAAGCCCTCAACAAACCGTTCGGAACCGACGTCCTCATAACGCAGGATATGCTCAATCACGTTTCTCATATCTTCAACGTAGAAAAGATGCAGTCGATCAAGGTAAAAGGAAAAGAAGAACCGCAAACGATCTACGCCGTTTTGGGAAGAAAGGACGATCCGAATTGTCCGAAATCCGTGGAAGAACTCCGTGCTAAGATCGGAATCGTCTGGGAACCTCCTAAGAAAAAAGAAAGCGGCGACGGCGAACCGGGAGAAGAAGTTAAGTATGAGATACTTGACTGAAGGAAAATACGTAGTCAGCTTTCTCATCGGACTGATCGTCCTCTTTAGTATATTACTGTACCTTCATCTTTATTACGGACAAAAAACGGGGAACAATCCCGAAATCGGAACCATCATCTTTAAAAATAAAAAGGCCCAGAGAAAATTCGACTCGGAAGTCGTCTGGGAAGAAATCGAAACTTCGATGAAGGTCAGAAACAGAGACACGGTCCGCACCGACGACGGAGCGGAAGCCGTTTTGGTTTTGAACGACGGAACCGAAATCAAACTCGATCAGAAGAGTATGATCTTTCTCGACTTCTCCGAAAAAAATCTTTCGATCAACTTCGCTTACGGATCCGTATCCGCGAACAAGGACAGCGGCACCGCGCTTATGATCAAGAGCGGAACCGAAACCGTCGAGGTCAACAAAGGAGATCTGAAACTTTCCAAATCGGACGATCAGGCGTTGAATCTCGAAGTCTCCAAAGGAAACGCAAAAGTAATCTCCGGAAATCAGGAATCGACGGTTGCGAACAACCAAGCCTTGGAAGTAAAGAACGGAAAGACAGCGATCCGATCCCTGTCGATCGCGCTCAATTCTCCTCCGGAAAGAAAATTCTTTCAGGCCGATTCCAATCTGCATCCGGTCGCGTTTGCCTGGAACAAGGTGGACGCAGTTAAGGAATATACATTAGAAATTTCGAATCATCCTAGCTTTTCCAAAAACGTCAGACGCACCAAGGCGAACGGAATTTCAGCGATCAAGTCTTTGGAAAAAGGAACTTTCTTCTGGAGAATCACAGCGATCAATCCGACGACGCAAAAATCGGAATTCAGCGAAACCAGATCTTTTACGATCCTCGGAGGTCTGAAGCCCTCTCTTTTTACTCCGACCAAATCCGAAGAATTCCGATTTACGAATTCCCTTCCAAGCGTGGTGATCCAGTGGACGCCGGTGGATTTTACAAAAAGTTACGTATTGGAAATCGCAAAGGACAAAGGATTTTCGGACGTGATTCTCAACCAGGAAGTGACCGGCTCCTTGTATCGTTGGGATAAGACAAAGGAAGGCGCCTTTTTTGCGAGGGTCACTCCGAAACCTTCGATGCCGGAATTGAAGGCGAACGTTTCCGATTCCGTAGGATTCTCCATCAAAAAACTGGAAAAGCCGGAACCTCCTTCTTTGAAACGTCCGGCGGATCAGGAAGAAATTTCTCTTAGAAAAATTTCGAAAGAAGGAGCCTTGTTCGTTTGGTCGGCTTCCACCGAATCGAACGATTATACGCTTGAAATCGCAAACGATTCGGATTTTAAGAATTTGGTCTGGAACAAAAAAACAAATACGACTTCTTTGACTTCCGCGCCGATCTCGAGCGCCGGAACGTATTTCTGGAGAATCAAGGCCGGCGCCAAGGACGGAGAATCAATCGTTTCGACTTCCAGACAATTTCGGGTTGCGGCTCTTGAAAATTTGGATCTCTTATTTCCTTCGAATGAGCAGGAGTTGGGCCATCCATCCAACCATAAATTAACGCTTCGTTGGCAAAGACCGGAGCCTTCAGGTGTTTATAGATTAGAAGTGGCAAAGAATTCCGATTTTACAAACGGCCTCGTCCGTGAAAATTTCAGAGCGTCTTCGGGAACGATAAACCTTCCCGCACCCGGACAGTATTTTTGGCGGGTTTCCCTTTTGAGTAGCCAAGGGGAGAATTTATTGACGAGCAAAACTCAATCGTTTAAGACCTCTGACAACGCGCCTTTCCTGAGTCAAAACAGTCCTGCGACCGAAGAAGTCATAGATATCTCCAACCGGGAAAGCATCGACTTTCGTTGGGAATCCGAGGGAAACACGGACGCCGTATTTTTGGAACTGTTCGAAGTGAAGTCCAAAGGAAACAAATCGATCTGGAAACGGGAGATCAAATCCGATTCTTATTCGTTTAAGGATTTTTCCATATTAGAAGAAGGTAAATTTCAATGGAGAATCTCCGCTCAGTACAAGGATAAAAACGGCGCCGTGAAACATACGATTCCCGTTTCCAGAAATTTTGAAATTAAGCTGAGTAAAACGATCCGACCGCCGGAAATTCTTACGCCGAAGGAAATCTATGTGGAATAAAATTTACAAATCGATTTTTCTCTTTTGTATCCTTTATTCCTTTTCCGTATTCGGAGAAGAGGACGCTCAGTATTTGGAATGGAAATCGGTTCCCGAAGCAAGCGCCTACATGATTGAAATCAAGGACCCGAACGGAAGAATCACCCGGGAAAAAACGAAATCCACGAAATTCGAAGTCAATCTTCCGCCGGGAATCTACGAACACAGGATCGGCGTTCTCAACAAGTTCGGAAGAGTTTCGGTCTTTTCGGAATGGAGCGCCTTCGAAGTAATTCTTTCCAGAGCCCCGGTTCTGGACTCCGATTCTTCCGTGAAAGTTCTTCGGGAAAAATTAGGAACTCATCTCAATATCAAAGGCGAAAATTTCACCGAAGCGATGAACGTTAGTCTTCTTCTCCCGAGCGGAGAAACCATCAAACCGGAATTCGAATTTATCAACTCGAAAGAAATTAAACTCAGGGTTGAAAATCTGAACCTGAAAGACGGAAGTTATACCCTTTCTTTGGAAAATCCAAGAAACAAAAGAACGGCAAAGAAGGGATTTCTGATCATCGCGGATACGGAAAAACAACTCTCGGAGATGGTCAAACAAAACGAAAAAGAAACACAAGTCGCCTCTACCGGATTGATCCAGTGGGGTCCGGCTGTGAAATCGGCGCTCCTCCCCGGTTGGGGCCAATCTTCTCAGGAAAAAAAATACAAAAGTTGGATCTTTCCGATTTTGATGGTGGGCGCGATCGCATATTCCGCTCAGCAGTATGGAGAATACAATTCCAGCCTCGCTGCCTTGGATCAAAGTAAGAATCTAAACCAATCGCTTTTGCTTTTGGACAATCCTACCTTCATTCCTTTTGCGACTTACAATTACCTCCAAGTTCAATCCGATTACGGAAACGCGGTCTCTCACTACAATTCCTTCAATGTTTCTTTGGGGATCGTCGCCCTTCTCTACCTCTTAAATGTGTCAGATGCGGCATTTGTGGGTCCGTCTTCCTCCAAAACCGGGTTTCAAGAATCGGACAAATGGATCGTTCCCTTTTTCAAAACCGGAACGGCAGACGCAAGAAATGGGACAAAATCTCCCAACGATTTTTTTCCTACCTCTTTTGAATTAGGGATGAAAATATTCTTCTGAATTGAGGTTATTATTTATAGAGCAGGAATTTTGTGTATAAAACAATAAGACAGATTCTCCCGAAACTCGGATGGTTTCTCCTAACAATCTCGTTGTTCCTGACTCAAAATTGCATTCCAAAACCCAATGGAAGCTCCCTCGTGGACACTTCCATATTGGCCAATTTCATTTCCGTATCACAGACTCCGATCGATTTGAAGGTGAAAGTTACCGGTCTTACCGGCGGAACTCTCGTTTTACAAAGCGACAATTCAGATACACTGGCAATCACCCAAAACGGTACTACGAAATTCTCACAGCAAAAAGCAAAGTATTCGGACTATTCGGTCACGGTGGTGAGTCAGCCGAATGTAAGTCCGAGTCCCGCCATCAACTGTTCTATCTCCAATCCTAAAGGCACGTTAGATCCTTTCTTCGCTTATGTCGAAGTAGTCTGCGCCGCAAAAACATATCCCGTTTCCTTGCAGGTTTACGGAATCTCTTCTTCCGTCGTAGGAAGTCTTCAGGTTCGAAGCGGGGCCGTGGATCTACTGTCGATTACGACCGACGGCGCTCATACCTTCTCCGCTGAAATCCCGGATCAATCCGGTTATTCCGTTCAGATCATTTCTAGTCCGCAAGCTCACGTTTGCCAATTTGAAACTCCCCCGCTTCCCGCAGGATTGATCGCGGCGGCTCCCGTAGTGCTCAACGTGAACTGTTTGAGCGTAACAAATTCGATTCCTGTGGATCAAACCGTACTTCGTCCTTCGGATTTTATCGATCTTACTTTTTCTAAGAACGTAACAGGTTGCGTCCTCGACGGAGTCAACACTCCGGCCGGAAATCTAAAATTCTTACAAGGTCCAGCCAACATCACTTATCCGGCTTCCAATAAGGTTCGTGTCGGCTCGGGCGGCGCTTGGCCGACCGGAACCGGACTCTATGTTCGTCTAACGGGTTGTATCGATCCCGGAACCGGAAAATCCTACAACAACGGAACTCCATTCGTTTTTACTTATACGGTCACCAACGAGGTGAAATACGTGACACCGACCGGTTTACCCGCGGGCTTGTGCGATACCGTGGCAAACGCTTGTTCTTCGATACGTTACGCGGTGAGCAATTGTTCCGCGGTTCCTTGTTTCGTTTTGGTTGCCACCGGAACTTATTCGATTTCGGATAACGCAACGGAAAGAATCGATCTCAAAGACGGGGTCAGTCTTTTGGGAGCGTTCGATTCCGCGTTCACTCAAAGAAACACAAACTCTTTTCCTACGACGATCCAAGACATTTCGCCTTTCGGAAATTGCGGAGCGATCGAAGGAAATACCTGCGCGGCGATCTTTATCGGACCTCCTCTCGCAAATTTAACCGCAAACATTTTCGTGAATCAATTTACGATTAAATCGAATCCGAACAACCCTTGGTCAACGGGAGTATTTTTAAACGGAGTCAACACGGGAGCCAACCAAGCGATCATCGCGGGTAACGTGATTCAGGGAACCGATTCGGCCAGCGCTTATACCGTGGGGACGGTTCGTTCCGGAATCGCTGCCTATGGAATCACTCCCAATATCAATATCTCCTACAACTATATCCTGGGCGGATCCGGAAACAGCGCTTCCGCGGGAATCTATTTAAACAACAGCGTAGGAGTGATATACGCAAACTGGCTGAACGGAAATTCTCACTTAGGCGCGACCGCGGGGGATTTTTCGACCGCGATCTTTGCTAGAAACCTGACGGCAGCACAGTCTCTGGCAATCACGAATAACGTGATCAATTCCTACCATTTGATCGGAACTCCCGCAGTCACAGCCGTGAATACTTCTGGAATACGAACCCTAAACGTGAACGCGACAAACATTCATATCATACACAATACTATTTTCGGGGGAATCGGAACAACGGATTCTTTCGGAATCAATTCTCTCGGATTGGGAATAGAACATAAGATCGCAAACAATCAAATCTTTGCGAATTCAAGCGCGACCAATTCGATTTGTATGAACTTTACTCCCGCCCCCGGCCCGACCGCGGAAGTAAAAGGAAACAATTTATTCAACTGCACGGTTCTTGCGAAAACTCCTTTGTTCAATTTTGATCTTTCATGTTTAGGAAATCCCGGTCCTCTCAGAAACGCGGCTTGTACGACCGATATCGCTTCGGGAGCGAACGCGCAAAACTTCAGCGCGGTTCCGTTCTTTCTGCCTGCGACTGGACCATTAAACTACTTTCAATTAGGCGGAGGAAGCACTCCGTCTGCGTGCACTTCGGTCTACGGCGGTTTGGATCCTCTCTATGCGCCCTATTTGACGTTGTATCAAAACGACAAAAACGGAACCGCTCGGACTCAGAACGTAACTCCCGCTTTCCCGGTTCCATTGGGTTCTTTCGGATATTCGATCGGCGCGTATGAGTTCAACGGAGTCTGCCAATAAAATTTGAATGTGGGAACTACTATAAGAATTTAACGGCGAATCCGTTTGTGGAAAAGTGAATCAAAAGTTCAAGAAAGGTAATCCGTGGGAACTCCTCTTTTTTTAAGAACTTACGGAGTTCTTAAAAAAAGGGATCACTGAATATCTGGCGGCAACTTCTCGGATACTCTAAAAGTATTTCGGATCCTTTTCCAAAAAGTAAAAACGGCCTACGATTTGGATAAAATCTTTCTACATTAAGTTTTGTAGTTCTTCCCAACGCGTTAATTTGTCCGGAAGAATCGAATGAATTTCCGTGAGTCGATTGCCGGAAACGACGAGTTCTTCCGGTTTTCCGGTTCCGGATTGAAGAATCTTAGTCAAATCCTGTTCCTCTTTTTCGAGAACCGCGATCTCCTCTTCCAAGGATTCCAGTTCTTTTTTCTGCTGGAAGTTCAGACCTTTTTTGGAGGATTTTTGCTTTTCGGGTTCGGAATCCTTGACTTCCGTCTCTGGATTTTTTTTGTCTTTCTGCTTATTTAGATAATTCTTATATTCCAAATATTCGGAATAGTTCCCCGGGAACTTTTCGACCGTTCCATTTCCCTGAAACACGAAAAGATAATCCACGGTCCTATCCATAAAGTAGCGATCGTGGGAAACCACAAGAATACAACCTCCGTATTCCGAAAGGAATTCCTCCAAAACGGAAAGTGTGCGTATGTCCAAATCGTTTGTGGGTTCGTCGAGGATAAGAAAATTAGGATTGGTCATCAGAATTGAAACGAGATAGAGCCTTCTTTTTTCTCCGCCGGAAAGGTTTTTGATAAAGTTAGCCTGAAGCCTTCCGTCAAAAAGAAAAAGTTCCAACATGTCGGCGGCGCTCATAATCGAACCGTCGCTCATCTTCACGGAAACTCCGCATTCTTTTTTGATATATTCAATTACTCGCATGTCCCCTGAAAGTTCTCGGGAAACTTGATCGAAATAGCCGAAACTCGTATTCATTCCCACGCTTACGTCTCCTGAATCCGGAGTTTCTCTTCCTGTGATCAAGTTGAGCAATGTGGATTTACCGGCGCCGTTCGGACCTACGATTCCGATTCTTTCTCCGTTTTTAAACGTATAAGAGAATCCTTTAATCAAAGGCGATTTGTACGACTTCGTAAGATTTTTCAATTCAAGAATTTTTTTACCAAGCCTTCTTCCCGAAACCGAAAAATCCAAAACGATCTCTTTGCCGGTTTTTTTCCGATTCATCACTTCGAGCGCGCGGTCGGTTCTTCCCTTTTGTTTTGTTCCGCGGGCTTTCGGTTGTCTTCGCAACCATTCCAATTCTTTTTTGATAAATCGTTTTTCTTTGTGTTCCGTTTTTTCTTTTACGATTTCGGCTTCGGCTTTTTTTTCGAGATAGAAACCGAAGTTTCCGGGAAAGGATAATAAATTTCCATTCTCAAGTTCGATGATTCGATCCGTCACTTCTTCCAAAAAATAACGATCGTGAGTCACGAGTAGAACCGCCTTTTTGGTTTCGGTTAGATAATCCTGGAGCCAGACGATTGTGTCGACGTCCAAGTGGTTTGTGGGTTCGTCCAATACGAGAAGATTGGATTCTTCCATAAGAGTTTGAACGAGCGCGACTTTTTTGAGCATTCCTCCGGAAAGAGAATTCATCTTTAGGGAAAGATCTGGAAGATCCAATTCTTTCAAAAGGGAACGAAACCAAGCCTCGAGTTCCCAGGCGCCGAGTCGATCCATCTCCTGCATGATTTTTTCGTATTCTTTTTCGATCTCCGGATCTCCGGAGCCAAGTTTTTCACAAAGGTTTTCGTAAGTTCGAATCGTACCGAGGATCGGACTTTTACTGGAAAAGATATGTTCTAAGATCGTATGTTCGGCGTCGTAAACGGGAGATTGGGAAAGAACCGCGATCTGCAGAATCTTATTTTTAAGAATTTGTCCCGAGTCGGGAACGTCCAATCCGGCGAGCATTTTGAGAAGAGTAGATTTTCCGGAACCGTTGATTCCGAGAATCCCGATCTTCTCGCCTTCGTTGATGCCGAAACTGATTTGATTAAAAAGGACTTTATCGCCGATCTCTTTCGAGATCTTATCTACGGAAATTAAATTCATGGGACAGTTGCAGAGTCCCTATCGAAGCGCAAGAGGACAAGTGTTTTTAAACTTTAAACTGAACTTGAAACCGAGTTCCTTTTCCTTCGATCGGAGGCAAAAACAGGGACTTTCCTCGAAGTTGTCTGGAAAGAATTTCGACAAGCCGAAGTCCCAGAGATTCCGATTTTGAAAGATCAAAATTCTCCGGCATTCCCACTCCGTCGTCGCTGACTTCTAAAATGGATTCCACTCCGTCGGTCCTGAGTTTAACGGAAATCATTCCCCGTTTTTCGTTTTGAAACGCGTATTTCAAAGAATTCGTTACGAGTTCGTTTACGATGAGACCGAGAGGAATCGCCGTTTCGATCGAGACGAAGTTCGGTTTGGAGGAAATTCTAAATTCCACCTTCTTTTCCTTTCCGAAAGAATGGAGAAGACTGACGAGCAACGTGTTCAGATAATCATAAAAATCAATTTTTGTAATATTCTCTGACTGATAGAGTTCCTTATGAATCAAAGCCATCGACTGGATTCTACGTTCGCATTCTCGAAGAATCTGGGAAATTTTTTCGTTGTCGGAATGTTCCGCCTGGAGTCCCAGAAGACTCGCCACGACCTGAAGATTGTTTTTAACGCGATGATGAATCTCTTTCAGCATCACTTCTTTTTCTTCCAGGGTTTTTTTGAGTTTTTCTTCGCCTCGTTTTCTTTCCGTAATGTCCCGGATGATCTGAGTCGCTCCGATCAGATTGTGGGAAGAATCCCGGATGGAACTATAACTGATTTCTAATATAGCAACATCCTGAACAAAGCCCCGCATTGTTCGTTCCGTAGTATAAACCTCTCCGCGAAGGGCGCGGCTCCAGTTTTCGATCACCACGCTTCTTTCCAACGGATCTAGGATCAGATCGGGCAGCAGATTTCCTTCCTCTATCTTCTTGCCGTAGAGTTTCCAGAAGTTTAATTCAAAAGAAGAATTGAAAGCGATCACTCTAAAATTGATATCCACCGCACAGATGGAATCTTTCGTACCTTCGATCACACCGAGCAGCCTGTCCCGGTTGATTTGAAGTTTGGAGCGTAATCTTTCGAGCTCCAACTCGGCTCGTTTTCTGGAGTTGATATCCCTTATGATGACTTGAACATACTGACGTTCGTTTTCAAAAAAAGCGCTCGCAAGAACTTCGACAAAAAGAGTGGAACCGTCTTTGCGGATAAATTCTTCCTCGATGATTCCGACACCCACGCCTTCTTGATTCATTTTATGAATCCGTTCCTTCACGATCCCCCGCGATCTTTGATGGACGAATTGGAGAACCGGTTTTCCTATAATTTCGTCTAACGAATCATACCCGAGCATCTTCACCAGCGCGGGATTCGCTCTAAGAATTTTTCCTTCCGAGTGGACGGCGAGTCCGTCTCTCGAAAGTTCGAAGAGGAGTCCGTAACGTTCTTCTGTAATCGGGATGGGTTCCATGATTCCGTTCTTATCAGGCAACTTACTTTTCAGAGTGAGAGACGTCAACCAAACGCAAACGGAGATCCCCTCTCGTATTATCAAACAGAATGAAATTCAACCCGAAAGAAAAAAGAAGTTCGTAATTTAAGAATATGGAAAAATCGATCGATTCTCAAAAAAAATGAGGCTGTGAAGGATGGTATATTTTCTACACAATGTTTTTTGAATTGTGTAGAATCAAAGTATACTTTGCATTTTTGCTTTTATTTTGCTTGTTTAGTGATTCAACTCATTGAATTATACTACTCTCATCTTTAATTATAGAAAGCAAATGACTCCTTTCGGAACCGACTCAAACTTTTTACTTCTCAATTCCGCGGGCGAAGCGATGACCTGGCATATCGACCCGGCTTGGGAAGAATTCCCGCTCAATCTTAAAAAAAGCACGAACCCTGCAGATTGGGACTGGGCCCAACCCGGGGAATGGATCTCCTTTTGGAAAGGAGCGGACACGGACGAAACCTCCCGAATCTCCCGGGAGCTGGTGCTTCGCGGAAAGAAAGGAAAATCCTTCTCGTTTTTTTTCCAAATTTGTCGCGTGGAAAACGGACATAAACTAATGTTCGTTTCCAAAAATCCTTTTCGGGAAGAATCTCAAACACCGGGCATTTTTTCGAAAGATTCAGAACTCAGAACGATGATCTTTCAAAGATCGGCTAACGCGATCCTGCTTCTGGAACCGGAAACGGATATCGTAATCGAAAACAATCTGACCGCGCTTCAATACTTTGCGGCCAGGCATTCCGATTTAGTCGGAGTTACTTTTACTGCCCTTCTCGAGGAGGGATTTTCCCTATTGGACTATCAATCGATGAAAAAGCGGGTTTCGGAAGGAGAATCTTACAACTGGGAAGTCGAGTTCAAAACATTCGATCGAAAAAATTTTTGGGGAAACGTTTCATTTAGAATTTTGGCTTCCAGTCTGAACAAGATCATTCTGGTTCAGATCAAAGACATCACCGAAAAAATCATCGCTCGAAAATCGCTCGTAGAACAATCGATCAAGATCGCCGAACACGAAGCCAATCTGAACGCCGTCATCGAAAATTCGGAAGCCATGATCTGGTCGATCAACAAAAATTACGAAATCATTATATACAATTCCTCTTTCTTCGCCGAGATAAAGAAATACTTTCAAAAAGAAATCTATCCCGGTTACAAAATTTTCAACGTGGGAATATCCGAGGAAGAAATCCGAAAATGGAAGAACTACTATGATCGTGCGCTTTCCGACGAACGTTTCCAAATCACCGGATCCAGGTCTTTGGATGGGGCGACGGTATTTACCGAAACGTCTTTTTATCCGATAAAGAATTCGATCGGTGAAATCACCGGGGTCAGCGCGGTCTCTGTGGATATAACGGAGAAAAAATTAGCGGAGGAAAAGTTCAGGCTTCTTTTCGAACATTCGAGCGAACCTCACGTTCTCTACGACGAATCCGGAATCTTCGAATGTAATCCCGCCACTTTGAATATGCTTCGTTGCGAGGATAAAAATCTGATTCTGGGAAAACATCCCTCGTATTTTTCCGCAGAAAAACAAACCGACGAAAGACGATCTCGAGAAAAAGCGGATGAAACTGAAATTATGGCCAGAAGGAGAGGAGTCTACACGTTTGAAAGGATCTACAGACGTTTTAACGGAGAGGAATTCCCGACCGAAATCACTCTGACTCCGATGAGGATGTATCAAAAGCAGGTGTTTTTAGCGGTTTGGCACGAAATCACCGAAAGAAAAGTATATGAGGATTCTCTAAAGCGAGCGAAAGAAACCGCGGAGGCCGCCTCAAAAGCAAAGTCCGACTTTTTAGCGATGATGAGCCACGAAATAAGAACTCCTCTGAACGGCGTAATCGGAACGGTGAGTCTTTTGGAGGGAACTTCTCTCAACTTGGAACAAAAGGAATATCTGGATATCATCAAATCGAGCGGGCAAAATCTTCTCATTTTGTTAAACGACATCTTGGATCTTTCCAGGATCGAATCCGGACAACTCAAATTGGAAATGCAGCCGGTTTCCCCTCAAAAACTGAGCGAAGAAGTCTGCAATTTATTCCGACCCATGGCGGAAGAAAAAGGATTGGTTGTCGAATTGAAAATCTCCGAGTTGGTTCCTCATTGGATTGTCTCGGATCCTTATCGACTCAGACAGATTCTTATGAACCTTCTGGGAAACTCGATCAAGTTTACGGAGAAAGGAAAAATCGTCCTCAACGTGGAAGCGGAAAAGTTCCCGAACGAAAAGTTAAGAATTATCTTTCGACTTCAAGACACCGGAATCGGAATTCCGGAGGAAAAATTGGAACTTCTTTTCAAAGCCTTCAGCCAAGTGGACTCCTCCACTACGAGAAGATACGGAGGTTCCGGACTCGGACTTACCATCAGTAAAAAATTAGCCGAGTTGATGAAGGGCGAAATCATCGTCAAAAGCCAGGTGGACAAAGGATCCGAATTCACTCTATCCATCATCAGCGAAAAATTGGATTATAAAATTTCGGTCGGAGTTTTGGAATTACATTCCAAAAACTTAGCGAAGGTCGCGGTCGTTTCCATTCAGGACTACGTTCTCAAAGAACAAATCAAAAAATTCTGCGAAAGAAACGGTTTCTCCGTAAAACTCGCGCGAACCGCTAAGGACGTGATCCGGATCATTTCAGAAGAGGAAAGAATCGGAATTTTTCTCACGGACCTCAATCTTCCGGACATGAATCTTCCCGAAATTTTGGACGAACTCAAAAACGAAGCGCCTAACATTAAACTCACGATCATTCTTTTTATGGAGAACGAATTACGGAATTCTTATCATTTGGTGACTCAAGGTCTTTTTAATCGGCCGGGTTTTAAGATATTTATGATGTTTAAGCCGATCCTTTTGGACGAGCTGAGTAAAATTTTTGACAAAGCGTTTCCTACACGGACCGCAAAAACGGAGGAAGGACTCGAAAAAGGGAAAATTCTTTCGGAAAGAATTCCGTTAAAAATTCTTTTGGTGGAAGACAACGTGATCAATCAAAAGATCGCGATTCGTCTTTTAAGCAAACTCGGGTACGCCGTGGACACGGCGAACAACGGAGTCGAGGCCCTTAGCAGCTTAAAAAATCAGATCTATCAGTTGATCTTTATGGACATTCAAATGCCCGAGATGGACGGTTTCGAAACTACGCAGCATATCAGAAAAGACTTCACCAATCCGAATCCTATCATCGTTGCAATGACGGCTAACGCGATGGAGGGAGACAAGGAAAAATGTATCGACGCAGGCATGAACGCATACATCGCCAAGCCGATTCAGATTCAGGATATCGAATCTACGATCTTACATCTATTTCAGTCCTGAGGAAAGATCGGATTCTCCCTTTAGAAATTTTGCGTAGATTCCGGCCGTTTCAGTCGGACGTTCGAGCATCGGACTGTGTCCGCATTCTTTTAAGATCACCCTCGTAGAATTGTGAATTCCCTTGAGAAGAACGTCCGAAGAGCTGATATGAATGACTCTGTCGGTATCACCCCAGACTATTAGAGTTCTTGCATGTATTAGTTTCATTCTTTCTTCGAGCACCGATATCCGAGAGCGCAAGTCCTTGTATATCTTTTCGTTGAACTCCCTATTGCGAATCGACTTCTCGGCGAAATACCCTTTCAAAAAGGACGGAATCGAAGGCGGTTTTACGAAAACGAAATTCAAAAGAAAATCGAATTCCTCTTCGTTGTTCGCAACGAGCGGATTTTTTCCTTTCGAAAGATGCATTGAAAGTTCGCTCGGGGTCGGAGACTGAACGCCCGCCGAATCCAAAAGGCCGAGCGTCAGAATTTTATCGGGATAAGTCGCCGCGTAAACTCCGGAGATGGAACCTCCCATCGAATTTCCAATGATATGAAACTTATCGATTCCGATCGACTTTGTAAACTCGTCCAAACGAGAAACTTGAGTAAGAATCGAATATTCATCCTCTGGCTTTCGATCGTTCTCGCCGAAGCCCGGAAGATCTGGAATCACAACGTGATAAGAATCCGTAAGAGTTCTTACAAACCTGGTCCAGTTGTCCTTATCGCCCCCGAACCCGTGGATCAATAGGATCGTTTCTCCCTTGCCGCCTTCGAGATAAGTCCATTTGTAAGCGCCGACTTGAATTTCTTTTTTTTCTAAGTTAGATTGATAACGTTCGTAGTACAACGCCGAAGAAACGAGAGTCGACGTGCAGGAGTGAAAGGAAATCGAAACGCCGATGAACAGAAGTAAGGCGAAGACAAGACGGGAGAAACGAAACGCGGAAGTATTATTTTTCATCCATATATTCCTTATAGGTCGGCGAGAAAAACCCGGATCCGATTTTCGAACCCGGCTCGCGGCTTAAAATCAGATCGTAAATCTTTTTCTAAGTTCTCTCGCGTAAGTCAAATCGTGCGTGAGCATTCTCAATCGTTTCGCCAAAAAATGAGAAATCGACTGATAGAATTTTAGGGACGCCTTCGCGTCCTTAGCGAAAACGTCGTTGAGGTGATCGTATGGAATTCTTAAAAGTTCGGATCTTTCCATCGCTTCGACGGAAGCGGAACGTTTGCCCGGATCTAAAAACGGAAGTTCGCCGAAATGATCGCCGGTGGCAATCGTGGTAACGTTGACGTCGTCGCCTTTTTCAGTGGAAGTGAGCACCTTTAACGTACCGTAGATGACAACAAAAAACGCTTTTGCTTCGTTGCCTTCGTGAAAGATGGCGTCGCCTTGTTCGTAAACTTTGTATTCCGTCTTCTCGGCGATCGAACTCAATTCGTCTTCCGTAAAATTGGAAAATAGATAAATCTGTTTTAGAATTTCTTCTTTTGTATGTTGCATAATATTTCCCGAAATGCGAGTGTAAATCTCAGTTTAAATAATGCAAGCAGGTTACGAAAGGTGAATCTGACATTAGCGCGAAATTTCATTCCTTCCAACCTGCGAAAAGCATTTTAAGATAAAAACCGCTCTCCGTGTTGAAAGATAATTTTGCGTGAAGTTGTAAGGAAAGCATATCGATCAATTTAAGACCGAGTCCGTTCTGCAACGTTTGCGCTCGGTCCCAATCGAAACCGGTTCCCGTATCTCTGTATTCCAATTCGACTTGCTCGTTCGTCTTTTTAAGTTCCAAAAAAATATCGCCCTTCTCCTGATCGGCAAACGCGTATTTTAAAGAATTGGTCAGGAGTTCGTTGAGAATCAAACCGATCGGAATCGCACGATCGATGGACATAAAAAAAGAATCTTCCAGATTGTGAATTCGAATCTTATCCGATTGTCCGTAGATCGAAAGCAGATTGGAGGAAAGGGAAAAATAATAACTTTTCAGATCGACCTTTGCAAGGTCGTCGGAACGATAGAGTTCCTCGTGAACGAGGGCAATCGATTTGACCCGCAACTCGCATTCCCGTAAAACTTTTTGTAAGTAAGGATCCTCGTTAAATTCGGAATGCAAGCTCAAAAGACTGGAAACAATCTGAAGATTGTTTTTTACTCGATGATGAATCTCCTGGAGCATCAGCTCTTTCTCCTTTAAGGAATCCTCCATCTTTTTCTGAATCAGCTTTCTCTCTCGAATGTCGCGCACAACGGCCAAAAGCCGGCCTTGTTCCAAACGAACGGCGTTGATCTCCACGGGAATTTGACTTCCATCCGCGCGTCGAATCACTCTTTCACGGATAAGAGTCGTTCCTTCTTCGAAGTCGAGATTGAGAGGAAGCACTTTGAGATTGTCCGAATCGATGATATCGAAAGCGGTCAACCGAAGCATCTCGTCCTTCGTATATCCGGTAAGTTCCAAGGACATCTGATTCGCTTCCTCTATCGTTCCGTTGGAACCGATCAGAACGATACCGTCCGCTGCGAGCTCGATCAGGTTTCTGTATTTTTTTTCGCTCAGAGCGCGGGCTTCCAAGGCGCGGTTTCTTTCCGTCACGTCGTGAATGATGGAATAAAGATACGTTTTTCCGTTCAAAGAGATTGGACCTGAAAAAACTTCCACGTCCCTGTGGATTCCAGACTTCAATCGATGAATGAAATTGAAGTAGAGTCTGTTCTCCGAACTCGCGAGCAGCATTTCGGTTTTGATCTGTTCCGGGTTAAGGATATTGATATCGCTGATTTTGAGTTTTAAAAATTCTTCTCTCGAAAATCCGTAGAACTCGAGCGCGGATTCGCTTACGTTGACGATACTTCCGGTTTCAGCGTCGATGATGAGTTTGATCGCGAGATTCTTATGAAATATCTGGAAGAATAGATCCTCCATTCTTTGTTCGATTTTCGGCCGGAAGAATCTAAAAAGAAAAAGGTCTTCGCATAACAATTCTACGGATCCGTCCCAAAAGTTCTCCCTTCCTTTTCCATCGATTAATACGATCTTCCCTTTCCAGGGGAAATTCTCTTGGAGAATGGAATCCCAATTTTGAACGAGTTGGTGCGCGCGGAGATTTTCCAATTTTGGAGAATCTAGTTTTTCCAAAAGACAGGAATCGGCGCTCAAAATTTCCCCGTTCTTGCGCAGAAGAAGGTTCCACTGGGTTTCGGATTCTTGTCGGGAAGGAAACAATCCCCCGCTTGCGCTGTTTGGCTGGTTCGAACTCATGAAGACGGAATCTCTTATTGGGATTAGCTTTCTATAATCCTGCAATTTAAAATTGGACTCATAAATCCGGAATCTTTTCAGATTCGCGCCGAATTCTTACAAAAAGGATCTGAAAAGATCTCAGTTTTCATCGGATTTTATTCTAATCGTTAGAAAAAAGGATTTGCGCTCCCAGAAGTCCGAATCGAACTTGCAAGAAGTTGAAAAATTATAGCGTTTGCTACAGGAAATTTTATGGAATTCTTCACCCAAAACAAAGAATTATTCGGAATCCTGATGATGCCCGTTACCTACGGGTTTGTCGGCTGGTTCACCAACGTGGTCGCGTTGAAGATGACCTTCTATCCTCTGGAATTTGTGGGAATTCCTCCCTACCTAGGGTGGCAGGGAATCGTGCCGAAAAAATCCCAAAAGTTGGCCCTCAAATCCGTGAACATCATGACCGAACGTTTGATCAAGGTGGAGGACTTTTTTTCCAAGGTCGATCCGGATCAGTTGGAAAAAGAATTTCAACCGGTTTTGGATCAACTCATTCCGGAAGCGACTCGAGAAATCATACATCATATCAACCCGGCTCTCCGCTCCCGATTGGAAGGAGACGAGGAAGCGAAAATCATCGCCGGGGTTCAAAAAAAGAACGAACATACGGTTAAGAATATTATGATACAGGTAAAGGAGAACGTTTCAAGCGTATTCAACTTCAAGTCCCTCGTCCTTCGAAAACTTACGGGTCCGAACGTAAAACGGATCGTGGATATCTTTCAAGAAGTGGGAGCGAAAGAATTCAAATTTATAGAACACTGCGGATGGTATCTCGGAGGCGCGATGGGAATCTTACAAGCCCTCGCGTGGAATCTTTTTCCGTATTGGTGGACCCTTCCGATCCAGGGGGTTGTCGTCGGTTATATCACGAACTGGGTGGCGCTCACGATGATCTTTCGACCTTTGTACGAAAAAAAAATCGGCCCCGTACGCTATCAGGGACTTTTTCTCAAACGTCAAGAGGACGTATCTAAAAAGTATTCCAACGTATTTGCGACTCAGGTTTTGACCGCGAGAAACGTTCTCGAAGAAATTTTATACAAGCGCGCGGCCCGTTCTCTCGTAGAAACGATCCAATCGGAAACGGAATCTGCGGTGCAACGTCTTCACTTGAACGGGACTTTGGACAAAGAAAACAGCAACGAAAATTCCGAATTCGAAACTTCCAAAAAGGAAGTGATCGCAAGGGTTTCCGATTCGTTAGCGAACAGTTCCAATAAACTCGAAACATACATGGGAAGAGCGATGTCGATCGAGAACAATATGTTCAAAAGAATGAAGGATCTGCCTCCGGAAGAATTCGAACCCATCCTTCGTTCCGCGTTTCAAGAAGACGAATACGTTTTGATTTTGATCGGTTCCGTTTTGGGCGCAATCGTGGGTCTTTTCCAAGGGATTTATATGCTCTATGTTTCTTAAAGAAGAGGATAGAATGAAAACCATCCGATTAACCGAAGATTCTCCCGAACTCTTCCTCAAAAAAATGCGGAAGGCATTGAGCGGAAAAGAATTAGGTTCCATCGTTAGCTTTCATCTTGAGGATCAAAAACTTACGATCCGGTTCGCGGGTTTCGGAGAATCCAAGATCTGGTATTCGATCCGAAAATCGGAAGACGGTTTCGAGGCGATCAAGCTCAAAGAAAAGATATCCTTCACTCACCTCGCCTTTCGTTCCGGGATAGAATCGGAATTAAGAAGCTTGATGGAACGCTTCGGAGCGGAAATATCGGACGAATGAAGAATCGGACTCTTACTTCGAATCCAAAAAATATTTCAAAACGATTACAAATCCCGATCGGAGATTCTCAGGTGATAGCGGCGGAAGTTTACGGCGTGTTTCCGTTTTCAAAAAATTCTCCGGCGCCGGTAATTTGTATTCACGGTCTTACCGGAAATCTGATGAACTTCGCCCCTCTCGCGAGAGATCTTGTCAAACAAGGCCTGACCGTAATCACATACGATCTCCGCGGACGGGGAGAATCTTCCAAGCCGAGCATAACGTATTCCCACGATCTGCACTCGAACGACCTTTTGAAAATCGCGGATTTTTTGAAGATCGAAAAAGCGAACCTACTCGCCCATTCCCTCGGCTGCTGGATCTCTCTAACGTTCGCAAAAAAGTTTCCCCAAAGAACCGGTAAACTCTGCCTGATCGACGGAGGCGGACAACTTTCGATCCCGAGAAAAATTTCCAATCTTCTGATGATCCAAGAGTCCTTACAAAGATTGGGGAAAATATTTTCTTCAAAAGAGGAATATCTGGCTCTCGCGAAAAAATCCCCCATCCTGAGTTCCTGGAACCAAGATGTTGCCAATTTTCTAATATACGAATTGGAACCGGTCCAAGAAGGAAAAAACATTTCCTTTCGCTGCAACATTCCCGAGCAAGTCGTCGATTCCGAATTGATTCAAATGGGAGGCGCGAGAAATCCGAAAAGGATTTTTACAAACTTTCTGAAAAGTCCGATTCAAAGCGTTCGAATATTAAGAAAGAATCGAGTCCTTCCCTATTCTCAGATTTCCGCGCCGGCTTTGATCATCCGTGCGGGAAAGCCCAATTTTAAAAAAGGAGACGAGTTGCTTCCCGATTCCGCGATCGCTATCTTTCAAAGGTTTTGGAAGAATGCGGTGTTTCTCACCCTACCGGATAAAAATCACTACGAGGCGATTCTTCTTCCGGATTTAAAACGGGACGAAACCATCGCCTGGTTTTTTTCAAAAACCTAATCCTTCAAAGACGGATCGTATTCTCTTCTTCTCTTTCTCCCTGCGAAATCCAACGAGAAAACTTAAAAATTAGAAATCCCATCAGAACAAAAAAGAAACCCGCCAACCAACGATTGATTTTTTTCGAGTAGAGAAGATTGGAAGTTCCCGGTTTTGCGATTCGCCCTTTTTCATAACGCATTGCGGATTCTTCGGAGATGGATTCGATTCCGACGACGTGAAGGACCGGAATTTTTTTTTCGAGATAGTGTTTCAAAATCGAATCCGGCAATTCGGAAAATTCTTTCATTTCCCGAACGAGACCTTTCGGAATTTTCTTTTTCCCCAAACTGGTTCCGGTGGAAACGGTTCCGCCGCCCACGTTGACGTAAAGAAGTACATTCTGTTTTTCGTATATACCGATTCTTTTAATAAGCGAATCTTCAAAAGAGTTCACGGACAAATACGGGTACCCGTTTTTCAGAATCGTTTCTCGAATCCGTCTTACTCCGAGTTCTTCGATTCCGATCCCTTGATCGTCGATTCCACCCGTAGAAAAAGCCCGCGCCCTTTGCAGGATCAAACCTTCTCGAAACAAAAGATTCTCCAATTCGGGCCACAGAAGATCGGGAAGATTGGCTCCGTATTGGGAGGAAGAAACGCTTCCGATGACGTTCACTTTTAAACCCATCGCATCCGCGGCGGAGTAAAAAGCGATATTCAGAGCGGGAAAGGAACCGGATATCCCGGCGGCGATCTCGTCTCCTTTTTTTAAACCGGCTTTCAAAAACTGATCCGCGAACCAAGCCGCAAAATCCGGATGAACCGAAGCCTGTTTAGAAGTAAGTTTTCCGGAAGAACTCGTAACCGATGAAAGTTCAGCTCCGATCAAACCGGAATGGCTCGGATCCAAAGCGGGATCGATCGTTAACCCTTTTTTATTTCTATACTCGGCGATCCTTTGAAAACATCGATAGGCTCGTCGACTCGCGTTTTCTTTGATTTCGAATCCGGAGACCGGACTTACGATCGGAAAAAATTCTACGATTGCACAGAACAAGATCGAAAGAAACGCAAGAAACGAGGTCAAAAGCGCGGAACGTCTCCGAAAAATCCAAACTTTCATGGGGAAAAAGTTTCCCCCAAAAGACCAAGGAGTAATAGCCTTACCAAGGAAGAACACAAAACCGTAGCCGATATCGTCCGAAAAAAACCTTGTTTTTCCGCGGAGATCGCGATCAAACCGGGTAAAATATGACCGATCCATCTATATTCTAAATTTATTATGGATTCAAAGTGTGCTTTTCCTATTTCCTGAGAAATCAAAGAGATCAAAATCGAAACCAAAAGAAAGAACGCGGTCTTTCTTTGACCAAAGGATAAAAAAGAAGTCTCTAAGATTCTATAGACGGCGAGGGTGAGCAGAGAGTTCGTAAAAAGAAGGAGCAGGGTCCAGGGTTGCAAAAAACAAAAAGCTACGTAACCCGGAACCACCCAACCGCCGGGAGAAAGCCCGGTCTTTTCCCAAAGAAAAAATCCGAGAAAAATTCCGATTCCGATCGATAGGGTCAGGATTTCCATTCTTCATCCCGAACCTTGGATAATAACGCGCATTGATTTTCGAGCCAGCCCCTGCCCTCTCCTTCGTAATTTCCGGCCCCGATCCAAATCTGCGAATTTTGAATATTCCAATTCCATTGTATATCATCGGAAGTTCTTTTCCGTATCAGCTTTCCGTTTCCTTTGTAAGCCGAGGAAAAAATTCCGTAACCGGGCCCGAAAAAGTAGATATTTTCCAAGTCGGAGATTTTTGAAAAAAAAGAGGCGAATTCGACGGTTCTCACCGGTCTTTCTTTTTTAGAATTAAACACCACATTGACCCTTTCCGAAGGAAACCGGTCCCGAAAGGATCGATAGATTTTTTCCCAGGAGATGATATCGTTTGCCGCGAATGCAAATATAAAACGTTGTTTTGTTTCGTTTAACGAAAATTCCTCCGTACGAAGCGCGCCGCAATCCGGAACCGTCTTGGATATTCCCCGAAGGATCACAGACTCTTCTATTCCGAGGATTTCGCAGACGGAAGCTGCGATCTCTATATTCTCTTTGTGTTCCGCATAACGCATAGAACTTGCAATTTTCTGAATGGATTCTTCCGAAATATTCGGAACTCCGAGCGCAGGTTTCGTGTTTTTTCCGGAAGTGAAACTTCTCCAATCCAAATCTTCCAAAGACCGCCCGTAGACGATCGTTCCGTTAGTCGGAACGGTGCGCAAAAAACCGTCGAGAATCTTCCCTTGGGAATCCGCGTATTCTCCGTGATCGGGGCGTAGGTTTGTGATTACAGTGTGGGTGGCTTTCAGGAGGAGCCTTTCCGAGTCCTTCTGATACTCAGGTTGGACCGCCATACATTCCACGACGACCGCTACTGCGCTTTGCGCTTTTTTTGGGGAGACAAAGTTCAAAAACGCGATCTGTTCTGAAATCGAAATCTTATTTCTAAAAATTCTTTTTTCGCTTCGATCCGGAAACAAAAGACTAGGCGCGGAGCCTGTGGTCTTTGCAAACGCGTTCCATCCCGCTTCAACGAGGATCGAATGGATGAGACGGGTCACGGAAGACTTTCCTCTGGTTCCGTTTACGTGGATTCGAATCGGAATGCTCGGCAAAGATTCGGAGTGTTTTCTTTTTTCGAGAATGAGAAAACAAAAAAAGATAAAAAAGAAAACGGACAAGATCGAAATCGGGAAGATCATATTGGTTCAGGCTTTGGATTCTAAAGAAATCAGGATAGCCGTGATGTCGTCTTGAATTTTTTGTCTTCCGAGATGATCCATCAGAGCCTGTAATATCGCGGGAATCGTTTCTTCCATAGGTTCTTTGAACTTTTGAGCGAGAATTCTCTGGACCGCCAACTCGCCAAACTGCTGTTTGTCGGAATTAAATTCTTCGTAAATTCCGTCCGTGAGCAAAAAGAGTCTGTCCCCTTCCTGATAACTCAGCGAAAAAATTCCATAGGAGTTATTCGGATCCAAACCCAAAAGAGAACCCGTCCGATCCAGCCCCATTACGAGATCCTCGGAAAGAAAAAATTGCGGAGGATGTCCCCCTGACGAATACACGATCTTTTTTTGGTTGGTATCGATGTCCGCTAGAAAACAGGAAAAAAACATTCCGATGTTTGCGAAATTCTTGCAGTATTCGTGATTGAACTCGGTTAGAATTTTTCCGGGATCCAGATCTTTTTTTTTAAGGGATTCTAGGATTCCCTTGAGAGTCATCGTAAGAAGAGCGGCCTGAATCCCGTGTCCGGTCGCATCCGCGAGAAAAACCCTCAGAACTCCCGGTTTGATTTCGAAAAGGTCGTATAGATCTCCTCCGACTTCCATCATCGGAAGATAAGCTGAATGAATTTCGATTCCCGAAACGGAAGGAATGTCCGGAAGAATTTCGGACTGAAGCCGTTTGGCGAGACTCAGTTCTTCCTTCATGGACTTATAATATCCCGCGAGCAATCTGGATCGTTGTCTGACCTTCTCTTCGAGGCGCTCCAAAAGTTCTTCCTTTTCACGATCCATTTTTTTGAGCGCCTGGTTGGCTCTTTTTAGCTCCATTAGAATTCTATGTTTTTCTGATATATCCCGGATGATGATATGATATTGATAAGAATCCTCCGGTCCCGTGACCGAAACCGAAACTTCCGAAATCAGAATCGACTTGTCCTTTCGAAAAAGCCGAATCGGGCCGAACGGTTTTTTTCTTTTTTTATCGGGAAGTTTCGCCACGTTTTTAAGAATTCTATAAAAACGATTTCGTATCCTGAGGGGAAACTGATGTTCGATCGTCCTTCCCATCAGCTCGGAAGCCAAATAACCGGACATGTTTTCCGCCGCCGGATTGATCAAAAAAACACGGAAATCTTTGTCTAAGGAAACGATCGCATCGATCGCGGAATGAAATAGGAGTGAATAACGTTCCTCGGGGTCGTAACTTTTCTGTTCGAAGCTCGTGGGACCTGTCATAGCGTGTCGGAAGAGAGTCTATTAAAATGAGGCCCGCCGCTCTTAAAGTCAAGGATCTTTCAGAAAGATTCCGGAAGATCCACGTAAAAGCGAGTAGAACCTTTTTCGGATTCGAAAGAAAGTTCTCCCCCCATTTCCCGGACCAGGTTGTAGGAAACGGTTAGTCCGAGGCCCGTACCTTTTCCGATTTCCTTGGTCGTATAAAACGGATCAAAGAGTTTATGTCTGTTTTCTTCGGGGATTCCGATCCCGGAATCTTCTACGATTGTTCTTACGAACGTCCTTCCGCCTTTTTGGATCTTCGTCCAAGAAACCCGCAGAGTTTTTTCCATCGTAGAATCCGGATTACTTTCGATCGCGTCTTTGGCGTTTGTTAGAAGATTGAGATAGACCTGTCTGAGTCTTCCCGCGGAGCAAACCGCGTAGACCGGAGTATCCAAATCCGGAACCAAGGTGAAGATTCCCGATTTTCGAAAACCGTTCTTCAATAGTCCGAATGTGCAGCAAAAGATCGAAGTCAGATCGTGAATTTTGGCTTCTTCTTTTTCCAAACGAGTAAAGGTAAGCATGTCCCGAACGATCTCGGAAATTCGATTGCTTTCCTGTAAAATGATTCCGGCGTATTTTCGGAGCGGATTTCCGCTTTCAATTCCGTTGAATACCATTTCGGCGTAGTTGATCACGCCCATCAGAGGATTGTTGATTTCGTGCGCGACTCCGGCGGAAAGAGTTCCGATCGCTTCTAATTTTTGTCTTTGCACCCAAGAATCGCTCGGCTTTTCCAAACCTGCGAGGGAAGAATCCAAGGAAGAATTTGAAGAAAGAGCCCCCGTCGAAAACTGGGAAGGTTCCAAATAAGCGAAAATCTGAAGTTCTTCCGGATCGAACGCAAAGGAAACTGAATAATCTTTTTGAGAACCGTCTTTTGCGAGGATAAGAATTTCGTATGTGGGATTGTTTTCTAAATGTTTGAGATCGGGCCAAAGAGAAGGATCCGAAAAATCGGGAATTCTACTTTTGAAATCGCAGATGGATCCCCAGTTTTGACGATCCTCCAATTCCTCTTTCGTAAAACCGGAAGTTTTGCAAAAGGCGGAATTCGCCTTTTTGATCAGGAAGGTTGGCTCTAAGATACAGGCCGGAACCGGGGAAAGTTCAAAAAAGTTGTAGGACATCCGATTCTAAGCGTTCACGGTTTGGAAAGCTCCTCCAATCTGTGAGGATTAGAATCGGAAATGGATTAGAATCTAACGTCAGAACCCGGTAAAATCTGTTTCAAAACGATAGAATGTTCAGTACACTTTTAGTAATTCGACTTCAAATACGAGAGTTGAATTCGGAGGAATGGCGGCGCCCGCCCCTCTCGATCCGTATCCCAACTCGGGAGGAATCGTAAGTTTACGAATCCCGCCTTCTTTCATCCCTCTGACCCCGCGATCCCATCCTTTGATGACTTCTCCGGCGCCTAAGTTGAACGTGAAAGGAGTTCTACGGTCTCTCGAACTGTCGAATTTTTTTCCGTTTGTGAGAGTTCCCACATAATGAACGGTCACATTGGATCCGGAGAAGGCTTCTTTTCCGGTTCCAACGCGAATGTCCTTGATGATCAGGTCTTCCGCGAAAGCCGGAACAAACGATAGGACTAAAAAGCTGACGATAACACTCAAACGAATCAATTTCATTTTCCTCTCCCTCCGGTTCTTCTCACACCGGCTCCTGAAAATCCCCCCGACTTTGCTTGGCTTCCGTGAACCTTACTCGAACCGGAAAGTCCTTTGAGGGATTGTTTCTTTTCAAATTCTTTCTTCAATTCTTCCGAATCGACTACCGCGATCTGTTTGCCGGAGATTTCTTTTTTATTCAAAGCCGCAATCGCTTTTTCTCCGGCGGAATCTTCCATCTCAACGGATCCATAGGATAAGGAACGACCTGTGGTTTTGTCTTTTTTAATGTGAACGTCCTGAACCGTTCCAAACTCCGAAAAAATCTTTTTCAACTCGTCTTCGGTAAGTTCCTGGGGCAAATTTCCTACTGATATCTTCATGATTTTTCCTTCTCGGGAATCAATTTGCAAAATCCAATTCTATTGAAAACCAAATTCCAAAATGAGAATACACAAAACTCTCCGCTTCAAAAGCGCGATCCGAAGCGTAAAATCGGATTGGACGCAAATCAAAGAACAAAATCGAATCCGTAGTTTTTGTCTTGGAAGCATATCGGAAACCGGAATCTTGGAGAGGAATGGCCGATTTCTTCCAACTCAATCCTGGCGAAATTCTTACCTTGGTCGAAAAAGCGGGTTATGAACCTTCCGGTCATTGTATGGCCCTGAACAGTTTGGAAAACAGAGTCTTTGACCTTCGTTTGGAAGACGGAACTCATATCATTTCCAAATTCTACAGACCCGGAAGATGGACCCGCGAACAAATCTTAGAAGAACATCAATTTCTTATGGATCTGAGAGAAGAAGAAATTCCGGTCTGCGCGCCGCTTCTCTTTCCCGACGGGACGAGCCTCGCCGACTTTCAGGACGATATATTTTATTCTTTCTGGCCGCGGGTAGGAGGAAGATCTCCGGACGAACTGAGCGCGGAAAATTTTCGAATTCTGGGAAGACTTTTGGCAAGAATCCACAACGTAGGCCAATCCAAAAGCCTAAAACACAGAATCACCCTGGATTCTAAAACATACGGGACGACGCCCCTGGAAATTTTGGTGCAAGGAGATTGGATCCCCTCGAGTTGCAAAGAAGAATATTGGGAAACCGCGCTTCGGATCTTGGATCTCTTTCAAGAAAAAATCGCTACCGTTCCGTTACACAGAATTCACGGAGACTGTCACAAAGGAAATCTTCTAAACGGAAAGGAAGGTTGGTTTTTTGTGGACTTCGACGATTCTTTAAACGGCCCGGCGGTCCAGGATTTTTGGATGCTCCTTTCCCGGGGAAAAGAAGGAATGGAGGAAAGAGAACATCTCGTTTCCGGTTATCGGGAATTTCGGGACTTTGACGATCGTTGGTTTGAGTTGATCGAAATTTTAAGGGCGATGCGGTTTATTCACTACTCGGCTTGGATTTCCACCCGTTTTGAAACCGATCCTTCGTTTCCAACCGCCTTTCCCCACTTCGCCGGAGACGAATACTGGGAAAAAGAAACCCTCGAACTCAAAGAACAATACAAACTCATCTTAGGTTCCTTAGGGGATAAACATTTCTTTTCCGTTACAGATTCTTTTCCGAAAGAAGAAGAACTCACCAATAAGGATTTTTTCTGGGACCTCGAAGATTAACCGGTTGATTTTGTAATAGAAAAGTAATAATCACAATTGGGTCGAAGACAAAATTTCAGTTGTCCGACTTCCCCCGTAGAAAAGACTAAAAAAGAACTCGATATTCAAGAATTAAAGCGAAAACTGTAGATTCTACTAAACAATAAACGGAAGCGTTTCATGGACTTTTTCCTTATCATCGTAATTCTCATGGCCATCCTCGGAATCGGCGACCTTTTAGTCGGAGTTTCGAACGACGCCGTAAACTTCACAAACTCGGCGGTCGGTTCCAAAGCCTCCTCGAAAAGGATCATTTTGGTCGTCGCCGGAATCGGAATCATCTTGGGAGCACTTTCTTCCAGCGGAATGATGGAAGTCGCAAGAAAAGGAATCTTCCATCCGAGCGGATTTGCGCTGCAAGATCTCATGTTCCTATTCTTAGCCGTGATGCTCACGGATATCGTCCTTTTGGATCTTTACAACACACTCGGATTGCCGACTTCTACGACCGTATCTCTGGTCTTCGAACTTTTGGGCGCGGCGCTTGCCATAGCATTCTTAAAAACCGGAACTCTGAACGGAGCGTTCCAAATCATCAACTCGGAAAGCGCTCTGAAGATCATCTTCGGGATCGTGACGAGCGTGATCGTCGCCTTCTTTTCCGGAATGATTCTGCAGTTCTTCTTTCGATTTATTTTCTCCTTCGATCTCAAAAGAACGATGAAATACTTCGGTGGACTTTTCGGGGGACTTTCCGTAACGACGGTGATCTTTTTCACCCTTTTGACCGCGATGAAAGGATCTTCTCTGATCACTTCCGAGATGAGCAAATTTTTAAACGATAATTTTACGAACATCCTCTTGATCAGCTTCGCGGGATTTTCCGTCTTCTTTCAAATCCTGGTATTATTAGAATGGAATATTCTAAAATTCTTAGTTTTGGTGGGAACCGGTTCCCTCGCAATGGCGTTCGCGAGCAACGACTTGGTGAACTTCATCGGAGTTCCTCTCGCGAGTTTTACGACTTGGACCTTGATTCAACAAGGCGGAGATGCGAGCGCGATGGCGACCGGTCTTGCGGGAAACGTGGCGACTCCGAGCTTCATTCTTCTGGGAGCGGCCTGTGTGATGCTTTTCCCTCTTTGGTTTTCGAGAAAAGCGGAATCCGTGACTCAAACCGAAGTCACCTTAGGTTCTCAAGGAGAAACCTTAGAAGCGTTTAACACAAGTTTGGTGGCTCGCGTTTTTGTCCAGATCGCCCTTGGAATTTATCTGCCTATCAAAGCGATTCTTCCTTCGAGCGTAAGAAACTTTATCGGAAAACGTTTTGAAAACAGAAACACATTAGAAATCGTGAAAGTTCACGAAACCGAAGCCTTTGACTTGCTCAGAGCTTCCGTGAACATTCAGATCTCCAGCGCATTGATTCTGATCGGAACCCTCTACAAACTCCCTCTGTCCACGACGTTCGTGACCTTTATGGTTGCGATGGGAACTTCTCTAACGGACGGAGCTTGGAACAAGGAGAATTCGGTCAACCGTGTGAGCGGAGTTCTTACCGTTGTGGGCGGTTGGTTTTTTACGGCGATCATCGCGTCGACCACGGCCGGAATCATCGGTTCCATTCTTTATATCTTCGGATTTTCGTCCGTATTCGTTCTTGTTATCGTCGCGGGTCTTTTGATTTTTCTTTTCGGAAGAATCCACAAAAAACGCCAAGACACATACGACGAGAATCTTGAAAAACTGATCACTCTCAAAAAACATCCTGAGAGAGCGCTTTCCAGAACGATCTCTTCCATGCTCGCGAGTTTGAGCGTCGCGAGAAAAGCTCTGAACAACGCTTGCGCCGGATATGTAAATGGAAAGAAAAAGAACTTCAGACAAACTCAAAAACTTCTGAAGGACTTAAAGAAGATGAGAGAAAATTCCTTATCCAGCTTCTTATCGATCGCAAACAAACACCTCGAAGAGGAAGACTTGGCTTCCATACATCCGATCACGGATTCCATCAATCACTTGGATAGAATCACAGAAAGTATCTGGAATATTCTAAGAACCTCGTCTAACGGAATCAATTCTTTCCAAGAGGTTTCCAAAGATGAAAAAGAAGAAGTAAAAGAGCTCAGAAAACAGGCAACGAACCTGATGGAACTCTTAGCGGACTCGGATAAGTTTCCCGATCTTTTGGAAAAAGCAAGATCCGAGAAAAAGACAAAAAATCTCGAAAAAGCAAAACAGAACATCTATAAGAGCCAGATGAAACGGATCAAAAAGGGAGACAGCAAACTGAAATCCAGCGTTTCCTACTTCGTGATCATAGACGAACTTATTGACATCAACGAGAATCTTCTTTCTCTCGCGGAACAACTGAGCGTCGCGATCCCTTGGGCCGAAAAGAAGAAGTTGGAATTGCAGAGCAAATCCGTTCTCGCTTCCAAGGCGGAAGAAAAGAAAAAGAAAAAGTAAAAGTAAATCCTTTTTCTTTAGGGCTTGTCACCGAAACGGATTTCAACCGACTTCGGAGGCAAGCCTTTTTTGCGTCCCAATCCTTGATCGAAGAAGAAAGCGATCCGTATCAAAGCCCAAGCCCGCCCAAAACAAGTTTATCTTTTTTGAACACGACGACCCGAAAGCAACTAAAAACGCTTATACAAAAGGGTATTTTCAAAATAAGCACGTCTCCTAAAAAATAACATCAATTTCTCGCGACAATACATTAGAATATCATAATGTAAAATTCTTTAATCGTCCGCATAGTTTTCGAGACGCCGCCCCGTTCCCAAAAGAATCAAATCCGTTTTTCGTTAAAACCGGATTTCAAGAAAGCGTTGGAGCCTATGAACCTAAGACGCATGCTGCGACGAGTTTTCGCTTCGTCAAACTTTCGTTTAGGAATAGATTCCCTCAGGATTTTTTAGTAAGACGAGAGACGAAAACAACGATATTCTGGAGTAACTGGAAATTCTTTTAAAAAGTTCCGGATTGTTCAGTGTTTTTTCATCCGCTTGAATCGAACCGACTCCTGCGCGCGCCTTCGTGA
>NZ_NPDU01000024.1 GCF_002811985.1 Leptospira adleri
GCAATCGGAACTTGAAGTGCTCCTTCAATGCGCCGAATCTTATCTCCGCCATTTTCAATTCCAATAACCGGAACAATGATTTTATTCGCGAGAGTTAAACCAAGTTCACTACTTTCTAAAGAGCAAAGTTCATTCCAGTCTTCCAGACGCGTTTTAAAGCCATCCAGAAAGTGTTCTTGGCCTCCGTTGGTCTCTATTCCCGCGATGTCCCAGGGAAACGCCTGTAAAGCCTGAATAAAGTCTTTCTGGATCTGATCAGGACGCCTTCTCTGAATATCAGAATAAAGTTCGTAGAATTTTCCTAAAGGTGAAAGTCCGAGGCCGACGATTGCAGAGAAATCCGATCGCTCTGTTTTACCGAGAGATAAGTCAAGAGCCAAAGCCAACTGCCAACCAGCAAATGATTCGGGTCGTTCGAATTTCCAAGTTTGAATAAGCCCTTTGAATTTCTGGCCGACTTCAGGAAGAGGATCGTTCTGTCTTTCTTGCGCGAATGTAATTGGATCTTCGTCTCGTTCTTTCTGGAGTAAATCAAGCGGAGCTCCGGCCGGCCACGATGATCGCTCGGTCCCGTCTGGGTCCGTAACCAAGGCTTGGTATTTCTTCCTAATCCATTCTTTGTAACGTTCGGAATTAAAAACGTATTCCCCTACGCAATTCGGCGCGATCGTCGTATAGGAAAGAATCGCATCGATACCCCATACGGTTCCGAGTTTAAGAGCGGCCCGTTCCAACCAACGGTATTTCCGACGCATCGTCGATTCGCTCTCTACATCTTTCTCTTCGTCCGGATCATCCATGAGAAGCGCATCCGGCCGGAAGTTCTTATGACGTTTCCCGCGGATCGCGTTCCCCCACCCTTTCGCGATAACCCGGAATCCTCCCATAAAAACCAAATCAAAATCCGACCACGAAACATTTTGGCCCTTAATATCTTTCTTCGGAAGTAGTTCGGGAAAATCTTTCGAGAGAGCTGCATTGTCCTCTATTTCCTCCTGGATCTTCCGTAAGAATTCTTTCGCCTGATTTAAGGTGGAGGATATCAAAATAGGGAATTTCCATGTTCCGGTCAAAAGAAGCCAAAGGACTCCGCACAATGTCAGAATCGTCGACTTACCGAATCCGCGGGAAAGCGCAACTAAGGAGCGAACCGGTTTCCTGTTTTTACTTCCGTCTTTGTTCCGCGTAGATCGATATGATTGAATAAGATGGATGAGTTCCATCTGTTGTTCACCGAAAGGAATTGAAAAATAATGTGGGAAATAATGCCTGCAGAAGAAAAGATATGAGCCTCGTTTACCGGTAGCACGCTTTCGGCAGATATTCTTCTCGCGATTCGCTCCAACTACTTTCGATTTGAGTCTTTCGGAAACGTTACGGACCGCTTCGCCAAGGATTGAGGGGTCTACGTTTTCATAAGGAGTTCCTTTTAGGATCTCCGAAAGATCGATCTTCACTCCCCCGCTCCTCCGGAAACGGTCTCAAGGATTTTCTCCTCAAGATAGGCTTCGAGTCCGGAGAGAAGTTTCTTTCTCGCTGATTCAGATTCGGCCTCTGTTTTATTCTTCAGGATGTATTTCGAAGTCGATAAATGAGAAAGGACTTGCTGGATTTCTTTTGGGCTTACCTTCCCTTTTCTTTTTTTAAGTTCCGCAATCCATTCTTTCAAAATCCCATAAAGATCAAACGCGATCGAGTCCGCGTTCATTCGCATTGCGTCAATTCGGCGTGACGCTTCTTTTTCGTATGCTTCTCGAAAGCGCAAAGCGACGGCCTCATCCGAATACAGCCAACGCTTAATGGTAGAGTCGGCAACGCCCAAGACTTTCGCCGTTTGAGCGATTGTCTGGCCGTCCAAAAGCAAAAGAATCGCTTTGAACTGATCCGGATCTACATTCTTATAGGGGTTTTCGTAAGGTGGGTCGAATACCTTGGGTGTATTCCGACCCTTTTGAGAAGATGATTTCTTCTTCGGAGCGGTTTTGCCACTTTGTCCCCTTTTGGCTTGTTTTTTCTCCACAAGGCGGGGACAAAGTTTCGGGATTTTCTAAAAGTCAATTCCTAAATGAATCCGAAAAGTAGATGATACTTTCGCACTTATTTCGATTTCTTTTCTTTTTTAATTTCTTCTTCGACGAATTCTTTGAGTCCCTTAATTTTCTTCAGGACCGGATCCTTTTTTATCGCGAGACGGATATAAGTTTGCAGACCACCGACTTTTTTAAAATCTCGTATGTATTTTTTTTGCATATCAGATATCTTTAAGATCCTTTTTTTGACCGCATCCTCTTCTTTCTTGAGTTCTTGAAGAAGTTGTTTCTTTTGAAGTTCGGACGACCACCAATCTGAAACTCGGTTGTTGAAATACAACTTCTCTCCGTCAAGGAGATCTGGGAGATCCTTCATCGGCTTCTTCTTTGTGGAAATAATTTCTTTACGAATTTCCGAAAGATCCCGATCAACAGTACGCAAAGGCCAACCAAATAACTCGTGAATTCTAAGACGGAGGGGAGTTTTGTATTCCCGAACATTTGAATACTGATTTCCGAAGGCCCCTCCTCTTTCGTCTTGGAGGATTTCGATTTCTTTAAACCAAATTTGAATGACTTGTTTCCGATTTTCGGGAGAATAATTTTTCGCCCAATCATTCCCAGCAACCATGACTCTTGCACGAACCCAATCCGAAAGTTCAGTAAGAACTCTTTTACAGGGAATCGATGGAAACTTTGCTTTCTTCGATGCACGGAACCGGCGCGCTCCGTTTAAAATTTCGTAATTTCCGTTCTTATCCGGTTCTTTGGTAATATAAATCGGAATTTCGACGCCCTGCTCGGCAATTTGTTTTTCAAATGCCTTTTGTTCATCGTCGGGAACATCCCGCATAAAGTTGTCTTTATGAATTACAAGTTTATCGAGTGGAATATCTTCCACGTTAGAATAGCGGATTTTAGGCATAAGAGACAAATCCGGGTATTTAACTTTATGTCGAGAATTTTTAGAACCGGTTCCTACCGGTTTTAAAGTAAACGATTACAGCGGCGGATAGGCGAATATTCCGTTCCTTTCCTCGATATCCAAATAATTCGCGCTTCCTCCGGTCGCAGGCTTTATCTGCAGCAGATACCCTCTTAAATTTGAAAGGGAACCGGCTTTCAGTTTGTTCGGAAGTGGGAAATTACATGGCCCGGTGAACTGAACGTACATCGTGACTTCATTGTATTGGAGATTGGAACTGAAAGGAAGTGGGTAAAAATTTGATTTCGAATTTGCAGCTAACGTTCCGAAATCATAAAACGAAGGCATTCCAGAATTTACTGCAGTTGAGCTCGCGTTACAAGTTGAGTTATCGTATATTTTTACAGCCACAGGCGCTGAAGTTAAATTTTCTACTCTCAGCAAAGTATCCATTCTTACGAATGCACCGTAAAGAATTGAGGATGAAATTGGATCGTTTTGATCGTCTTCCTTGTGATCTCGTTTGCAAGTCGGAATGAGAAGTGAAATACAAAGTAAAAGCGTAATTTTCAAAAAAAGGTTTTTCATATAATTTCCTACCAACATATTCCAGAAAAAAAGCAAGCGGCGCCCAAATCAAAAGAATTTATTGAGACTGAAAAATTTGCGACCGAATTGTTTGAATCGACGACTGTAACTACGAAATAGTATTTTCCGAGAAAGTTCCCGGTTGGAGGGCCACTCAGCACCCCGTCCGAAGACATGGCCGCGCCCGGCGGAGTCTGTCCATTCATATACCAAGTGTAAGGGGGAAATCCGCCTTGTGCTTGAAATGGAATCACATACGAATCGAAAATCCATCGAACTAAACATTCAGGCTGACAAGTCGTAGAACTCAAACTTGCCGATTGACCATTCGATAAGATTGAGTAATTCAAATTAATCTGTAGATCCTGTCCATCAACATCTTTACCTTTTACAACGAGAGCCTTGTGAGCTCCTTTCGGAACATTCTGATCCAATTGAAAAACAATTTGATCATTGTAGATATCTTTTCGCTTTATAACGAAATTGCTTCCGATAAAATCTCCGACTGATCCAGAAAGATTTATTGAACTCCCTTCGATTGATTTTGAAGTTTGAACGGTGACAGTTGTATTTGGATAGATCGTAGAACCATTCGAAGGCGAGATCGATAATACGTTCGGAGGCAAAGGCTCCTCGCCAGTAGAAATAAATCCCGAATAAAAAGTTTGAATCGGAGTTCCTCCAACTCCATAACACCGATCGGCGGTCGCGCAACCTGTCTGCCCGCCGAATAGTCCGGCGTCCCGTCCGCATTTTTTACCATTCACATCGGATTGCCAATACAATCCATCTGCGCAGTAACCGACAGTGTATCCAGAATCGCAACTCACACATTTCCCTACTCCCGGACCCGGAGGAGGAATCTTACTAGGATCAGGAAGATAGTCACAATAAACAGGTTTTGGTCCGAATTTTGAAGTATCCCAATACGTGCAAATCCCGATCGCGACGAAGAGAACTTCTTTATCGCCGCATCGAAAATACGAAGCAAAAGAGGAAGTAAACAAAACAAAAAGTAAAATATATTTTGAAGATAATTTCATTGAGCCAAATTCCTATATGAATCCAGCACCGCCTTTACCGCGGGCTGATCAAAAATACTTTTGTTTAAATTGTAGTTCGATTGTTTTAGGGATTCGATGACTGCTTGCTTTAAACTATCCTGATTAATTGGTAGCGACCACTGAAAATCGGAACTCTTATTTACTTCAACATCCCTAAGAACAGAGATTTCATTTTTTGTCTGAACATACAGATCTTCATTTCCGGATGAAATCCTTATCCGTAGCGGTTCCATCATTTTTCTAAATGGTCGGAACTGCAATGTGTCCTCGAACACGTTTACAATTTTTAGATAAGGATCTATAGTGTAAACGGCATCCTCAACGTTGCTCAATGCGTATATGACCCCATCCTTGTTAACCGCAACACTACTTATGTAAGGTGCTTTATACGATTTTCCTAAAGTATTTGTAAACGAGAAAGATTCGATTTTATTTTCTAAAATAAACGAACCGTTCTGATTTTCCTTATAAACTGAAATTCGCTTACCTACATTTTCCGAGACTACGAGGGATTTTTGATTTGAAGAATACGAAACATCAATGATTCCAATAGGCGTCGGATTTATGGATATCTCACTTATCGATTGATTTTCAACTGAGAAGATTTTAAGAGATCCGGAAGGAGCCCTAAAAAGAATCTCCCCTTTTTCTGTTTTAAAGTTAAACAACTTCGAAACCTGAATCGTTGAATCATTGCACGATGGTGTTTTCACGACAGACCCGACGGCGGTATATTGAAAACAGGTATTTAAAAATCCAGTTTTCGATACCAAAAGGATTTTCCCAGAGGGGAGAACAAGAATTGAGGAATAATTTGTAAGCGAGGAATCTTGGAAGTAAGAAATCTTCCCAGGATTTTTTGAATAAATAATATTCCCTTTTGTTGAATCAAGTATAAATAAATTTACATCGGTCGGACGTGACAGTGGATCTCTTATAAGTGGATCTAAGGAGACGATTGAAAAATCTTGAATTTTTCTTAGTTCAGGAAAATGGGGATCATTATTGAAAAGGAATCCTAAATTTTCTACAACTTCGGGGTTAATTTGGAATCGAGTTTCAGGTGAGGACGTTATATTAAAATCCGGGCCGCTCCCAGAACCATTTATTACATTTGCAAAATTTGGATTTAATCCAATTGCCGAAAGCCAAAGTAAATTACTTGGATTAGAAACTTTGCTACAACTTAAATGAGTTAAGAGCCCCAAAGAGACGCAAATTGATCCTATTTTTGACATATTTAGCCAATCTTCCCATAGAATTGCTTATGTCAAGTTGCACTTACACATTTTTCGACGTTTATGATTCAAAAGTTTTAATTTACGATTTTATCTAATTTTTCATATAGGAACGGATTTATTCAGGCAACAACCCCGATCAAATTGATAAAGCCCTGTAGTTGACTTGCCACTTTTTGACATACGTCGTTTTACCTCTATACAAGGCAGCTTGCTTGATTTAAAAGTTTTCTCTATAAGAAATCCGGAATTCAATTGGCGACATACAAGGCACTTTGTTCAAGAAAAATCAATTAGGTGCGTTCAATGGAGTAATTTTTTTGATGTAAGTTGAGCGAATGACACATCTTTCACATTTTGTATATTGCTTCTTTATGAAATTGAAATATGCTTTCTTAATATATTTTCGACGGATTGAATTAATTCTTTGAATTTAGCATCATGATCTGATTCCACCCCTGCCAAAGTAGGCGATCCAAAAATTTCCGATCCTAACCTTTGAGAATCTCCTTTTGTTATGGCTTCAGATAAAAATAGATTTAATTCTCCTTCAATATTAATTATATAAGCCATTACTGGTTTAAATTTTTCCTTAAATTCTTCTCCAAAAACTATTCCTGCTTCATAAATATCGAATTCTAATTCTGCATACGAATTTGATACGCCTCTCCATTCCTCTTTTATTGTTTCTTTAAATTCGTCAGGAGCCCCAATAAGAAATTCGTTATATTTTGCAAACCGAATTGGAGACCTTAATTTTCTCAATTCATTTCGCAATTTATTTAACTTAATAAGTATTCTTTTCGCGAGCTGATAATTATTCCCTCCTCGAATTTGCTCCTTCCATGTTTTCAAACCTTCCTTCGCGATACAAACTGTATAGACTCCTAAAATGAATGCCAAGAAATCTTTTAACAATGAGTAAACTTCCTTCCAATCGAACAAACAATCGCAATCAAACATAGCACCTTCTTTTTTTTAAAATAAATTCTCTTCGGTCAACTCCGGATAACTGAACTCTAAATTTACTTCCAAAGTATTTGAGTTTTCTTTTCTCGATGTTATCAACTTTGAGATTGTGTAGGCTTCCATTTTTTCTTCTGGGAAAATCTTAAACAATTTTCGAATTTCTTTTTCATCTTTCAGATCCGGATTTATCCAAGCCCCCTCCTCTTTCTTCGGAAGTATCAACGGCATCCTTTTTTTAGAATTATGGATCCGGGACATGAATTTATTCGCGTCCGTTGTTAAAATGGAGAATGAGTATATTGTTTCTTTCGATGCTGGATTCTTCCAAGAATCCCAAATACCTGCAAAAGAAAAGATCTCCTGGTCTTTCAGAAAAATGAAATAGGGGTATTTCTTTCCCTTGAAGTCCTGCCATTCAAAAAAACCAGTCGATGGTATGAGACAACGCTTAGACCTGATCACACCACGAAATGACGGCTTTTCAAAAACCGATTCTGATCTAGCGTTCGGAGTATATTCTTGAATTTCCTTTGCGGAAACTTCCGTCTTTGTCCAGGAAGGAATTAGGCCCCAAACGAAATTTTGAATAAACTTCGGGTTGTCTCCGGTGATAATAGGGCGCGGGCGATGTTGGAAAGCGTTTTCGTGGTATATTGGCTGGAATTTTTCCGGATGAATCAGCTCGGCGTTGTATCTCTTCTTCAGACTCATCGCGTCCGCTGACATCGAGTTATGAAAGCACATTGATTATCTCCTTCCAGTCAGTCGTATAGTTCGGGGAATGGTGTTCCTGTCTAAGTTTCCAAGAGTCTTTTTGGGCGGTAACAGCGAGACGGATCCGCTCCTTACCGAATTTCGAATTCATCGAGTCTATGACTTCCATGATTTTCGCATCCCGTGGACGATCGACGCAATCAAAAAGTCCCGGCTGAATTCCGGTTCCCGAAACAATTCCGTCCAAAACGATCCCGGCTTTTTTATATTTGAATCCTGGTTTGTATATCTGCCGAAGTCCGGCGAGTGCGTAGCGAACAATCTCAAAGGTGGAATCCGAAGCAACCGGGAGTCGGACAACGATGTTCCGGGCATATTGCTCCAGATCTTGCCTGTGCGGGTTTGTATGAATAAAAACGAGAACCATATTCGCAAAACTTTTTTGCCTCCGGAGTTTGTAGGCGGCACGGCTCGCAAAAGTAGCAACTGCCGCGGCCATTGAATCGAAATCTTCCTGCATCTCTCCGAAAGACCGGGCGATCGAAATCGATTTTTTTTCCGCGTCCGGAGGAACGAGACCAGAACAGGGAATTCCTCGGAGTTCGTAATTCATCCGCGCACCGACGACCGTTAAGTTTTTCCGAACCCAGTGGACATTCATCCGGGAAAAATCATATGCGGTTTCGATCCCTACCTTTTCAAGTTTCTTCCGGTAACTCGGGCCGACTCCCCAAACGTCCCCGATCGATACCATCCGGAGCGCTTCTTCTCTGACGCTTTCGTTTTTTATGATATAGACTCCGTTATATTCTTTTCGCTTCTTCGCGATATGGTTCGCGAGTTTCGCAAGCGTCCGAGTTGGTCCCATGCCGACGCTCACAGGAATTCCGGTGTTTCTCGGAATCGTTTCCTTGATTCGTCTCGCGATTCCCGGATGGCTTTCCTCTGCGATGCCGGAAAATCCCAGGAATGCCTCATCGATGGAATAGATTTCCATTTCCGGAGAGAAATCGGAAAGAAGATTCATTACTCTTCTGGAAATATCTCCGTATAGAGTATAATTGGAAGAAAACATTTCGATCCGGTTTTCCGTGAAATATTCCTTTCGGAGAAAAACCGCTTCTCCCATTTTTACCCCGAGGTCTTTTGCTTCCTGGCTCCGCGATACAACGCACCCGTCATTGTTCGAAAGAACGACAACCGGTTTTTTTTGAAGATCCGGTCTAAAAATACGCTCACAAGAAACGTAGAAGGAATTACAGTCGATAAGCGCGTACATTTCTGGCCCTGTGTGTTATCCACATGACGGTCCCCCAAATCTGGAAATCATTCTCCTTCGTGACTCGAATCGGCTTGTATTCGGGATTTGCCGGTATCAGCCACCCTTCACTTTTTTCTATTTTAAGAAACTTCAAGAGAAAGGCCCCATCAATCGAACAAACCACCGGGTCTCCATCAATCGGTCGAACAGATTTGTCTATGACGAGGATGTCCCCTTCCGCAATCATCGCGCCGATCATCGAGTTTCCACGGACCCGTCCGAAAAAAGTTGAATTCGGATTTTTCACGACCGCTTCTGTCAAATCGAGAACGTTTTCTAAATACTCTTCCGCCGGAGATGAGAAGCCCGCGCTTATTCCTTCAAGGAACGGGTATTCGTTTCCAGGCGTAAATTTTGGTTTTAGAATTTCTATCTCTGAAATCGCCACAACTACACATTAGTATACCTATAAAAGAAAGTCAATTTTACTCTTTTGTTCCTTTTAAAAAACTACTCGTTAATGCGACAGTAATCATGCGGCCGTTCTCTCCTTATGCTGTTCGCGAAATACAACCTGAATTGGAGTGACGACTTCTTCAGTGAAGAATTTCTCGATAATCATTTTTAATGAATTCGGAACTCCACACAAAATTATCAATTTATCATGTACGAATTCAAATTGAAGATTATCTAAAATATCTATACTTGATTTTGTTAAGCGATCCTTATACCAAGGCTGGAAATCGCTCCAAGTCGGTTTCAATTTATCAGCACCCGGTAGATTTACTGTTTTTGCTCTCTCTTCTTTAGTACGTACAGGAGCGGAACGTTTATCTTTGGCAGATTTGGAATCTCGTACCCCCCTGCCCTTACCATCCGTACTATTCTGACTAGGATCGTTTTGAACGGCGGTTTTGGATATTTGATACTGAGCTCTTTCGAATATAACGGCGTCATGAAAACTTGATTGAATTACTCGAATCCTTCCGTTGAAAGAAACTTGATTTATGTAACCAGCTTTTCGTAGGCGAGAAATATATTTTGCTATGGTCGTCGTCGCCATTCCTAAAACCTGACCCAAGTATTCATTCCCTGCGTAGCATCCACCGCGACCTTCGATGCGTCCGTTGATATCGAGGAGCGTAATTTTTGCGAGGACGTCACGCATTCCTCTGCCAAGTTTGGTGTTGATTATAGTGCGAGGTATGAACTCGCCATAGATCAATTCTTTCATGATCCTTTTCCTTTTCTGAGGCGCCGGACATAAATCGGGTGCGGCACGGCAGATGGACTACCCTACTCTTTGGAATCGAGAAGCATAGATCGAGCGTGGAGCCGAAAGTATGGTTCCCTTTTCTGTTTCATTCGGCCGAATTGTGAGAGTGGCCGTTGTTTAGCTATGTCGACTAAACGGGTACAGACTAGCGGGATTTTTGAAAAAACAGTCAAGCATAATAATACTATGTCTCATAAAAATTTATGTCTCTTGGAACGTGCTTTAGGCGGGAGAAAAACCTGCGTGGACTCTCACCTCCGCCGCAGGCATCGAAACAGAAAAGGTTTAGGCGGGCGCCTTCCTTTCTCTCGGTACTCTAAAACCCGTGTACGATTTTGGGTACACATTTTTTGCCATCTGAATAAAAAAATCAGGCCTCTCAAATCGGAAGCGCGCTTCCGATTTGCCTACTCAAGCAAATCCCTTTCTTCTTGGATCGGTTTTATCGAATCATTGAACTTCTGAGTCTTCGAGTTAATAATATCATCGAGATATTTTTTTAGCTCAGAAATCTCCCTTTTTTTAAGGGAACTTTTGCCTTCCTTTTTTAAGCGCTTTCTCAATATAAGGATGGCTTCAGGAGTAATTTTTTTGGGAGGTGGGTTGATTTCTTTTTCGGTAGGACCTGGAAGTTCACCAGCGATGATGCTCTGAATAAGAGTATCCGCTTCTCTAATACTTCTGCATTCTCCAACCCGATCCCGATAGTCGTAAATTCTCATGTAAGAACTCGCGACACGTGTTCCAAACTTTAGGAAGTTATAGTTGTCCTCAATATACTTAGACCAGTCACCGTGGTTAAGCTGTTGCTTCACCTCGTATAAAATTGCCCCGAATTCGATAGCAACTTTAATGGTTCTTTTTTGAGCAGAAATTACAGATGCGTATGCTTCCTTCAGTCTCGTAAGCGCCGGATCCTCATCTGATGAACTCATTGCAGGAAGTTTCTCGTTATTTGCCGAAAATGTCTTCACGAGCTCGGCGTCGACACGTTCTTGTTTAGTGGGTTTTTTTTCAGGAGTACTCAAATTGAAACCTCCTTCGCAAGCTCAAGGAAACGCGCAAATGCGGCATGAACATCGGGCTTCAATAGCTCGCCAAGGTTTGAGCTCGTGAGCACGACATCATCATTGATATTTACGCACCCGCTGACAGTCAGACCGACCTGCGCACCGAGGGAAATGATTTTCTCCGCCTTTTTTTTTGTTACCCGAGAAGGTACGACTCTTAGTGGGATTTTTCTTTTCTGTAATATTTCATTTTCGCGATGGAGCTTTAAGATTTTTGCGGTTCCATCCTGGCTCCAATCTCCGTATTCCATTGGAGAAACAATTTGATCCGCATTAAATACCGCAGCGTCCAACACCACGTTCACAACGTTATGAAGATCGATTAGAACGAAATCGTAATCCAATTTTCGGAGCTCTCTTCCAAACAGTGATTTAAACCCTGGGTCATCATAGAATTCAAAGTCAATTTTTTTCAAACGCTCGATTGTCGAAATGAAATCTATTTTCGTTCCGGTTTTGTAGATATGAGGTTCAAAATCGCAACCATCGACTAGTGCTTTATACGAATTTTTTCCTTCCGATTCGTTCACGACGTCTTTGAAGAGTTTGAAGAAAAACTTACTCAAATTTGAGTTAAAATCAAAGTCAATTAGGAGGACGCGGAACCCTAAATAAGCGAGGGATTGACCAAGATAGATCGTCGTCGTTGTTTTTCCGACGCCACCTTTGCCCGAGCAAATTGCGACAATTTTCATTAGTTTTAGAAATTCGAAATCTCGAATTTTACGAAAGCGGAATTTTGAAGATGATAAGAATTATTGGAAAAAATTGGAAATTCAAAAGAGGTGATTCAGGCAGAATCGGGTCTTGAAATGATCTTCATTGTTTGGTAGTCCGGCCTTTTGGATGCTTTTGAAGATTTAACCCAGTATAATAATGGTTGCAAAAAACGTGGAGTCTCGATTAGATCCCAGAAGACCCATTTGGAAACGTAAATTCGACAATTTTGAATCCAGGAGTGACTCGGATTGGTCGAATATGATAGAAGGCCCTGAAAAGGCTGAGGAAAAAAATGGAAACTGTTATCCAAGATTATTTTCGAATAGTCCTATCCGCTAAACATAGATCAACATCGATCATCGTAAATTTTCCACTTATTCATATCGTGGTTGAAAGCTACGAAAATGATAAAGGGCAAGAATCCTTTTTGGCTACCTGCTTGGAATATTCACAGGCATTCGAAAGCCATGAGCCACAATCAGCCGTAGTCGGGTTAATCAATCTTATGCACGATTATTTCCTTTCTACGATCAAGAAGGAAGGAAAAGAATTTTTATTAGAAACTTTGGAGACGACCGAAAATGAAGAATTGTGGGGACGAGTCCGCCGTTATCTTGCCGAAAAGTTCAGAGCTAACTTGGAATTTGTTGAAAAATCCTTTAATTCAAAAACTACGAAGGCAGAACTGAAGGAACTTGGGTCGAAAATCGTCCAACCGAATGTCGGCTTAGAAGTGGTTTCAAAGAATCACCATGAAAAGGTCACGAGCCAAAAGGACGCTACCATTGATCAGCAACATGAATTGATTAGAAATATTCTGAAAGAACTGGATGCAAAGATCAAGCAGATTGAGGAACAAAATAGAACAATCACTGAACTCCGGAACGGATTGGAAGGTGGCCAGGAAGAATGGACGGAGCAACAGCCAGATATTCGAATTGGAGCCCTTGCTCAGTAAAATTAAAGTATGGCCTATTCTTTAGAGAAAGTTTTAAAGATAGTAATTGAGAAAGGCTATTCAATCGATTGGGAAGCTCCTTACGAGATTACAAATATACCAGAAGATCTCGGAAAGTTAGCTTCTATAGAAACTGGCTTCGCTACTTATTGGATACGGGGCCAGGGACTTAAATCAAAAAAAATAACTCAGTTTTCATTCGGAGCCATTTCAGATCTGTATTTTATACGAACGATTTTTCCACCTTTGAAATCGAAAATTGAAGACTTTGACTCAGCGAAAATTACTTCTTCCAGAAATTCGGCATCGAACATAAAAATGAATGAGCATTCTGTTGATAACAATGAGGCTAATCAGAATAGTCAATAGCACTTCTTAAATTTAGAGATATCCATTATGATCACCACAGAAATGCTTGAAAGACTCCTTACGGTCATTAAAGAATCCGGTTTGCGTCCAAAAGCGATCTCGAAGCAGTCCAGAGTTCCATTCGCAACTATCAAAGCTTTGTTTGCTGGTGAAAGGGTGGAACTTTCAGAAGCAGCTCTTCTTAAACTTTCGGAAGTTTTCAAAGTAGAATATCTTTGGCTTTCCCGCGGTCTCGGACCTAAAGACGAAATTCCGTTGGCTGAAAAAATTTCCCAACTTGACCGCGATACGGATTTGCTACGAAAATTAAATCGAACCCCAATCTTGAAATCCATATTGGAAGGATTCTGAATTCTCCAGACGATTGAAGCGAAGAAACCGGATCCGTTCTTTAAGACCTTAACGAAAAATCACACAAACATCCGAATTCCGTAATATTCTAATTGATAATTCCAACGAATTTATGTGACATAATAAAATTATGTCCGTAAATCCTCTCGAGTATTCCGTTCGAAAATCAAGAACTCAAATTCCCGTGAAAATCGTATCCGGGGATAGCGAGGACATCCCGCGTATAAAGGCTTTCGTAAATCGTATATTTTCTGAGGCAGGCTATTCTTCTTCTCGTTGGAAAAACATAGATTACGATGACTGGTCGACATGGTTTTTCGCTGAGGAGGAGGGAAGGATCTTATCCGCAATGAGGGTCGTAGAGAAACAGCCGGAAAATTTTCTACCTCTGGAGGTTGCAGTTCTGGATAAGACCTTGGAAAAACCGATACGTTACGCGGTTCTTTCGGAGAACGTCGCAGATTGGAACGCAGTCGCATTTGAGTTGAGTCGAACGGGGTGGATGGCCGCAAAAAAAACATTTAGAACCGTTGCGAAGCACTGTTATGAAAAGGGATACGACGTTGTCTACGGAATGTACAACCCAAATTTGAAAGGAATAGAAAAGCTCTATTTGAGTGAAGGCGCCGTTCATTCCGAGAGATATCCGGATTTACTTTATTTTCCGGGATTTTATTTGAACGGCAAACTATCTAAATTCCATGTGATCGAGTTGGAAAAAGAATGTTTACAAAAAATTGCCTCGAAAATGTAGTATTTATGCAGTATTGAGTATACATTTTTCATGCAAGTAACAAACATATTTAGCGTTTCGGTTGGGTTGTTCATTGTTCTTTTAGGTTTTTATGTTCGGAATGTAGGGTCAGGAAAGATTGCTCAAAAGCATTTTTTCCAATTATCCTTGGCTTTGTCAGTTTGGATGTTCTGTCACGGATTTCGTATTCTCTTACCAGAATTTCTCCGCGAACTTGCGTTAAACTGGACGTTGATTCCAATCTTATTTGTACCGCATTCACTCTTCCAAATAGTTCGTTTGATTTTTCGCCCGGAGCTAAAGATCGGTTCGACGATTTCTCAAATACATTTATTTGGCTTCATTTATATGATAGGCTCAGTGTTTCTGTGTAATGCAGTAGAAATAAAAGATCCAGAACGATTCACATATCGGCCTACGATAAATTATCACGCAATAATCCTTTATGAATTCACATATATCTCTTTTTCTTGTGCAGTCTTAGTTAGGTCGGTGTTTCGATTTTCCGGTGACTTACGGATACGGGCATTCCTTCTTTCAGCAGGAACCATCATGGCTTTATTATTCACAATTTTTTGTGTTTGGATAATGCCTCTTTTCGGATATTTTTGGGCTTCAAAGTCGGCGTTCGGATTCATCCCTTTCTTTTTATTTTGGGCGGTTGCAGTACTTCATTACGATACGTTTGAAATTCGAGAAAGAATTCTAGAGGGGGAGCGCACTCCGATTTTGTCTCGGTATTCTTCTAGTATAATGATGACGCTGTATAACGTATTGGATCCGGCAGGGTATAATCTAAAGTTAGCAGAAAGCAAGATTGCGGTAACCGCGGGAATACTTCTAGAGAATAATTATTTAAGTGAATCTTTAAATATGAATGTCAGGGCAAGATCAAAAAAACTATACGATAAATTTAAACATCGATTGAAGTAAAAGGTAAAAAATTTCTTATTAATTTTTCATTCGATTTCGCATTAAGTTGAGAAAAATCGAACGACTCTCAGGGGTCAGTTCGAAATATTCCATCACGAATTCCCGAGCTCCCTCTGTATTTCTAATTTTTCTTTGAAAGTTTTCTTCTTCTTCCATTTTCCTAAACATCTCTTCCTTTCCAGGAGGAGAGTATTTCATCGGACCTTCTCCTTTAAAAGTCCACTCTTCTAAATATCCAAATTCAAACTTTATAAGTTTAGATAACGTTAGAGAAGGTTTCCTCGCTCCGGATAAGAGATGAGATACTTGACCCTTCGTGATCCCGAGCCGATCAGCGAATTCGTTTTTCGCCAATCCGCTTGAGTCCAAAATCTCTTGAATTCTGTATTTTGAATCTTTAAATTTATCTGTTGACAATGTAAATTTTATGCTTGACTAGGTTTACATTGTAAACCAGTGTATTTCTGACGCCGACACCGACGACATTGTAGAAGGAACGATTGATGAAAGGTAATAAATTGCAACAAGGAAAATGGCCGAAGGGAGTTATGTCGCCAGAAGAAATTGATGAAAAACTTAAAGTCCTGGGTTTGGGTTATATGGATTTAAAACTTCGAATCGCGGGCGTTTCCTACGACACGGTGCGGCATACTATCAAAGGAAGATCTAACAACGATCAGGTGCTTCAATATTTGAAGGATCTCGGGATAAATCACGGCCGGACGCCGAGCAAGTATAAAAGAGCATCTTGAAAAAGTAAATCCAATGGAAAAGATCGAAATACAAGAACTTTTGCGGATGTACGTCGAGGGAAATACGTTACGAGAAATTGCAAAGATTACCAATCAATCTGAAACAAAACTAATAAAAAAATACTCTGAACATGGATTCAAGGTTTCGGATCTTAAGAAACTTAGAGTAACAACACGAATGAATTATTTGTCGGAAAAAATCGGAAAAGAGCCTTTAAGCAGAGCTGAATACAAGTTCTTGAATCGAAAGGGATATAGCATTTATAAAAAACGATCGGACGTGAATTCATATTATTCCGAGCAGGTTCTTGTTCTCCTTACGAAAGAAGAACGTGAGTTTGTAGAAGAACAAGGAGCAAAAACAAAGGAAGGAATGTCATCTTTCGTTAGGAATCTTATAAAATCTGAAATGAGAATATCAAAGCTAACAGCATAGAAAAAAAGCAATGTGACCGTTTGAGATATTTTATCAATCAAGTAAGGTCGCAAAATAAAGAAGCCCCGTTCCCGCTGGAACGGAAACGAGGCTGGAGAAAAGGCCATGATGCCCTTTTGGATCATGAGCCTGAGTTTTAGAAAAAAAGTAAAGGAGAAAACCATGAACCAAAATTTTAGGACAATAAGCGCAGGAGATGAATTAAGAAAATTTCCTGTAACCGGATCGGCTTCCGATTTTAGCGACATTTCATTTTCTGAAGCCTTCGCCAGAGCAGTAGAGGGTGATTGCCATGTTCGGATATTCTCGATATCGGACCTTTATGAGAATCTTGTAGATCACGTTGAATCCCCGGAAGATTGCGTAAAAATAATCGCGGAACTTGGATACGGGATGAGCGGGCTTCTAAAATATTTAGAAGAGAAGGGCGTAGTACTATGAATGCAGATCTGCAAATGAAACCACTCCGAAAATTGATGCTCAATCGTAATCCTTTGGATTTTCCGGAATTTACCGAAGCGGAATCGACTCCTGAAATTCGGAAGTCCTTAAAAAAACTGAATCGAAATGCTATGAAACCAATCAGATCAATCGGAGTTCTCCGAAATCTCTGGAATCGTTTCCGCGAGATCCTCAATGAGAATCGGAAATTAAAAAAAGAAGTCTTGGATTTGAAAGCAAAGATTTCCGATATCAGGTCTTCTTACAATTTTACGGTGGAGGCATAAGATGAGTGTTACAGATAAAATTTCAGATCTCGTTTTGGCGAACGGTGCCATTAACCCGATGGCTTACAAAAACAATCACAAAGATAAACTGGCCGCGTTGAGAACATTATTTCCACCGGAGGATTATAACGTAGTATTGTTCTCAGAATTTTTGATGAGTCATTTACCGGCCGGTGTTTCTCTCGTGCCACAAATCATAGAAGTCTCCGAAAATGATGTCTATGACGAAGTAACTGGATTAGAAATTGGCATAGCAAAAGATCATGCGATGTTGAAAGTCGAAAAAATTATTTCATTAGGTCAAGCGACAGGAATAAAATTGGAAAGAGTTGGAAGGGAAGAGATAGAAATCAATGGATTAAAACACTTAGAAATAACCTACGTTGCTTCCATGATTCTACCCAATGGAGTAAAAATAAACACTCCACCGATTCCTAAAGCGTTACCCATGATGACTAAACATGGTAAGCAGCAAGCCCATCTAAACGAGAGTGTTGACAAGAAAGCGCAACGGAACGCGATAAAGTATCTGCTTAACTTACCAACTCAAATGCTAAAATCCCAAGCATTGAAAATGTGGGTATGTCTCAAACCTGTTTTTGCGGAAGGAGCTCCGGTGGATAAAACAGTGACCGGTTCCGCGACTGCCGCGGCAGATGCGCTTTATGGAGAAAATACTAAGTCAATCAATCTCGGGCCATCTCAGGAATCGATTCTTGAGAAATTGGAAAACTGCAAAACTCAAGAAGACGTCCAGTCTCTATCCTCGACGTTCTCGCAAAAAGATTTTGATCAGGTTACGTTCGAAGGTCTCCGCGCAATTTTGGGAAGAAAATGGAAAGAACTCGGAGCGAGAAAGCAATGATCGTAGGACAAATAGCAGACATTCATCTCCGCGGTGGCGAAGGTACGGAAGAGGCGGTGGCTCTGATGAAAGCCGCCGGTATCTTTATCGAAAAAGGGTGCAAGATCGTTTGTGTCAACGGGGATATCTTCGAGGATGTTTCCGACCCTGAGCAAAGGCTTGTTTTCAGAATCTTCCTCGATACCCTTCATAGTGCGGGAATCACGACAATTATCCTACGAGGAAATCACGACAAACCAAAGGATTTAAGATCGTTCAAGGATAAACTGAATCCTCTTTGTTACGAATTTGATAAGCCGGGTCACATAGTTCTTCCGGATTCGCTTGAAAGAATTCAGGTCTTCGCGCTTCCGCATTTCGGCGCCGGAGCGCTCGCGCTCCAAAATCAATCGATTGAGGATTTCCATTCAAAGGGAAACAACCTGATCGTAGATTTACTTGAAGATTGGTTTCAAAAAATTCGAAACTATTCCGGACCCTCTCTGGTTTTATTCCACGGGACAGTTTCAGGTGCAGTACTAGATAACAAGAGAATCCCCAGAAACAATGGTATGTTTCTTCCTCAGACGATCCTGGATTCATTCGGTTGTCCGGTGGTTGGTGGACACTATCATTTTTGCCAGAAGATCGGTAAATGGATTTGGTATTCTGGATCAACGACCCGACAAACCTGGGGAGAGGCGGAAGACGATAAAGGGATTCTTATTTGGGAAATCGAAGAAGGATCTTGGCGACTAGAACCTGATTTCATTTCCCTGAATCCGGCCCCGATGCGAACCGTGAACCTCAACTGGGATGGTGAAAACCTTATCGATAAGGAATCCGGAAAAATTCTGGAACCGTCGGAATTCAAAGGAAAGATCCGGATACGTCTTGATGTTCCGGAATCGCTTTCTCATTCAGTTCCGAAAAAACTCGAATCATTTTTCCCCAATGCAACAGAGTTGAAACCTGAAAGGAACACCATTTCAACTGTCGCGGTTCGGTCGGAAGAAATCGGATCCGTCGAGTCTATTGAAGACGGAGTTATCGTATATTTCCGGGCAAAAAATAAACCAGAAAGTGAGATCCATGGGTTATTGGAAGAATATCGGATGGGGTATTTTGAAATGACTGAAGGGTTGAGAATAGAGGAAAGCGTTTTATGATCATCGAAGCACTAAAAACAAAGGGGATGATTGCTTTCCCTGAAGAAACTGATTTTAGAATCCCTAATCTTAAGAAAATCGCGATCGTAGGAAGAACCGGTGCGGGAAAATCCTCATTGATGGATACGCTCTTCATGTCCTGGTTTGGGAAAACTCCCCTGCGCGAATCCGCTTCCGGCCGGGATGAAGGCGCGATTTACGATTGTTTTATCGCTCGTGATTCATTTGTCGAATCGACAGTTTCGATGAACGGCCACACGATCCACGCTAAACGACTAATCGATCCGGTATCCAGAAAACAAATACCGTATCTCTATATTGATGGGAAAGCGGTTTCAGAAGGAAAAATAAAGGACTTCAACGATAAACTCTTTGAAGTAACAAAAATCACCGAAAGAGTGTTTTTATCCGCAATCTACCATGCCCAAACCGGAAAAGGTAGACTTACTGGGTTAGACCAAAAAGATGTTCGCGAACTTTTCGATGACCTTCTAAATTTTAGTGAATACGACAAACAATTTTCATTCTTTGATACGAAGCGAACAAAAGTATCTAAGGAATTAGAAGGAATAAAGTCTGGTATTCAAATGATTTCCAATTCCGAATCATCCGTTGATCTCCGAAAAGAATTGGATACGAAACAAGAAATCTTAAACGCAAAGATAAAGGAAATCGAAAAGGTAACTCAAGATTCGAATGAGAAAAGACAAAGGTTAGCGGACCTAAGAGCAAATTTCAAAGACATATCCGAATTAAAGGACAAACTGGAAGCGATTCGGAAAGAAATTGCTTCAGACGTTTCTTCAATCGAAGGATTCGAGAAAAAAATTGAAGCAAATAAAACTCAACTGCTTGCTCGATCCAGAGAAATCAGAGAAGCAGAGTTGAATCAAAAGGAATGGGAAAAGAAGGAGAGAGAAATACTTCCTAAAAAAGAGCGAGCAAAGAAAAGTCTTGAAGATCAGGAAAAGTTTGTAGAAGAAAAAGAAAATGAGCTCTCATCAAAAAAAACAAAACTTGAAAATGAAATTTCTCCTCAAGAGAAAGAAAACAAAATTCAATCTGAGATAAGAACAAAACTACAGGTAGAAAAAGCCGGTCTTGCTTCTAAAATCAAGGAAACTCAATCAAAAACAAGGCTTCTTAGCGAAGTCCCTTGCCGCGGGAAAATTATCGAAGGTATTGATCTCCCGGAAGCCTGCCCGCTACTTAAAGATGCAAGGGTGTCTCAAGCGGAACTCCCTCCGCTTTTAACAAAATTAGAAGAGCTCGAAAATCAAATCTCGGATATTAAGATCGATGAGGAATTCATTTCGATTCGAAAATCGGAGATCAAACAGATCGAAGATGAACTTCTTAATCTTAAATCAATTCCGGAATTTCTGCTCGCGAAAAGCACCTACTCTGATTTAGAAAAAGAATTGGAATCGCTTCAAGCAAAGTTGAAAGATTCCACACATACTGATTTGGTAAAATTGATTCCATATTTAGAAACCGCGGAAGAAAAAATTGAGGACTACAAAAAAAGCATCCAGCAACTAAAAGAATCAAATTCTAGAAAAGATATTCTCAAATCAGAAACCGAAATTCTTATAAACGCGAAATCGGACGAGGAGACAGCAATCACAAATGCGGAAAAAGAACTCAAAGATTCCGAAGAACTTCTCACGCCGTTGCAGGAATCTAAATCTGAGATAGAAAAGGAAATCGGTTCTCATTCTGCTAAACTAGAAATCGCATTAAAAAATGAGAAAAGAGTTTCAGATCTCAATGAAGAAAGAATTTCAAAAGAAACCCAACTCGGAAAATTGCGATCCATTTGTGAGGCACTTGGTCCAAAAGGAGCCCGCGCCTTGATGGTCGACGCTGCCGGTCCCGAAATATCTTCGGCAATCAATTCGATTCTCGCGGAATCTTTCCCCGGAGTATTTCAAATCAAAATCAATACTTTAAGAGAAAACGCGACCGGGAATTCTAAAGAGGATTTTTCAGTTACAGTATTGGATAACCGGACCGGTATCGAATCCTTAATTAAAAATAAATCTGGCGGAGAAGGGAACATTCTCAATGAAGCGATTTCATTAGGAGTGGCGGTATATAAACGGAACAAATTTGGAGCGGATATTCAAACGCTGCTTCGGGATGAATCCGACGGAGGATTAGATTCCGATACCGTTTTCCAATACCAAAAAATGCTAGATCGAGCGATTGAAGAAGGTCGATTCAAACAAGTGATTTTTATTACTCACAAGAAGGCGATTCAAGAACTTGCGGATCGAATTTTTGAAGTTAAAAATGGAAAAATTTACGATCTATCCTTTGGGTCCGAAGAATTTGAGGCCGAGGATGAGTTGCTTGAGGTGGACTATGAAGTCGTTTAAAGGAAAGGTTTCCTTCCAGAACGCAGGCGGCCGGGATAATGTTCGTCTCCGAAGAGCTTACGAGAGGATGGTAAAAGAATTCGGTAAGGAGCTCATTCACACCGTGAGACGATGCGATGTATGTGAAGCGACAAAGGAACTTTGGATGTTTCCGGTAAAATGGAAACAGAAATTTTTCTTAAACATATGCCGGCATTGCGAATCGAAACGAATCAAACTTTCGATTAAAAAGAATGGAATAAAGCACAATGGAGGAAGGAAAGCAAAATGAACATCGAACGCAAGTTGTGCACTTTTCGTTTCCGGAAACGGATCGCGATTCTGAGACATGGGTATGATTCCAAAACCGAATGGCCCATCAGACCCGTCGTCACATGTGGTTATCTCGTTACGTTCCTGATCATAGGGTGGGGTGTAGTTCTATGAATGTAATTTTCGGAATGCTTTTCATCATCGCCATTGGTATCTTTTACTTTGCCCAGTGGGTCAATTGCACTGATTCGGAAATCCTCCCTTCGAGGTGGTTTGAAGAATTCAAAGCTAATGTAAAAAATCAGGTTTTAAAAAGACGTGAACTGTCGGCTCTGAAAGCGGCGAATTCATACCTTGAGGATTCCAAAAGCAGACCCGCGGATTCTTTTTTTTATAAACCAATGAGACATATTAACAAAAATCAGGGACAAAAATGAACGATGATGTAATTAAGAAATTACTTATAGAGAATGGTTTCATCGAATCAGTTGTTCCAAATAAGTATCATTATCCGAACGGAACAGTTGCATATATACGAGATCAAGTGTGTTTCAGAAAGAATGATGAAAGGGTAATGTGCGTAAAAGATCCTGTTCATGTAAGTATCTACTTAGATGGTCTCAAGGTCGGTTCAAAGAATCCGCCTATGATGTTTTCGTGTTTTGATCATTATTTTAAAAAGAATTAGGAGTAGAGTATCTCGCGAGAGCTCCACTGGGGAAAGGGTTTGATGATTTTGACCTTGCATAATTTCAAAGGTGAAATTATGGCTCTCGCGGAATACTTTATAAAGGAGTTTTGATGGAAATAATTGGAGAATTGTTAGAATCGGATGTGGATGAAAAAAGTAAACTCGAAGGTTACGTTACTTTGAACGTGCTAATGGGTCATTCTATTAGAACAGACTCACTTAGTCCAGATCAAGGGAATTACATAAAGATAATTGCTCGAAGTCTATTAGAAGGTTTATTCCTCGCTGAGAATAAATTAGAGAATGAAATGCTTGAGTCAGACGTTTCTGACCATTTGCGTAAAAAAATAAGATATGGAAAGCCTCTTTCCAGATTCTTGATTTAGTAATATAGAGAAAATTCGCATGGAAAACCAGACACAATTACTAAGAGAAAAACATCCCTTCAATCTTTATCCGGAAATGCAAGCAGATGAGTTTGCCTTGCTCCTTGGAGATATGGAAAAGAATGGTTATGATGAAACAAAACCAGTTATTCTTTATGAATCCAAAATATTAGATGGATGGCATCGATACAAAGCTGCAAAAGAGACAAATAAGCAAGCTAAGTATGAATCTTTCAAAGGTAGCGAACTCGAAGCATTAAATTATACGATGCGTTCTAACTTCAGACGAAATCTGAATGCTTCACAAAGAGCCGCGATTGCAACCGAGTATTTGCCGTTGCTTGAAATGGCAAGTAAACAAAGAAGCATTCAGAATCTAAAAAATCAGGATAGTTCCGAAAAAGGGAATGTGGATTCAAGCGTCCAAGGACGATCCGCCCAGATCGCCGCGGACTTGATGGGAACGAATTCAAAGTACGTCAATGAAGCCGCTAAATTAAAAAACAGCGATCCAAAGGAATTTAATAAAGTGAAAGCCGGAACGAAATCACTGTCGCGTGTAAAATTAGAAAAAGAAGGTAAACGATTACCAAAAGTTCCGACTGGCGGAAATAAACTTTATAAAAAAGTTTCTGAAAGTTCAAACAGGAATTCACCAAGTCCCCCTTCCACCCCTTGGAAGGGGCCTTTATCGGATGCGATCGCAAAACATTTAGACATCTCTAGTGAGTTTTCCGAGAGTTTAGAATCTTATATGTTCAGACCGGGGAGTGACTTTTTAAAAGCCTGGACTGAATACAAAGAAGCGATGAGAAAATTGCGGACTTGGTGTGTCGATAAGGCTGGTCAATGTGTTCATTGCAAGGGGACTACTGAAATATTCGTCGACTTACATGGAGATCCCCTACCTGAAAATTTGGGCGGCTTCCCTGTGTCTTGCCCGTATTGCATGGATGGGTTGGCGGGTGAAGTTTGAATCGTGAGACTCAATACGAAAGAATGTTACGTTGGGAAAATAAACGAAGGGAATCTGCGAAGCGCTACCAAGAATCTCGACGCACAAAAGAGCCAACAAAGGCAGCCAAACGTATGAAGGATGGAATGAATAAGAGAAGAAAGATGGACCAAAGGTGTCTTGTAACAGGTTCAAATAATTTCGTTGTCTGTCATCTCCTCGGAAGAAGAACAAGATATACAAAATACGTGCCTTGGGACCCTTTAAATATGTTTTGTCTCAATGCTTCACTCCATACAGGTAAAGGAGGATACGACGAAAATACGAGCGTCGACGCGAGACTTGAATGGTTGAGAGATCGAAACCTACATGAACAAGCAGAAAGACTGATTTATTTAACAACTCCAGATGAATTTTTGGCTAATTGCCAGGGTGGCGAAAAGGCAGAATGAAAAAGAAGAAAGATTTCGAATTCGCCCCTTTGTCGGCTCTTTTAAATCTACCGTATTCAGAAGCGATTGTTTGGATAGTACTTTGGTCTTTTCAGGGTCATAATGCAAATTGTTGGCCAACTTTAAATACGATTTCCAGGAGATTAGGTGGAAGATTGAAACCGAGGAGGATTTCTCAACTTACGAATAAACTCGTGAAGCGGGGATGGCTCATAAAACAACGGAGAGGAAATAGAAGATCAAATATTTATGTCGTAACGATTCCGACTGATTTACTTTTTGTTCCTGATTTTACCTCGCTTCCATTTATAAATTCAGAAAACAAACTCGCATCTTTAGCGACAATTAAAGAACCCACTTGGCTAGGATTTTTGAATTGGGCAAAAGAAAGATTAACCCCTTCAAGTAATAAACTTTTAGAAAAGGTCGAGATCAAGGTTGAAAAGGATTTGATTCAAATTCTAAGTCCTTTGCCCGAGTCAGTAAGTATGGTCGCAAGAAAATATTTTGCGGAAGAATGTTATAGAAAAATTAGAATAGAATTTATAGTCAAAGCTGAAGACCGCCAATTGTTCAGCGCAGTATAATTAAAAATGAAAGAAACTGAATATAAAAATACAATGAAGGTAATAGAAAGAATGGATAAGGAAGATAATAATATTCCCACCTCTCCAGAGGATCGGGCCTCATATCTGTTTTACCGTGGATACGGCATCAAGCAGGTTTGCAAAATTACCGGAATCAGTCACGAAATTGCAAAAAAATTGAATCGAAAAGTGAATTATTCAGATAAGCAAGAGGAAGCCTAAAAGTATGAGCAACAAAATTCAGAATGCACAACAAATTCTTTCAGGTATGAAAGAGGGTGAGGAAACGGAAATTATATCTAAATTAGGAAAGTCTTACAAAGTAAAATGTATTAAAGAAGACGCTTTAACGGATGGTAAATCAAAACTAAAAGTCTTTAGGGCAACTTCTTCCGGAATTTAAAATGGAAATGGATCAAAGCAAAGAGACGTTACTTGTTTTACGGGATACTATTTTAGTTCTCGTGATTGTCATGTGTTTCCTTGCTTTGGTCGATTTGTTTTCTAAAACTTTAAGTAGGGCACCGATTGAAAATCCAAATCCAATTTACATAGGTAAAGAGAACATTTTGGAAAGAGGACTCAAGAAACCGATGACTGGATGTTTCTTTGAAATCTTTCGAGGAGAACGGTTGTGAACAATTTTAAAGAGGGCTTTGATAACGGAATTATATTTTTTGTAGGTATAGGGTTCATCTTTCAAGGGTTATTGGGAAAATCCAACACTATAGATATAATTAATACGTTATGGTTCCCTGAACATTTTTCACTTCCAATTGGGATCGGGCTCCTTTGTATCGTAATGCTACATTCAAAATATTATGGAAATGACTGAAGTGGAATTGGATAAACTACCGTTAGTTCTAATTAGAATCAAAAGTCTTTGTGAAGATGAATTGGAAGTTTATCATTCGGATCTTTTGGTAAAATTCGTAGAAATGATTGATGCCGAAGATGATCGAATTTTGAAATTGAATGAAGTGATGGCGTTAAATAAAATTGAGCGTATGGCTCAAGGGAAACAAATTTAAGGAGATTCTATGGAAGATTTTTATAACAGGATAGCTCAAAGAAAGTATAATCTACCAAAAGAATGGGCATGGTTTTCAAACGAGGCTATCGATGGTGGGTTCATTATTAAAGGAGGTATTGCTTCAGAACACCTCAATGGAATGAGAACATGGACTAAGCCACATAAAACAATAGTAATTTCCACCGCGGAATTGAAAGAGGAGAGAGATTTATACGAATTGGAGGAGGGCAGTTGCTCAAACTGCTTCGGAGCCGGAAAAGTTTTTAAAAGTTGGAGCGTCGAAGAGGGAGTTAAGAATGTTGAATGTAGTAAATGCGAAGGAACTGGAAGACCATAAAAATGGAAATATCATTTCAAATCGATTCGTTAACATCCTTACAAAAGTTGAATCCTGACTTTGGTTATGACGCTCCAACTAAAATTAAGAATGTTCGAGAATGCAAATCTCCTGCGTTTGCAGATCATCGTTATCATAGAATTGGAAAATTCAAAAAGGAATATTTAACCGATGGACTTCGCGGTTGGATCGTAGACTTCATCTGCGTAAATTGTGGAATCAAGGATAAGCATGCTTTCTTTCCGGACTCCATAAACAGAAAGGAGAGTGCGGTTGCGTGAGTTGGCACTTTTCGCAGGCGCTGGTGGAGGAATACTTGGAGGGAAGCTCCTTGGTTGGAGAACAGTTTGCGCCGTGGAAATCAATTCCTATCGCGCTCGACGACTCCTCCAGCGACAAACTGAAGGACACTTTTCACCGTTTCCCGTTTGGGACGATGTTTGTTCCTTCAACGGATTCCCGTGGCGTGGATTTGTTGACGTGGTTTCGGGAGGTTTCCCGTGTCAGGACATCTCAGTGGCAGGCAAGGGAGCCGGAATCGACGGAGAATTTTCAGGACTTTGGCACGAAATGTTCCGAATCATTTGCGAAGTTCGACCCCGTTTCGTCTTCGTGGAAAATTCCCCAATGCTTACCAGGCGTGGACTCGATAGAGTACTCGGGGATTTGGCCTCGGTGGATTTCGATGCGGAATGCGGAGTGCTATCAGCGGAAGAAGCCGGAGCTCCACAAATTCGGGAAAGAATTTGGATTGTTGCCCACTCCACGAAAATCGATGGGGAAAGCGGGATGGGGTTTCGGCAAGGCGCCGAACCGATACAGCGAACCCGTGAAGAATCTCGCACTTACTCTAAGCGGTGGATGGAGTCCGTCCGCAGAAATGCTGGAAGCGGAAATGGGATGGCCTATCGGGTGGACCGCACCGAAGCGATTGGAGACGGACAGGTTCCAGCAGTGGTTAGACTTGCATGGAATATCTTGAATAACATTAGGAAATCTGAATGAAAGACTCTAAGATAGAATGGACGGACCACACTTGGAATCCGGTAACCGGATGCACGAAAGTTTCCGCGGGTTGCAAGAACTGTTACGCAGAGACTTTGAGTAAAAGAAAGTTTGGAGAGTGGGCGATTCGAGATTTTTCCAAAGTAGAATTCAAATATAAAAAGCTGAAGGATCCATTTAGTATTAGAAAGCCGTCAAAGATTTTTGTGAATTCGATGAGCGATCTTTTTCATAAGGATGTTCCTGACTCCTTCATCGACAGAGTGTTTGGTGTCATAGCATTGAACCCTCAACATACATTCCAAATTCTCACAAAACGTTCGGAAAGAATGCTCGATTATATGAAAAGAGAATTTCGCGCGTCAGAAATTGGAGAGGCGGCACACACTTTTGTGGAGATGAACTTTCAAAATAAGAATGTCAAGATGCCCCCTGAATGGATGAAGGATAACTGGAATGGTTCTGTTGAATGGCCACTTCCAAACGTTTGGCTTGGAGTATCCGCCGAAAACCAAAAAACAGCTAACGATCGTATCCCGAAATTGTTGGAAACTCCAGCTTTCATCCGTTTCATTTCGAAAGAGCCTCTTTTGGAATACGTCAATCTGGAAGAAGTAGAACTTGAAGATGGGACACTCATCAATTCCCTTACAGGGGATATTTACATTGGTTATGAAGGAGAATACTCACGAACTGGAAACAAACTCGATTGGGTAGTTGTTGGTGGAGAATCAGGTCCACACGCACGACCAGTCCACCCAGATTGGATATGCAATTTACGCGATCAGTGCATTGACGCGGATGTTCCATTTTTCTTTAAACAGTGGGGGGAGTGGATTGGCGGTGCCTCTACTCCATTGGAACAATCGAAATCTGAAGAAGGCAGAAAAGCGATGTATCAACGAGGAAAGTTCCATGATTGGAATGACGGCAATGTTTCCTTGCGTTGCGGGAAAAAAGAAAGTGGTGCGATGCTCGATGGAGTCGAGTGGAAGCAATTCCCGAAGGGAAGAGTATGAAGAAATTTATTACAGAACTCATCTCGCGTAAAACTAAAGCGACTCAAACAGAGCAATATCTTGAAGAAGAAATTTTAAAAGGTATAAGTTTCACCATGTCGGGGAATGAAATGCTCTTCGATTTCGATAAGGACGTGCCTAGCGCGAAGAAGATTTTGAATTTTATGAAGTTCTTCGCCGAAACGATGCAGAACGTTCTTCATAATAACGAGAATATTCAAAATTACTTACAACTCGATCTAAACGATTTATCCGGAAGAACTCTCTCTCTAATTCTCGTTAAGAATACAGGAAAAAGTCCTCACGAAATTAGAGCAGAATTGGAGCAGAAGGTTCTCTCTTTAGAAACCGAATTAACAGATCTCCGAAATAGTTACGACTTAATTCAAAAGGACTGGACCCGCCAAGTAGAGTTATTGATTGATCACGGCCTCACAAGTTGTTTCGAGAAAGAAGGTTTCACGGTTCATAATAATCTTAAGCACGAGAGGAAAGAAAACTAATGCAAGATATTAGTCGAGAATATCTCAGTAATCGTCTGATCAAACTTGGTGACATGATAGGCGACGGACTTCATCACGAAAATAAAAGTATCTCTTCCGAATATAAGAGAGTTCTTCATGAGCTCCACCCCGAAATTAAAAAAAGGAAAATGGAAAAAGGTCGAGAACAGATGAATGAAATGGTGAACTCAGTTATCGAGACACGAAGCTGTGATTGTGGTGGGAAGTTCATACAGAAAAGGAAAGGTGCAAAGGTTATCATCTGTTCTTCCTGTAAGAAAAGATTCATTATAAAATTAAAAGGGAAGAAAAAATGAGAATCCTACAAATCGCAAAAAGAATCATAGAATCCCGAAATCCGGACGTTGTCATTGGTGATCCCGCCGACCCATATTTGCAAAGGTGGTATTTGATTCCAAGGAACCGACTCTTCAACGTCTATCTTCACCGATTTCTAAAGAGTGATGATGATCGCGCGTTGCATGACCATCCGTGGGTTTCTCTCTCGATATTGCTCGAAGGTGAATACATTGAGCATACGATCCAGGAAGGGGGAATTCATAAGAAAAAGCGGATCACCGGCTCTGGGTTTAGATTTCGTTCTTCAAAATTTGCTCATCGTATTGAAGTTACAAATCAATCAGCGGTGACGATCTTTATAACCGGACCCGCGATTAGGGGCTGGGGATTCCATTGTCCGGAGAAAGGGTGGGTTCATTGGACAAAGTTTGTTGATCTGAATAACCACGGCCAAATCGGGAAAGGATGTGAAGGATGATCGTAGTAAAAGTTGAAATCTGGCCGAATGGCGACGAGACTAAAAAAAGAGAACACTCTTGCGCATACATTGCGAATGATCGGAAGACAACCGAGGCAACGAAAGGCGCCTATGGTTCCTACGATGCGAAGTTTATGCAGAGCGAGGATTTTAATCCGAAAAAGGTTTGGAAGTCGAGTAGAGCGGAAGGAATTCACCGGAAACTCCGCGGGGTTTGGGATATTATCTACGTTGCACTTCGGAATGCCGGATTAGAAGAGAGGAATCAGAAATGAAAGATCCAAAAATTACAGCTCACATGATCAGCGAACTATTGAAAGTAAAGCACGCCAACGATATCTATTTACCGGAGTGTAAGACTGGCCCATCGATGGGTTCTCATCACTTCCGAATGGATGGGTGGTCAATGCCGAAATCCTGGTCGAAAGATGCGGTAACCGCCTATGAAATCAAAGTATCGAGATCTGATTTTCTTCAGGATGAAAAATGGAGATCATATCTCATTTACTGTAATCATTTTTATTTCGTTACTCCGCCTGGATTGATCAACCCGAAGGAACTTCCGGAAGAAGCGGGTCTTTACGAAACCTCAAAGAACGGGACTCGTCTCTTTATCCGAAAAAAATCCGTTTATAGAACACAATCAATTCCTGAAGAGATCTTTCGATATGTTCTTATGTGGCGAATCGACAAACAATATACAAACTACTGGAAGGCGAATGCGAAAGAACGTCTTTTAAATTGGTTGGAAACTCAGGAGGAGGATCGAAATTTCGGACGCGCGTTAAGCGGGAAAATACGTAAGAAAGTAGAAGAAAGGATTTGGAAAGTTGCGGAGCAGAATGAAACTCTCGAAAAGAGAATTAAGACCTATGAGGAAATTAAGATCTTTTTAGAGAACCTTGGGATTGATGCAACGAGACCCTACCTCTCAAAATGGGAAGTCCAAAAGAAAATCGATTTAATAAACGAGCTCATTCCGCAAACTCTGATCGAAAAATTTAAAGACACACAAAGCAACATCTCCCGTGTTTTGGCTATGATAGAAGATATCGAAAAAGGGCAGAGGGAAATTGCATGATCACACGTCCTCCTCTTAAATACAATGGCGGAAAATTTCTCTTGGGGCCGTGGATACAATCCTACTTCCCTACTCACGACGTTTACGTCGATGGTTTTGGCGGAGCAGCGAACGTCCTGCTTCAAAAAGAACCGGCGCGCGCGGAATACTATTTTGATCTTGATTCTGAAGTGACCAACTTCATGGCGATGTTGGGAAACCGCGATACTGCTAAAGAGCTGATTCGCCGCATTAAGTGGACGCCGTATTCCCGGGAAATACATGAATGGGCGGTATCCAAAAATAAACCTGAAGAAACCTCGATTGACCGCGCTTTAAAGTTTTGTGCGAAATGCTGGATGAACATCGGGCAGAATCGATCTTCCCGCGGCTCCTTCCGAGTCCACGGAAATCTCGATCGCTCCGGAGGATACATCCCAGCGCGATTATGGTCAGACATCCAGCCTTACTATCAAGCGGCGTCCCGACTTCGTGGAGTTGTGATCGAAAACAAATCATTCCTAAAAATTGCCGATCAACTCGATTCACCAAATACACTTTTCTATCTTGATCCACCTTACCTCGGATCGGTGCGCGGATCTGGAGATCTTTACACTCACGAAATGAAATCTGTGATCGAGCACGAGAATCTTTTGAACTTGATCGTTTCCTTAAAAGGTATGGTGGTCATTTCGGGTTATCCTTCCGACCTCTACGCCAATCGGTTAGAAACGAAAGGTTGGATCCGGAAAGAAAAGGCAACGAGAGACAATAAGCGCCGCGAGCGGACCGAAGCGATCTGGCTGAATCCGTTGTGCGTGTCGAGACTAGAAGAAAACGAACCGAAGTTGTTTTGAGCATTCATTTTTAAGGAGAAATTTAAAATGGAAGAATATTTGAATTTGGCTAAAAAGCATTGGCTTAAGGGTTTAGTGGTGATATTGGTATTGATTTTCAATCCAATCAAGTGTGTAAGTACCGGACATCGAGGGGTTGTAACAAACCTAGGTTCAGTTTCGGACAGAATTCTTGGAGAAGGAATAAATTTAATTACTCCTTTTTTCCAATCAGTCACGAGTATCGATGTTAGAGTTCAGAAAGTAGAAGCGAATTCTGCAGCACCCTCAAGTGATTTGCAAGAAATTCATACTAAAATTACTTTAACCTATCATTTGTCGCCAAACCAAGTTAATAAATTGTATCAAGAAGTCGGAATGGATTTCGAAGAAACAATTATTGTTCCTGCGATTCTAGAAACAATGAAACACGTAACAGCACAGTTTACTGCATCAGACTTAGTGACTAAAAGAGAAACAGTCTCGAAAGAGATTCACGAGCTACTAAGAACTAAACTTGGAAAATTCTATATCCTAGTGGATGAAGTGTCCATGAAGGATTTTGAATTCTCTAAAACATTTTCTGAATCGATTGAGTTGAAGCAGAAAGCAGAACAAGATGCTTTGCGAGCTAAAAACGAACTTGAAAAAGTGAAAGTTGAAGCCGAACAACAGATCGCACAAGCCCGAGCTGAGGCGGAAGCGTTAAGACTTAAATCTCAACAAATCACACCTATGATGGTCGAGATGGAACGAATTAAGAAATGGGACGGTAAATATCCCGACACCTATCTAAGTAGCGGATCGAATACCCTCTTTCAATTGAAATAACATGAAGCCCGGAGAGTATCCGGGTTTTAAGGAGCTAAAATGCCAGGTAAACAAATTTCTATCTATGATCGAGGTCTTACACTTGATCAATACAAAGCCGCACTCAAAGAAGAAATTCTTAACTTTCGAATTGATCCGAATCACGAAGACTTCCGAGAGTATGACGAAGGCAAGAACGATCTCATCGAGGATCTGATTGAGATGATCGATCGAACTCCGCAGCGGCACTTCGAAATCAATAAGTTGCTCGGTAGACTCGAAGAAAGGTTTAAACTCGTATGAAAATAATTTACGATAGCGAAGAAGTTCCTCATAGGCGTGTGACTCTAAACGACGATGCCGGAACTACTCATGTTTGCGGTTGCTTCGATATTAAGATCGAGATAACGAACCCTTCCGATTCAAATTACAATCGAGGATTTACTATGAAACGGTGGGGTAAAGCAAGCGAACGATCAGAAAAACATAAGGAAGTTCGATCTAAATTAGATACGGAAAATGAGGTGCCCAAATGATCGGCATCCTTTTAATCATGTTTTTCTTTTGGCTCCTCGGTTCAGGCGCTTACGGGATTCTTGAGATCGTGATCATGCTTTCTATTGGTATCGTTCCGGGAAGAAGTCATACTCTGATTCTTACGGGAATCTTTTCGGCAACGTTCGTGATGATCGCTTTCATCTATGTTGCTTTCGTATGTTCTCTGGGAGAAGAATGGGGAATGTGCAGGATTCTGGAATTCTAAAAAACGAAGATCGAAGTTCCTTTCCAAAAAATTATCTTCAATCATGGGTGATGAAAAAATAAATGATGATTACATACAAAGACAAGAAAATTTGTGGATCATTCATTGCGAGAATTTTCTAAGAAAAGGAAAAATACCGAAGAGATGGGAAGAACTTCCACAATATATTAAGACCGAACGAATGCGAAAATACTACGTTGAATTGAAGAAAAGATTAGAACCATAAAAAACTCCTCGGATCTTTTGGACCCGAGGAAGAGATAGGAAATACTTTTAGAATGGGATAACGTTAGATTCAACATGTTTTGTTAAAAACGGAATATCCACAGGTGATTTAGAAATTAGATTCGCAACATTCGCCACACCGGAAAGAGATCCATATTTTAGATACAAACGAATTCCTAAAATAGCTAAAGCTACCGCTATGAACAAAATTAGAAAAACATAAAAGAAAAACTTAATCGTTCTCCAAGTTTCAGCATCTGGTCTATAATCCTCTGCTTTCTGCTTCCATTCGTCTCCGTATGCTTTGCTTTTTTTTAACATTTCCGCGTTGTTTGCAAACTTGGTAGAGAATTCTTTTAGTTTTTTTGAAAGTTTGTCTTTTTCCTCTTCTGTAATCTCTGAGATCGGTTTGTTATCGACTTTTTTTGCGAGGTCCGCAGCTTCCTTCGAAGCGTTTTCAGAATTTTGAATTGCTTCTTCGAAATTCGGACGAATTGTCGCGCAACAGGTAATAAGGGAAAATAAAATTAAAAAGGCAATGATTCTATTCATGATTTGGATCCGCCTCAACTTTCGTTTTTCCGCTCCGGAAAGAATTTACTACTTCGGTAAGAGGTTTTTTCATATAAACCGTAAATGAGCAAATCCCAATGACTCCGAAATACGTAATGTTTTGACCCAAAAAGGATAGCATCGACGCTTTACCGGTTGCTTGTAAACCTGCCTCGATAAGAGAGGCGACCACGAAGATTGCAAAAGATTTTTTCTTACATTCATCCTTGGCAATTCTCCCGACGTACTTGATTTGTTTTTTCATAGAATTCTCCTTAAATTCCAAGTTGAATGAGATAAATAAAATTCGCATGAATCCCTTTGTTGGAATCAATTCCGCAGTGAGAAACGAGGTCTTCGGCAAGATACCGATTGTTGATTTCTTTTTTCTTGTAACCGGTAGTCCAGTCTCCGTAGGAATCGATAACTTCGTAGTATTTGATTCCGTTGATATAAACGATTCTCCGTAGTACAATGAAATGGCCACTTTTCGTAAGTGAGGTTCCAAGCATAACTGCAGAACCTTTTTCAAGCGCGTCGTCGATTTCGGTCCAATCTCCGTTGATTCTTAAATTTACTTCGATCGTATTGTCTTTCAGAATTTCTTTGAGAGCCTCGGCATAGCATTCCATAAATCTTCCGAGCCGAAATTCTTTATTACGACGCCATGTATCGACGATGCTTCTTAGTTTTAAATTCTGAAGGATCTTTTCGCCGATTCCGGCCGCACCGAATCTCGGCTCCATATAATCCACAAACCAGCGAATGTATTCGACACTCGCCATTTTTGGGATGACCGCAGAACCGATAACGCACGCGGCGATGTAACCGCACATGGAGCCGAATCCTACCGAGTAGACCGGAGCGATCTTACTGTTTTGTTCAACACCTTTCAAAGCGTTTGCCGGAGTCATTTGTCTGTCCTTAGAAGTAAACCGATTTCTTCCGCGGCGCGAATAATTTCAGTTGGGTCTGTATCGTGTTCAAGGTCATCATGCCACGAAATCGAAATAAAACCTTCGGCAAATCCTTGATAATCGATTTTGGCGAATAGATGGGCCTTTATATCGTTAAAACGGAAAATTCTTCTCCACCGCGAAGTTTCCGGAAGATCATCTGTTTTAAGATAATAAAACGATGAGTCACAGATCGGTTTAATGAGTTCGACAGACATCGAAATCTCTTTTTTTGTATAGTACTCTTCAAAGTTATACGGAACGGCCATTCCCGGTTTTACGGAGATATGCGACATTGAGAACTTTTCGACGCCGGCACCGTTAAGGTAATACTCACCGTTATGAAACTGAAAAACTTTGGCTCGACTTGCTGAGTAATGATCGCGAAGTAAAGCGAGACGGTCTTGTACCATCGAATTGATATTCAAAACTAGTTCGATCTTACCGAGAGATTTCTTTTTATTATTCTCGATCGCTTTCTTCTCAACCCATTTGTCGTACAAATGTTTTACGAAAGTGTAAACACCGATACATACACCTAATCCTAATGCTTTCAATAAATCTTCAAACATCTGTTTCCCACGCAGAATTTGGGTCAAACGAATCACTTGGCGAAAGGCTTTTGATCGTGTTTTCGTTTTCCCATTTTTTTTGATAGAGTGCGATTCCGGCGTTGTATAAATCAATTTCAATCAATTCAGCTAGTGATTGAAGATCGTCGATTGTAAGAATTGAAAAGGCGTTATTCGAATCTTTCCAAGGGGGAATTTCTGAAATCTTCCCTTTAGAAGCTAAACTTACAACTGAGTTTATATTATCGTGGTAAATCTTTCCAGAATCCCAAATAGTATTTTTGAACTCTACCGTTCCCCTATAACTTTCCTTTTTAGAATTAAAAATTGCAGAATTGATTTCTAAAAAATAAGCACTCCTTCTTTCTTGATCAATAACCCATGTTGTTCCGTTGAATTTTTGAAATTTTTCAAAAGGGATAGGTTGGATTTCAGTTTCCGAAGATTTGATTTTATCGTTCCAATCTTCAAGTGATCGCTCGATTCCTGAAATTTTATCGTAAACAGATTTTGGCTGAAACTCGGAAGCAACTCCATCTACAATTTCCGCATTGAAAATATCACCTTTTTGTGGATTATAATTTACTGAATAAACCACACGATGATTGTTCGGATTGAATTCAAACCAGACTTCCGGTCCGGAAATTTGTTTTGGATCTGTATTTATCCACAGAACTTCTTTCGTTTGTTTATCAATTACGTAATTCATTTACGCGACCCTCACTTTATATCTTACAGCAACCCAGGCGGGGGTAGTCTCATTTCCGGTCCGGGGTGCCCCGGTTCCGCCAACCGCAGCCGGTGAGCTCGTGGTTTTTGTGACGAAATCGATTGTCCCTGATCCATAATTCCAGTTTGCCGTACCGCTACTTTCCGCGACGTTTGGAATCGTATGTACGTGGTTATGGCCCATGTCCTGACCTTTGAATCCGACTGCGCCACCATCATAATTTCCACCGGCGGCCTTCGCCCTTGTTCCGTTTAGTCCAGATCCTCTCGCGAAAACTCCTCCACGATCCATCAAATTGAAAGTGGTTGAACCGTCTCCAAATCCGTATTCAACATTGACAATGACGTCCCCGGATTGATTCGCAGTGAGATCGATGATTGATCCGGTAGGAGTTGTCGAAACTTGAAAGTCCGCAGCAGTCGGGTTCCTTACATAGTATTCGGTAAGCGCCGTAATCCCACCGCCAGTGAAAGAGAATTTTACAAGTTGCCCTTCGATGCAATTCTGTGAAACAATTACTCTGTCCGAAGTCGGATTGATACCTGTCACAGCTTTCCGGATCGCAGACCAAAGAGTTGAAAAAGATGTTCTTGAAATTGCTTGACCGTTCGCGTCTTTGAAGAGGGAAGAAGACAGTCGATCCAAGTTATCTTCAACCACGGAACCGATCGGAATTTGCAATGCAGTACTATCTTCGAGAGTGATGAGAGTTCCGTTTTTGTTTTTAGGAATTTTTACTGAGTTAGAAATCTTATTCACGGAAATCACATTTCCGAACGCAGCATCCTTCTTATATTCGAACCACTTGATTCTTCCCGGAGTAAGTGTGGGGAAGGCTGCGGTGGTATTATAGTTTTCATAAACTTTTACGATATAGGATTTTCTAGTATTCGCATTTTGTTGAAACGATGAGTTCGTTGAAACATCAAAAAATTGAAGGTTCGCTAAATCCGAATCTTGTTGAACCAATTCAATTTCATAAAATCCCCAAAATGCCTGATTGGTCGGTTGCAACGAAAGTGCCTCTAAGAAATAGAGTTCATCGTCTTTGAGTAAACTTCCTTTTAAAGTACTGATTGTCGTATTTGTGAAAGAAGGTATATCACATCCAAACCACTGAATCTCTCCCGGATCCAGCATGTAGAGCTCTCTTAAAATCATCGCAATGGCTTTGGGATAGACGAGTATGTCGTCTTCTAAACCTGGGATCGGACCCACTGTCTTTGAGTTCACTCTCTGATTCGGATTGTAGAGCGTCCTCTTTGCAACGGAATTACTTGCGGGAATTGCAGCTACGGTCATTAATTTACTCCTGAATAATCCTTATCGATAAAACCATAATCTAAATACAAAAATCCGAATTTAGGATATTCGGTAATCACGCCGGCAAAGACTCCAATGCCGGCACTCTTTAGCTGATAGATTGTTCTTAAAAGCGCTGAATCTATATCGAAAATCGTATTAAAAATTATGTATATTGCATTCGTTGGGTGCGTCATTACGGACCCGAACGGTCTGTTTTTTAAGACCGGAGTGTCAAGGTAGGCTACATCGAGGAAGAATCCTAAGTCTTGCGCTTCCTTAACTTCAACCCGATCAATATTCTTTACCAAATTCTTTATCGCCGGAAGCGTTCCCACGATCGCGAGAATCTTTGAAAGAATCTTGGCTCTGTATTCTGGATCCGGAAGAGCTTGATCATTCGGAACACCTAAGAAAGTTCCCCAGGCTTTTAGGAGGAATCCGGAGGCATTCGTAAGCGGAAATTCTTCGATGAGTCGTTTTACGAATCTGTAATGCCATTCAAGGGCATTGAAAACGGCGCCTTTGTTGATATCGTTGATGTTTTTAATCTGAGGTTTTTCAATTCGTTCCGGATCAAAAAAAAGCGCTTTGAAAACTGCACCTGATCGATTAAATAAAGAAAGATACTTCGCGATCATGGTTGGTTGATCCTATTTATCAGATCGCAAACAATAGAACCGCCGCCGTTTCCTCCAATTTTAGGAACGGATCCTAAAGGAACGACGATATCTGTTGAAATCCCTACGAAGCGGATTCTTTGAATATCAGGATGAGCGTTAATACCCGCACCCTTCAATCGATCGAAAATAACGTCTTCTCCATTCCGTAATTTGTTAACGTAATTTGAAATCGCCTGTTCGACTAAGACCTTGAATTGAGCATCAGAGAGTTGCGTTGAAATGAGAACGTCGAGCTCGTAATGGAAAGAGATAGATTGAATCAGAAGGTTTCCGACAAATAACCGTGTTCCGCCCGCTTTGTAGCCGAATTCGGAGGTTCCCAGAATTCCCTTTATCTTATCTGTGACAGTTTGAATGATCGTTGGAGCGGTATTACTCGTTCCATCTGATACGTAGATATTGATCCAACCGGTTTCGGATTGTCCGTTAATTGGGTTTAGATTTTCAGTAACATAGCAATCCACTACGCCTGAAACCGATTTTACGCCGGAAAGAATTCCGGCTAACGTAGATCTTCCAAGATTATTTACAAATTCCTGCCAACGGATAAGTCTTTCCTCTTCCGTTTCTTGATCAGTCCCGCCGGAGATTAAAAAGGGGTTATAAATTCGATCGAATTCAAGAATTACATTCGGGTCCGCGCTTGGAAAAACATCACCTTTTCCAAAGTTGGTATCGATACCTTGTGGATCTAAATTGTATTGCGATCCTGAATTTAATGCGCGGATATCGATATCCACGGAAGTTTGCCCCACAGAAATACTCGATGGAGAAACGGATTGGTAGTCTTGGCCAAAGAGGGAAATCGTAAAGATTGGAATTGCGAATGTAGAGGTATGTCCTGTTTTTACAAAGCGGATAAAACCGGTTGATTTTTTTCCCTCAAGTAATCCAAACCCGAATGATTCGTAACTTGAAGTTCGAATCGCGTAGAGATAGGCCGCAAAAAATTCGGATTCAATTCGGGATAAGACCGCAGCGATTGCTTCGAGAATTGTACGGATTCTCGAACCTGGTTTGAAATTCGTGAGCCTAACTTTTGCAGCAACCACGTAGCTTACAAAGTTAGAAAAAAAACCTAAGAATGTCCTTGGAACGTATGGACTTGGCTCGCTCACGGGGAAGGGACAAAAGATTGTCCTAAGTAAAAATGCAACTAAAAAAGGACTTGTTTTTAAATTCTAAAGATTGCTTTGTCCTCATCGAATATGGGATCTTTGGCAACGAGCGTTACGAGAGGAACCGGCGGGTTTGAAGCGACAGGCGCCTTCAGTTTAGAATTTCAAAAACGTCTTTCGACTCCTGGCGCACTGGAAATTTCTTTTGGAGAATATTTTTTCCTTCTTGGTCTTTCTAGACAAGAACACTCTTATAATTACAACATTTCCGTGAAGCCAACTTTCGGAGGTGTTCAAGTTGTCGATAACGGAAACTCGATTTGCGATATTGCGCTTTCCGGAGAGATTTGGCAACAGTATGAAGGTCCACCCGTAAGAAAACCGGCCGGCGCATTCGGAAGTTTATCGGGAGCCGCGTCGGCGATCGGAAGCGCTCTTCTCCAAGAACTCGAGGGATTGAATCCGATCAAGAAGGCAGGATATCTAGATTTTTTCGATTTAGTCTATCTCATGCACGAAATCAGAGACGAAGACAAAGCCGATAGCCGAGTTCCGACGTTCTCACCTTTTTTTCCAAATGCCGCGGATATAAAAGCGAAAGCGACCGGAAATACCCCCTTCAATTTTGAAGATACCGTGATGATTTTTCACGATTACGATCGAGACGCTCATTGGGAAGTTGTTTTTTCTGAAAAAGGAGGATTCAAGATTTCCCAATCAAAAGAGGATCCTTTAACTTGGTTCTGGTCACTCAATCTAATTGGAATTGAGGATCGTTCCGCGAGGGCGCCATTTCGAAGACCGGCACTTCCGGATCCGAAAGCATTGATCAATAACGCACTCCTTGCTTTCGATAATATCCTAACCGATCTATCCGGACCGCTACAATATCTTTCCTCAGTAACGGATCTTTACAATGACATTGCGAATCTCGCGGATGAAATGAAAAAGGATTTGAAACAGTTTGAAATTACGAATAAGGATGCGATCAAGAAAATTGCAAAATCGGGGGGACCGCTAAAGAAGAAAACAAATCAATTTCATGAACTCTTAAATCAACTGTATTTTCCGAATTCGGTAACTCCGGAGATGGGCGCGTTGGACAATCCGCAAAAACCGATCACTTCCGGTTCTTCCCAGCAGGATATAAATCAAAGTGAACTTCCTGTTTCCATTTACAATAATATTTTTACCGGAAATGAAGTTAAGGAATCCGAATACATACTTGCAACTGATCCGATAGTAAATTCCGTTCTTGATATTCAAATGGCTTTGGCAAATATAAGCGCCGCGTTAATTCTCGTGAACAATCAAAACCTTTCTCAAAGTTTCACGTATATCGTAGTAAGACCCGGAATGACTTTGGAAATAATTGCAACTCTTTACTACGGATCTCCCGAGCGGGTTCAAAACCTAATCAATGATAACGGAATGTTGCTTGTTGGAAGAGGGGACGACATCATTGGTTTATCGATTCGGGTTCCGTCTCAGAAATCATATTCCCAAATCGATACAGGCGTGATCACAGAACATAGAATTTTAGAAAATTTGTCTCCGGAAAAAACCCAAGAGATTTTGGAAAAATGGTATTTTGGAGAAGACGTACTTCTTTCCGATGATTACGATTTTGAGGTCGAGGCCGGGGATTTGGCGCTAACTTCCGGAATTGATTGCCTAGTCGATGGTGCTTTGGATAAACTTCGAATTCTTCCAGGTCAGATCCCATTTCATACAGGAATCGGAGCAAACGTTGAACCCGGGTCCGCGCCGGACAGTCTTTTCAATCTCGTAATTCCATCTCGGATTCTCCAAAATATGCAATCCGACTTAGGTGTGAAAGATGCGTCGATTGTATCTTTTGAATTCAACGGAGATACCATTGAGTATGTCGTTCAAATCAATCCCATCGGAGATTTCAAAAGTTTTAAGTTAAGAAGGAGGCGAAATTTTTAATGATACACGCAATCAGCCCTTCATTCAGAGTTTTTCTTTTCGGGTTTCTTCCGGATAATCCTGCTGCAGTTTCGAAAAGATATAGCGCAGGTGAAATTCTCGCTTTGAAATCACCGATCGAGATTCCGAAGGAATTTCTTGAAAGAGTCAATTTTAATGATCGACTTGAAGGTGGGTCTTTTCGTATTGATCTTCCAAAAGGTGCGCGAAATGAAATTTTAGTCAATAACCAGCGTGTTCGTGTGAGGGAACTTTTTCGTCCGGGTAGAATCATCGTAATTACAGAAAACGAAATGATCAAATTCGCGGGACGCATTTCTGAAAGTGATCATGAAGCGAGTGCGAAAGGTGATTCTGAATACGGGATTTCCGGCGAAGGATTGGAAGAGGCGATCAGTTCCCAAATTCTATTCATAGATTTCGATAACGCGAAACCTGTTTCTGCGTCTGTGCCCGCGGAATCCGCTTCAAAATCGCCTGCGAGTAGATTACAAATTGCATTACAAGTTATTTCAAACGCGATCAAAGAAACAAAAAGCCCGACTTTAATGCTGAAGTCTCTCGCAAATTCCGCGATTGAACATCTACTTTCGAACGGAAGTTATGGAGGAAATCTATTTTCTAAGTTAGTTGAGACATCGAAAGGTTTAGATTCGCTTCCTTATACGACAACGTTCCTTCATACTCTCCAATGGATAAATTCACAGACGTTTGGAAATTCTTTATCAATTTGGTCATTGATGGAATCTCTCGCAAAGGCTCCACTTTACGAATTATTTTTTCATTATGATCAGGCAGTGGATTTTTATATCAGCGAAACATTGCCTTTCTTACTAAAAAAACTTACAAAAGAAAAAATCTCCTCTCCGGATCTTCCACTCGCCACTCTCGTATATCGGAAAACTCCTTTTGAATATCTCGACACTGATATCGTTCCCAAAGGTCTTGTGGCCGAAGTTGAACAATCGCTGATAAGTGGTTTCAGATTGTCTGAATCCTCTGCCGATATTTTCTCCGGAGTGCATATAAACGTTGGAATCTTCGATAACATCACTGGACTTACTCTAAACCCAGTCACGTATAGCCCTTCTTTACTTGCAGAGTTCGGGCAAAGAGTTTTATCTATCGTACTTGATGGGACTGGTTTCCCGCAAGAATCTCAGGACGCGGCATCGCAAAGTGTATTCAAAGAAAAATTAAACTCGATTCAATCCAAGATCTTTAACACGTTCGGGACCGGAGAAAGAATATTTTCAGGATCTTTTTCAGGTGGATATTTTAGAGAAATTTCCAAAGGAATGATTATGGAAGTTGTAAATAAGAACGGCGAAATCCAAAGTAAAGAAATTCATAAAGAATTGGAAATGTATGATCCGAAATTCTATGTAACTGGGATAGACGTAACATGGGTTCCCGGCGCCGGCATTGCCGATCAAACAATTTCAGTAAAATGGGGAAAAAGAAAACTCAATCCTAATTGGGATAAAGAAATTTAGAATTCTAATTTAGAATACCAGTCCTCAAGTTCCTCCATTTTTTCTTCGGACCTAACAAACCTATAATCTTTAAATTCGCAACCACAATTCGGATGTACTGGACAACAAAGCCAATAAGACTTCGCATTTCTACCTACGTTATTTTTTCCTGGCCAGCCCGCGATCTTCGCTCCATTCGGATCGTGAATGACAGTATCATCACCTCCAAAAAATTCAGAATTTTCGAAATCTGAATAACTCGCAAAAAGTCTAACCTTCGTTCCCCAATGGGAAGAACAGTACTCGCAGGAATTTGTATTTTTTGATTTAATAAAATCGAATTTGATTGAGACATGATTTTCATGTTCAGATTCAGTTTCGGAAAAATGATCCCAAATACTTCCCATATTAGTAGTGTTTTAAAACTTCGGAGAGAATTTTCGGTAGAGTTGATTTTAAGGTGTTCAGCTTAGTAACCGCTGAATTAAAACTAGCGATATTGTTAGGAACGTCAGATGCGGATCCTGGTGCGTTACATTGAACTGTGAGATTCGCTATCCCGGTTGAAATGTCTTTTACGATATCAATGAGTTCTTCCAACTTTGCTTTTAAAGTTTCCCCTTGTGTTGCTTTCTCGAGGGAATTGATAATTGGGGGAGTTGAGACATCGATTTTAAATCGAATTTGATTTAATTTATCGATGTGTTTGAGCACATTTTCATCCCAAATCGTTTTGTGTCCTGATTCATGCCCTGTTGATACTTCTTTCGGATCATAATCCAAATTTACTTTTAGATTCGTTTGAGTTTTAATCCCACCGGGAAACGAAAAAATTTTTAGAACGATCGGGTTATCTCTTTTGTTTTGGATAAATCCCACAAGACAAAGTTGTCCTTCTTGATAAGAATCTTTATGGCCGGAGAAAAATCCCATTTCCCCATAAAATGGACCCGGTAGTCGTAATTTTGTTTTTTCTTCTCCGGTAAACAACCTAACATCGCAACGATACTTGAAAAGGCCGGAATAAACCTTAGTGATTTCGGCGAGCTCCAATCCATTAAAAATTGACGGCGCCGAGGGCCCCTGTCCTGAAAACTGTATTTTCTTTGCAGGAGTGAAAGATTCGAATAATTTCTTTTTAATCGCCATTCCGATTTTGGACAAATTCAAAGAATTTCTAAGAAATCAAGTATTTTAAATCTTGACTTACTTTGCTTTAATCCAAAATTTAATCGTGATTATTTGGAGCTATTCATGAAGTATTTTTTAATAATAACTTTTTGTTTTTTATTTTCTTTAAGGTTATACTCTGACTCAAATTTAAACCAAAAATTACAGAACTCTCCTGTGCGACAAAGCGAAGCAGAATATTCTAATACACTGAATCTCCTGAATTTTCTGATGAAGGATTCTTCAGAAATGAAAATTGTTTCTCTAAATTCTAAATTGAAAGGAAAATTTCTCTCTCTCGATTCCATTGAAATATTGAATATTGATGATCTTGGAAAAATGGAAAATGGGGATGGCGACGAATATTCGCTGAAACGCTACATCCATAACAAAAATTTAAAATCACATCTTCACTATGCTGAATTTCAATTTGGAAATGAAAAACTCCCAAAGTTTGTTTCCAATAAGAAAATAGACGCCATAAAAATAATCAAAATTTCAAAGCCTGAAGAAAATGGAAATTGTACTACCTATGAAGAAAGAGAAAAAATAAAGCAAGGGAATGAAAGATATATTCCGATTGCAGGCTATATTGGTTTTATTGATTACAATCCATCTTATTTAACGGTCTATATTGAGGACGAGTCATTATACAAAGAGGCGATTAATAAAATATCCTTAGATGAGATGATGAAAGATGAGTATATTAAAGTTCTAAATCTATTCAAATCCTTATGGAAATACAAAATTTTAAAAGAGGATAATGAAATTGCAGTATCCGAAAAGAAAGAAGAGTTTAAAAAAGAAATGTCATCCTTGAAAGTTAAATTAAAAGGTGAAAATATATCTTTTTCTAACTTGCGCGCGAACACGGTGATTCCTGAAAAAGGCTCTACAAGAAAATGGAGTATTGGAAAAAATACTGGCAATTATTTAATCGAATATGATCAAATTCTTCCGAACAATAATTTGGAAGAATTAAAAAAAATAAACAATGCAATAAGCGTTGTCGAAGTCATCAAGTTGGTTAATTCAAAAGAAGAAGTAAGAAATATTAAAATTGGTAAAGTTTATGATGTATCTGGAAAAATAGATCAAGTAGACATTAATGATTTTGGATTGAGTGTTGGACAAAAGAGACTTGTGTTGTATATTAAGTAAATCATTTGAAGTAGCCTTCTAATTTTTTCACCACTGAATCCATTTTTCCGATGGTATTTATTATAGTATCAAAAACTCTCTCCTGAATTTGACTAGCCTTAATAAACATCTCGCTTGTCGCGGCCATAGAGTCTAATGCGTTTGCATGACTTCTAAATACTTGACCTTCACTTGAGGAAACTTTTTCTACTGCCTGCTCTCCCTCATTTGAAATGTTTGTACTTTTACCTAAATCAAATAAATTCTTTCCTGATTTTGCCATGGAATAAGATTCAGTAGCAGTAGTGATTCCTAATTGGTTTTGCAATAAACCTAAAGTTTCCGGTTCTAAACCTAATGAAGACATGAAACCGTTCAATGTATTGGCATTTTGTTTATCCGAAATCCCGCGTTCAGCCATAGACATCGCTTCTAATGGACTTTTACCCGATGCCGTGTATTCGCTTAACAAAACCGAATTCATAAAATTTCCCTTTTTAGAAACGTTATCATTCAAATTTTGATATACAGAATTCACTCTGTTATCACGTATTCCGGAACTCGCAATATTTGAAAATGTCCTCGAGATATCTTCCGCACTTTGAAGTCCCATTCCGGAATTATAAGCATTTTCCGAAACAGACGAGATATTCGACAAGAACTCAGATTGTCTTAATCCTGAGAAACCAGAACGAATTCCATCGGACATGATTTTTTTTAATTCAGTGCTACTCTCTCGAAAACCACCGTATTTGTTCATCTTTGCGAATAGTTCCGAACCCTGTGATCCTCCAATTCCTTGAGTCAATCCATATTGAATTGCCAATTTATTCTTATCAGAAACGACATTACTACTAATGTGGTCCCTTCCTTCCCCTCCTAGTATTCTCGCACGGGCAATTCCAATTTGCGCATACTCTGCATTCTTTATCAGTCCTCCACCACCGCCAACGTAACCTCCCATTGCATCCAAACTCGAATCCTGTGATTGAAGGGATTGTTGGTGCATTCCGGCCATCGAGGAAATTAAGGAAGTTGCGGCACCGACTACGGCTCCGGCACCAAAGGCAGCCGGCGCGATCGCTGAACCAATTTTTGAGAGTAGCGAAGACTTTGTTTCTGTAGGTTGTCCTTGTGCGGGTTGATTTCCGCCTGTCGGCTCCCTTTCCGGAAATGTAAATTTCCCACCATAGACGCGACCTCCGCCGCCACCCCCGCCATTTCCAGTCAAGCCTATGACTTTATCAAACTTGGCTTCTCTAACGACGAGCTTATCATATTTCCCGCCGCCACCCGTGGGATTGAAAGCATCGGGCATTCCGGGAAGATTTTCATCCTTGTCTTTCTTCTTTTTCTTCTCACGGTATTCTTTGAATGCGTCTTTGATTTTCTTAGCGGATGCGACTTTTCTCGAAAGAATTCCAGAAAATCTTCCCGATCTTAGTTCGTTTAGATCCGTTTCAACCCCTGTTCCAGTGTGATCACCGGTTTGGTAGCCTTCGGTGGTTGATCCAGGCTTCTTTTTTTTCTTACTTTCCTTGCTTCCGCTCGAAGGTTTGGGGTCGGACGCAGAAGGTATGTTTGGGGAGTTTTTACGGCGATCGAATTCTTTTCTTAATTCGGGAGCAAGTTTTTCGTAAATTCGTTTTGCAAGAGAATCTACATTGATTTCAACTTTATCGTTCGCCATCGTTATCCAAATTCTTTGAGTTTCTCAAGTTCTGCAATCTTATCGAGTCTACGAATTTCTCCTAACTGCTTCGCTCGGCTTAGTGGATATTCTTCAAATTCCCAAACCTCGAGAAATGCTTTATAACTTTTTGATTTTAAGGAATCGATTTCCAATTGAATATCGAATGTTCCTTTGTATCTATTCAGCCATTTTGAGAGAAGGGAATCGGCGAAGAAAATCGCTAATTTTTCTTCATCCTCAATGTCCTCTAAACTAGTCCACTCGCTCGGCAGCGTCCGGTAGTTTAGTAGTAGATACAGGTTTAAAAGGAAGACTTGATTCGTTCGAATCAGTTCTCTTAGGTAAATCGGGTCGGTTATTTTTTTTTAACTGATCTTCGTAGACCTTCTCAAGTTTTCTGTATTTTTCCCAAATCTTCAAGATAATTTCATCGTCGGGAAGATCTGCAAAATCGATACCTTCAAGTTCTTTTGGTTTCGTCGTAAAAACTTTGTTTAAAGTAACGCACATCAGCTCTAATGAATACGTGTCCGATGGAATCGAGTTAAGTGGAACGTATTTCAGTCTTTGAGCAACTTCAACGTCGATATCCCGACGAACTTTCCTAACCGGAAAACTACCCGCGAAAATGCTGCCTTCCAATTCAAAGGAAAAACTTCTTTCAACTCCCGGGAAAAGTCCCATCAGTTATAAGCCTCTTTCTTTTGAATCCGGATAATTTTCATAGAAATATCGGAAGCGGAACCGTTTTCAGTACTGAGTCCTGTTTTACGGGTATCCAACTTGCACAGAGCGCGAAGGATTCTTTTTCCGGTACTTTTCTCTCTAAACTCAAGCAGATTCCCTTTGTGAGAAATGATATTGCTTAGATCGGGAAGAGTTTTGACTGCACCCGGATCTTGATTGTCGGTGACGATATACATCTTTCCGGTAAGAGTGCCTTCAAAACGTAAAGGTTTTGTCGTTTTCGGAAAAAAATCACCCAACGCATAAAACGGCGTCTGATTGTAGTTTTCATCGATATCGACGTCGTTTATGTAGGCGGCAATTACCCCATCGATATATACTTGAGCGTTCGATCCGACGAGGATCGACGGATCCGGGAGATCTTCGGGTAATTGCGGATCAGCCATTTTATGCCTTACCTCTCAATGGTTTTAGGGAAAGAATATAGAAAATGAAATTCAAAGGTGTAGTAACGTTCCCTTCAAGGTCCATGAAGGACCAAGTGTCCCCATCGACTTGAATAGAGAAATTCTTCTTGAATGCTTCGACACCGAGCGCCGCGGAACCGATCATGTAACCTTGTTGAACAAAATACTCGAGTTTTCCTTCGATGTAGTTGAGAACATCCGGAACACGAACACCCGAAACAGGGGAGGAATCATCGACCATACTTTGTCCGATGAATTTCGCGTTAAAGCCAACCCGGAGCTCGCGAACCATCGTAAGTGCGGTTGCAACGGATGATTTTTCATTTAAGATCAAATCATCTTTTCGTTCGGTCGTTACACTTCTTGAAATTACCCAGGAATCGTCGGAAGGTTTTTGATCTAAAATCAAAGTTCCGGCTTTGATACAAGCGTCCCGTACCGCGGAATCTCGCGAAATATACTCCGCGCTTTTCAGAATATTCAAAGACTTCCATGTCGGAGAAATTCTTGGAGAATTCGCCGCGGAAATTGCGTTATCGATTACGGCCAGAAAATACCCAGGGAAAGTTTGCTCTATCCCGTTGATATCAAAATCTCGAAACGATTCCAATCCGTAAGTCATCCAGTACGTTCCGAGCGTTCTGCCTTCGTCCTGTCTCTGAGGAATTGTTAAAACTCCGTCGGCTCCGCAACCTCCGATTGTTTCCAATCCGGTATCCGGAGAGATCATATCAAAACAAACTTGTTTAAAATACGTTTTGTCGGAAAGGGTGGAAGAGAGAATGTTTCGGTATAACCCAGAGATTTTTTTGGAGAAGGTGATCGCATCTTTTAAATCGGTGGATCCGGGTGTTCCGGTCGTTCCGCCTTGCGAAAGATACTTAAACATCGTAGAACCGGCGAAAGGTTTCCTTACCGGTCCTAAAACGACTTCACCGAAACCGGTTCCCTCTATGAATTTCTGTTCCATAAAAAGATCCGCGTAGATCAATTGATTCGTTGGCGCCTTTACTGAATTTGAATCGGTCGCTTCGATATGATCAAGATTTGCAGCTAAAAATTCTGGAGATTCGATGAGCGAAGCCACGTATCCGACTTGAGAATTGATCTGATCGACTACTTCACCGATCGTTGGATAATCCGCGAATTTGATAGAAATCGAAGCGGAATTGTCGGTGGATCCGGTTAAAGTTACTTTTAGATTTGTTGCGTCAATTTCCAAAAGCGCGGCCGTAGCGTTTCCAATATAAGAAACGTTGAAAACGGCTTTCTCAAGTTTTCTCGATTGTAGAATTCCTTTGTCATCACCGATTTGAATTGTCTTATCCGTGATGTTCTTATAAAACCGAACCTTCTTCCCGTTAGGGCCCGGAATTGGAAAAGAGATTTTATGCGTTTGACCGGTCTTTAAAGACGGGAAGTCATTGAAAGCCTTTGTATTTGGGCAGATGTTCAGAAATTTGATAAGTTGCGGGCCTTGAGCAAGGCTGTCATCACTCGAGGGAAAAGTCGCGAACTTGATTGCTTGAAGTAATTCTCCACTCCCTAAAATACTTTTTGCCTGATTGTACCCGTTTACTCCGCCGGAAATTGTATAGTACCGCTGATCATCTCGGAGCGAAGGAGAAGACGAATCGTTAAAATAAACACCGTTCGCGGCTTTACCGATGAGAACTAAAGTGAATTTATCCGCGCCGGCGCCGGGATTCGCTCCGATACTTTGAAATTTACCGCGAGCTCCAGGAGCTACGAGCGCTCTTCCCTGAAAAACACTTCCCGAAGTTCCCATTACTTAAGACCACCTTTAGATTCTAAGGTGGCAGGTGCTTTCGATTCTTCTTTTGGTTCTCTTCCATGAAAAAAAAGTTCGAAGGCATTTTTGATATCATTCTCGGTTTTCAACTCGTTAAATTTTTTGAAATTTTGAGTACAAAAAACACGAAATGTATGCGCCATCGAGTAACGCGAAAGTTCCTCTTTTTCGGTGATGAACTTTTCTAAAAAACTTTCTTTATTCTCTGAAGAGGTAGGAGTCGAGCTCTCATTGCCTGCCATATGGCATGTGGACAAGAGAAGTATCCTTTGAAAAAATCAATCAGATTTTTTTAGGATCAGGAGAATAATTTTTAATTTTTCCGTGCAATGCCTGAAATTTTATTCCTGCCTGATAAGTTGAACCATCAGAATCTTTTCCATCGAAATATACGTCTGCTTTTGAGATAAACGGTTCCTTGCTGAATTTGTAAACTCGGACTAACTGCGAAATTACTATCGAGAATTCAAAACCCCAACAGCCGCGCATAATCTCCGGCGCTTCGATATTAGCTTGTAGCCTTCCATCGATACGCGCGGTAACGCGGTAGTTTTTATAAATTCTCGTAAAAAGAAATGGGAGAAGGGCCGTCACGATTCTATAAAGATCGTTACTTGTTCGTCTCCCTGCGACACCGCCTCCACCCCAACCCGTGATCAAAACATTCGATTCAACCCGACTAGTGTAATATTCTACTGTCTTGAAATTTTCATTTAGGACTTTATCAAATTGAGCAAAATCCGGATTTTCGAATTCTGATTCATGCCGATCCCTATAAAACCGCAATTTCCGCTTTATCTGTTCATTGAAATCGGAATATTGAAGGTTCATTCCTAAGTCTGATGAGATATCATCATTTTGAAACTCAACTCCTATCTTAGGGAAAAAACTATCGTTCGCTATTTCTCCGGCGCTCGCATAAGTATATAAAGGATGCCCAAAGGTAACGATCTCTTTGGAAGTTATGGAACGGTCTTCCAAACCACTTTCTTCTAACAATTTTGCGAGCTCTTCGATTACCCTTTGTTCCGGATCGCATTGATAAAGACAAAGTATCATTTCTTTTTTTTCTTCTTTAAATAGATTTCTTTTAAGTCAAACGTCAATGCCTCTGCAAGGTTTTTTAAAAATTCAGGACTTCTGAGAATCCTATCTGCTTCTTCCTGCATTCTTTGAACAAATTTCTGTCCTGTTATTTCTGGATAGGGCTCCCAATTCGAATCCTCTGTTAAAACCACCATCTTACTAACACTTGAGGAACTTCCACCTCGTTCATTCAACTGCTGAAATTTTACAGTGTTTGTACGAGATTTATTTTCAATTTTTTCAACCGAATAAGAATTCCTTTTTACTTTCCCACCCATTGGCGAGGTTACCTTGGAAGTTGAAAGAATTTTCATCACCGCGGAAGCGGATTGTTCTTCTTTTCCTTTCATCGGAATGATCAGAAATTTCTTTCCTCTTGCATTTATTCTTACTTTCTTGGAATTCGAGAGTAGGTAGGAAGCGATATCAAAAGAACCGCGACCACTTTCTGCTACTTTTTCGAAATCATACGAAGACTTGTTGCTATCATAAAAAATCTGGTATCCCAAACCGGATCGTTTGATTTGGATTTGTCCGTTTGCAAGATACTGTTGACCCCACCAACCTAATCCGCCATTTTTGATTGAAACCCCAGCGCGCTTTCCCGCCAAAAATTCCCACTTGTCTCGTATATCAGTTGCCGCGGCTCCGAGAACCGCATAAAACCGCGGAAACATGTTTGGTTTCGATTTGAGTTTGGAAAGAATAGAATCGCTCATTGTTTCAGGAATTTACTTGAAAGAGCCTCGATGGACTTGACCCGATTTTCGTATTCCGGAAATTGCTTTAAAAGTTCCGGATAATTCTTAAGTACTTTAACCGGAACTTTTTCTCCAGCCTTCATTGCCTTTTCGACGAACTCTTTATCTTCCTCCGGAGATGAATCGTTTTCTTCTTCTGATGAAATCAAACGCCAACCATTTCCTTCTTTCTGATAAGTATTTCCGTCGGAAAAAGTGTGAATGTTTGGATTTTCCGAATTTGAACTTTTTAAGAACTGATATGAAAAGATCTGTTGAGATCCGGATGATTTCGCATAGGCCAAATCATGAGGTGAAAAAAGAAATTCACTTCCGGATGGAAGTTTGATTTTGATCATATCATCAACCTTTCCCATAACTTCCGCGATATGACCACGATTGATTTTTCCGCTGTTTGGACGTTCGATTCGAACGATATCGCCCGGAACGGCGTATTTTACGTCATTCAGTTGCGCTCGTTTTTCCGGAGGAGTCCTAGCGACTCTTTCTTTATTTCTTTCTTTTGCTTTCTGCTCAAACTCTTTCCAACGATCCAAAACTTCGACGGCCTTTTGTTCGTGGGTGACTGCATGAGTTTTGGAACTCCCGGATGTCGGAACTTTTGCGGTGGGTTTATATGCTTGAGCAGATTCTTTTCCGGCCCCGACCGCTTTCCAATCTCCACTCGAAGTTTTTTCATGTTGAAGACCGTCATTCCAAGTTCTTCTTTCTCCAACTTGCGCCGCTTGTGCTTTATGAAAGAATTCTTCAACTTCCTTTTGAGTATCCGAATTTTCTAACCAGTTTTGAAACTGGTTGATCGTCATGGAGACCATGTCTCCAAGTCCACTCCAACCTTTTTCGTAGCAAGAATGGTAACCGTTCCTTGCGTCCTCGTCCGAATCAAATCCGAGCATAACTTTATGTTCGTCGAACTCTTTTGTTTTCGGATTCACTTGATTGATTACAAAAACAATTTCCGAATTTGGATTCGGTCCGATAAAAACGTCTATGTGGTCTCCGTCATTTCCCTTTGAACCCTTTATATAACCATAATGGTGGTTCATTTTTGTTTCCCAAGATTTTCCATCCGGGTCGATACCTTTCCGACTGCTTCCCGCGGGATTCTCAATCGTAATCGGAAGATCATGAATTTTTAGATGTTTCTTTTTATAATTTCCGGCTTTCTTTTGTGCTTCTGTTGGATCAGAATTCACATCCCCCTTTTTTATTTTTAAAGAAGACGATGATTTCTTGAATTCTTTTGAATCTACCCAAGAACAAAAATTTTCACACTCTTCTGTCGACGGAAAAACTCCTTGGAATTGAATTCCTCGATCATCTAAATATAAGTGCGCTGGAATTTTATTCGCGGAATACTGAAATAGATCCGAAAATTTACTCATTTTCGGGACACCGAGATTCCTCGCGTATCTAGATTGTCGCCATTCATCTTGGCGAGTATTCAAAAAACTTTTTATTGCATCGATTCCTTTCGCGTCCGAACACCGGGAAGAATAAATTATGACATTGAAAAAGTTCGAAATTTCGAGAAGCCAATCAAACGCGCCCTCAACCGGTGGATCCGGGATCTGATCAATACCCAGCCACCCGCTCTGATATGAATGGATAACCCCGTCGAAGTCTACACAAATCGTTTTCTTATCATCAGACTTCTTATACTTTTTTTTAAAGAAATCTTTGAACGTATCGTGAAAACTTTTCTTCTTCGGAACCGACAGTGGATCCTTCGTAATTGCGGCTCCGTTCGTAAGAGCGGCGATATCGGTTTTTCCTTCTGAGTTTGAAATTAACATAATCCCTTATACAAAAAAGGGCAGAGTAACCTGCCCTTTTTTAAATTCTAATTTTTGAATGCCTTCTTATGCTGCTCTGGACATTGAAGTAGGCAAATTCTTAACTACGTAAAAGCGGTTAGGTTGTAAGACAGCCAATCCTCCGTAAAATTCCACCATACCGGCCATCTTTCTTTGATAGACTGCGTTCGGTGAAAATTTAGTCTGAAGCATCGGTAACATCCGAAGCATCTGATAGGTTCTAGTTTGGTTCAGCGGAGACTGAGCGTTAAAATCACCGATCACACCTTCCGTACAACCAGGAATCCATTCGTTTACATCGGAATAAACTGTAGTTGTTCCTCCGGACTTAGGAATTCGTTCCGTTAATTTAAAATCCCCATTTCCAGGACGAGATTCTCTAAAAATTTGGTAGAAGTCGGCAGTTTCACCGGAACCCGCGGGAGTAATCGTCAGAACGACAGATCTTCCTTTAACCATAGGACTTGGAGTAGTCACAGTTGCAGACACAGCACTTCTTCCGAATCGATTACATGCAACAATCTTGTAACTGATTGCAGAATCAGAATTCGAAGAATCTTTGATATCAGCAGGTTTCCACTTTGAACCAAAGATGGGACCACCGGAAACGACCGCAGTTGCCGTAGGTTGATCCGGAGCTTTCGGGTTCGTTTTTCCAGGAGTTTTAGCTCCATTCGACGCTCTGTAAGTAGGAAGCGGAACGAGGTGTCTGTTGATCCAAAGATCAGTTTTGAAATCTAGCTTACTGTTACGCAAAGGCGCGCCGATTAAACTCGGAATGTTGTAACCAATAGATGGATTCCCGTTTGACGGTTGGGCAATGAATTCCTTTGCTCCTACATAATAATTGTCTAATACGTTTTTAACCGAATCATGTAGCCAGAATTCGTTTGTAAAACCGTAATTCGTCCGAATGTTTACTGTCAATTCTTTGATACTTTTTAGATCGGGAAATCCACCTTCAGCATCGAACACCTGTCCGCTCTTTACGAGTTCAGTAACGAAACCGTCAAATTCGAGTCCATTGATGGATTTGTTGCCGTACCACGCGGCATAGGCCAGGGTTTGCATGATTCGGTTGATCGCACCTTCGACCTGGATCGCTTCCGGATCAAAGGAACCGGTATCCGACATGTCTAAAACTTTAGAAACAGCGTATCCTTCTGCAAGATAGGAAATAATTTTCGCAACTCTATCGATACTTACATCTTTGAATTCCGCGTCATCCGCTTCCCCGACAAACGAGAAATCACCGTTTCCGCCCCAATCCAAAATTCTTCCGAAAATATTGAGGGTGGATTTTGTGTCCTTGTAATACATCGTGTTGAGAAAATTGTATTCGTTGCTATCTTGAGCAAGTAAGACCATTTCCTCATCCAAAGAATGCATGGTCGTTGCTTGGCCATTTGTAAGGGCCGCAACATCCGTGATACCCGGATTCGCGTTGAAAGTTTTAGCGAATTCTGTTAATTGTTTGATGTCCGTAAACGTTGCAGGGACCAAACCCATCATAACGTAAGAGGGATCTCCAGAACCTAGAAGATTCCCGGCCACCAACAAAACCAACGAAGCTAAAACTAGCCAAATATTTTTTAGTTTCATCTTCTAGTTTCCTCCTTGTGAAGATTTTAAAAATAATTTCGCAGGTTCCGTGAGAGTTCCTTGTGATTTGTATATCTGAAGGTCACCGAAGTTTAAGGCTTTATCTTGAACTCCCTTGAACAGTTTCTTTACAATCTGATCCCGAGTTCCAAGTTGATCGTCCGGAATCTGATCGATGGAAGTTTTTGAATCTTTTGGATCCTTAGGGTTTCCACCGATTTTTTGAATTTCTGACTTTAGAAATTCGATTTGAGTTTTGAACTCAGTGATTTGTTTATCCGACGCTTGAAGGTCTTGGATTAAGAGTGCGAGGACGGCGCTGTGTTCCTTGTCCCTTTTCGAAATTGAACTTAGAGATTTGCTGAATTCCTTAAACTCAGTTCGTAACTTCAAAGAAGCAAATCCTCCCTTTTCCATCGTTTTGTCCGGTTCAGTTCCAGTGGAAGATTCCTCATCGACGATTTCTTTAATCGTATCCCAAACGGTTTGAGAATCTTCTTCCTCTAATCCGTTCGCCTTGCACCATTTTTTGATCGCGGTTTCTTCGACTTTTACCTCGCCTTTCTCGATCGCAGCTTGCAACTTCGAAATGAGTTCGTCAGTGATCGCTGATTCCTGCTCTTCCGCCGCATTCGCTTCGGGAGGCGGTGTACTGTCGGGAGGAGTGGTTTCCGATTTCATAAATGGGCTTAAGAAACCTTTCTTCCACTGTTCGTATTTATCTTTCATTTATTTCTCCTTAACCTTTTTGGTCTAAATGAACTAAAAGTTTCACGGTTTGTCCGCTGGCTTCCTGCGGGTTGAGTCCGTATTTAATCATGAAATCTCGAATCGCTTCGAATTCCGGTTTTAAAATACCAGCTTCCATGTATTTGATCAGTGAATCAGAAACGTAATCTCGATATCCCCAAGACTGAAGAATGTATTCTAAAATTGCTTCATTGGCATTCTCAGGGATCGGAGGGAGGGTTTCTATTTTTCCAACTACGATTTCAGTACCCGGAGGATTACTCCCGGCGATTCCCGAATTGAAAGTTTGTGCGAGTACGGATTTCATGAGGACCATTTGTGTGTCCGGATTTACTGCCTGACCGGGTGGACAAATTGCGATGTGACTGATTCTTGCTCGATCGTAAGTATTTGGACCGTATTTAGAAATTGTTTCCTGAGTCGGTTTATAAAAGCCACCGGCAGCCGAAGCCTCAAGGCCCGCAAAGCCATCTTCTATCAAAGGAACATACGGTTTAATAAATTCGTTTTCCGTATTGAGTCTTGCTTGGCAATAGAGCCCGTCGTTCTCCCAAAAATAATCCCCTTTAGGTCGACCAAGAACCGCGCCCTGTCTCGCCTTTTCAATTTCGGCGCGATGGATTGCTGAATCGGATTTTGAAAAAGTCAATACATGAGAAAGATGATTCCAATCTATGTAGGATTTACTTTTAAAGTATGCCTTATCATCTGGATGATCCCACGCGCCTTTTAGAATCATATCACCTTGTCGATCCCTTGTTTCGCTTGAGATTTTTAGTAAGACGTTAAGCATCTTTCCTTCTCTCTCAACTTCCTGAATTTGTGCTGATTTGAGAAAGGGTTGACTTTTGACTTTTTTGAAATCACTCACTTGATATTACCTCTGTGACTCGGATTCGTCTCGTCCCCAGTGCCTTAACTAAAAGTTGCTCTGGTTGAAATCCTCCCAATGCAACGACTTCCGCTTCCTTCCAATCCCCATTCAATTTTGATTGGAATTGAATTTTAGCGGGATCACCGGCCTTGATTCCATTTTCCTGATCGGAATCCGTATAATTTGCAAAGAGAAAAACGGCGTTGATTGTTTTGTAACGAGAAAGATCGACTTGAATCGGAGAAACTTGAGTATCCCGTGAATTGTTATCGATATCAAAAAAATCTCCGAAACTTCCCGCTGCAAAATCGTAATCAACCGATTTTGTTGGGAAAGGAGTAAGTCCTCCATTCTCATTGACTAAAGAAATATCAATTTTTACTCGTAGGCGATTCATTTGAAAACGGGAATAAAATATCCGGAAACTTCTGAAATTCCGGTTAGGGTTGCTTTTTCTACGGAAAACGGAACGGTAAATTGTTCATTCCCGTTTCCGTTTCTTGTGTATTCTTGCTCTTCATCTTTTGCGGAGTTATTCAGGTATGTAATAGTCCACGGTCCCGCGGCTCTAACTTCCAAAATCACGAAAATTCGTTCTGGATTTGTAAGAACAATTTTTGGACTTGGTATCGGATTACCTTCTTCATCTACCGAAACCAAAGGAATCGTGAAGTGGTTATTGATCCGCGAAAGTTCGAGATCTTGAGCGGTGAAAACTTTACGCACTCTTTCCTACCCAAAGAGTAATTGTATGAGTTGCCAAAAACGGAGTGGAACCGGATGCGTTATCGAGTGTAAGAATGTTCCCTGATACCGATACCGTCCCATCCCAGGCGACTTGAACGCCCGGTTTTGCGGAAAGAACTACGCGAATTTCCAGAAGAGTCGGTGGGAAATCAAAAACTACTCGAATTTTTCCGAGAGCCACTTCCACGGCGGTTGGAATTCTTTTCACAAAGCCCGATTGAACCGTTCCGGGTTTTTCACCTACTATAGAATTCGGTGATGCCCACTGATTGTTTGCACCGGCCATGGTTGATCCAAAGGACGGATTCGATTCGAAGTCTTTATTGATCGTAAGAATTTCGTTATTTGACATTTTCATAGCCAAAACTTCGGACCGATTCTGAGAATTGATTGCCGCTACAATCGAAGTCGAAACGTTCACCGGTGTGTCGTCTGAATGTGAGGTGATTCCGATTCTACCGGCAGGGACCCCCGCCGCAGCTCTATCAAATTGAAATGTAAGTCCGCCAATAGAAATCGTTTCTCCATCGGAAACATTCGAAGCCAATCGAAGAATGTTTACTCCTAAGAATCCCGGATCGCTTAATACATCCACCCAGCGACAACCGTCCCAAAAAAGTATTCTTCCCGTATCGGATTCCCTTGCAAAGAAAGGGTTACTTCCCGTGATTAAGTTGAGTCCAATTCTTTCGGATGAAGTTAGAAGAACTTCGGATTTTAAAATTTCGCTTTGATTGAATTGGATTCTTTGCCGAATGTCCGGGTTCATTTATCTCTCCGCAATGTAAATAACTGGAGACGGACAAGAGGAATCCTTCATAGGAAATGCAACAAAAAAAATAATGATTGTCAAAAAAATCTTAAGAAGTTTTTCTCCTAGAGAAATGCAGGACCAACCGAATATACCTCAATCAGAATTTATAGTTATTCACGCGGCGATTGATCGGATCTTTGTTCTTCAAGAGGAAGGTAAGATTGCGATATATCCTTCCCAAATGAAAAAACTAAAAGATATCCGTCAAAAACCTACTTACCTAACTCACGCACAAAAAAATTTAACGCTATCTCTGATAGATTCAATATTCATAAACCACCGGAATCTATACGATATCATGACTCCAAAACAAAAGAAGATGAAAGCGCCTAAACCAGAATTAAACGCGCTCTTCAATCGTATTCGGATCATTCACTCAGAGATTCTCGATAATTTGAAGCAACTAATACCTTTGCCGATTCAATCAGTTTAGCCGGATCCTTTCCTAAACTTAGAATACGAGCAATGATAAGGTTTCCTGTCCAATGAAAATATCCGATGACACCGACGTACGTGCCCATAGAATAAATATCGATCTTTGGAGGAATTTTTGAAACGTGTGTAATTGTAAATCCCGCGAAGGATTGTACAAATTTAGAAAGTTTTTGAAATCGCATTTTAAAGAGCGCTAGTACGACCCATTTTTGAATCGGATTCATGTTCTCATCATAAAACTTTTTCGAAAATCCTAAAAGTTCGAATGATTCTTTGTTTAAAATTTCTCGAACACGTTTCTTTTCAAAACGTCTTGAAAATGCTCTCGATGATCTACCCATTCAAATTTCTTGGCTTATTGCCAGTGTGGCGATAAGCCGTTCTCCTTTTTTTATAAAATTGCGAGGCGCTTTTGTTTGTACCTTTCAATAAGTCCAGGACCAATTGCTTTTAATCTGTTGTAAAGCTCAAGCTGCCGCGCTCCAAATAACGATGAAGTGGCTGACTGAGTTGTGGATATGGATTCGTGCAACGGCCCGACCCCCACAGAGTAGGATGCAATCGCGCCGGCTTTAGATTCACCATGTGCGGACATCACTCTTAAACACGCCAAAATTCCGATCACTTCTCTCAATTCCGCGGGAACTCGCGCTGCGGAATCGTATCCTGAAATGAAATCAATGTAATGGACTGTCGGAACCCTTGTTTGTGGAAGACCGGCAAAAACTCTTTGTGACCTCATCGCGGCATTGGGGTTAATATTGAAACCATTCCCGAGCATCCCAACTGATCTCAAAATCCCGGACTCGTAATTTATTCTCGCTTTGCTTAAAAGATCGATCGACATACCATCGGGAATATTGTCAGAGTTTCGGGATACAGGATTCACAAATTCCCATCGTAAAACTCTAATCAAAGGCACTTTCCCCAATGAAACGAAGAAATTATTTCCAACATCTTCATTTTTGAAATCGATCGCATCGAACCATTTTGCGTGGTCCTCAATGTTACGAGGAAGGTTTCCTTTCGGCCTATGACGGTAGACTTGTGGGTAAATATCGTGCTCGAGCTCATTCGATAAAGCTAAAGTCAAAGTGTGGATCAAACCTTGAAGATTTTCGTTCGTAATATATGATCCATCCGTGGACATCAAACGGGAATTTCCAACCATCCACGAATAACGAATTTCATCGGGTGTCGTTACGGCTCCCCATCCACCTTGCGCTGGAAGGCCGTTCTCGATCGTTGCGACATCCTTCCCGGTAAAACACCGTTCCAAAAGATGGCGATTCGCTTCTCTATCTGGGTTATCAAAAAGAAATCCTTTCCAATTATTCGCCATGGCTTGGGACAAATCCTTTATTAAATATTTTAGTCAAGAGAATATTTCCTAACATGCCGATTTCAAGTATCGCTTTAGAGTAATTCGATTCCTGATTTCGGAATTCAAAGCAAGCGATTTACGGAACTCGTTTATTCCTGCTACGGATAAAAGTTCGCGGACATGCTTATAAACAATCGAATCAATTGATTCCTTCGCTTTGTTCTTCTCCTTCTCCGCGAGTTCCTTCGTGAATTTTGAAATATACTCTTCCTTCTTATTCCCGAGTATTTCTCGGACCTTTTCTGATAGTTTATCTGACTCACTCATAAGTTTATTCGCCGCTGATTCGGCTTTAACCAAATCACTTAGTCCTTTTCTTTCTAGGTTCTCTTCATTTCTTTGTAGCTTGGCTTTATTGATTGAAAGACTTGTAACTAAGTCTTGAACTTTCTTTCTTTGATAGCTAATTGAGAATTCGGACAGTGGTCCATAGCTTTCCGATCGTCCTTTTTTTTTGAGTTTGTTAAACTCTTCTACATTTTCCTTTAGATCTTTTTTTTCTTCACTTAACCATCGTTCTTCGTTTTGGACTGTGTTTCTAAGTTCCCTAATTTCATCGACTATACCCTGAAGCGTGAAAGACTTTCCTTGGAGCTCCTTTGCTTCCTGCCTTACTTTTGCAGCCTCTTCATTTACAATAAATTGAGCCTTCCTTTTAGGATCTCGAATTATATCGGTTTTCAATTCTTCCGGATTTATATCTGAAACATCGATTGCTGCCGATCCACTCTTTTCAAATATTTGATTGATACGAGAAATTTTTTCGGATTGCTTTTGATAGAGTTTCGAATCAATAGAGTCTTCCATCAAGATATCTATCCATTGAACATTCTTTTGTAAATTTCCCGGTCGATGGTGCCTACCTCTTTTCTGAACCTCTGTAGTTGGATTCCAATCTATCGAGGCATTATACGCGGCAATTGTATTGTTATTCAAAGAAACACCTTCCTTGATTACGTCCGACCCAATAAGAATCTTACAAGGATGTTTTGCTGAATTGAATTGCTGGGAAATTTCAGTGAACCTTGAAAGTCCCTGCTTTCCAAGTTCAGGATCTTTTGCTTTTTTATTTTTTGTATCCGAAGTTAAAATTCCGATCGCTTCTGGATTTAAGATTTTTGCGATAGAAAAGGCTGTTTTATCATCCGGGTTATATTCCATCATATCCCAATTGTATTTTCCTCCTTTGCCATCAGCAAACCTGCCGATACCAGCCGAAGGTTCCATGCCCTTGTCCCCCTCATTCACATAGCGAGAAAGTATATCCTGCATTTTCTCGACGACTTTTGTTGGAGTAAGGAATTGATATAGCATTCCTCTATTCGCCTCCACTTCTGCATTTGTCGTTTGTCCTCCAGAACCTTCGTATAATCTTAAAATTTCTTTTTGTTCTGAAGTAATTTGTTCAGGTGGGGTGGTAGAAAGGATTTTCTTACATTCTAAATTGATCTCGTTTTGTTTTTTCTTGCTCCAGAGGCCTCGAAAAGTATTTAGTTTGTCCGCTACGGAAAGCGCCAACGATTCTTCTTTTGTTATTCGTTCGTCACTTGAAACTCTTGAAGAAGATCCATTTCCAGATTTCCTGCCAAAGAGAGCAGATTTTCCGGTGTCGGTTCTAATTTGTCCGCTTTCGCCATCCCGAGTAGGCTTTGATAGACCCATTCCGGATCCCTTGTCGGTAGAATTTGATAACTCGACTCGATTATTCGATTCATTATCGCGATTTGATTTTCCATTTCCATCTCCATAAAGGTCGTAAAGTATTTTGAAAATTGATTTTTTGAATGTAGGTTTGCCTGTATTTTGATTCGTGATATTCGTTGTGAAATTTGTTACCTGATTTGAATTATTCTTATTTTCGATAATAGTCGAATTCGTTTCAGTTGCATTCTTTTCTTGATGAAATTTTGCATCGATTTGAGATTTACTTTCAAAATATTTAGTAAAATGTCTTGTCCACTCTTGAATAGAGATTCCTTTATCTTCGATTTTATTGGAATCGTATTCACGTTTCGGAATAAACTTTGCGTCCTTCTTATCAGCTCCGAAGAAGTTCGTTATCGCTTCTAATATTTTTGAGAATCTTTTTTTATCCTCGTTATGTTTTTGAATTAGCTTCCACTGTTTAGATTTTTCACCTGAATCGGAAATCTTTCTGTAAATTCCGTCCTTCCTAACGCTTTCCCTTCCAACTTCAAATTTCCGCCCTTTTAAGAAACTCTGGATTATCTCGTCTTGATTCATACGATGGGGGACAAATCGAAGATTGTTTTTACATTGCAATAATTTAACGCGAAATGACGGTGATTATTTCCGAAAGATCGAGAAGTGCAGGTTCCAATCTTGCAACCCATTCTCGCGGCTGAACTTTATCAGCAAGAGCAGATAGCTTAGTAGACGGCAAGATTTTGAACTTCGGATTATATCCGTAAACGATTGAAATTTGATTAGGAAGGGTTTTCTCATTCAATCGCAAAAATCTAAATTTCTCAATGGAGTAGTTTGTGTATTCTTTATCCTGAGAATGGATTGCATAGATTTCTCTTACTGGTGTGTATTTTATTGGATACAGACCTTCTTCATTTCTTTTGCAAATTTCTTTCTCGGTCATGAGAGAATTCAATAAGATAATCAAATCGTCCTTTGCAAAGTTTGTCGTTGAACCCACAACGACATCAAGGTCGCCAATTTGCAAATCTATACCGGATTTCCCTAAACGCCGATCTTTCGCTTCTATCATTCTGTAACCAATTTTGATAGGAGAGAAAGAATCAAACTTAACTTCGTAGACAGATCCAATTGAAGAAACATCTTTAAGAAATATGTTTACGAGGTCGTGTTTGAAATCAGAGAGTTTGGAGAATTTATCTTCGGTTGGCCTCTTACGCCAAATTTCTTTAACGTTCGTTACTAATTTATGTGGGAAAAGTTCTAAATTTACTACTCCGCCTTCAAACTTCTGAACAACTGAAATTATTTCTTCTTTATCGATTACCGAAATTTCATAATCGCATCGCACCAACATATAGGATTCGAATTCCCTGTTCGGAACTATTCTTATCCTATTGCCTTCGAATTCTTCGATTTCTAAATCAAGGTTTCCTCCTTCCTCTTCGGCGCGCACCACATACAACCTACGAATTTTTAAAATTGGTCCGTATCTAGTGTAAAGATCGTTCCCATCAAACTGTTGATTTTGAAGATCCTCCAATGGAACTCTAAAGGTTTGATCAATCCGATAGATAGTTCCATTCTTGCCAGGGAGCGCCATAAGTTGCTGACTGTTCGTGTCTGGATTCGGAAAATACCTCAACCATATTACCGGTTCGCCTTGCCTTTGAATTAAATCGTCTGGAGGATTTGGATTGAAAGTTGAAGGACCGATCTCGACTTTGAAAGTGTTTCCACCCGTTTTTAGAAATTCACGTCCCATATTTGTAAAAAGGCCCCACTAAAATACAATCTTGATTTTCAGCATAGTGTTTTACTTCAAAATAATTTCTCGATTCATAGATAAGGAGCGAATCAGAACAGCGTCTTAGATTATAGAATTGCTTATAATAACAGATTTCAAAATTCAGAATACAAAAAATGACCACTTTCTTTATACCAGGATCAATATAATAGAGGTTTGTTAATTCCATTTTCCTCCCTCTCGCTTTTCAATTTCTAATGCTTCTTCTAAGAGTTCGATTCGTTCTTCTTTTGTTAAACCAGATCCTTCTAAATCAATAACCATTTCACCGACGATGGATTTTATGGAAATCAAGAGCATACTCACGACCTGAATCTGTCCAGACTGAATATCCTGAAGAAGTCTCGTTAATGCACTTTCACAATCTTGGTATTCATGATATTCTCGATTCAATGCCATCGTATCAAGGATAACCTTTCGTCGAATACGTGCGTCCGGCCTTTCCTTTTTAAGTCTCGCTATCTTCTCTTTGATATCCAATAATTTTAGATAATATTTTTGTTCCCATAGATTCGAAAATTTTCGAACATCGAGTGGGATTTTAATTCCATTCTGGTTTAAATCCCAACTACAAGAGGCATCGATTCTATCTAATTGTTCTTCATACCAGTTAAACATCACATCATTCGCCGCCCTTTTGTAAATATCGCGTAATTGATTCCGTTCTCTACCAACGCAGAAATTCGCCCTGCGTTGAAAGCCATCGACGCCTCTGTCCAAGCAAAGCGCCGGAAGTTTCGATTCAATCTGAGCGTTAAAAGTGACGACTCATCCCCATTCAGAATTTTAAGATACTCATCTTCGGATATTTTCCCCTTTTCTACAAGTTCAAAAAGGTCGGGATAGGCCATCTCCGACTGAAGTTGCTCCATGGTTTTCCCTTCAGTGATCGCTGTTGAAATCATGTCCCGATACATCAAAGACAGATATTCGTATGGTTTCCCGCCGCGAACCGGGTTTCCCTCTGGATCCTGGATTATGTTTCCTTTTTCATCTCGTTGATAGATAGCGACCCATTCCGCGGCATGATTCTTCGCATATTCTGCTGCCAATTCTCTTTCGCGAGATTTTGGAATGATTTTTTCGAGCGAATTACGATCTTCCAAACCGAAACCAAGTTTGTATTTTAAAGCTCGATCGTAATCTTCGATCCCCATTTCATCGATGGTTTCTGTCGGAAGTTTCAAGGCGCCACTTAAGTATCCGGAAAGGTATCCTAAAAGCGTACCGGTCTCACCGATCTCTTTGTAAACCGGGTTCCAGTCTTTTTCCAGATATTCAAAAAGCCATTTTTCAAACTCTGGATCTGAAACTTCTTCCTGGGTGGGATCAGCGTCTTTTCCGATCGTAATAAACGGTGGACGGTCTGTCGGGAATTTCTTAACAAAAATATTCGGAAAGTATTTCCCGATCGTTTTTTTACCCCAGGAGAAGATCCCTTTACGAAAAAAAGTTTTGGAAGCAAAAACATCCGGATCTTGTGGGCCAATAACACAAAATTCCAGCCACTTTAATCGATCTCCGACAAGTAGCTGGAATTCACGTCCAGCACGGCCGCGTAAAAATGGACTTTCAGTGTGCCAGTTCTGCGAGGAAGGAATCAATTGCCGAAGACCAAAGGGAAAGTTTTGTTTTCTTATCAGTGGTTTGGTGAAGGATTCCTTCGATCCCACTACTGAGTCTATCAAAAGCATCCGTATTCACGCTCTTGATAATTTTTTCTGCAAATTCAGTCCAATGTTCAGCCTTAAATTTTTCCGTTTCAACACCTACAGAAGCGAGCAGATCTATAACGCCGGAAATATTGCTTTTGAAAGCTCTATTTTCTGTAGTAAGAATTTGTAGAATGCTTTCGTATAGATCGAACTTCTTCAAGTCGCTCAATCCATCGATGATTGGTTGCAAAATTCCAGTCGCATCCTCTTCTTCTACAGAGTCATTATCCAAAGAATTCGCACTTTGATTTTCTGCGGAAGTAGGGGGAGTTTCGCTACCCGGTTGTTCCTCTTGTTTTTCTTGTGCTTTCACTTCAGACATTTTATACCGCCTTAATTTTTTTTACTCGTATGAGTGCTTTATTTTATTGAGTTACCGGTTCTGAATCCGGAGTGATAAAATCTTCATCACTCCAAGGTAACTCATCTTCCTGATCAGGTCCGCTTCCTTGGTTTTGGGATGGGGCACCTTCACTCGATGAGTTCGGATTACCGTCTGGAGAATTTCCTGGGAAAGGGGTTTGTGCAGGTTGAGATCCGTTTCCAAGAATTTTACTAAACTCCGCGGCAAAGTATGGATTTCCGATTAGCATTCCCATTTGAGCAAATTTCTTTGCTTGTTCATCCGAAATCACACCAGTAGTTTTATAGGAGTCCGCAAGTTCTTTCATCGTTGGCCGATCTTCCGCTTTTAGAATATCATCAAGCGTTCGGAAGGTCTTGAATTGCTTATCATAGAGATCAGCTTTCTTCGAGGATTCATCTACCTTCACTCCGTTAAAAATCAACTTGTACGGTGAATCATCTTGGGGATCGTGAACTTCATTTAAACAATCCCTATGAAAAGCCATAAGTGAACCGTGTGAGCGATCCCGTGCAAAGTGCTGCCTCCCGTCAACGGAAGGTTCGGATAGAGTCGCAGACTGGTTCAGTTTCAAACCCAACTGTGCGGGGTCGATTCCATACCGAGCGCAGATCAAAGATGCAGTCATCTGAAGAAGTTTATCGAATTCGAAATCATCGTTTACTTCGAGGTTATGGACTTGAATTTTCCCGGCACCAAACAGCATTGGAAGTCTAAAACCACTTCGAGCACCGAAATAAGCGTTCTCCCATTCTAGTTCCAATTTTTCTTGATCAGCCTTCGATATGTTCCCTTCACTAGTTATTAAGGCACGAGGCGGATTCCTGGAATTGAATCGATCCGCGTTGTGTTTTATTACGAAGATCAAAGACATGATCTCTAGGATACAAGACTCGATCGGGGAAATCCCGAACCCACGGAATCTCACATCGGAACTATTGTTCTTATGGCGAAGCACGATTCTTCCCGCTTCGTAAACTTCCGTAACTTGATTCCGAATCATCTGGACGTGAGTTATTGATTTGTCGCCCTTATAGCCCTTTTTCGGATCCACTCGGAAAATTGTGGCCGGATCAAGATAGGTAATATCTATCAGTTCGTTTCTTCTGTTAAAAGTCCTCTGGTAGGCTACCGTATCAATCGCGAGAGTATCCCTTGTGGCCATTTCAAGAACCTCGCCTAGGCGCTCACGTTCGCGCCAAGTCGGAAGAGATTTATCGCCCATTATAAGCAACAAATGGCCGAGGTTATCCATTTTGATTTTATCTTCCGGAGAAGGGGACTTTCTCTTTTCCTTCATTGCGATGGAAAAACCCGGATCTTCGTCGAGATCGCAATACATCGAAACATCATCGGCGAGAATTTGGTGAATAGAACCAATCAAAGATGAAGAATATCCGATATCGCGAAGATCGAACGGATCCGGTCGGAAAACGGGTCGGCACCGAACACCTTGCGAAAGGAGGACGTATTGATCATCGACGTAAATCGGATCCTTTGCGTCTTTCTGGGTCCGCAAGATCTCATACATTCGATTGTTTAAACTGATAGCTTGATCGACCGTTGCTCTGGTCGGTCCATAGAAACGACTTTTACGAAATGTTGAAACGTCCATGAATCGCGGATCTGTTTCTTCTTTCGGGGGGGAATTTGAATCTGTCGGTGCCGTCTTTCCTTTTACTTCTTTTTCGCCGCGGAACTCTTTTGGAGTCCTATAGTGAAGATTCTTTTCGTAGTTCTCGCCCCGAGGTCGTGCCACAGGAAAGGGACAATTGGGTAACGTTTGAAAACATTGCAAACCTTTTTCTCTAATCTTAACGGGGTTTTTGATGAGTTTTTAAATAATTTGAAAATGGTTTGAAAACGTTTGTACTCAATTCATTTTCGGTGTATCATTCGAAGATTCTAATATTCTTGAGGACTAAAATGGAATTCAAAGCAGTAATTCTTATCGCGGACGGTAAAAACGGAAACCCAACGAAGGAAGATGTTTCGATCATAGAAACGCTACCGGTATTCTTTGGAAATACGATCGCACCAATTTCTTCCATTGATTCTCAATTCGGCGAACTCAAATCTACTGAATGGGAAGGCAATACACTATTAGGAACATTCTCGATCGAGAAAATTTATCCCGCGATTGAAGGAACGGTAAATACCGACGATTTAAAACATACAATTACTGGAGTTCGACTTTCAATTCTAACGAACCAAGATGAGAGGATACAGCCTATTCAAAAGGATGGACTATACTCAAAATCAAATTCGGAAGATCTATCAGGAAATGATATTTTTGATTTGAGAATTTTTAGAAAAATCCTTCATCTGTTTTCAAAGTTCGAAGAGGAATACGCTGAGCATAGGCTAAAATTACATCTTCGATTTCATAAATCGCATATCGAACAAATTGAAATCAGATTTGAAGTCGGCGCCCAAGAACCAAAGGAATGGACAAATTACGTAACTAATATTGATAGCTTATTTGAAGACAATTTTTCCGAAATCCTTCGACGTGCTATCAATTCCGTGCTCACCAAATTAAGCCATAGTAAGTTGGAACCTTCTTGGAAAGGAAATACCAATGTATCTTATCTAAAATGAAAAATGTAAATCAAGGTGGCGGTTCGAATCCGTAGGAGAATGTACTGTGGGCGGAGGTCGACTCTCCGCAAGGCGAAAGGGGTTTGGTGCCCAGCAAAATTAACGACGGAACAGCTGGAAACTCTCCACTTCATCGCCATCTTGAATTACATTAAAATCAAAAAAAAATGAACAAATGTTCATTTTTGAGACATAAAAGCCATTATCGG